>CAZUAI010000055.1:0-36803 GCA_964617875.1 uncultured Planctomycetales bacterium | reverse complement strand
GCCCGAAGCATGAGGGCCAGAAATGCGGTGCGCTTTCAGGAGAAGAGCCTTGTTTGTGTCGGATCCACTTCCGCCCACTGTTTCACTACCCTGCAAAGAACGTCCCTCCCTGTCTTTCTCCATGGTACTTCGAATTCGTGGCTGCTGACGAGGCAGGCAACTTCGCCATCGCTGACAGGCAACTGAACCTGCTGCTGGTGGTCGTCGTGCCCGCACGGGGACAGGGCCGTGGATTCTGGGAACCAGCATGGATCAGACTCATCAAGAGCGCGGATCGGCATCGGACGGTGCTTCGACTGAGCGATGCGGGCCTTGACGATGTTCAGATCCGCCGGGCAACGGATGCTCTGATCGTCGTGTTGCCTGACGGGACCACACTCACGAACCCGCTGAAGACAGGTGACGCCGATCGCCTGCACCGGCAGCTTCTTGACGCCCATGGCATGGGAGATGCGTCCGGCACGACGATCATGGTATCAGCTGAGACGGCACTCGGGCCGGAGGCGTCGGAGGCCCGTGCCCTCATGCGCCGAGCCCAGCAAGCCTTCGAAGCCCTTCCGCCTCCGCCAATATCGAAGCCACTTTCCCGACCTACGATTCTCGATTCTTCGGGACAGTCACCGATATGGCAGCCCGGGGGACAGTCGCCGGTTATGTGACTGGGCCGGCCTTTCGTGATAGGGTATCCGCATGCCGCGTGTGGTGAGAATCGGGATTCCCGGCCTGCCGGCGTACGGCGTGCAGTACGAACCGATCAAGGACGGCACGACGCCCAAGAGCGACGCCGTCGAGTACGTGAAGTACCTCGCGACGCAGGGCGGCACCCCGCTCGCGCAAACGCAGCGGCAGTACGAGGGCACGCGGAATCTGATTGATTTCGTCGAGAACAAGGCCGGCACGAACCTGCCGACCGTCTCGAAGTACGCCTACACCAACGACGCCCTCGGCCGGCGGACGAACGTCGTCCACACCGGCTCGGCGTTCGGCGACGGCCACAACTTCGTCTGGGGCTACAACGGCCGGAGCGAGTTGACGGCCGCCGACCGGTACACCAGCACCCAGCCGGCCACGCACACGGGCAGCCCGTACGCCTGGGGCTACGACTACGACGCCATCGGCAATCGCCAGCTCGACGGCGTCGATTGGGACAATTGGGCGGGATACGCCAGGAACGCCCTGAACCAGTACACCCGCGTGACGCGGGCGAACGAGCTTCTGGAGTACGACCTCGAC
Source organism: uncultured Planctomycetales bacterium (assembly GCA_964617875.1). Lineage (GTDB taxonomy): Bacteria > Planctomycetota > Phycisphaerae > UBA1845 > PWPN01 > CAZMVY01. The sequence continues at coordinate 35,570 of CAZUAI010000055.1, read as the reverse complement.
GGCAACATGACGGCGTCGGGGCTGATTTCGAGCGACATCGACCTCGACGGCGACGTGGACCTCAGCGATTTCAGAGACTGTAGCATCATTACAGAGTGATCCCGTGGTATTCCGGCCGGCTTTCGCGTATTCCGCGTGTTTCGCGGTTCGATTCTGTTTGGGGACCGCGAAATACGCGAACCACGCGAAAAGCGGCTCGATATCCGCCGATCGCGACGGCGAGAACTCTGTAATGTTGCTACACTCTCCGATTTCACGCTGTTTTCCGCGTGCTTCAACGGTCCGAACAACTCTCCCAGCGTCGGGAACCCGCCCCCGCCGTCGGCCGCGGACTGCAACCGGGCGGACGCCGATGGTGACGGCGATGTGGATATCAGCGACTACACCGCGTTCATGCACTGCTTCAACAAGTCGAATCAGCCGCCGGCCTGCCAGGGCGACGTCCGACCATTGGCGTACACCTGGGACGCCGAGAACCGCCTGATCGAGGCCCGGCCGCTGACGCCGCAGGTCGATGACCCGGGCAACGACAAGAAGGTGCGGTTCGAGTATGATTACATGAACCGCCGGGTGCGGAAGCTGGTGTACACCTGGGACGGCAGCAGCTGGAACGACGCGACGCCGACGGAGGACTGGCGTTTCGTGTACGACGGGTATAACGTGGTCCTCGTGCTGGACGGGCGTGACGGCGAAGACCGCGGCACGGAGCCGCGTGCGAGCCTCCCACCCTGTTCTCACTTCGCGTGTTTCGTGGGTTGACTCGGCCCGCGCCCGGATACCCGAACCGTGAAACCCCCGAAGCACGCAGAAGAAACGTAAGCGTCCTGTGAACCCCGCGGGCTGCATGGCGAACGGTCGGCATGTGGATTGGCGGCGCCTGGGGAGTGAAAAGAAGAGGAATCACTCGGCCGCGGACGCGCGGACGGCCTTCCAGCGGTCCGGCAGGAACTGGTCGAGTTGGCTCGCCGGCGTCGCCGCGATCCGCGTCAGCACATCCTTCAGGTACGCGAACGGGTCCGCGCCGTACCGCCTGCATGAGGCCACCCGCGAGCCAGGACGCTCCGCGTGTATCCAAAGCGGTTTCCGGGCCGCCGCAGTCCACACTGCCCCGCAACTCGAAGACCGGCAGCCATGGTACCGCGGGAGCCCGGCCCTCAGGGCCCGGCGCTTTCCCTGAGTTCCGCCGCCTTGTCCTCCGGCGAGGTGTCGCTGAGGAAGCTCCCGCCGCCGATCTCGGGGCCGGCGAGGTACTTGAGCAGGTTCGGTTTGCGCAACGGCGGATGGAACTCGATGTGGAAGTGGAAGCCGCGGTAGTCGCCGCCGTCCGTCGGGGCCTGGTGCAGAGCCATCACATAGGGAAACGGCATCCGCCACAGATTGTCGAACTTCACCAGCACGGTCTTCAGGACGCGGGCGAGGTCGTCGACCTCCGCCTCCGACAGCGCCGCGATGCTCGCGTGCGTGGCCTTCGGAGCGACATAAACCTCGTAGGCGTACCGCGCGAAGTACGGCACGAACCCGACGGCCGTGCCGTTCTCGCAGAGGATCCGCCGCCCGTCGGCCTTTTCCGCCGCGAGGATGTCCTGGAACAGCACGCGCCCCGTTTTGGCGAGGTGGCGGCGGGTCGCGTCGGCTTCGGTCTCGATCGTCTTGAACACGAAGTTCGTCGCGTAGATCTGGCAGTGCGGGTGCGGGTTCGAGACGCCGACGACCTCGCCCTTGTTCTCGAAGATGAGCACGTGCGCAATCTCGGGCCGGGCGCCGAGTTCGCGGTACTCGGCCTGCCAGACGCGGAGAAGGTTCGCGATCTCCGCCGGCTCGAGGTCCGCCAGCGTCAGGTGGTGCTTCGGGCTGTAGCACACGACCCGCGCGACGCCGACGGCGGGCCGGTTCCGGTAGATCCCCGCGGGGCGTTCGAGACCGCGCGGGGCGTGCAGACCGACGCAAGGCAGGTCGTTATCGAACACGAACGTCTGCACGTAGGGAGGGTTCCTTTGGCCGCTCACGCGGGTGTTGCCCGGACACAGATAGCAGTCCGGCACGTACTCCGGCAGCGCCGCCGGCCGTCGGCCCACCTCGGCCCCGCTCCACGGCCGGTCCTGCCGGTGCGCGGCGATGATGACCCACTCCTCCCGCAGCGGATGCCAACGCTGCTCCCACATGTCACTTGTACTCCGATGGGCGTAAGACGTCAGAATTCGCGGCAAGACGGCGGGGCGACATTCGCATGGCGGCGATTTCGGGGAACGTGCCTTCCCAGACCAGGACCTCCCGACGCCGTACCCGTTTTCACATCGCCGGCCCGGCCGGGACGTTGCCGGAGTCGTCCGCCGATCCCGGCGTGCCCAGACGGCGAACGAGCATCTCGTAGAACTGCCGGGCGATCGCCTGCTCCGCCTTGACTACCTCGTCCGCCCCCAGTCGTGACGCCTCCATGCCGGCCGACGAGTGTGTCGTCCGCGCCACGATGTAGATGTCCGGCTTCAGCCGCCGCGCCGCCTCCGTGGCCCGGAGCACTGCGGGTTCGTCCGGAACCGTGAGCGCCAGGATCGACGATCGTTCGATCCCGGCCCGCCGCAGCGTTTCCTCGTCGCCGATGTCGCCCTGGATCACCCTCCGCCCGAGCTTCTGTTGCACTTCGACCGTGTTGGGGTTGCTGTCCACGATCACGTAGTCGATCTTGTGCCGATCGAAAATGTCCGCCACCCACCGCCCGGCAAGCCCGAAGCCGGCCACGATCACCGGGCCCAGTTCCGGCCCGCCCAGCACCCCCGGTTCGGCGGCGGCCACCCGAACCAGTACGCGCGTTCCGTCCGGCCAGCTGACCGGTCCATCGAGGACCACCCGGCCCTTGCGGTATGTCCCCTGGTACTCATTCACAGACGGCGCTGGCGCCTGTCCATCCGACATCGACCGCCTCCCCGTTGTGAAACAACCCACCTCGCCGGAGTATTAGAACGTCGGCCGACCGCCGCTGCAAATCCGCCGCGCAACAGAATGCCCCGAGCACCGTTACCGCCGGTGCCCGGGGCAGCCTCCCCGAATGGTTCTTGGCACGGTCCTCGGAGAGACCCGTATTCCACATACCCCCGCCGGACGCCGTGCCGCAACGCCCGCGGCGGGTTTCCCTTTCTCGCTCTCTTCGGCAGCCGGCCTGCGAACCCCTCGTTATCCGGGCCAGACGGTTATGCGCGCCGACTGCCTGCCGATTCGCCGTCTTCCTCTCGCGACGGCGTGCCCCCACGTTCAGGCCGAGTTTGACGAGTCTTCGATCATTTTCCGCAGATACGCGTTCTCCCGACGCGTCGCTTCCAGATCGAAGAGAAGGTACTTGATGGACAGCCGCAGGAAGTCGAGGCTCTCCTGCAGGCTGGTCACCGTCTCCTTCAGCTCTTTGTGCCGTTGTTTGGTCTGCTCGGCCAGCAGTTGCAGCTTCTGCCGCTCTGCCGGCGGCAGCGTTGAGATCTCGGCGACCAGCTCGGCCAGCTTCCTCTGAAACGTTGCTTCGTCCATCAGCATCTTCTTTACCCCTTTGCGGCTTTTTGCTTCGTTGGCCATACGCCCCTCACCGCGTCATGCGAACCGGCCTCCGGCAGTAACCGCGACGCGGCGAACACATCACGTGGGGCAAGGCCAATGCCAAGCTCAAACGGCCCCAAGCAACAACCGTCCTGTTCCCTAACTCGTTTGCGCGACTGTGGTTACGTTGAGACGCCCCACTGCCGCGGCGTCGCTTCTACGTGTATGGCTGTGCCGGGACGTTGCTTCTGCGAAACATGGCCGGCTCGAACACGAACCGAGCAGGAACGCAAGTCTATTACTGGAAAACAGTTAGAAGCAACGTCGCGCCGGAGCAACGCGCCGCCCCGCACCGGGTGTCCCGGCCATGCGGAAACTGGACAAACCCAAGCCGAACCGATTTGACAGCGGGTGTGCGGCTCGACATGCTTGAGAACCGCCTCTGGCGACATGTCGCAGCGGCGACCGTCGCCCAAACAGAAGCTGCCGTGCGCAGGAGGATATCCATGCGATACGCGTTCCCCTCCGGCCTTATTGCTATCGGCTACGCATTCAATGCGGGGATGAATCCGGCCCCGGCGGCCGAAGCTCAACCGGCCCGTGTGACCGTCAGCGTCGATCGCCCCGGCGCAAGGGTCAGCCCGATGCTCTACGGTCTCTTCTTCGAGGAGATCAACCGGGCGGGCGACGGCGGACTCTATGCGGAGATGGTTCAGAACCGTTCGTTTGAGGACGCGAAAGAACCGGTGGCCTGGACGTTGATCCAGGCCGACGGCGGCGACGGACGGATGTCTCTTGATACGACCTCGCCCATCAACGACCGCAATCCGACGGCCCTGAAGCTCGACATCCCCTCATCCGGCCGCGTCGGCGCGGCGAACGCCGGCTTCAACGGCATCGCTGTCCGCCGGGGCGAGGACTACCGGCTCTCGCTGTACGCCCGCTGCTCAGAAGGCTGGAACGGCAAGCTGGTCGCCCGCCTGGAGAACGCCGATGGGGCGAAGACGTACGCCGAGTCGCCGGTCGGGCCCCTCGCCAGAACGTGGAAGCATTTTTCGGTCACATTGCGTTCGGCCGGCACGGACGCGGCGGCTCGCCTCGCCCTTCGGGCCGAAGGGCCGGGCACGTTGTGGTTCGACATGGTCTCGCTCTTCCCGAACGAGACGTGGAAGGGGCGTCCGAACGGGCTCCGGGTTGACCTCGCCCGGATGCTGGCGGATCTCAAGCCGGCGTTCATCCGCTTCCCGGGGGGTTGCTACGTCGAGGGCGACAAGCTCGCGAACGCCTTCCGCTGGAAGGACACGATCGGCGACATCGCCCGGCGGCCGGGCCACTGGAACCTCTGGGGCTACCGTTCGACGGACGGCCTGGGGTATCACGAATACCTGCAGATGTGCGAGGATCTCGGCGCTGAACCGCTCTTCGTCATCAACTGCGGCATGGCCCACGCGGACGTCGTTCCGATGGATCAGATGGGACCGTGGGTGCAGGATGCCCTCGATGCGATCGAGTACGCCAACGGCGGCACCGACACTCACTGGGGCGCGATGCGAGCGGCGGCCGGACATCCTGCGCCCTTCCATCTCAAGTACATGGAGATCGGCAACGAGAACGGCGGCCCGCCCTATCACGAACGCTACGCACTCTTCTACGATGCCATCAAGGCCAGGTACCCCGAGATCAAGCTCATCGTCAACGACTGGCAGGGCCGACCCGACAACCGCCCCATCGAGATCCTCGACGAACACTACTACAACCATCCGCGTTTCTTCATGGCCCAGGCCGACCGCTACGATGCGTACAAGCGCGACGGTTACAAGGTGTACGTCGGCGAGTACGCCGTGACCCAGGATTGCGGCAAGGGCAATCTCCGGGCGGCGATCGGCGAAGCGGCCTTCATGACCGGCATGGAACGCAACGCCGACGTGGTCGTGATGGCGTCGTACGCACCGCTCTTTGTCAACGTCGGCTGGCGGCAGTGGAACCCGGATGCGATCAACTTCGACGGCGCGCGGGCCTTCGGCACGCCGTCGTACTACGTGCAGCAGATGTTCGCGCACAACCGGCCGGATGTGAACCTGGCGACGGAGGCATCCGCCGGACCAACCGCCTTCAACACGATGCCGGCCGGCCGGATCGGCGTGGGCACGTGGGCCACGCAGGCCGAGTTCAAGGACATCCGGGTCTCGCACGACGGCCGCGTCCTTTTCGAATCCGACTTCCGCGGCAACCTTGCCGGATGGGAAACCGTCGGCGGCAAATGGGAGGTGAAAGACGGCCTCCTGCGCCAGACCTCGCCGGACACCAACGTCCGCGCGTTCGCCGGAAGCCCCGACTGGACGGACTACACGCTGAGCCTGAAGGCCCGCAAGATCGCCGGGGCCGAAGGCTTCCTCATCATCTTCCGCTCCCGCCACCCCGACACGAAGACCTGGTGGAACCTCGGCGGCTGGGGCAACGTCCGACATGCCATCGAAGGCCCCGACGGCATCATCGGCGAGCCCGTGCCCGGCCGGATCGAGACCGGACGATGGTACGACATCCGCATCGAGGTCGCCGGCCCCTCCATCCGCTGCTACCTCGACGGCCAGCGCATCCATGATGCCCACGCCGGCGGGGAATTGCGCTCACTCTACGCGGTCGCCGGCCGGGTGGAATCCACCGGCGAGATTATCATCAAGGCCGTCAACGCCGCCGATCATCCGCTCGACACCCGGTTCGACCTGCGCGGCGTGACGGGCAAACCGCGTCCCGCTCAGGTGACCGTCCTCACCTCGGCGGACTCCGGCGACGAGAACTCGCTCGACCAGCCCACGAAGGTGGCGCCAAGACAACAGACCCTGGACATCCCCGGCCCGGCCTTTCGCCATCGTCTTCCCGCGCACAGCGTGAACGTGCTGCGGATGAAGATGCCGTAACGCCCCTACCACCCAACGTCGCGGGCGTCGAAAACCGGTCCGTCCGTGCAGCAGAGGCGATAGCGCCAACCGGCCCGCGACGAGTCATCGCGGACGCGTACGACGCACGATTGGCACGTGCCCATGCCGCAAGCCATCATTCGCTCCATGCACACCTGGCATGCGACGCCCCTTTCCGCCGCAAACCCGGCAACCGCGCGCAGCATCGGCTCCGGCCCGCACGCGTAGACCGCGATCGGCTCCGGCGGAGCCTTCGCCGAACCCACTGCGATCGCCAGACCATCCAACACCGTGCCGCGCAAGCCGCCCGATCCGTCGTCGGTCGTAACCAGCACGGGAGCCCGGCCGAACTCGTTGGCCGACGACCAACCCTCGCCGTCCGGCGCCAAACGCAGGCCGCTCAGAGGCAACGACCCCAGCGACCTTGCCCCGGCAACCGCCGCCACCGGCAGGCCTTGTTCAGAAAGCACGCGTGCAAGCCACATCACAGGCGGAAGCCCCACCCCGCCGCCGACAACGATGTGCCTGTGCCTGCCGTCGGCCGGGACGAAGCCGCGTCCCAACGGCCCGATAACGTCCACCGCATCCCCGAGCGACCGACCCGCCATCCACCGCGTTCCCACCCCGAGCACGCGAAAGAGCAGATCGATCTCCAAGCCGCCCGACACCTCCCGCGCCCCCGCGATACTGAACGGCCGGCGCAGAAATGCGCCCGCCGACCCCGCAGTATCCCCACAACGAACCTGCACGAACTGGCCCGGTGCCGCAGCCGGAAAGCCCTCGACACCGAGAGAAATACGATGATGATCATCGCAGATTCGTTCGGTCGCTACGACCCTTCCCACAAAGATGCCCTTTCCTTGTACCGCGGTCGCCATGCCCATAGAGTGCTTGGCCATTAATCTCAGGATTCCATTTTGCGCAAAAAAACTTCCGGGATAGTGTCCCGAAGGCCCTAACCCGGAAGTGCGCCACGGCTAAGAAAACAGCCGTATCCGTCGGCTGATCGCCTGCGATTTCGTTGTCGCCGATAGCTCAGCAACGACCCGGACTATAGCACAATCGGCCAGACGTGTCAACGAACATGCGGGCCAAATCTGGAAAATGTGCGGAATCTATAACCATCTGTTATACATAACCTTACGCCACATCAAAGAAGGCGACAACGCAGTGAGTATTTGTCGAAAGAGCCGTTGATGAATTGTATTGCGGCGGTATTCCGTCGTGTGCCAACATAACATCTTTGGCCCCCCGCACTTACGCGCGAGCGGGTCCGCCAGCCATTGCAATGCCCGAAGAGGTGATGGCGTCGTCGCCCCCACGAGAAGACCAGCGGCGGTCCCGGTAAACGGGACACTGGCCGAGCGATGATTGGACGCACGGAGGTTATCTGACCGATTTACCCTTCGTGCTTCGTCATTCGGTCGCCATTGGATCGTTCTCGCTCATCGTTTGCGCGGCGGGCGGGTGTGTACATCCACGCCCGGCCGACCGTCAGACCGGCGCGTCCGACTCCGCTCACGCGATTTCGCAGGAGGATCTCCGTGACGCGTTGAACCGGTTTGAGGACTATCTCGAGGAGAACATCAAGCAGGCGGCAGGCGAGATCGACAGCCAGACCCAGAACGTCGAGATGCGCCGGGCCACGCTGCTCTGGCGAATGCGGATTATCCCCGCCTGCCAGTCGGCATTGAAGGTGGACGACCCGCTCCGTGCCTTCATCGACTGCTGGACGCTGACGGTCCGCATGCGCCAATACCTGGCGGATGGCGAAGGGCGAACGCTGTTCGGCGAATGGCAGGGCACGGCGATCGCGGCCGCCCGGCGCGCGGAGGCCGAGATTGAGCGCGTTGGAACGATGTTCCTGCCGGCGGACCAACTGCCCCGGGCCCGTGATGAGGTGCAGGCGTTTGCGCGGCAGCACCCTCTCCGGGCCGGCTTTGCCGATGCGACCGTGCGCGCGCCCGCCGCGAAACAGGGGGGCGTGCCAAGCGCCCTGAGCACCGTACTGAGCGTTCCGCTCGCACCGTTCCGCACGTTCGAGGGCATTGACCGCGGGGCGACGGCAATCCACGAGTTCGCGAACGTGGCCGCCCGCTTCACCGACGTCGTCGAGGAAATACCCGAAGCCGTTCGATGGCAGCTGGAGCTGCTGCTCCTCGATCTGAACCAGAATCCCATGATCCTGGCGGCGCTGGCCACGCTGGGCGAAGTCGCGGCAAACGCGAATCGCATCGTAACGGTCGCGGACAAGCTGCCGGAGCGACTGCGCGACGAAGCCACCCGGCTGTTGAACGAGATCGATGCGAAGCAAAACAACCTCCAGGCGACGCTCGATCGGGCCGAGAAGACGGCGGCGACGGTCGAGCGGGCGCTCGAGCGCGTGGATCTCGTCGCAAACGCGATCGAGGCGACGGGGTGGAGCGTTGCCGACGCGGGCCAGGCCTGGGGCGACGCCGCCCGCACGATCGGCCAGACCGTGCACGACATGTACGACCTCGGAAAGTCGCCGCGGGGCGGAACGGCGACCCTGCCGGCGGCCGTGGCCCCGGGATCGCCGGTGCCCGTTGTGCCCGCGCCGAGCATGGACCGGGATCCGCACGCGCCCCGCCCCGCCCCCGCGACGGCGCCGGCCCGGTCAAGGGAATTCGACATCAAGGACTACCGCGATACCGCCGACGCCGTGACGGGCACGGCCAGGGAGCTTCAGGCGCTCGCCGTCGAGATCCGCGCGATGATCGAATCGCAACGTCTGTCGGAACAGATCCGCGACGTGGATGGACGGGTGATCGGCGCGATCGACTTGACATCGGCAAGGGCTCGCAGTCTGACGGATCACGTGGCGTGGCGAGCCGCCCAGATCGCGGTCCTCATCTTCGTTCTGGCCGTGGGCTATCGGATCATCGCAGGCCGGTGGGCAGGGCGGACGTTCCGTTCATCGGCTTCCTGAACAACCGGCCCACGTCGTACCGGGGCCGATCGGAATCGGTCACACAGGCTTGCTCAGGAGCACAACTTCGCGGCCAAGGAAGATCTCCGGTTCGTAGACCACGCGCCCCACTTCGGCCATACCCATCGCCCGGTAGAACCGCGCGGCGCTCTCGACCAGGGCCGCCACGGTCGCCTCGGTATGCCCCGCGGCACGAATCACTTCCACGGCGGCGTCGAAGAGCGCCCGGCCGATCCCCCGCCGATGGCAGGCCGGATGCACATAGAGCCGCGCCACTTCGTTCCCCTTGACGACCGCCATTCCGACGACGACGCCGTCCAGGCAGGCAACCAGATGAGGCCGATTGCGGGCCTCCTCGCGAACGGTCGCCTCAGAGGACCGTTGCCCCAGAAGGAACTCGCGCTGCCGGTCATTGAATCCCTCGCCGTCGGCGATCCACGTGAACGCGGCGCGGAGGACCTCACACACCGCCGGGACGTCGGCATCGGTCATCGTACGAATCGTCACATCCATGCAGTCACCGCCGGTACACCGCACGGAACCGCCGTGTCGGCGGGTCCTCGCGATCCACATAGTCTTCGAACGAGGTTTCCGTCAATCCCTCGCCAACGAAGGCATCGAGTTCGGACCGGACCAGCGCCCACGGCGGCCCCGGCGGCTCGGGGCCGGGATCACGTCCGCGGCAGATGACCAGCAGCGTGCCCCCGGGCGCGACGAAACGAACGACAGAGCCGACCGCCCGCCGTCGCAGGTCTGCCGGCAGGCTCTGCAAGGTGTACGCCTCAAAAACGAAGTCAAACGCCGCCGTCCAGGACTCCGGCGGCGCCAGCAGATCGGCGACCACATAGTCCACGCGCGTCCGCGGAAAGCGGCGGCGGCACCAAGCGATCGCCGTGGGCGCAATGTCGAATGCGGTCACGCCGAACCCGAGTCCGGCCAACGCCTCGGCGTCGTCGCCGAGCCCGCAACCGACAACCAGGGCCCTGCGGTTGTCACCCCGCAACGCCGAACGGTTCGCCCATTCGGCCAGATTCGGATCGACGGTCAGATCCGCCCACGGGATCATTGTCGCGTTGCCGTCGGCGCCGGCATAGAGGGCCTCAAACCAGGCGATGAAGTTCCCGTTCGCCAGATGTTCCTGCGCAAGCCTTTGTGCCTTCGCACGCACGTCATCCACGATCGCTCACTCCTCGCCCCGGCCGCTTATTCGCGCATGCGTGCGAATGACAGCCGGGAATCGCCGACCGTAGCCCTCCCGCCCGGCGTGGTCCACGCCTCTGACGGCCAGGAACGCCACGGGCCCGGAAGAGGCCCGGCGCCGCGTTCCGTCGGCCGCGTCCGTTGTGGTGCAGGCTTCCGGCCTGCGACGGGGAGCAGGCAGGATACCCGCACCACGCCGCGTCACACCGTCCGATCCACGGCCGCCGCCACCCGCGCCAGGTCGCGCATCAGGTCCGCGAACATCTTCGGCGTGATCGACTGGGCGCCGTCGGTCAGGGCGTGCTCGGGGTCGTTGTGCACCTCGATCATCAGGCCGTCGGCGCCGGCCGCGACGGCCGCCCGGGCCATCGACGGCACCATGTACGCATGGCCCGTGCCGTGCGACGGGTCCACGATGATCGGCAGGTGCGACTGCCGCTTGATCGCCGGGACGACGCCGAGCGCCAGCGTGTTGCGCACGTACGTTTCGTGCGTACGGATGCCCCGCTCGCAGAGAATGACGTTCTGGTTGCCCTCCTTGATGACGTACTCGGCGGCCAGGAGGAACTCGTCGAGCGTGGAACTCCAGCCGCGCTTGAGGAGGACGGGCTTGTTCGTATGCCCGACGGCCTCGAGCAGGTTGAAGTTGTGCATGTTTCGCGTGCCGATCTGGAGCACGTCGGCGTACTTGGCCACGAGCAGGACCTGGTCGCTGCTCATCACCTCGGTGACGACGGCGAGGCCCGTCCTGGCCCGCGCCTCGGCCAGCAGTTCCAGGCCTTTCTCGCCCATGCCCTGGAACTGGTAGGGGCTCGTCCGCGGCTTGAACGCCCCGCCGCGGAGCGCAACCGCGCCCGCCTCCTTCAACTGGCAGGCCAGGTCCAGGATCTGCTGGCGGCTCTCGACGCTGCACGGCCCGGCGATCACCGCAATCTTCGTGCCGCCGATCTTCGCGGTCGGGCTGATCGGGATGGACGATGGCTCGGGCTTGACCTCGCGGCTGGCCATCTTGTACGGAGCGAGGATCGGAATGACCCGATCGACCATCGGCGCCTGTTCCAGCACGCCGCGGTCCTTGAACCGCTCATCGCCGATGACGGCGACCACGGTCCGCTCCGTTCCCCGGATCACATGCTCCTTCAAGCCCATCTCGCGGACGATCCCGACCACGTGATCGATCTGTTCCTGCGTGCACCCCGGTTCCATTACGACGATCATGGATTCGTCTCCCTTGCTGTCTGTCTGCTGTCTGCCTTCTGTCTTTCGCGTTCGGACGGTGGGTCCTGCGCACCCGTTCTGAGGGCCGGACGAACGGACTACGCCGTCCGTCGCGGCCCGCGAAAGATGAAGGCACAACGGCCGTGGCGGCCGACCGGACGGGCCGACGGGCCGGGGGCGTGTGACGCTCGCGATCGCGGGAAATTCATCGGAAGCACTCTCGGGAGGGCCGCCAAAACCACCCCCAACCCGAAGCGTCCGCCGAATAAAGCCGCACCGCGTCGCGAAGGATCCCGGCGGCCAGCCGCCCGGCCTCGCGGGCACGGGCCTGGGCCGTGGCGATCGTATCGGCCAGCGGATGTGCGTTCGACGAGACACTCGTGTCGGGGGTCACGGACATTGACTTATCCTCCGATTCGCTCCATGCCGTTCATGTACGGCCGGAGCACCTGGGGAATGGTGATGCTCCCGTCCTGGTTCTGGTAACACTCCAGAATCGGTATCAGGATGCGGGGGCTGGCGATCACCGTGTTATTCAACGTGTGGGCTACGTGGACCTTCTTGTCCCGGTCGCGGTAGCGGATGTTCAGCCGTCGCGCCTGGAAGTCGTACAGGCGGCTCGCGGAGTGCGTCTCGCCGTACCCGTTTCGTGAGGGCATCCACGTCTCGATGTCGTACGTCGAGGCCTTGCCGGCGCTGATGTCGCCCGTGCAGAGGTGTACGACGCGGTACGCCAGACCGAGCCGCTTGAGCACCTCCTCGGAGTAGCCGACCATCTTCTTCTGCCACTGCTTCGACTCCTCGACATCGGCCCGGCACACGACGACCTGCTCGACCTTGTCGAACTGGTGAATGCGGTAGATGCCGGCGGTGTCCTTGCCGTAGGTGCCGGCCTCGCGACGGAAGCACGTGGACAGCGCGACGTACCGCTTCGGAAGCTCGTCCTCGGCCAGGACCTCGTCGGCGTGGTAGCTCGTCAGGGCGACCTCGGCGGTCCCGGTCAGGCACAGCTCGTCCTCCGGTATCTGGTACACCTGGTCGCGGCCCTCGGGGAAGAATCCGGTGCCGACCATGACCTGCTCACGAACGAGCACGGGCACGGACATCGGCAGAAAGCCCTGTTCGTACACCATGAAGTCGAACGCCATCCGCAGCACGGCCTGATGAAGCAGCGTTCCGGCGCCCGTGAGGAAGTAGCTTCGCGAGCCGGAGAGCTTCACGCCGCGATCGACGTCGATGAGCCGGTGCATCTGACCGAGGGTCATGTGGTCCTTCGGCTCGAACGCGAATTTCGGAGGCTCGCCGACGCGATACATCTCCACGTTGGCCGAGGCGTCGGGGCCGACGGGGACGTCGTCGCCCGGCGGCAGCGGGACCGTCAGCATCAGGGCGTTGAACTCCTTGAGAACGCCCTCCTGCTCGGCCTCCAGCTCCCTGGCCCTGGCCTTGCTCCGGGCCATCCGCTCGACGAGGGCGTCCGCCTCGGCCTTGAGCTGCTCGGGCGTCAGGCCGTCGGCGAGTTTCCGCTTGTAGAAGTCGCTCTTGGGGTTCTTGTAGAGGGCGATGTTGGCCCCGGTGTCGTTCTGCTCGGCCCGCAGGTTGTCCAGTTCGGTCTGGATGGCCCGCCGTCGGTCATCGACGGCACACAAACGGTCGATGTCGCACCGGATGTTTTTCTTCGCAGCGCCGTCCTTGATCAGGTCCACATTCTGCCGAATGTACTTGATGTCCAGCATCTTGGTTTCACCCAGAAGAAAAGCCCTGAGACCGCTGTCTCGCGTCTCAGGGCTCTTGTCTGGCTTTCGTTCGAAACGGCCACTACGCCCGGAGACGCGCACCTCCGAAGTACCAGAACCAGCTAAAGTAATACGAACGCGACAAGTTCACAATACGTCTCCGAAACACCCCTTGTATCGCATACTCTACGCCAGCCCCCGCGGCGTGTCAAGCCCCCCCGACCGTCGGGCGCATGGCCGTATGTGCGAACGGGGTCAGGAACCCTTGCCGGACAGGCGGAACACCGTGTTCACGGGCAGTGGACGCCCTGACGCGCGAAACCCCGGGCCGGGAAGGTTCCCGCCCCCTCCTCGTACGCAGGAACGGCCATGCACCCCAACCGGCTCGGCCGGGGCATGCGAACCCTCGCGGCCTGACAGGGCGTGATTCCGCCGGCAAGTCCGTGTATGATACCGCGCCCGACAGGCACCCTAACCATGGAGCCCGAGACATGCGACTGAGCAAACGCGTGATGGCCCTCGCGGAATCGGCGACCCTCGCCGTATCGTCCAAGGCCGCCCAGATGAAGAAGGAAGGCATCGACGTCGTCAGCTTCGGCGCCGGCGAGCCGGATTTCGACACCCCGTCGAACGTGAAGGAGGCCGCCAAAAAGGCCCTCGACGAGGGGAAAACCAAATACGCGACGCCCGCGTCGGGCATCCTGCCCGCGAAGGAGGCCGTTTGCCTCAAGCTCAAGCGGGAGAACAACCTGACGTACGATCCGTCGCAGGTCATCATCACCGTCGGCGGAAAGGAGGCGCTGTACCTGGCCTTCAGCGCCCTGATCGACGAGGGCGACGAGGTGATCCTGCCGGCCCCCTACTGGGTGAGCTACCCCGAGCAGATCCAGCTCAACGGCGGCAAGGTCATCACGCTGATGGGCGACGAGTCGAACAGCTTCCGGCTGCGGCCGGACCAGATTGCCGCCGCCATCACGCCGAAGACGAAGGCCCTCGTGCTCAACTACCCGAGCAACCCCGGCGGATTCTGCTATACGCCGGAGGACATCCGGGCGATCGCGACGGTCGTCGTCAAGCATGACCTGGTGGTCTTCTCGGACGAGATGTACGACCGGCTGCTGTACGGCAATCAGCGGTTCCTGAGCTTTGCCGCCACGGGGCCCGAGGCCTACGCGAAGACCGTGACGTTCAACGCCGGGTCGAAGACGTACTCGATGACCGGCTGGCGGGTCGGCTACGCGGCCGGGCCGAAGGAGATCATCGCGGCGATGGCCAAGCTGCAGAGCCAGACGACGAGCGGCCCCGCGACGTTCAACCAATGGGGCCTGGCCGAGGCGCTGAAGGGCGACCAGTCGTCGGTGGAGGTCATGCGGAAGGAGTTCGAGCGGCGTGCCGAATACATGCACAAGCGGCTCAACGAGATCCCGGGCGTCACGTGCGTGCAGCCGACGGGGGCGTTCTATGCGTTCCCGAACGTCAGCGGCACGTACCGGAAGCTCGGCGTCAAGGGCTCGCTCGAGTTCGCATCGAAGGTGCTGGAACAGGCCAAGGTGGCCGTCGTGCCGGGCAGCGCGTTCGGCAGCGACGAGCACGTGCGGCTGTCGTTCGCCACGAGCATGGAACAGATCCGGAAGGGTCTCGACCGGCTGGCGGAGTTTCTGTCGAAGTAGGGATCGAACCAAGGGATTCTGGAGGAACACGCGATGTCACGAGTCGGGTTTTGTTTTGTGTTGACAACCGGGCTGGTATGCGGATGGAGTGCCACGGCCTTTTCGCAGGCGGCGGCGGGCGCGGCCCGGGAGCGGCGCGTGCTGTACCTGACGCACTCGGAAGGCTTCAAGCACGGCGTCCTCGAGCTTTCGGAGAAGCTGCTGAAGGAAATGGGCGAAAAGTCGGGCGCATTCAAGGCCACGTGCCTCGAGGGCCACAAGCAGGCGAAGGAGAAGATCGACCTCTCGATGATCACGCCGGAGTACCTGGCGCCGTTCGACGCGATCATCTTCTACACCACGGGCCACCTGCCGCTGAAGCCGGAGCAGCAGAAGGCGATCATCGACTTCGTGAAGGAGGGCAAGGGCTTCGTCGGCATCCACTCGGCCACCGACTACAGCAGCAAGGAGGGCTACTGGCCGGAGTTCGTCGAGATGATCGGCCCGCGGTTCAAGACGCACGGCGCGAACAACGCCCCGCTGGTCCTGAAGATCCACGACCCGAAGCACCCGGCGACGAAGATGCTGCCGCAGGAGTGGAAGATCGCCGACGAGATGTACCAGTTCATCACGCCGGTGCCGCGCGACAAGTTCCGCATTCTGATCACGGTGGACACCGAGAAATCCGAGGCCGAGAACCTCAAGAAGAACAAGATGGAGAAGGGCCAGACGTACGAAGTGGCCTGGTGCCGGAAGTTCGGCAAGGGCCGCGTGTTCTACACGTCGCTCGGCCACAACGAGGAGGTCTGGAAAGACAAGCTGTACCAGCAGCACCTGATTGCCGGCATCCAGTGGGCGATGGGCGACCTCAAGGGCAGCGCGATGCCGTCCGACGCAAAGCCCCCTGCCGGCAAGAAGAAGGCAAAGGAAGGCGCCGAGAAGAAAGAATAAACCGGCACGGCAACACAGGGCGGGCGGTTCTCCGCAGCGGCGCGTGCGCGGCCGCGGAGGTCCGCCCGCCTTTTTGGTCCACAGACGGATCGCCGGCGCGATCAGGCCCCGCGCAGCGGCTCAGTCGTCGGAATGGTCCTCGCACCAGTCTTCGCAATCGTCGTCGCCGTCGCACCACGCCTCGCACGCATCCTCGTCCCAGTCGCAGCCGATGCACCACGGGTCGCCGAACAGGTTCACGTACAGGCCGCCATCGGACAGCGCGCAGGCCCCACCCAACAGCGAGCCCCCGGCAAGAAGCCCGAGCGTCCAGACCAGAGCAATCACCGGTTTCCTGAGCAACATCACGTCAACCTCCTTCCGCAATTCCACAAATCATCGGCACGCCATTATGCAGACACACCGCGGCCGGTTCAAGCTGCGTCCGGCATGCCCTGAAGGACGGAAACGGCGGAGGTGTTCTGTCGCATTGCCCTTGTTTGCCCCCGGCAGGTATCTTCCGTGTTTCCAACATCCCAAGCACACTTTGTATCGCTCGGCGCCGCGCAGACTCCCCCCGGCCACGAAGGCCGCCGCTCAAGCCTGCCCCCGGGCAAAGTCGCGTGCGATGAACCGTTGGCCCGTCACATCACGCGCATCGTCGGAGGCGAGATACTCGAAGACCTGGACGATCTCCTTCGGCGTCGGCAGTGTCATCGGATCCTCGTTGGGGCAGGCCGCCGCGCGCATGGCCGTCCGCATCGCCCCGGGATCCACGACGTTCACCCGCACGCCCGTGCCCCGGAGTTCCTCGGCGAGCATCCGGCTGAAGCCCTCCAGCCCCCATTTGCTCACGACGTAGGCCCCCCACGCCGGCTTGACCTTGATGCCAAGGCTGCTGGACACGTTCACAATCGACCCCCCGCCCTGCCGCAGCATCACATGCACCACCTCCCGCGACATCAGGAACGTCCCGGTAAGATTCGCCGAAAGGACCTGCTTCCACGACGCCGTCGGGAACTCCGCCATCGGAACGCGCGGTCCCAGCACCGAGGCATTGTTGATCAGCGCGTCGATCCGCCCGAACCGCCGGACCGTGCGGCGCACCAGGCGGAGCACGTCGGCCTCGCGCCCCACGTCGCACGGGGCCGCCATCGCCCGGACGCCGCGGCGGAGCAACTCGGCCTCCAGTTCCATCAGCGGCTCTGCCGTCCGCGCGCAGAAGGCCACGTGCGCCCCCCGTTCGGCGAACGTCTCGACGAGCGCCCGCCCGAGACCGCGGGACGCGCCGGTCACCAGCACGACCTTGCCGCCAACTTGCCACATGACGCCGGGGGCCTATAGTACCACATCCGGGTGACCGGCGTCCCTGTCCCGGGTTCCAGGGCGCCAGGCACCCGTCACTGCCATGGCCCGGAATCTCCGTGGGCCGGCAGAATGCGAAGGGCAGGCGGCAGGCCTGCACCCCGATTGTCCGCGGTCGAGGCCCCACCCGGACGAACGACCACGAAGAGGTTCCTGATGACCCGATCCAACACGCGCCTTGCAGTCGATGAAACGCTGCTCCTCGTCATCGACTACCAGAGGATGCTCGTACCGCACATCGCGAACCATGAGGCCGTCATCGCCGCCGGCGTCAGGATGATCCGCGCCGCCTGCGTGCTGAACGTCCCGGCGATCATTACCGAGCAGTATCCGAAGGGCCTCGGCCCGACCGTCGCGCCGATCCGCGAGGCGTTCGGCGACCGCACGGTCGAGACGATCGAGAAGCTCACCTTCAGTTGCTGCACGACCGAACCGATCACCACCGCGATCGCCAGGACCGACCGCTCGCAGATCCTCGTCATCGGCATCGAGTCGCACGTGTGCGTGCAGCAGACGGTGCTGGACCTCCTGACGCTGGGGTACGTGCCGTTCGTGTGCGCGGATGCGATCGGCTCCCGGCGCGAACTCGACCGCGATATGGCGATCGAACGGATGCGCCAGGCCGGCGCCGTCCTCACGACGACGGAATCCGCCACGTTCGAGCTGCTCCGCGTCGCCGGCACGCCGGAGTTCAAGGAAATCATCAAGATCGTCAAGTGACGCTGACCGCAGCCGCCAGCGGAGACCGGCAATGCGCGATGAGGAATGGTCGGACGACGAGCAGTTCGACGACGACCCGGACGACGCCGAGTCCGAGACCGTCGCCTGCCCGGTCTGCCGCCGCAGCGTGTACGAGGACGCGGAGAAATGCCCCCACTGCGGCGAGTGGATCACGCCGGCCTCAACCGCCGAACACCGCAGCCGCACGTGGCGATGGCCGGTCCTCATCGCCCTGCTGATCGTCATGATCCTGGTGGCATGGGTCGGTCTGCGGCGATAAAATCCTGGCGAGTGCCAGGTACGGAGGGCCCGGTGATACGCGGTTCATGCGGCACCCGGCAATCGCGGCCGCGGGCGACTTGAACCTGGCACGCGGCACACGGAACGCAGCACGGGAGACGATATGCCCTTCCCGCAGACTCGCATGCGACGCCTTCGCTCGAACCCGACGATCCGCCGGCTGGTCCGCGAAACGTCCCTGTCGATCGACGACCTGATTGCCCCGCTGTTCGTCCGGCCCGGACGGGACGTGCGAAACTCGATCGCCTCCATGCCCGGGCAGTACCAGTTCTCCGTGGACACGCTCACGGACGAGTGCCGCCAGATCGAGGCGCTTGGCATCCCCGCTGTGCTGCTCTTCGGCATTCCCGCCCACAAGGACGCCGTCGGCAGCGACGCCTGGCGAGACGACGGCATCGTTCAGCAGGCCGTCCGGTCTATCAAGGCCGCGTGCAGGAACCTCCTCGTCATCACCGACGTCTGCCTCTGCGAGTACACCGACCACGGCCACTGCGGCACCGTCCTCGAGCACGCCGGCCGAAAGGACGTCGCCAACGACGCGACCCTCGAGAACCTTGCCAGGGAAGCCGTCTCGCACGCCCGCGCGGGGGCGGACATCGTCGCCCCGTCCGACATGATGGACGGCCGCGTGGCCGCCATCCGCCGTGCGCTGGACGAAGGCGGCTTCGCCAACACGCCTATCCTCGCGTACGCCGCCAAGTATGCCAGCGCCTACTACGGTCCCTTCCGCGACGCGGCCGAGTCGCCGCCGAAGTTCGGCGATCGCCGCACGTACCAGATGGACCCCGCCAACGCCGAAGAGGCCCTCCGCGAGGTGGCCCTCGACGTCCAGGAAGGCGCCGACATGGTGATGGTCAAGCCCGCCGTCAACTACCTGGACATCCTTTACCGCGTCAAGCAACGCTTCGCCCTGCCGACGGCGGCCTACCATGTCAGCGGCGAGTACTCGATGATCAAGGCCGCCGCCGCCAACGGCTGGCTCGACGAGAAAGCCTGCGCACTCGAAGCGACGCTCGCCATCAGGCGCGCCGGCGCCGACATGATCCTCACGTACTTCGCAAAGGACCTGGCGGCGTGGCTGCGATGACACGATGAGGCCCGACCCGCCCCACACCGATCCTCCCGCCGGCGCGGCCGACGCGACAACCCCTGCCGGAAGCGGCTGGCGCCGCGCCGCGACCGAGCCCAGCCTGCGAGAAGCGCACGCCTCGATCTCGGTCCCGGCCCAGGCAGGGCGGCTTCGCACCTTTTTCGCCTTCGTGGGCCCGGGCCTTATGGTCGCCGTCGGCTACATGGACCCGGGCAACTGGGCCACCGACCTGGCCGGGGGGGCGCGGTTCGGCTACACGCTGCTGGCCGTCGTCCTGATCGCAAACCTCATGGCAATCGTTCTGCAGAGGCTTTCGCTGAAGCTCGGGATCGTGACCGGCCGCGACCTGGCCCAGGCATGCCGCGATCACTACTCAAGGCGGGTGACGCTCGGCCTGTGGGTCCTGTGCGAGATCGCCATCGCCGCGTGCGATCTCGCCGAGGTCATCGGCTCGGCCATCGCCCTGAATCTCCTCTTTGGGCTGCCGCTCGTGCTCGGCGTGATGATCACCGCGCTCGACGTCGTCGCGATCCTGTTCCTCCAGCACAAAGGGTTCCGGGCGCTCGAGGCGGTCGTCGCCGCTCTCATCCTGACCATCGGCGCCGGCTTCGCCTACGAGCTGTACGCATCCAGGCCCGCCCCCGCCGCCGTCCTGGCCGGCCTGCTGCCGCGGACGGAGATCGTCACGAACCCCGCCATGCTCTACCTCGCCATCGGCATCCTCGGCGCGACCGTCATGCCGCATAACCTCTACCTGCACTCCAGCATTGTGCAGACCCGCGCCTTCGACCGCACCGATCAGGGCAAGGCAAAGGCCATCCGCTACGCAACGCTTGACTCGACATGTGCCCTTCTGGGCGCCTTCCTGGTCAATGGCGCCATCCTGATCGTCAGTGCCGCCGCCTTTCACGGAACCGAACACCAGGACGTCGCCGACATCAGCGACGCCTACAAGCTGCTCAGCCCGGTCCTGGGCGCGCCCCTGGCGAGCATCCTCTTCGGAGTCTCGCTGCTCGCCGCCGGGCAGAACTCGACCCTCACCGGCACGCTGGCCGGCCAGATCGTGATGGAAGGCTTTCTCGATATTCGTCTGCGGCCCTGGGTCCGCCGAATGATCACCCGCCTCCTGGCGATCGGCCCGGCTGCGGTCGTCGCCGCCGTGTACGGCCAGCGCGGCGTCGGCGAACTCCTCGTCCTCAGTCAGGTCATCCTGTCGTTGCAGCTCAGCTTCGCCGTCGTGCCGCTGGTCCTCTTCACCGGCGACCGGACCAAGATGGGCAGGTTCCAAAACTCGCGAACGACGAAAGCCGTCGCATGGACCGTGACGATCGTGATTGTCGTGCTGAACGCCTACCTGCTGGTGCAGACGATCGCGGAACGAATCGGGGGATGAAGGCAATGCGGAGTACCGAACCGTGTACAAGCACATCCTGATCCCGCTGGAAAACTCGGCCGTGGACGAGGTGATCCTCCGACATATCCGTCCGCTCGCCAGACTGTTCGGGGCGAGGCTTACGCTCGTCCACGTCGCGGACGGATGGGCCGCCCGACACCAGGAATCGCTGAACCTCGCCGACTCCGAGGAGATCATCCGCGACCGCGAGTACCTGGAGAGACGCCGCGCCGAGCTGATCGCCGAGGGATTCGAGGTCATGGCAGCGCTGGCCCGCGGCGAGCCGTCGGACGAGGTCATCGAACTGGCCGAGCGGGAGCAGTGCGACCTGATCGCAATGTCCACACACGGCCACCGGCACCTGGCCGACTGGGTCCTCGGCAGCGTGGCCGACAGCGTTCGCCATCGGACGAGCATCCCCGTACTGCTGCTGCGCGCCCCACAGGAATGAGCCCCGGCGTTGCAGGCCGCACGGCCGGGACAGTGCGGAACCCGAGAGAACTTGCCGCCGGGGACCTGCGAACAGAACAATGTCAGAACCCGCCGTATTCGTGCTGATGCGAACCGTCGAGGACGTGGACGCCCAGGGTCATGCCAGCAATGTGCTCTACGTCCAGTGGATGCAGGATGCGGCCGTCGCCCATTCGTCCGCCGTCGGGCTGACGCCGGAGCGCTATCGGGAACTGGGCACGGCGTGGTTCGTCCGCCGTCACGAGATCGACTACCTGCGACAGGCCCCCAAGGGCGCGGTCGTTGAAATCCGGACATGGGTCGCCGGATTCCGCGGTGCTACCAGCCGTCGCTGCTACCGGTTCACCCGCGCCGATACCGGCGAGGAACTGGCCCGCGCCGCCACGGACTGGGCCTACATCGACACCACCCGCGGCCGCCCCACCCGCGTCCCGCCGGAGGTGGCCGCCCTGTTCCCGGTTCATGCGGAATAGACACTACTTGATGCGCCCCCCCGTCCGTTTATACTATAGAGTGATCGCCCACAAGGATCGGCCGCGTGGACGACAGGGTATGGCATGCCGGGGCCGACAGGCCGGTGCGTGTGTAACCTCTTGGGGCAAACTGGCGGGATACCATGGCCCAACGCAAAAAGAAGCTGGGCGAGATCCTCGTAAGCTGGAACCTCTTGTCCGAAAAGGACTTGGCAGCGGCGCTCGAGTATGCCGCCGCCAACAACAAGCGGATCGGCGAGGCGCTCGTTGAAGCCGAACTCTGCACCGAGGAAGACGTCACCAAGGCCCTCGCGACCCAGTTCGACATGGAGTATGTCGATCTGGACAAGAACGCCGCCGTCCGCGAGGTCCTGTCGAAAGGGCTCATCCCCGAGAAGCTGATCACCGAAAAGAGCGTCCTCCCGCTCGGCGAGGACGGCGGGCGTCTCAAGATCATCATCAGCGACCCCCTTGACCTCGACCTGCTCGACACGCTGCGCTTCCGCCTCAATCGGGAAATCGAGGCCGCCTTGGCGCCTCGGAGCAAGATCCGCAAGTTCATTGACACCTTCCTGGGCAACGTCAGCACCGAACTTGAACGCACCGCGCACAGCATCGACCTCGAGCCCGAGGAAGGCGGCGCCGCACTCACCGCCACGCCCGAAGAGGGCGAGGACGCCCCCATCATCCGCCTCATCAACATGCTCATTCGCGAGGCCGTCGCCAGCCGCGCCAGCGACATCCACATCGAGCCCATGACCGACCGCGTCCGTGTCCGTTACCGCATCGACGGCGTCTGCATCGAAAAGAAGCAGATCCCCCTCTCCATGCGGAACGCCGTGACCGCCCGGCTGAAGCTGATGTCCGGCATCGACATCGCCGAGAAGCGTCTGCCGCAGGACGGCCGCATCAAGCTCCAGTACGGCGAGCAGATGATCGATTTCCGCGTAAGCTCCCTCCCCAGCTATCACGGCGAGAGCATCGTCCTGCGTATTCTGCGGCCCGATTCGGTCCGCATCGGCATCCAGGCCCTCGGCTTCGCCGACGACGACTACCAGCGATTCATGAAGATCATCAAGCGGCCGAACGGCATCTTTCTCGTCACCGGCCCCACCGGATCCGGTAAGACGACCACGCTCTACGCCGCCCTCCAGGAACTCAACCGCCCCGACAAGAAGATCATCACCGCCGAAGACCCCGTCGAATACAACTTCACCGGAATGAACCAGTGCCAGGTCCGAGAGGACATCGGGCTTTCCTTCGGCAAGATCCTCCGCGCCATGCTCCGCCAGGCCCCGAACATCATCCTCGTCGGCGAAATCCGCGACCTTGAGGTCGGCGAGGTCGCCATCCAGGCCGCCCTGACAGGCCACCTCGTCTTCAGCACGCTACACACCAACGACGCCCCGAGCGCCATCACCCGTCTGATCGACATGGGCATCAAGCCCTTCCTTGTCGCCAGCTCGATTCAGGCCATAATGGCCCAGCGGCTGATTCGTCTGATCTGCACGGAGTGCAAGCAGCCGGACCCGCATCCTGACAGGCAGCTGATGCGGCTGACCGGCATCACGGAGAAGGACATTGAGGGCCGGACCCTCTACAAGGGCGCCGGCTGCAAGCGGTGCTCCGGCACCGGCTACCGCGGACGATTCGGCATCTTCGAGATGATGCTGATGAACAACGAACTCCGCGAATTGGCGTTCAAACGGGCCCCGACCAACCAGATCCGCAAGGCCGCGCGGGCGTCCGGCATGAGAACGCTCCTCGAGGACGGTAAACTCAAGATCCTCAAAGGCGTGACGACCATGGAAGAGATTGCCAAGCAGGCCCAGGTCGAGGGCCTGGTGGAGGCCGACGTTGTCTAGTCTGCACATTGACCGACTGCTCGAAACCTGCATCAAGCGTAACGCCTCCGATATTCATCTGACCGTGGGCCGCCCGCCGGTCCTGCGCCTCCACGGCCACCTGCGATCCCTCGAAACCAAGGTCCTCGAGCCCGAGGACACCGTTTCCCTGATGAAGTCCATCACCCCCGATCGCAACCAGCAGGAAATCCAGGAAGAGGGCGGCACGGACTTCGGCTTCGCCTTTGGTGACGCCGGCCGCTTCCGCGTCTCCGTGTTCCGCCAACGCGGCAACCTCGCGGTCGTTCTCCGACTTATTCCGTCGCGTTTCTTCTCGTTTGACGAGATCGGCCTGCCCAAGATTACCCGGGCACTCTGTCGTCGTCCGCGAGGACTATTCCTCGTCACGGGACCCACCGGCTCCGGAAAGACTACGACTCTCGCCTCGATGCTGAACTACATCAACGAGAACTTCGACCGTCATATCGTAACCGTCGAAGATCCGATCGAATATTACCATCAACACAAGAAATCAATTATCAACCAACGCGAAGTGGGCAACGACGTACCGAGCTTCGCCGAAGCCCTCCGCCGTGTGCTACGGCAGGATCCCGACGTGATCCTCGTCGGCGAGTTGCGCGACCTGGAAACGATCGAATCGGCGATTCGGGCCGCCGAGACGGGCCACCTCGTCTTCGGCACGCTCCACACCACCGGCTGCCAGGGAACGGTCAACCGCATCATCGACGCCTTCCCGCACGAGCAGCAGGAGCAGATCCGCGTGCAGCTCTCGACCACGCTGATCGCCGTGTTGTCGCAGGCGCTGTGCCCGCGGATCGAGTCGGGCATGGTGGCGGCGTACGAGTTCATGGTGGTAACCCCCGCTATCGCCAACCTGATCCGCGAAAACAAGACCTTCCGTATCGACTCGAGCATCCAGACGGGCAAGAAGTACGGCATGCAGCTGCTCGACGAGCACCTGCTGCAACTCTACATGAGCAGGACGATTTCGGAGGAAGAGGCGATGGACAAGGCCCGCCATCCGGGCGAGATGCAGGACAAGATCGAGGCCCACAAACGCGGCGTGGCCCCCGGCGCCACCGCCGGCGGCAGCCCGCTCGGCGACGCGAAGAAGCAGAAGGACGAGGACGAGTTGCCGCCCCAGCAGAAAGCGTAGCCCCGTGCGGGCTCAAGCGAGCGAGAGGCTGTTATGCCAGACCAAGGCCCGAGCAACAATCCCCACGCCGGTGCAACGCCGCCCAAGGTGACCGTGCAGCCCGTCCGCTCGCGGCCGGTCACGCCGGACCTGTCGGCGATGCCGCCCAAGGCCCCGTCAGCTGCCGGCGACAAGGGCGCGGCCCCGCGGGTGCCGTCGCGTCCCTACAAGCCGGAAGACACCGCCAGGCCCCCCGAGGCCAAAAGCGGCGCCGCCGAAGCGGTGCCGCCAAAGAAGCCCCCGGCCGCCCCGCTCGCCAGCCCCGCCTCGCCCGCTGGTCGGGGCCGCATGCCGCCGATCAGCCAGCTCAAGGGACGAAACCTCGGCCGTATCCTCATCAAAATGGGCCTGATCACCCGCACGCAGGCCGCCGAGGCGAAGGAAATCCAGAACGAGAAGGGCGGGCCCATCGGCCAGATTCTCGTCGAACTCAACTACGTCAGCGAGGCCGATGTCCAGCTTGCCCTCGCCGCTCAGGTGGGCATGGAGCCCATCGACCTCAGCAAGATGGACATCCCCGAAGACATCATCAAGCTGATCCCCAGCCGGACCGCCCAGACATTCAAGATCATCCCGATCGACTACCAGCCCGAGACCAAGCTGCTCTCGATCGCCCTCCGAAGCCCGGAGGACTTTCACGCCACCGACGACCTCAAGAAGCTGATGGGCTTCTCGATCCGGCCGTACCTGAGTTCGCCCGAGCAGATCGAAGCGGCCCTCACGCGGTACTACCCCGAGGAGCAGGCCGACAGCGTCGCGAGCCTCATCGAAGAGATCGCCGGTGACGAGGGCCTCAAGGTTCTCGCCGAGCACAGCGCCGAGAGCATCGACCTCGACGACCTCAAGCAGGCCGCCGAATCCAACCCCGTCAAGAAGCTCCTGAACCTCGTCCTTCTGCAGGCGATCAAGGACAAGGCGTCCGATATCCACTTCGAGCCCTTCGAGGACGAGTTCAAGATGCGCTACCGCATCGACGGCGTCCTCTACGAGATGGTCCCGCCGCCGCGCCACATCGCCATGGCCGTTGCCTCGCGTATCAAGGTCATGGCCAACCTCAACATCGCGGAACGCCGCCTTCCGCAGGACGGCCGCATCGAACTCACCGTCGGCGGCAACCCGGTTGACCTCCGCGTCGCGGTCCTCCCCACCATGTTCGGCGAGAGCGTCGTCATGCGTGTCCTCGACCGCAGCAACGTCCGCCTCGACCTCGACCGGATCGGCCTTCGCGAGGACGACCTGGCCAAGCTGAAGCAGCTTATCGAGAAACCCAATGGAATCATCGTCGTCACCGGCCCCACCGGCTCCGGAAAGACGACGACCCTCTACGCCTGCCTCAACAAGCTGAACACGATCGACACCAAGATCCTGACCAGCGAGGATCCTGTCGAATATGACATCGACGGGCTCATCCAATGTCAGATCAACTCGGAAATCGGGCTTACTTTTGCGCGGTGTCTGCGGAGCTTCCTCCGTCAGGACCCCGACATCATCCTGGTTGGCGAGGTCCGCGATCTGGAAACCGCACAGATTTCCGTACAGGCTTCCTTGACCGGACACCTGGTATTCTCGACCCTCCATACGAACGATGCTCCCTCGGCGATCGCGCGGCTCATGGACCTCGGCCTGGAGCCGTTCCTCATCACCGCCACGCTCGAAGCGGTCGTCGGGCAACGGCTTGTTCGAAAGATCTGTGAGAACTGCAAAGAGGAGTTCCACCCGACCGAGGAGATGCTCATGGAACTCGAGCTTCGGCCGGAAGACGTCGCGGGCAAGGTGTTCTTCTACGGCAAGGGCTGCGACTACTGCAAAGGCACCGGTTACCGCGGCCGGATGGGCATCTTCGAGATCATGACGCTGGACGACGACATGCGGGAGCTGATCATGCAACGGGCGTCCTCGAACATTCTGCGGAACGAGGCCCGCAAGCGCGGGATGCGAACCCTGCGCGAATCCGGGCTTCTGGCCATCACGGACGGCGTGACCACGATTGAGGAAGTGGTCAAAGAGACGCTGATGGAAGAGGGATAATCATGCCCAAGTTCCAGTACGAGGCGATGAATCAGGCCGGGCAGGAGATCAAGGACGAGGTGGAGGCCGCCTCGACCGAAGAGGCCCTCGTCAAGATCCGCAGCCAGGGCTATTTCCCGACGAAGATCCGCCAGAAGGGCGGCAAGAAGGCCCCTGCCAAGGGCGCCGATGGCAAAGCCGCCCCCGGCAAGAAGAAAAGCAAGGCCGCCGGCGGGTTCGGCAAGGTCCCGACCAAGAAGATCACCCAGTTCACCCGTCAGCTCTCCACCCTGCAGGACGCCGGCCTGCCGATCCTCCGCAGCCTCCGCATCCTCGAGCAGCAGCAGAAACCCGGCCTTCTTCGCGTCATCATCCGCAACGTCGCCGACGACGTCGAGGGCGGTGCCACCCTCTCCGAGGCCATGGCGCGCCAACCCAAGGCATTCGACCGCCTTTACTGCAACATGGTCGCCGCCGGCGAGGCGGGCGGCGTACTCGACGTCATTCTCCAGCGGCTCGCCGAGTTCATGGAGAAGGCCCAGCGCCTCAAACGAAAAGTCATCGGCGCGATGATCTACCCGATCGTCGTCATTTCCTTCGCCGTCATGATCGTCAGCGGCATCATGATCGCCGTCGTCCCGAAGTTCAAGGAAATCTTCAAGGACTTCGGCGCTCAGCTGCCCAGCATGACGCTCCTGCTGATGGCGATCTCCGAGTGGTTCATCTCCGGCACGCCTCCCGGCTGGGTCTGCGTCTTCATCAGCCCGGTGGTCTTCTTCCTGCTGATCAAGCTGATCAAGAAATCGCAAGGCGGCCGTTTCTACGTGGACGTGGCCAAGCTCAAGATCCCGATCATGGGCAACATCCTCGCGAAGACCGCCGTCGCCCGCTTTACGCGAACGCTCGGCACGCTCATCAGCGCCGGCGTGCCCATCCTCGAGGCCCTCATCATCGCCAAGGACACCTGCGGAAACGAGGTCTATTCCAAGGCCCTCGGCAAGGTGCACGACTCGATTCGCGAGGGCGAGAGCTTCGCCAACCCGCTCCGTGCCGCCCGCGTGTGCGACGCGATCGTCGTCAACATGATCGACGTCGGCGAGGAAACCGGCGATCTCGACAAGATGCTCATGAAAATCGCCGACAACTACGACGAAGAGGTCGAGACCCTCGTGGCCGGCCTCGTCAGCCTGCTCGAGCCGGTGATGGTGGTCATCCTCGGCGGCATCGTCGGCTTCATCGTCATCGCCCTGTTCCTGCCGCTCGTCACGCTGATCAACTCCGTGTCGGGAGGTGCATAAAGGACAGGTACTGAGTGATGAGTGACCGGGCAATCGGCGCGTGACGTGCTTCCGGGCCGGGGAGACGCTAGAATATAGAGACGGGGCCCGGCGTGGAGCCCGGCCCCGGAAAACGGAAGGACTCATACGATATCGTATTACGGAGAAGTGCCATGACTCGCAGAACCAGTCCCCCCCCACGAGGCTTCACCCTGGTGGAGCTGCTGACGGTGATCGCGATCATCTCGCTGCTGATCGGGATGCTCCTGCCGTCGCTCTCGAAGGCCCGCGCCCAAGCCAAGAAGGTCAAGGTCCAGTCCCAGCTCGACTCGATCGGCAAGGGCCTCGAGATGTTCCGGAACGAGCACAAGGACCAGTACCCCGACAGCGCGGCGACGCGAATGCAGGGTGCCACCTACGTCAATCGGACCGACCCGCTCAGCAATGATCCCGGCGTGAACGCGGGGTACACGGGCCAGCTCAACGGCGCCCACTGGTTGGCACGCGCCCTCGTGGGATACGACCTCCGCGGGATCGATGCGGCCTTCGAACACCTCGACGGGTGTCGTCCCGACAGCGCAGCATTCGGGAACTGCGACGTCAGCCGGGCCGCCCCGGGCGTCGAGCGTCACTCTGCGTTTATCCAGCTCGAAGCAGCCAAGATCGTCCGTGATAACGACTTCGCGACGCACCAGTTGCAGCAGATCGGCATGCCCGACACCGGACGCTTTGTTCTTATGGATGCGTACGGATTCCCCATCCTCTACTACCGCGCAACACCCGGCGGCGAAGGCATTGGTGATACCCGGGCGAACTGGGAACTCACACTGAAACTCAGACCTGCTGCATACTACCACGAGGACAACAGACTCTTCGCGGGCTGCGGCAAGTGCAATACGGATGGCTGGCTTTTCAAAGGCCGCAGGCACCTCATCGCAGAGTACTGTGATGGGTATCCGGCCGACCCCTCGAAGTCAGATAAGCCGGAAACGTTCGTGAACTACTTCCACAACCACGACGTGCACACCGCCAGTGGCGTGGTCACGCCCTACAACGCGGATACGTTTATCCTGCTGTCCGCGGGCGAGGATGGCGCGTACGGCAATCGCGACGACGTAAGGAACTTCAAGATCGGCGGCTGACCGGGGAACGGGAAGCCCCCGCCCTGTTGACGCACCCGACAACCCCAACCGCCAGCAACATCATGCCCGCGCCCGGCGCGGGCATGTTCATTCTGTATCCCATGCGCGCGGCGCGGGGCCTCAGGAACCCCGGTCAGCAGGAGCAGCGTTGGTCAGGCAGCACCGGCTGACTGCCGCCGCCCGCGAGCGAACGTCGCAGGGTTCGTGAAAGCCTTGCTGGCGCGTGCCTTCGCATTCGCGGAATATCGGGGACGTTGCCCTGTCGAATGCCTTACTTGAGCACCTTGAGGCGGATGTTGCGAAACTCCACGGGGTCGCCGTGGCCCATGAAGCCGACGTGGCCGTCGGCGCGCTTCATGCCGGGGTGCTCGCGATCGTCCAGCGGCTTCCCGATCTTTTCAAGGTCGGCGTCGGTGATGAGTGTGCCGTTGAGGAACACCCGGATCCGGGAGCCGTCGACGACCACCTCCTGGAAGTTCCACTGGCCGGTCGGGCGCAGATAGCCCGGGTGCGACGGCGCGATGCCGTACACGGAGCCGTGATGCTGCCAGGGCTTGATGGCGGCGTACCTGGGGTCGGCGTCGTCGAGGATCTGGATCTCCATGCCGCTGAACGTACCGCCGGCCTCGGGCTTCGGCACGCGGATGAGCAGGCCGTTGTTGCCGCCGGGGGGAAGCTTGAACTCGAAGCGGATGGCGAAGTTGCTGTACGTGTCCCGGGTGAAGATGTCGCCCGACTTGCCGGTGAACACCATCACGCCGTCCCGGACCGCGTAGGCGCCGGTGTCGCCGATCCAGCCGTCGAGGTCCTTGCCGTTGAAGAGGACCTTGTAGCCCTCGTCCTTGCGGGCCTGGAGCCGTTTGTTGGCCTCTTCCGGGGGAATCTCGCGCAGGAAGATGTTGCGGAAGCGCATCTCGCCGCCGTGGGTCTGGAGCTGAATGGGTCCGCTCGGCAGCATCGGCTTCTTGCGGTCCCAGTAGTTCGCCATGACGGCGTCGTCCACAACCTGACGGCCGTTGAGCCAGACGCTGACGCGCTCGCCGATCATGAGAATACGGAACGTGTTCCACTGGCCCACGGGCCTGTCGGCCTTCACCGCGGGCCACTTGCCCGGCATGGTCTCGCCGTTGTTCCAGAGGGCCCCCGAGCCCTTGTCCGCACCAAGGTGCCGGACGCTCTCGTTGTCCGGGTCCCAGATCTGCACCTGCGGCGTGCCGCGCAGGTAAATCCCGCTGTCCGTACCGGGGGTCAACCGCCAGTCGGCGAACAGCTCAAAATCGCCGTAGTCTTTGGCGGTGGTCAGGTAAGCACCTCCCCCGTCGTTGATGATCTGCCCGTCCTCGACTCGCCAGTGCCGGCGGATGTCCTCGTCGGCGGCCTTCTGTCTGGCGGCCTTCTCCTCGGAACTCCACCGGGCGATCTCATACGGATTCTGATCGGGCGCCTGCCCCCGCCAGCCGGTCAGGTCGCGGCCGTTGAACAGGGCCGTGAAGCCTTCCGGGGGCGTATTGACCGGGCGTGGGGCCTTCTCGTCGGCCGCGAAGGCCATACCTGAAATCACCAGGCCCACGACTGTCGTTCGCAGCATTCGCATGCAGAATCTCTCCTTTGCCGGAATTCGCGATCCCATCGGCAGGCGACGGGATGCTCAGATCACCCAGGGCGCCCGCATGGGCCGCGAACGAAAGCCGTTCGCGTCGGCGTCGGCGAACTCCTTCTTCGCGGGGTCGTACTTCATGTCCCGTTTGAGCCACATGCAGATGTTCGCGGCATGCACCGTGGACATCGAGTGAAACATGACTTCGGCGTTGGCCACGGTCGGCTTTCGGGACCGGACGCAATCGAGGAAGTTGCGCACGTGGTTCATCGGGCGGCCCGTCCGCTCCATATAGTCCTTGACGATCTTGTCAAAGTCCGCCAGCATCGCCGGATCGGACACCTCCGGCTGTTTGTACCCGTCGGCGGCGGCGACCCATCCGTCGGCTCCCTCGAATCGCATGCCGCATGAGCCTTTCCAGAACCCTTCGCGGTGCAGGGTCATCTTCACGCCGTTGGCGAACTTCGTGACCATGCCGTCCCCGGTGGGATTCTTCACGTATTCATATTCGACGGGCGAGGTGTCGAGCAGGTTCAGGCCGGCCTGCGCCTGGGCGAACGTATGGGCGCCCCACTCGCCGATGCAACTGGTGTGGAAGTCGTAATGGCCCCGCCAGGCGCCGCGGATGTACGAGGAGTTGAACGGCCGCCACGGGCACGGGCCCAGCCAGAGGTCCCAATCGACCTGCTCCCTGGGCGGCAGCGGCTCCGGCGGGAGCCAGTCGTGCGTCATTTCGGCGGCGTCCCAGGGCGCGATGTGCGCCCGCGCCGTATGAACCTCGCCCAGCCGGCCGCTGCGGGCCATCTCGATGCAGAAGACAAAGTTGGCCTCGCTGAGACGCTGCGTGCAGGTCTGATAGATGCGGCCGTGCTGCTTCGCGGCATCGACCACTGCCTGCCCCTCGGTGATGGTCATGCACGAGGGCTTCTCGCTGAAGACGTCCTTGCCGGCGCGCATGGCCATGACGGCGGCTGCCGCGTGCCAGCGATCGCCGGTCGTGATGAGCACGGCGTCAATGTCCGTGCGCCTGGCAAGAAACTCACGCATGTCCGCGTAGACGGCACAGTCCTTGTTCCCGTAGTGGCTATCGACCACCTTCTTGGCCGCCTCCCGCCGCGATTTCTGGGCATCGCACACGGCGACGAACTGGACGTCCTTTTCCGGCAGCATCCACTTGAGGTCGTGCGTCCCTCTTGCGCCGATGCCGATGCCGCCGATGACGATCTTCTCGCTGGGCGGAACGGCACCGTTCCGGCCCAACACCGAGGACGGCACGATGTACGGTGCGGCCAGCGCCCCGCCGACCAGCGCCGCGCGCTTCAGAATCTGCCGCCGCGTCAGCCCGCCCGGACCGGCCTCGGACGACGGCCCATGCGATTGCTTCGGCTTCTCATCCATACGTTTCTGAATAAGGTTTTGTGAAGACATGGGCACGATCATACGTTTCCGCCGGCAACCTGCAAGGGAACCCGGCCAGCGGACAACCGAACACGCGCCGAAGATCGAAGGGCTCCCGGCGGCCGATTTCCCCTTTTCGGCATTGCCGCCTCGCTACTCGATCTCGATCCTGGCCCAGTAGGCCGCTTCGTAGGACCACCCGTTGGCCGCGTTGATCAGCTGCAGCGTAATGAGCTGGCCGGCGTAGTCGGAGAGATCCACATCGATGCTCGTCCAGCCGTCGGGCGCGGTCTCCTTGCCGATTACCTTGCGAACCAGCTCCCGGTCGGCCGTGACGCTCAGAAGCCAATCCCCCTCGGGATGGTGCCCGACCACGAGGTGCAGCACGGTCTTCTTGTCGGGCAGAATGTCCACCCGCCGCCCCAGAACGCAAGGCATGGTCTCGCTGAGCGGGTGGGTGACCAGGACGTTCTTCTTGCCCAGTACGTCGCGAACGCCGGGCGACATCACGTCGCCGCAATCCTTGGCCATCCAGCCCGGGGCGAACTTCGCAAGTGCCGCGCTGAGGTCCGCGCGGGCGATCTCGCGCGGTGCTTGCTGCGGCGGCTTGATCAAGGCCATCTCCGCGGCCGTAAACCTGCTGCCGGCGATCGGGCCGGGCTCCCAGGTCTGCTCCAGCGTGCCGGGAAGGGGCTTCTCGACCGGCACGACGAACACCTCATCGCCGTTTTCGTCCTTTTCGATCCTCCCGCCGACCTTCACCACGGCCTGACGGGCCACCTTCTCGCATGCATCGATCAGCTTCGGGAAGTTGTAGCTGGTGTGGATCCAGGTTCTTCGCTCGTCCAGCTTCTCCTTGAAGCGGTCGGGGACTCTGGAGAAGCCGAGGGTGGTAAACAACACGCCTCCGGCGCTGGATGGATTGCAGTCCGAGTCCTGCCCGGCCCGCATGGCGATGACCATCGACTCATCCGGATCGCCCTTGCCGTAGAGCAGCCCGAGGACGACGTAGGCGCCGTTGATCTTGGCGTCGATGTTGTACTTGTCCTTGACGCAGGAGGCCCGGCGATAGGCCGGGTTTTTCTGATATTTCTCCTCGATTCGCCGCCAGGTCTCTTCCCAGTTCGCGGGATTCTCTCTGTACCAGGCGAGCACGTCGCGGACGCATTCCGCGTACTGGCTGCCCGGCGGGATGCAACGCAAACCGGCCTCGACGAGCTTGACCGGCTCCTTCTCGAAGAAGGCTTCCGCATACATCCCGCCGACGAACTGCCCGCCGTACAGCCCGTCGCCGTAGTTCATCAACCGGCCGAACTTCTCGCCAAGCCGGATCACCGTGCTCGGCAGACCCGGCGAAACCAGACCGGCGAAATCGGCCTCGATCTGATAGTCGATGTCGTCGGCGTGCTTGTTGAATTGGGGATGCCCGGAATCCGGTGGAGCGATGCCCTGACGCAGTGCGTTCCGCCCCGCCTCGTTCGCGTGCGCGAGGGGATAACCGCTGTTGGCAAAGTCGATACCCGCTTGCCGGATCGACACGTCCAGCCCGTGGACCTCCAAGGTGCGCAGGAAGGTCATATCGACGTAGAGGTCATCCTGCTGGAAGCTGCCGTTGATCGTATCCGGCGCCCACTTGGGTACCTTGTCGGCAGGGATGATGGCCCCCTGCCACTTGAACTCGGTCGGGTCCCCCCAGGCGACGCCGGCCATCTGACCGAGCCAGCCGCCCTTCATCTTGTCGCGGTATTCCTTGACGGGCAATCGGCGGAACTCGGCGGCATGGACCGAAACCACGGCGAACGCGGTCATCGAAAGAATCGTGACGAGACGCTTCATGGAATCCTCCTGTCGCTTGATTCTCCGGTCTGCCGGTATTGCGGCATTCTGACCGCTGCGTCGGCCCGCCGCAAGCCGAGCCTCGACGACTAAAATGCTCGTGGCCGACGGCGTGCTGATGCTTGCCGAGAAGGGCACGCCCGGCCGGGCATCTCGGTATCGATACGTGACTGGCTCCGCAGCGACCCCGGCAAGGCCCTTTCCGGCCCCTCCGTGCGACGCAGCGGAGCAATACGGCCTGATAACCCCGGACGCGCCAGCGGCCTTGGAGGCCCCGGCGGCAGGTGTCAAGGTGGTTGATGCCCCGGCCTGACGGCAGCGGGCGGCCCCCCGGCAACCGGCTGCGAGCGGCCATGGTGTGTGTGTGCTAACCCATTGGCAATTGCGCCGGTCCGCGTATTGTGCTTGTGAGGTAATCTATGACGCTCGCACACACAATCAGAAACGCGATGAAGGCCGACCCCAGAAGCATGTATCGAATCGCCCTTGATTCCGGCGTGGCGCTGGCCGTGCTCAGCCGGTTCATGCGCGGGCAGCGCGACATCACGCTGGATACGGCGGATCGGCTGTGCCGTGCGTTGCGCCTGAAACTTCGGCCGGGGGGCAGAAAAGGACGGTGACGCGGTGGCGAAGAAGGCGAGCATCGCGCCCGTCGGGCGGATTGAGCGGTCGATACTGTTGATTCGTGGCGAGCGGGTTATCCTCGACGCAGACCTGGCTTCCATTTACGAGGTCACCACGAAGGCCCTGAATCAGGCCGTCAAACGCAACGCGGCCCGGTTTCCGGTCGATTTCGCCTTCCGTATCACCAGGGCGGAGAAGAAAGAGGTGGTCACAAGCTGTGACCACCTCCGGCGTCTAAAGTTCTCTGCGACTATCATTCCCTGCGTCACGCGTTCATAACGAATCTGGCTCGCGGCGGTGTTCATCCGGAGGTCGCGATGGACCTTGCCCGGCATTCCACGCTTGAACTGACGATGCGGCGCTACTCGCAAACCGTTCTTGGCGAACGGGCCGAGGCGCTGAGCGTTCTTCCCGACCTGAACACCATGCCGCAGGAAGCGAAGGCGGCCGGCACCTACGACTACGCTGCAGCAACCGCGAAGAAATTGTCGTCATCGGCCCGAAAGCATACGCACGCCGCTCACGCGGCTCGTTTTGTCTCGCCGTCCTGCTCGCCGTTTTTGGGTGGGTTTGATGCGACTTCGTGCGACTCCGTGAGACAGAACATCGCATCGGGCTCGCGCAGGAAAACGCCCGAATTGCTGAGACTGTAGCATCATTACAGAGTATTCCTGATGGTGTTGGGCCCGAATGGCCG
>CAZUAI010000054.1:0-36922 GCA_964617875.1 uncultured Planctomycetales bacterium | reverse complement strand
ACCCTCACCCCGGCCCTCTCCCTGGGAGGGAGAGGGGGTTGGTCACCCTCATCCCGTCCTTCTCCCTGTGAGGGAGAAGGGGAATGCAACCCCCCTCCCTGGGACAGGGAGGGGATGGGGAGGGTCGATCCGCTTTGCCGGTCCGCGGTTGAAATCGGTCACCCTCACCCCGGCCCCCTCCCTGCGAGGGAGAGGGGGCCGACAAGCTGGTGGGCGAACCCGCGGAGTACCGCGGAACCGCCCACCCTACCTCTCCTGAGACAGGGAGGGGATGGGGAGGGTCGATCCGCTTCGCCGGCCCGCGGTTGAAATCGGTCACCCTCACCCCGGCCCTCTCCCTGCGAGGGAGAGGGGACCGACAAGCTGGTGGGCGAACCCGCGGAGTACCGCGGAACCGCCCACCCTACCTCTCCTGAGACAGGGAGGGGATGGGGAGGGTCGATCCGCTTCGCCGGTCCGCGGTTGAAATCGGTCGCCCTCATCCCGTCCTTCTCCCTGCGAGGGAGAAGGGGAGAGAAGGCGTCGCGGCGAAGGGACGGTGGGACGGCGAGCCCTCGTCATGGAGAACGGGCCGCTCCCGCGTTCGCGGGTGGGAGCGGAATGGCGGTGCCGGAAACGGGATCGAGCGTCTTCGTGCCCTTCCAGAGCTGCTGCCGGATGCGCGGGAAGAGGCTCAGCGCGTTTTCGCGGAAGATCTGCCGGCCGATCCGCAGGGCGTCCTCCTCGCGCAGGTCGCCCGCGTCCACCTTCTCGGCGAGGACCTCCGCCCAGCATCGCCGCATGCCCTCGGTGGCGGCGTAGGTGCCCTCGGCATAGCCGCAGTCGGCCCCCCACAGGATGCGGTTGGACGGCATGACCTCGAGCCATTCGTGGAACGCCCGCTTGGCCATCGTGTAGCTGAGGGACGGCATCCACACGGAGTCGATCCAGACGTGCGCGGTGTGACGCATGACGATCACGCCGGTCTCGCCGACCCACGGAAACCCCCCGTGGAAGAGGATGAACTTCGTCTTCGGGTTGGCCTCGATCATGTCCACCAGGAGCATCGGGTTGGACCCCTGGATGCGGGCCTGGCCGGTGTGGATCTGGATGGGCAGGTCGTGCCTGGCGCACAGCTCGACGATCCGCCACATGACGAAGTCCTCGAAGTCCTGGATCTGCCGGCTCGACAGTTCCTTTCGCGGCCGTCCGAACGCGGCGGCGGCCCGTTCCCTGGGAACGTTCTCGAACCGGAGCGTGCGGTTGTACGCCAGCGTCTGCTTGAGGCAGGCGGCCCCGCGCTCCCGGGCGGTGGCGATCAGGCGGTCGAGCACCGCCACGTAGTCGTCGAGCGTGGCGACGGGCAGGTTGTGCTCCCTGGCAAAGTGATACGGGTCCGTGTCGGGCTGCTCGTACTCCGACGGATGGAAGCCCCGGACGAGCGAGTTGATGTTCACCACCAGCACGACGAACGGGTAGTCGGTCTTCATGGCGAGCGGCGCCCAGTACGGGTCCGTGAAGACCAGCTCGATGTTGGCCCGCTCGGTGATGACGTGATACCACCATTTCGGGTCCTTGTAGTGCTCGATGATCTGCCGGTCGAGCCGGGCGGCCTGCTCGTCGGTGATCCGCTCGAAATCGACGCCGTAGAGGTCGGTGAACGCCGGCAGGAGGTAGCGGTAGAAGCTCGTGGCGCGGGCGTCGGCAAAGTCGTGTCTGGCGGCGCGCCACCACGTCTCGAACGGCTCGCCGGGCTTGCGTTCGGTCAGCGGGTTGTACCAGGCGTAGTATCCGCCCCGCCACATCCTGTGGAGGTCCATCGCCTCGACGCCCCTGGCGTCGTCCCGCGTGCAGAATCGTTCGAAAGGCCACAGGTGATCGTGCGTATCGATCGCGGGAACCGAGTCGAGGCAGGCCTTGATCCGCTGGTACGTCGCCGTCTGCCGCGTGGGCGGAGCCAACAGGTCCGCGGAGAAGAGCAGCACAAGCCCCGTACCGGCGATCCACGTCGTTCGTGATTGCGGCATCGTCGCGCTCCTGGCCCTGCGGAAGTCGGTCGTCGGGCCG
The DNA here is from genome assembly GCA_964617875.1 of uncultured Planctomycetales bacterium. GTDB lineage: Bacteria > Planctomycetota > Phycisphaerae > UBA1845 > PWPN01 > CAZMVY01. The sequence continues at coordinate 34,876 of CAZUAI010000054.1, read as the reverse complement.
ACCCGTCCACGGTCGGATGCCGGATTGTAGTCGCGTCCGCGGCGGCGTGCGAGAGCGCGCTTGTCGCCGCCGGCACGGGGGCTTAGGATGCGGTCCTTCGTCGTTGCCGGCCGCAACGACGGGAAGTTCAAACGCGAGCAGGTGCGCACGTGAGAGCGTCGGAAATCGGAAGGCGACGGGATTTCGCCGGCTCGTGCCTCGCCACGGCGGTGGTTGCCCTGCTGGTCTCGTCGCGGCCCGCGGAGGCCGAGGGGACGGATGCGGCACCGCTGCCGTTTCCGGTGTACGTGGCGTCGAGGATCCACGGGCCCATCGCGATCGACGGCCGGCTGACGGAGCCGGCATGGCGGGAGACGGCGCTGGGCTGGGGCCTGTCGCACTCGCTGGAGCCGAACCTGCTCTGCCCCGACGTGACGCTGTTCCGCATCGGCTACGACGACACGGGGCTCCTGCTCGCCCTTGCGTGCTACCAGCGCGACGTGCAGGAGGACCTGCCCGAGCACGTGTGGAAGCCGCAGGAATCGAGCCTCATCGACATCCAGGCCGTCCCGCGGCACGCCCGCGAGCGGGGCGTCGAGCCGCCGGTGAACACGGTGCAGATGCTGTTCTCGTGCAGGGGGCGGACCGTGACGCTGACGTTCGACCCGCCGAAGCCGCCGACGGCGAGCATGCATGACGCGCTGGGCGACCACGAACGGAAGATGGACGTCGAGTGCGTGTACTCGGGCGGTCCGAAGGATGAACTCTGGACCGCGGAGGCCCGGGTCACGTGGGCGCAGCTCGGTCTCGGGACGGCCCGGGCCGGCGACGACTGGGCGCTCAACGTGTATCGCGACATCCGTTTCTTCAGCAACTGGTCGTTCATCGCCTGGATGCGCGACTGGAAGAAGGCCGAGTATTCGCGCTACGACATGACGGAGCGGTTCGGCCGGCTGTTCTTTGTTGAAAACGGGGCAGGCGCGTTTCCTGCGGACGGCCCGGAGGGCGCTTCGCACGGGTCGGGCCTGCCGGCCCTTGCGAAGCGACTTGCCGCGCAGCGCGGGCCCGTGCGGGTGTTCACGACGGATGCGCTTGTCCTGGTCGGCACGGACGGAAGCGTCACGCGCGAACGGTACGCCGATCGCGTCAAGGTGCTTCGTGCGTATGCGGAGGGCATCCGCCGTGCGCAGCAACGGATCGCGAACGACCTGCCCTACTACCCCTTCTTTCCGCAGAAGGCGCCCGGGGCGCACATGGGCGTGGCCGGCCGCAAGCTGAACCGGCTGTACAAGGCCGCGAACGCCCCGCCGCTGTCGGACGATCCCGCCTGCAGCGTGGCACGCATCGCGCACGCCGTCCCGGAGGCCCGCGAGGGGCTGTACGTGTACAAGAAGGAGCGGCTGTACCGTGGTCTGCCGGAGTAGGGCCGGTCTTGCGTGCCTCGTGCTGCTCGCGGCGGCCGTGCGCATGCCGGCCGCGGAGCCGCCGCAACTGGGCTGGCGGCTCGACGGCCGCGCGTTCCTGCGGTTCGGCCAGGGCATCGAAACGCCCCATACCAAATGGGCCCGCCCGTCCGCGGCCGGAAGGGCGAGGGCGCTCATTCTGGCAAATCGGAGCGGGGCGTACGACGTGCCGGAACTTGCCCGGCGGTGCGACGTGGACGTCCGCGGCATGCCGTCGGACACATGGCATCGCCTGGGGGAGTGGTACTGGCTGGCGATCTGGATCGAGTCGTCGTCCTACTCCGAGCGGATGGCCCATTTCGAGCGGATGCTCGAGGACGACTGCGACGTGATCGTGCTGGCGAACTTCCGGTTCCTGTCGCTGTCGGAGGCGGCTCAGTACCTGATCCTGAGGAAGGTGGCGAACGGCTGCGGCCTCGTCCTGTTCCACCGGCACGACGTCGATCCCCGCCTGCTGCGCGAGCCGCTGCCGGAGGCCGTGGCGGCGCTGTCGCGCGGCACGCCGTTCGCGGGGCTGGACTTCTACCGCAACTGGTTCATGCCGAGCCTGGACATTCCGAGTCCGGAGGCGATCGGGCCGCGGCTGTTCCACGCGTACCGTTTCGGGCGGGGCCGGGTGCTGGTCGTGGACTACAACGAGCAGCCGAGCGTGTTCGCGGCCGTGCCCGGCGCGATGACGCCGCCGATGGAGTACGATTCCACCGCGCCGGTCCGCTACGACTACCACCAGTCGATGGCGGCCCGGTGCGTCCTGTGGGCCGCGGGGCGAGACCCTCGGCTGGCATGGACGAGCGGCTTCCCGGACGGCATCGAGATCGAGGCGGCGAGGCCGGCCCCGCCGTTGCGCATCCGCGCGGCGTGGTCGGGGTCCGACGGGGTCCGGCTGACGCGGAAGAGCCGCGTGCGAAACCTGTGGGGAGAGGTCCTCCACGAAAGCGAATCGCCGTTCGAGGCCAAGGCCGGCCCGCTGGAATGGGACGTGGCGCTGCCGCCGTTGCCGGGCGGGTGGCATTTCGTCGATTGCAGCGTGACCGGTCCGCACGGGGTGGAGAACTGGGGCTCGTTCGCTGTCGATGTCCGGCCGGCGATGCGGATCGACGCGATCGAGCCCGCGGCGGCGTTCTATGAAGCCGGCGAGCCCATCACGGGGCGTGTCGTCCTGTCGCGACCGGCGGCGGCCGAAGAGGCGGCGTCGATCGACATGGCGCTGGAAGACGGCTACGGGCGGGTGTTCTCGCGGACGGTACAGCCGGTCGAGGCGGGGGCGTCGAATGTCGCGTTCGCGGTCCCGCAGGGGCACGTGGTGAGCTGGGGGGCGCGCCTGCGGATGCGGCTGTGCGCGGGCGGGCGGACGATTCATCAGGAAGAGACGGAGATCCGGGTCCGCCGGCCCGACCGCGGCGAGTACCCGATCGCCATGTGGGGCGCGATCTCCGGGTACGGCAACCACATCGGCAACCTCCAGATGCGCGAGTTGGGATTCACGGCGGTGATCGGCGACCCGCTCGCGGAGGCCCGCGACGATCTCGGCTGGATGACGTTCGGCGGCGGAAAGGGAGCGCTGATCCACTCGCTGGGCGACGAGATTCCCATTCCGCGGCCGGGCAAGGGGGCGGCCCTGGCGGCGTTCCTCCGGTCGCGATACGCTTCGCTGGAGGAACTCAACGCGGCCTGGGGCACGCAGTTCGCGTCGTGGGAGGACGTCGAACCGGCGTACACGGCGTCCGACCGCGACGCGGCGGCCCTGGACACCGTCGTGGAGTCGAAGGACCCGGCCGCCCCGGCATCGGCGCCGGGCGGGCCGCCGGACGCGTCGTTCGTTCGCGTGCATGATTCGCTGTCGGCCGGGGAGTCTTTCTTCGCCGAGAACATCCGCAAGCGGCGCGAGGAGATCGAGAAGACCAACCCGTTGGGCGTGGTCGGCCCGGAGGGCTCGCCGGTGGGAGACCCGGAACTCACGCTGCCGCAGGCGACGTTCTGGGGTCCGTACCTGGCCGATCGCGACAACCTGCTCGTCAATGCGCTGGCGCGGCCCGGCGTCCTGCGCGGCAACTGGTTCGGCGGCTACGTCGAGGACCGGCGCGTGCCGACGCGCAACCGGCATCGCCTGTGGATGTCGATCCTCGGCGGGAACAACATGATCGAGTATTTCATGATCGACGGCGGCCTGCTCGCGCCGGACCTGACGCGGATGCCGTTCGTCGAGGAGTTCCTGCCGTCCTGGCAGCAGATCCGCCGCGGGCTCGGGCCTCAGCTCGCGACGTGCCGTCCGACGGGAAACCCCGTCGCCCTGCTCCACTCGCAGGCGTCGCAGCACATCGGCCAGGCGATCGGCGGCGAGGCGACCGACACCGTCCGGGCACACGAATACGTGCTGAACCTGCTGGGCGACGCGGGCTACTCCCCGCAGTACGTCGCGTCGGGGCAGGTCAGGGCGGGGCGCCTGCGCGAGGCCGACGTGCGGGTGCTCCTGCTGGTGCAGGCGTATGCCCTGTCGGACGCCGAGGTCACGGAGATCCGGGCCTTTGCCGATCGCGGCGGCACCGTGATCGCCGACGTGCCGCCCGCCGGGTTCGACGAGCGATGCCGGCGCCGCACGACCCGGGCGATGGATGAGTTCTTCGGCGCGGGCGACACGACGTCCATGCCGTCGCTGCGGGAGCAGGTGCGGCGCATGGGACACGTCGCGACCGTAACCACGGAGTACGGGCCGATGCTGCTTCGCGGGGCCCATGCCGCCGCCGCGGCCGAAAAGCCGGGCGGGCCGGCTGGCCTTCGCGTCGAGCGGCACGGCGCCGGCCGATCGATCCTGCTCAACGGCGTGTTGTGGCTCGAGGGACGCGAGGATCCGGGGACCGTCCGGGCGTGGCGGCAGATGATCGAGAAGGGCGCCGGCGTGCGACCGGCCTTCGAGATGACCTATCGGCAGCCGTTGGGGAAACTCGGCACGAGGGTCTACTCCTATCGGCGCGGCGACATCCACATCGACGCCGTCCTGCCGCCCGAGGCCACCGACGCCGGGATCCCCGTGCGGCCGGTGTTCACCTGGGACGCGGCGAAGCACACCTACGACATGCGGCAGGAGCGTTACGTGGGGAACGTGAGGGAGGCCGAGCAGGAAATCGAGCGAAGCTCGCCGGCGGTGCTGGCAAGGCTGGACTACAAGGTCGGCGCGGTCCGGCTGGAGGCCGGCAGGTCGGCCGGGGTCGGGGGCGTCCTCGACCTCCGGTGCAGCGTCCGCGATACCGACGGCAAGGACCGCCCGGGCCATGTGATCCGCGTCGGGGTCGTCGGGCCGGACGGGAAGGACCGCCCGTACTACGGCGCGATGCTCCGCGGAGACGGCCCCGTCCGGGCCTGGCGCATTCCGTTTGCGCTGAATGATCCTGCGGGCACGTGGACGATCGCCGCGACGGATGTCGTGAGCGGGGTGTCGGCGACGGCGGCCTTCGAACTCCATCCGTAACCGCGGCTTTCGCGGGAGGAGGCACACATGATCCGAACCTCGTATGCGGCGCTCCTGCCGGGCCTGCTGGCGCCCGTCCTGGCGAACGCCGGGCCTTCGCTGCATCTGTCCAACGATCGCCTTCAGCTCCGCATCGACCTGGCGCTGCGCGGGGGCCGCTGCGAACTCCGCGACCTGCGCACCGGCGAGACCTACTCGGCCGTCGACTTCGGCGTGATCCGCGCGTGGGACAACACCGAGGACCGCATGCGGACGCTGATCATCAGCCCCGACGCCGCGAGTTCCCGGTGCGGCGTCAGGGTGGAGCGCCAGGACGACACCCGCGCCGTCATTCACGTCGATACGGGCGCCGGTTCTCCCTCCGCGATGGGCACGTTGAGCTTCGGGATCGCGTTCGACGTCGAGCTGAAGCTCGAGGGGAACACGTTCGAGTACGCGATTCCCATCGCGAGCCTTCGCGAGCAGCGCGCGCCAGACGGCATACCGCAACGCTGGAGGCTGATGAACGTCGAGCTGTTTCCCCATCTCGGGGCCGTGCCGGCCGGGTCGCCGGGGTATCTGTTGATTCCGAGCTGGTCGGGCGGCGTGTACTACTTCGACCGCAACCACCCGCGGGCGAACCGGCAGTTCGAGCAGGCCGGCTTCGGCGACCCTGGCACGCCGGCCGGCGTCAACACGCGCTGGAACTTCCGCCCCGACGCCCCGGCCGAGTACGGTTCCATGGTCTACGGCATCCAGGCCGCGTGGGAAGACCAGCTTCAGCAGCCCGTCTACGCCACGATCCGCGAAGCGGGCGGGCTGATGGGCATCCTGGTCAGCGGCGAGTACGACGCGGAGCTGCGCGCCCGCCGGAACCAGGGGCCGGGCCGGACGGCGTCGATCAACCCGGTTCTGCACTATCGCAGGTTCTGGCACTCCCGGCTGGATCCGGTCGATCGGCGCGTGCGGCTCGTGGCGCTCGACCGGGATCAGGCAGGGTACGTCGGCGTCGGCAACGTCTTCCGCGACTACCTCATCCGCGAACGGGGCGTGAAGACCCTGCGGGAGCGGGCGAAGGCCAACCCGGAGGTCCGGTACTTCATGGATTCGGTCTGCCTCCGCGTCATGATGGGGATGAAGCGTTCGTCGCTCGACGGCCGGGGCGAGATGCGGTCGTTCCAGTCGTGGGACGCGTTTGCCGATGCCCTGTCGCTGTTCCGGGAGGCCGGCTTCGAGAAGATCAACTTCGTCTTCGTCGGCGCGAATTACGAGGGCCACGACGGCGCGCACCCCACCGTCTTCCCGCTCGAAAAGGCGCACGGCGGCGAAGAGGGCTTCCGGCGGATGATGAAGCGCCTCGACGAGGCCGGCTACCGTGCGGGGTTCCACCTGAACTACAAGGACTGCTACCGGTGCTCGCCCGACTGGGCCCCGGACTTCATCCAGATCAACGAATACGGCGAGTTGCGGTACCACGGCGCGTGGATCGGCGGGTACTCGTACCAGGGGATACCGCAGGAGATGCTCGAGCGATTCGGCAGGCGCGACCTGCCGAAGCTCAAGGCGCTCGGCCTCCGCGGGATGCACTACTGGGACGCCTGCCTGTCGGTCATGGAAGAGACGTTCCCGCCGAACCGCGTGATCACGCGGCGCGAATACGGCGAAGGGGCGATCGGCTATTTCCGATACGCGGCGGACCTCTTCGGCGCGGTCGGCTGCGAGACGAGCGTCGCGCCCCTGCTGGGGGTTATCGTCAGCGCGGGCAACACGAGCTACCCGGGCGGAGGGGCCTCGCGCAAGTTCGACGGCAACGGCTACTGCGAGGCGGCGCTGCTCGATCACTGGGTGCCGCTCCAGCACATCATCTACCACGGATTGTGCACCTACGGCGGCGGGCCCGAACTGGCCGGCCGGACGGGGTACGAGTTCAACGCCACGCCGACGAAGAAGGAGGTGGACGAGATCCGGCGGAAGTACCTCGCACATCGCGAATGGGGCGGCGATCTCGATTACGAGTTCATCACGGATCACCGGGTGCTTGCGCCGGGCGTTACGCGGACGACGCTGTCCGACGGCACGAGCATCCGGGTCAACGCGTCCGACCGGGACTGGACCGGCGACGGCGTGACGCTTGCCCCGAAGAGCCACCGCGTCCAGCGCGGGCACCCGATGCCGTCCGGCACGACGGCCCGCCCGAACGATTGAACGTCGCCGCACGACAGGAGCGCGCCGCGCGAGGTGCGATTCTCAGGGAGTCGCCACGGCCACGATGGCCGCCGTGTACTGGGGCAGGACCCAGCGGCCGTACCGAAGGTCGATCGGGACCGGGTAGCGTCCTGCCCGGAGGCCGGCCGGAACGGTGAGCGTCAGGCGGACGGCGGCCTCCTTCTTCGCCGGCACCTCGGCGCGAGACCACCCGGGGGCCGGCGCACGATCCGCCGCCGGCGGAGTCGAGGAGGTCCCGGCGAGCCAGGCGCGCGGCGGCACGGCTCGGCATTCGGCCGTCTGCGGCTGCGACGAGTGGTTCGTGACGATCACGTCGATCTCGATGCGGGAACCGGGGGAGGCCGTCTGCTCGTACGGGTCGCACCGGACCCAGTGCGCATCCATGCCGTAGTTGGCGTGGTCCCACGGCACGATCTGCCCGAAGAGCCGCTCCCGCTCGGCCAGGTTCGCTCGCATGAACCGGCACTGCTCCGGGGTGAAGTCGAACGCCTTGTCCACGTGGCAGTTGAAGATGTGCGTCGGCCGGAGCTTCTCGATCAGGGCGACGCCGTGGTCGAACCCCACGTCCTTGCCGAGCCGGTTGCGGTTGTACGCACAGTAGTCATCAATGCCCGCCGGCGTGAACGAATCGCCCACGAAGAACATGCGGACGTCGTGTCCCTCGACGAACAGGCCCGCGTGGTACTGCGTCTGTCCGGGCAGGTGGTACGCGGTCATCGTGAACTCGTGCCAATGCCACGTCTCGCCATCCGTTGTCGGCCGGTCCACGCGGATCACGCCCGGCGACATGCAGGGGAGATGCCACGCCATCGGACGGCCGATCACGTCCGCCACGGAGCCGTCGGTGACGCACGGACAGTTGAACTTCTTCCGGAACGCCGGGATGCCGTCCACGTGGTCGTCGTGGTAGTGCGTGACCCACAGCCCCTCGACCGTGCGCGCCTCCCCCCGGTCGATCATGCCCTGGACGGCCCGGATCACGTCGTCGTTGCGGCAGTCCATCACCCAGGCGGCCTTGTCGTCCGAGAGGATCGCCCAGGTCGTGTCGATGTGCCGGAGGAACGGCGGCGGGGCCTTGCCGGGCCGAATGGGCATGTGGTCCGGCCGGTCGGCGTACTTCGTGAAGACTTGCGGGAAGTAGTGGCGAAGGGCCGAGATGGCGACGTAGCGGTCGTAGCAGGTCTCGAGGCGATCGAGCAGCACGTCGACGGCACGCGCGGCGTCCCGCATGACCCGGCCGTGCGACGGCACGAGGAACTCGGGCCGCGCGGCCTTGAGCCGGCCGAGGCTCTCGGCCAGGGTCTCTCTGGCGCCCATGAAGCCGTGATAATCGTAAAGCTGGAAATCGCCTCGGCGAAAGCCCTTCTGAAGGCTGTAGAGATCCCAGACCCGCCCTTCGTCGTACAGGGCGTCGCCGCAGAAGATGACGCGCCGGCCGTCGGCCTCGACGAGGAAGCTGATGGAGCCGTCCGTATGACCCGGCGTGCCGATCACCTCGATCCGCGCGGGCCCGAACGTCAGCGTGTCCCCCGGCTTGAGCGTGCGATCCACCCGGACCGGTTCGGTGAGCATGAGTTCGTGCGGCCGCGTGGCGTAGTTGTGCCAGCGCTGCCTGGGGTCGTTCCAGTACTTCTCGACGTGGTCGAACCAGTCGCGTTCCTCCGCCGGCACGGCGAGGCTCGCGCCCCCGGCCTGGAATCGGTGGGCGCCGCACGCCTGGTCGCGATGGTGGTGCGTGAAGAGAATCCGGTCGACGGCCGAAACGCCCAGCGAGGACAGGGCCTCGGTCACCTCGCCGTCGCCGCAGTCGATCAGGAGGGCCTGATGCCCGTTCCGGAGGATGCCGACGTTGATCGGGCCGTGATAGACCGCCAGGTGGTCGGAGATTCGCGTGAGGTTGGGGCCTTCGGCGGCCGCCGGATTCATCCCGGCCACGACCGACACCGCGAAAACCGCTGCCGCCATGGGCCTTGCCATGTCCGCTCCGATCGGCCCCGAGGGCCTGAGGATGCCGTACCCGGTACGACGGGTACGGCGATCTGTCAACCCCGCCGTCGCACGCCGCAGCCCCGGGGGGCCGCCCAGGCACACCGTTGCGAGGTCCCATGCCGACGGCTATGGTGCCTCGAATGAAGCAGACAAACCGGATTGTCGAATGGATGCTTGTTGCCGTCGCTGCACTGTCAACGGCGGTCGTGGCCGATCCGCAGCGCTTTCGCAGCCCCGCGCCGGCGGAGGACGGCGGCCCCCTGATTGCGGAGCCGGTGTTCGGCGCTGCGGCCGGGCACCCGGACGCCGGGAAGTACCTCCATGTCATGGAGTGGGTCGCGAAGAGAACGTGGCACGTGCTCGGCCTGCCGTACGAGCGCAAGGATTTCCAGGGGCCGCCGGATCTCAAGGGCGTCAAACCCGCCGCCGGGGCCACGGAGATCGTCGGAACCGTCGCCAACGCGGGGATGCCGCTGCGGAACCAGGTCATCGCGTGCGAGATCGAGCAGCGCGACAAGCCGGTCCTCCTACTCCTCCGCTCGGCCGACGCCTTCGGCGAGGTGCTGATCGAACTGGACCTGCTCGCGGGCAGGGCGCGGGCCTGGTCGGTCACCGTCAGCCGTTCCATGATCGGCGGGCAATCGCACTCCTCGCCGATGCCGGAGGAGGCGTCGCCCGGGCGGATCGGCGAGTTCCCGTTCAAACCCCTCGGCGCGGGCTGGCATTCGCTTCGAATCGCGACGCGTGGACGCGGGATCGAGATCTGGGCGGCCGAAGCGGCCGAGGGTGCGCAACGCATCGACGATCCGTTGTCGACGGCGGGATGGACGCCGCTGCTCGGCTTTGACGACCCCGACCCCGCCGGCGGCAAGTTCGGCTTCGGCTCCGTTGGCGCGATCGCCGTCCGCCACATGCAGCAGTGGGAGCTGATCTCCCCGGCCGAGAGGCAGCGGCGCGAAGACTGCCTCCGGGACATGCACGCACTGTGCCGCGGCCTCGATGCCGAGTACGAGGGCGACGTGCGGAAGGCGAACCGTGTTGAGATCGCCGGCGACCGCGTGGCGTGGACATGGCCGCCGACCGGCGCGACGGCGGTGTTCGTCGGCGAGAAGGGCGTCCCGCGAGGTGTGGTTCGGGCGGGGCTGTACGGCAACGATACGCTGATCGACGGCCCGTGCCCCGAGGTGACCGTCACGTCGAAGACCGGCGAGGTCTTCCGCGCCGATCCCGACGGCGAGGTCCGCTTCGAGGCCGACCCGCTGGGCCTGCGCATGGCGCTGCCGCTCGTCGGACCGAACGGCCGGCGGGCCACGGCGCACGTGCAGGCGCGGTTCACCGTGCTGACCGTCTGGTGGTGGACGGTGACCGTCGAAGGCGTTGAACCGAAGGAGATCCGGGCCTTCATCGGTGTGGCGCATCCGTTCGCGCAGCCGGCCGGGCGTGAGGCCGCGTCCGAGGCCGGGATGGCGGTCGCCGTGGCGTCCGGCAAAAAGGGCGGCATCCACTACCGCCACAACACGAAGGCCGGCGTGCTCATCAAGGCCCTGATGCCCGAAGTCGCCGTGGGGGGCCGCGCCGGCGATCCGGGCCGGGCGGCCGTGGCCGTCGAGGGCGACAGACTGCGATTCGCCACCCTGTGGCTCCCCGCGCAGCCGCTCAACCCGATCGGCTTCGCCACGCGGATGGTGCATTACATCAAGTACCCGGAGGGGCCGATCCAGCACTGGCGTCGGCGCCCGAGTTTCCAGGAGTACCCGGACAGCGTGGACCTCGCACGATACCGGAGCCACGGCACGGGGGCGATGGTGTGGCACCACACCTGGACGAGCAGCGACTTCCGCGACCGCGAGGCGTTCCTCGTCAACGAGCCCGAGATGAAACGGGCGTCGGACGAAACGCACCGGCTGGGCATGGCGATGATCGGCTACATCGGCATCGTGCCGGGACGGAGTTCGCTGCTGCGGTTCGACGACGCGCTGGACGAGTACCAGAAGAACTGGGACCTGCAGGACTTCACGTTCTACGCGACGCCCGGCCGCTGGCAGGAGTTTCTGCCGTGGATGACCGACTACTGGTGCCGCGAGTACGGGCTCGACGGATTCTATGCCGACGGCAGCCTCGGCGGGGCGACGTGGGGCCGCCTGCGGGGGCCTCTGCATCCCGAAGACGCCGCCCTCTCGCTCGACGAGATCCAGCACCGGTTCTACTACCGGATCAGGAAGGTGCTCCAGCGGCACAAGGCCCGGTTCGGCCTCCAGCAGTGGGGCGGCAGCCACGACATGCTGGTCACCGGCTTCTACGACTGCCGCATGATCGGCGAGTCGTTCCAGGAGGCCCCGCCGGAGGACTACCGCGACTCGTACAACGCCCTGCTGACCGGCACGCCGTTCAAGATGTACGGCATGCGCGACACGTCGCAGAACCCGTACAACATCGCGATGGCGGCCGTCAACATGAGCGACATCCAGGTCTGCAGCGGCAACGGGGCGTGGGGCGACGTCGCCGACACGATGGAGACGTGGGCCCGCGTGCGGCCGTTCTGGGACGTGATCCGGACGGTGAAGTGGGACCGGTTGCTCGACGCCCGGCCGTGGTACGCGCAGGAACTCGTCAGCGGCGAGGGCTTCTACGCGGGCAACTACACGGAGCCGCAGCGCGTGCTGGTCTTCCTGGCGAACCGGACGGAGCAACCCGGGACGTTCGACGTGAAGATCGACGCGTCGCGGTTGCCGAAGACCGACGGGCGCTGGCAGGTCCGCTACGTGCTCGGCCGGTCGGGCGACCTCGGCCCGCTCGGCGACGGCGGCCTGAAGATCGACCTGCCGCCTTTACACGGCGGACCGGTCGGGATTGAGTTGGTGCCGACGCCGTAAGGGGCCGCGGTGTATGGTACAATCACGAAATATGCCGATTTCACGGTGAAGGACGGCGATCTGATGTGGGGGGACTGCGACCTCTGTTTTCCGATTGCCGACTTGTACGAAAGTCGCGTGTGAACGTGCAGGCAGAGCAACCCGATCCCGAGTACGGCGACCTCCTGATCGTCGATATCCTCCGGCCCGACTGGCGGCATTTCTTCTCGCGCTACCGCACGGACCTCCTCGGCTTCGTGATCGTGGCGGCGATCATCGTATTCATCGTTGTGGGGACGAAACGGCTGGCCATGATCGGGGCGTCCGAGGGACGGCAGGCACCCGCCGCCACGGCGCCCGCCCCGACGCCTGAGCCCCGGAACCGGCAACCCTGATCCATGCGCCTGCACCCGCTCGACATCGCCGTGCTCGCCGCCTACCTGGCCAGCATGTTGCTCATCGGGCTGGCCTGCCGGCACGCGGTGCGGTCGCAGCGCGACCTGTTCCTCGGCGGACGGCGGTTCGGCAAGCTCCTCCTGACGTTCCAGACGTTCGGGATCGGCACGCACTCCGAGCAGGTCGTCGCCGTCGTCGGGCAGTGCTACAGGCTCGGCCTCGCGGGGATCTGGTGGCAGTTCCTGTGGATGTTCTGCACGCCGGTGTACTGGATGTCGCACACGCTCCTGCGGCGGATGCGGGTGCTGACGTCGGCGGACTACTGGGCGGAGCGGTTCTCGCCGGGGCTGGCGACGCTGTCGGCGGTGTCCGGCCTGTTTCAGGTCGTCTTCACGATCGCCACGCTGCTCAAGGCGATGGGCACGGTGCTCGAGGGCGTGACCCAGGGGGCGGTCCCCGGCGGCCTCGTCATCCCGGTCTGCGCGGGCCTGTTCGTGTTCTACAGCGTCCTCGGCGGACTGTACGCGGCCACGATCACCGATCTCGTGCAGGGCATCCTGACGATCATCCTCTCGCTGCTGCTGTTGCCCTTCATCTTCGCGCACACGGACGGCATGGCCGGCATCCATCGACTTCTCGACCCGAGCCGGTTCAGCTACACGGTCCCCGGCGAGATGACGTGGTTCTACATCGTCATGCTTTCGATCAACGGGCTGATTGGCGTCTACACCGGCCCGCACACGGTCACCAACGCGGGCTCCGGACGCAACGAGTGGGACGTCCGCGTGGGCGTGATGGCCGGAACGCTGCTCAAGCGGTTCTGCACGGTGGCGTGGGCGTTCCTCGGACTCGGCGCGCTTGCGTTGTATCCCGGCCTGGCGCACGAGGAACTCGCGTTCGGGCACCTGGTCCGCGGACTGCTGCCGCCGGGGCTGATGGGGCTGATGGTGGCGGCGATCCTTGCGGGCTGCATGTCGGCCTGCGGGGCGCTGATGCTCGCCGGGTCGAGCCTCGTCACGAAGAACCTCTACGCGCCGTACGTCGCCCGGGGGCGCGACGAGACGCACTACGTCGCCGTCGGCCGCTGGGTATCTTGTGCCGTCGTCGCGGTATCGGCCGTGCTCGCGTTCCTCCTGCCGAGCGTGTTGGATGGGCTTAAGCAGGTGTGGGCCGTCTGCGCGTTCATGGGGCTCGCCTGGTGGGCCGGGGTGATCTGGCCGCGGGCGACGCCCGCCGCCGCCTGGGCCGCCACGATCGCGACGACGGCGGCCTACGTCGCCACGACGCTCTACAACCAGTACAACCACCGGTTCACACAGGCCCGCGATCTCCGCTATCCGGAGCAGATCGCGATCTACCTCGGCCTCGGCCTGCTCTGCCTGATTCTCGTCAGTTGCACGACAACCAACCCGAACCCCGCCGCTGTCCGGCGCTTCTATCGCAAGATGCGAACCCCGACCACGCAACGAAGCGAGTTTGACCGGGACGAGTAGGGTGGCCGGTTCTCCGGGACCGCGTCCTCGCGGACCCGGGGGTTTACCCACCTGCTGTCCTTCCGACACATCGCGACGAACAAGACCGGTAGGGTGGGCGGTTCTCCGGGGCCGCGTCTTCGCGGACCCGGGGGTTCGCCCACCTGCTGTCCGTGCGTGCGCGCGCCGGGGGTGTGCCTTCCGTTTTCCCAACAGGTGGGCGAACCCGCGGAGTACCGCGGAACCGCCCACCCTACGCGAACTGCTTCCGGCACATCGCGACGAACATGACCGGTAGGGTGGGCGGTTCTCCGGGACCGCGCCTCGCGGGCCCGGGGGTTCGCCCACCTGCTGTCCTTCCGACACATTGCGGCGAACAAGACCGGTAGGGTGGCCGGTTCTCCGGGGCCGCGTCTCCGCGGACCCGGGGGTTCGCCCACCTGCTGTTCGTGCGTGCGTGCCGGGGGTGCGTCTTCCCTTTTCCCAACATCTGTCCGTGCGTGCGCGCCGGGAGCGTATCCTCCGTTTTCCCAACAGGTGGGCGAACCCGCGGAGTACCGCGGAACCGCCCACCCTACGCGAACTGCTTCCGGCACATGGCGACGAACAAGGCCGCCGACCAGTGGTAGTCTGACACGTTCGTGAAGCCGCCGCCGTAGGCGATGCGCGACTTGCGGTCGATCGCGAACGGCGGGATGACATCGTCACAGTCGTAGAACTCGTAGATGCAGCCGGTATGGCAGCGCCACCTGTGAACGACGGCGATGCTGCGCCGGCGGATCTCGGCGGCCTCGGCGGCGAAGCCGCTGCGATCGAGGCCCTCGCTGATCAGGTGGTTCATGTTCAGCCACGCCGGGCCGCGCCACATGTCGGGGTAGAACGCCGGTTCGTCCGCCGCCACGGTCGGCACGGGCACGGGGCGCCAGAACTTCGCCGGGTCGGTCAGCAGTGTCCGGAGCCGCTCGGCGCGGTCCGTCGGGACGATCCCCGCGAACAGCGGCAGGAACGTCACGCACGTCGAGAGCGTCACGAGCCGCCCGTCGGGCATCCGGTCGCCGTACTGGCCGGCGGCGGCGTCCCAGAGCAGGGCGTTGACCGCGTCGGCGGCGTGCCGTCGGGCATTCCGCCAGTCGGCCGCGTCCGCGTCGAGGCCGAGGGCGTCCGCCATGGCGGCGGCCTCCTCGAACTCGCGGCAGAGCGTGCAGCTCAGGTCGATCGCGCCGAAATCCGCCCCGTGGTCGAATCGCGGGTTGTTATCCATCGACTCGTCGCTGTGCAGCCAGCGGTAGAGGCCCGTGTCGCCGAACGCCCGCGTCCGCCGGAAGTGCCCCAGATAGGCCTTGACCTTCGGGTAGATCGTCGCGAGGAAGTCGCGGTCGCCGCTCGCCTCGTATGCCTGGCGGACGCCCCACGCGAGGATCGGGCTCTGCGAGATCTCCGGGAAGTTGCCGTCGGGCCGCATGAGCAGCGCGATGCGGCCGTCGGCCTCCTGCGTGTCGAAGACGGCGGCGAGCATGTCCTTCGCGAGGTCGGGGAAGTGATGCACGTGCCCGGCCGCGTGGTACGCCGAGTCGTGCAGCCACATCCAGCGGTGCGGCCAGCGGTCGGGCGTGGTCCAGCGGTGGCGGATCTGCCCCTCGGGCTGCATCGTGTTGACCCGCATGACGGCGACGGCCTTGCGGTACGTCGGGGCGAGTTCGGACGGCAGGCGTTCCGGCAAGGCGACGGATTCATACCATCGCCTGCGGGTGTTGATGATCGCGTCAATGTCGGCGGCGACGGCCTTTTCGGCCTTCGCGACGGCGGCGTCCGGCGATGCGCCATCGTGCGCGAGGGCGAATTGCACCAGGCCGTCCGCCTCGCGAACGACGAGGGCGGCGACGCCTTCGCGGGCGGCGTGCGTGTGGCAGCCTGCGGGAAGCGGCCTGCCCGCGAGCGGCCCGGCGGACCATCGCGGCGGGATCCGCGAGAGGGTGCGGCCGGCGAAGCAATCCGGATCGATCGGTGCGAAGGCGATGCGGCCCTGCCCGCCCTCTGTGAAGGTGACATCGGCGCGGATGGCATCGCCGGTGACAAGCTCGAAGCGCGGCATGCAGCGGGGATATCTGCGGCCGGGGTCGTCGCCGCGGTCGGCCTGGACCCAGATCTCGATCGGCGGATCGAAGAAGACACGAAGCCCGATCCGGTCGCCAAGCGTGTGCGCGATCATCGGCGAGGCAGCCCGCGTCGGTCCCTCCATGCCGCTGCAGGCAAACAACTGCCCGGGGCCCCACGTGTGCGGTATCGTACTCATCCGTGTGCTGACTCCGTCCGGCCCGCGCGATTATAATGCCCCCGATGTGCCGCGCGAACCTGCGCCCAACGTGTCGCCTGCTTGTCCCCGCGCTCGCATGCGTGTCGGCCGGCTGTGCCGTCTCGAACCGCGGGGCGCGGCCGGCCGACCCGCCCGCGCGCGCGTTGACGGTCGCCGCGGTCTCCATGGAAAGCCGGCCCCGCGACATCGAGGGCAATCTGCGGCGGATCGAGCACTGGGCCCGCCAGGCGGCGGCGGCCCGGGCCGACCTGGCGCTCTTCCCGGAGACGGCGATCAGCGCCTGGTGGGCCAGCCGCGAAATCCGGAGGTATGCCGAGCCCGTCGACGGCCCGTCGATCCGGCGGCTTGTCGCCCTGGCGAAGGAACTGGGCATCACGATGGCCGTCGGGATGACCGAACGCGACGGCGACAGGGCGTACATCACGCACGTCCTGCTGGACGGCGACGGCGTCATCGGGACGCACCGCAAGAGCGATCTCGCGGCGGGCGAAGAGAAGACGTGGGACCGGGGCAACGACGCGAACGTGTTCGAGATCAGGGGCGTCAAGGTCGGCATCGCCATCTGTTACGAGTCGGTCAACCCGCCGACGTGCGCGAAGCTGCGGGCGAACGGCGCCGAGGTGATCCTGGCACCGTACGCGAACGGCACGGACCCGAATGAGCTTCTGACCGGCAAGCGGCCGTACACCTATGCGCGGGCGAAGGAGAACCACGTGTGGTACGTCGCGTGCGACGCCCCGCCGGGCGACGAGGACGGCAAGCTGCGGCGCGGCGCCGCGTATGTCATCAGCCCGGCCGGCACACTCGTCGCGATTTCGGGGCCGGACGAAACGGGCGAGAACATGGTTCTCTGCCGCATCTCGCTCGCCGGTCCGGGCGGGAAGGACTGAACACGGCCGGGCATTCGCACGCCCGTTGCCGACAGGAGTCTCCGTTGAGCACACGACAGATTCGTCTGGCCTGCCTCGCGGCCGTGATGACCGCCGGCGCGGCATTCGCCGCCGGCGACATCGAGCGCTGGTACATGAACGAGGAGTGGTACGACTGGCATGCGGCCTCGGCGTTCGCGTCGGACAAGACCGGCGTCGTCAGCGTGGAGATCCACTTCGTCGGGCCGGGGGCCGTCACGCCGCGCGGCCTGTACATCCGCGGCGACGCGGACCAGCCGCTCGAGCGGATCGGCGTGCTCGGCCTCCGCGACCATCGCAAGGCTCCGTGGACGTGCGCCCCGACGGCGGTTCCGGCCGAAGCCGTGCCGGCCGGCAAGAAATGGGTGCGCCTGGCGACCGGGGCCAACCCGCGCGGCTTCGAGCCGCTGACGCTCACGCTGCCGCCGGGGACGAAGTTCGACTACGTCTGCGTGAGCCCCAACGAACGCTACATCGCCGACGGCCGCGCCGAACGATGGATCCGCGACCACGAGAAGGGCAAGGAGGTCCGTTGCGGCATGCCGCTCGGCGGCATCGGCGCCGGCAAGGTCGAGATCGCCCGCGACGGCTCGTTCCGCAACCTCACGACGAACAACAACATCGACGCGCCGTTCTATCATCCCGAGTGGTGCTTCATGGGCGCCGCCATCGACGGGCAGGCACGGACACTGCGCGATGAGCCGGCCGATGGGCTGCCGCCGGTCGAAAGGATCGAGTTTGATGCCCGCTATCCAATCGCCCGCCTCACCTTCATCGACAGGGCATGGCCGATCCCCATTCGGCTTACCGCGTGGTCGCCGATCATCCCGGGAGACGTTGACGATTCGTCGTTGCCCGTGGCCGTGCTGGAATTCGAGCTGGACAACACGACGACGAAGGAGATCAGCGTCCAGATCGGCCTGTCGTGGGAGAACCTGCTCGGCAGCACGGGCCGGCCCCAACCCATCAACCAGTGGGGCCGGACCGGGCACTACTACCGTTGCCGGGAAGACTCGGGAAACACCGCAAGGCGGATCCGGCATCCACAGATGGACGGCGTCGTCTTCGAGAGCGGCCCGAAGACGGAGCCGGATGCCGTGGGCAACGTCGTCATCGCGACGACGCCGGCCTCAACCCCCGGCATGACGGGCAGAATCGACCCCGCCTGCGAGCCGACGACACCGCCCGCATCGTCGAAGCGCCCGTCGGGCAGCCTGCCCGCGAGGATCAGCAATCACGTCTCCCTCAAGCCGCGCGCGAAGGAGACGGTCTGCTTCGTCGTCGCCTGGTACATGGACCACTTCCACCAGTTGGGCAGGGACGACCTCGGCCACTACTACCACAACCGCTTCCGGAACGCACAAGAAGTCGCGGAGTACGCCCTCAAGAACCGCGAACGGCTCTTCAGCGGGACCAGGGCGCTCCATGACCTCGTCCGCCGCGGCGGCCTGCCGCCGTGGTTCGGCGACATGCTGCTCAACGACCTGTACGTCCTCTCGACCGACACCTGGCTCACGCGCGACGGGCGGTTCAGCGTCAACGAGGGCGCGACGAACATGTACGGCTGCATGGGCACGATGGACCAGAAGCTGTACGCCTCGCACCACCTGGCGCTGCTCTTCCCGCAGTTGCAGAAGCAGGAACTGCGCCAGTTCGGCAACCTCCAGAACGCCAACGGCGGGATCACGCACGACCTGGGCACGGGCGAGTTCGTCGCGAAGAACGAGGCGTTCGACTGGCCGGACCTCTGCTCGGCGTTCAGCCTGCTGTCCTGCCAGGTGTACCGCTACACGGGCGACGAGGCGTTCTGGGAGGAGATGCGGCCGAAGGTGCTCAAGGCGCTCCGGTGCCTCGCGACGACGTGGGACCCCGAAGGCCTCGGCGTGCCCGGCCGCGGCAGCACGTTCGACGACGAGGACTCGTACCGCATCTTCAGCTACACGGCCGGGCTCTGGCTCTGCGACCTGCGGCTGGGCATGGCGATCGCGAAGGAGATGGGCGACGACGCACTGTTCGCCGATTTCCGGCGGCGGTTCGACCGCGCGAAGGCGCTGGCGATGAAGGAACTCTGGACGGGCACGTACTTCCGCTACGGCTCGTCGCCGCCGCCGGAGAACAAGCGGACCGACGCGAGCCACTTCTCGCAACTGGCGGGCGAGTTCTGGGCCCGCATCCTCGGCTTCGACGGCATCTTCGAGGAGCGGGTCCGCCGGACCGCCCTGGAGAATACGCTGGCCCTGCACTGGAATGGCAACTTCAAGCTGCCCCCCAAGATCGTCACGCCGGATGGCAAGCTGTTCCCGCGCGACGGCGAGCACCGCAACGCCCCGGTGAGCTGGCCGATGCACTCACGCGCCCTGATGTCCGGCAATGCGTTCCTCTTCGGCATGGAACGGCAGGGATGGGATCTGCTCAAGGCGATGCGGGACAACATCGTCGCCGCCAACGGCCCCGACCCGTGGGACCAGAGCCTTTACTACGATCCGCTGACCGGCCGCTACGACTGGGGCGTCTTCTACATGACGGCGCCGGCGAGCTGGCTGGCCTATCAGGCGCTGATCGACACCCATTACGACGCCGTCACGCAGACGCTCACGCTGCGCCCGACGGCCGCGGGCCGCCTCGGCATCGAGAGGTTCCCGATTGTCACGCCGAAGTTCTGGGCCATCGGGGAGGTCTCGGCCGACGGGCGGCCGACCGGCATTTGCGTCGAACGGGTGATCGCGGGCAACGTTGCCGTAAAGGCCATTCGCGTGACACCGGGCACGGGCAGATGGGCGGCGGCGGTTGACGGACAGACGGCCGCAGCGTCCGTGACGGGCGATCGAGTGACGTTCGATGCGGCGGTGGCGCTGAAGGCCGGGCTGCGAATCGCGCTGACACGGAATCCGTGATCGTTCGTCGGTGTTGTGTCACCCGAGACAGCGCACAACCTACTCGTCCGTGAGACGCACGACCTTTCGATAGCCGGACGTTGCATGGCCGTCGTCGACGCTGATGTCGAAGTCCTCCTTCGCATCCAGCGCCTTGACGACCTCGTTCCACGCCTTCTGCATCAGCCGGCGGTAGCGCTGGGACGACTCGTTCCTGCCCTCCGCGTCCATCTCGCGGACCCACCAGAGGTCGAACGGCTGCTTTCGGCCGGTCGGCGACTCGAGCGTCAGGAAATAGCCGTACGGGATCAGGATGAGCTTGTCGAGCGTCGGACGCGGGCCGCGGATCGACGGTCGCGGGCGGGCCTTCGCGTGCTCGCGGATGAGCTTCGTCAGCTCCATCTGTTCGGGCCACGGCAGATGGTGACCGTGGTCGGACGTCCAGTACCACAGATAGCGGGCGCCCATGTCGTATGCCAGGCGCACGGCAAGGGGCGAGATCTTCGGATCGGCCTGGCCGTAGATGCTCGTGCCCCAGTCCTTGTCGAACCGTCGTGCGGCGCCGCGAAGGAAGGCGTAGTGGTAGCGCAGCATCTCCTCGGCGGTGAACCTGCGATCGAGGCCCGTGGACGCCTTGACGTTCGTGTTGAACTCGTCGAGCTGGTAGCGGCCCTCGTGGACGATCCCGGCGAGGCCGCCGGCAAGCTGGTAGTACGCCGTCTCGTAGATCGTCTCCCAGGACGGGTAGTCGATGTTCGCCAGGCGCATGTCGCCGAAGCTGACGCCCATCTTCCGGAACTCGCTTTCGAGCTGGTACCCGCCGTAGTGGCCCTTGGAGTGGTACCAGGCCCGCACGCGCTTGGTCAGCAGGGCCGCGGCGTCCGTGAAGTACCGGAGGGTGGTGTGGACCCGCTTGTCGCCCACCATGATGCACGTCGGCTCGTCCATGAACATGTTGTCGCCGATGTAGTTGCTCCGGTAGAGATCGGCGGGGTACCGCAGCGGCGCATTGCCGCCGGCGCCGCGGAGGTAGAACACGGGCTCGTTGCGGACGTACGCCTCCGCGAGAGGATGCACGAACAGGTTCACCCCGGCCTCCACCATGGCGCGGTAGTCGTCCGCCGTGAACGGGACGAACGTGTAGTTCTCCCCTTCCTGTCTGGGCGGCAGGCGCTGCCCTTCCTTGTCCCTGAAGTTGCGGCCCGTGCCGATCAGCAGTTCGGGGTCGAGGTTCAGCACTTTCACGTCCGGCCACGCGGGCCACGCCGCCTTCTGGCCGGTGTGGATGAGCGTAAGCACGTGGCCGAGGTACTCGCACGTGTTCGGCATGCCGTTCTGCCGCCGCGCGGCCCTGGCGGGCTGCGGTACGAAGAGCCTCGAAAAGTCGCCCCACGTCGGCAGAAGCGCTGTGCCGGTGTGCACGTTGCGGTACTCGAACACCTCGCGCGCCGCCGGGATGCTGACCTGGTAGCGCAGGAAGACGAGCGGCTCCGGCGAGTCCGCCAGCGGGTCGCGCGTCGTCACGGCACGCAGTTCCATCAGGGGCGGCCCCTTCGAATCGTGCGCCTCGTGAACCGTGAGCTGCCACGCGACGCCCGGCGAGCCGCCTTCGTCGGACGGCGGGCCGTAAACAATATCCACGGCGTCGAACGGCACCTTTGCGTCGGGCTCGCCCGGGAGGGCGCGGTAGTGGCCGAGCGTGCCCGGCGGCGGGGACGCGTGCGCGACCGGGGCGGCCAGGGCGATTCCGACGGCGGACGCAACGAGAGCGATTCGCATTTCGAGGTCTCCTCGGGGCGCAGCATAGCACAGGTTCGCGGCCGGCGAAAGGGCCCGTTGGACGAAGGCCCTGAAGATACGTTACTATGCTGCGGTTTCGCAGGTGCCCCGATGCACCAGGAGGTGCGCAATGAAGTACCTGTATTGCAGCCTTCTCGGCGTTCTCTTCGGCCTCGGCGGCCGGGCCGCGGCGTTCGATCGCAACGAGTGGAAACTCGTGTTCGAGGACCGGTTCGAGCGGGCGGCCGTCGGCCCCGACTGGATCATTGAGGGCAAGGCCGAGATCGTGAACGGCCGGCTCAAGTACGGCCTTGACGGCCATCACCTGGCCCGGATCAACCGCCACTTCGCCCCCGACGTGCGGGTCGAGTTCGACGCGGAGGCCGCTCCGGAGAAGCCGCCGTGCGACCTGTCCGTCGGCCTCGCGTGCCGGGAGGGCGCAGGCAGTTATGGCGGGTACCTCCTGGCCTTCGGCGGCAACCTCAACACGATGCACCAGATCCAGGGCGGGCGCGACATGGAGTGGGTGCACACCTGGTACCCCCCCGAGCGGATTCAGCCGGGCAAGGTGCACCGCATCTGCGGCATGAAGGAGGGCAAGACGCTCACGCTCGAGGTCGATGGCAAGGTCCTCCTGACCGCGACGGACAAGGACCCGCTCGGCGGCCCCGGCTTCGACATGGCCGGCACGGTGACGTGGAACGGCATGCTCGTCGATAACGTCAGGGTGTACGAGCGGAAGACGCCGCACCCCGACACGCCGCGCTATGTCGGCAGCCTCAGGGGGCTGCCGCTTGTTTCCGACGAGGACCGCAGGCTCTCCGCGCCCGCGGGCACGGCCGATCCGGCCACGCGCAAGGCGATCGACCTGTTCAACGCCGGCAGGCCGCAGGAGGCCGAAAAGGTCTTCCTGACGCTGCCGGATGCGGAGATGCGCGCGGCGGGCGTCGCCTATGCCGTGGGGCACCTGTATTACGAGGCGTCCGCCGATGACTTCAAGCGGGCGGGACAGATGCTGATCGACCTTGCCGCGTCGAAGCCGACGGACGAACGGTTGAAGGACTACGCCGAACTCGGCCGCCGCGTGCAGACGCTCTCGGTACTCCGTTTCGCGGGGCTCCCCGACGGCGAGCTGACGGCCGGCACCATCCTGGCGATGGGACGCGAGAACAACCCCTTCTACGACAAGGCGTACTTCTTCAAGGCTCGCCTCCTCCGCGCCCATGCGATGGAGGGCGGCGACCACGCCATGCCCGTGCCGAAGGCCATGTTCGCGGAGCTGAAGAAGCGGTATCCGCAGAACCAGAGCCTCCGCGAATTGACCGGCGACGAGATCCCCTGGGGTGACGAGTTGATCGACGACACGTCCTCGGCGCCGGCCTGGGCGCGATACCTCCGCGAGCTGTACGCCCGCCAGTGCGCGGTGCTGAACTGGTGGTTCACGAAACGCCAGCGTCACACGGGCGAACTCGGCGGCGGCTGGGGGGACGACTGCGAGATCCTCCGCGACTGGGGGCCGCTCGCGTGCATCTCGACCGGCGACCCGGCGATCGTGGCGGGCATCGAGCGGCTCTGCAACGGCATCTGGGGCACGGCGGTCAACCCGAAATGGGGCTTCAGCGGCTACGGCGACGTCGAGCACTCGGCCGAGCCCTCGACCGACACGCAGCCGACGATGATGATCCTGCGCTGGGGCGACCCGCTCTGGTTCGAACGAAACCTGCGGTCCGCCAAGACCATTCGTGACATCTACATGGGCGTCGATCAGACGGGCCACTACCGGTTCCGATCCAGCTTCTACGGCGACGACATCATCGGCCAGACCCCCCAGCAGGAAGGCGACGTTCACTACAACACGCGGACCATGAAGCACCTTCAGCACCTCGCGTTCTGGGGCAACGCCGAGGCGAAGCGGGTGTACCTGAGCTGGGTCGACGGCTGGCGCGAGCAGACCATGACCGAGTACCCGAACAAGCCGGCCGGCGTCGTCCCCGGCCAGTTGTTCTTCCCGAGCGGAACCATGACGCCCCCGAGCGGCAAGCCCGAGGACTGGGTCTCCAGCAACGCGCCGGACCCGAACGAACCGCCGGGCATGGGCGGCATGATCCACGGCGGTTTCCTGACCGCACACTGGCTCACGGGCGACCGCAAGTTCCTGGAGCCGACGTACCAGTACTGCATGCGGACCTCGTACGGCCCGCTGTTCAGACGCGAGGGGCTCAAGCCCGGATCGCCCGAGTGGGTGCTCTGCGGCCAGCAGGGCGACACGCATACGGACACGATGGCCCTCTTCCGATGGCTCAGCGGCGATCGGACGATGGAGGAGTACCTCCTCCGCTTCGCTTCGCCGTACCAGCGTTACATGGTCACGAACGATCTCGACGCCCTCATCAGGGCCGTCGAACAGGCCGCGAAGTCGATGCGCGTCAACTTCCGCCTGATGACGGAGGAACTGCTCCAGACCGACCGCGCGGGCCTGCCGTGCAGCCGGGAATCCTTCGGCGCGTACACCGGCGGCCTGCACAACTGGCGCGACGGCCTGCCGCCGACGATGGCCGTGACGTGGGAGGTGCCCGACCCGCACTTCGCCGCCCTGGTCGTCGCGAGCACGGCCGACCGGCTCCGCGTCTGGCTCTACAGCTTTCACGATGAGCCGGTTCGCGTGGGCATGCGGATCTGGCGGCTGACGCCGGGCGTGTATGCGGCATCGCACGGCGAGATCCTGCCGGGCGAGAGAACGAACAAACGCTATCGCTGGGGTCCGCCCGAACGCTTCACGTATCGGCGCCGGCTCGACACCTACGAGGTCCGCGTCCCGCCCCGAAAGGCGTACGCGGTGGACCTGCGGCTCCTCGAGCCGGTCGCCGTGCCGGCCACGGCGCCGGACCTCGCCATCGCCGACCGCGACCTGGCCATGACCGGACCGGGCACGCTGACGGCGACCGTTCACAGCATGGGCAGCGAGGCCGTCGATAACGTCGCGGTGGCGCTGGAGGCGGGCTCTGCCGACGGCGGCTGGAAACGCGTGGCTTTGCGGCGAACCGGACGGCTCGACGCGCCCGAGTTCGATCCCGTGACGCAGACGCTGACATTCGAGCACGTCCCGCCGGCAAAGGCGTATCGGGTCGTGCTCGACCCGGACGGGCGGGTGGACGAACTGTACGAAGGCAACAACATCGCGACACTCCTGACGGCGAACCGCTGAGGCGGCGGGGCGCTGGCGCGGGACCGCCGCTCCCGACCGGCAGGTGTGCCCCCTCGGCCGCAACCGTTCTGCACGGGTTCGAGTCCCACGGCCGCCGGGGATCGGAAGTGGCCAGTCCGAAAGGGATGAGGAGACTCGTGAATCGCCGGGATCCGGCCACGGGTCATCACTTCAAGGCCGGCTTCCCGGAGGGAGGCACTCGAAGCCCTGGAAAGATTCTCCTGAATCGTGGTTTTTCGCCGCCGTGCCATCCGCCGCGAGCATACGCCAGGACGGGAACAGTGACAGGTTGCCTTTCGACGCGGGCGCTTCTACGCTATATGTCGCGGTGGCCGGACCAGGAGGTCTACGAATGCGCGTGCGAAGACCAGCAGCGTGGGGACTTGTCAGTCGGGTGGGCATCGGGGTGCTGGCGTGCGGGGCGGCGGCCCGCGCGGAGATCCGCAGCTTCGAGGCCACCGTGCAGAGCGAGGTCCGCGAGTATTCCGCCGGCTCGCTGACGGACTCCGATTTCGCCTTCGACAGCTTCCCGGGCCTCACCACGAGCAACCTGCCGATCGGCGCCGACGCCGGCTTCACCCGCAAGGATCCCGAGGGCGAAGTGGTGGCGTCCGGCCGGGGCGTCACGTCGTTCCGCGACCCGCGCATCAGCCAGACGGCCTCGCCCGGCGAATTCGGGCTCAACGCGGTGGCGTTCTCCCTCGATCCCCTGCTCTCGCACGAGTCCCGGTGCCTGACGACGGAAACGCGCGAAATCGTGTTCACCACGACCGACATCGGCGCCGAAGAGGGCACGGCGCTCCGCGTGCGCAGCCGCTTCTACCTCGACGGCGTCATGGTGATCTGGAGCGAGGCGGGCGTGACGGACCTGAGCGGCATCTCGGCGGACATGGGACTCAGCGTCGTACACCACAAGCCGGACGGGAGCGACGAGACCGCGCTGACGGCGTCCGTGGTGCTGACCGGGCTGGCCGACGGCACGGCGGCGGTGCAGACCGGCGGCGCCGTCACCATGGACAACCTGGTCGTGTTCGACCTCACCGGGCTGGTGACCGACCTGGGGACGGTCAAGGTCGTGTCCATCCCGCAGGTCGCGATTCCTTATGAGTATGCCGCGCGGGTGGGCGAGCCGTTTCGGCTGACCGCCGCCGTGCAGGCCGGCGCCAGGAGCATGCCGGCCGGTCGCGGCGCGACGGTTTCGCTCGGACCGACGCTCCCCGAGGTCGCCCGGGTCATCAACGAGGTGACCGGCAGCGCCGCCGGCGACACGCTGGTCCAGTTGCTGAACGCGACCGGGCGGACCGCGCGGCCGAAGGTCCCGCTCGTGGGCTCCAGGGACATCGAGATCACGGTGGAGAAGGAGGCGAGCGCGGCCGACGGCCTGTTGTCGCTCTTCCCGGCCTGCGGGGCATTCGGCGCAGAGATGTGGCTGATGCTGCTGGCGGGCGGCGGCCTGTGCCTTCTCGGCGGCCGGCAGAGGGCCTGAATCCCATGCACTACCCGTTGTTCGAAGTGCCCGTGCTCGGCGGGGGGATGCTGATCGCGATCATCGCGATCTTCCATGTGTTCGTCGCCCACTTCGCGGTCGGGGCGGGGATCTTCCTCGCCGTCGGCGAAACCGTGGCGCGGCGGAGGAAGGACGGGCTCCTCCTGCGCTTCCTGCGGGACACGATCAGCGTGCTTGTCCTCGTGTCGTTCGTCGCGGGGGCGGTCACGGGCGTCGGCATCTGGGTGACGATCGGGCTCGTCAGCCCCGCGGCGACCAGTGCGCTGATCCACAACTTCGTCTGG
Source organism: uncultured Planctomycetales bacterium (assembly GCA_964617875.1). Taxonomy (GTDB): domain Bacteria; phylum Planctomycetota; class Phycisphaerae; order UBA1845; family PWPN01; genus CAZMVY01. Next base: position 8,184 of record CAZUAI010000054.1, on the reverse strand, counting down.
GGCTGGGCGATCGAGTGGGTCTTCTTCTTCGTCGAGATCGCGGCGGGCTACGTCTACTACTACGGGTGGGACCGGCTCAGCCCCCGGCGGCACACCGCGGTCGCCTGGATCTACGCCGCCGCCGCGTTCCTGAGCCTCGTGATCATCAACGGGATCCTTACGTTCATGCTCACGCCGGGCCGGTGGCTCGAGCTGCATCAGGCCGGCACGATCACGCCCGACCAGTCGTTCTGGATCGGCTTCTTCAACCCCACCTACTGGCCGTCGCTGCTGCTGCGGACGGTGTCGTGCCTGGCGATCGCGGCGCTCTTCGCCGCCGTGATCGTGAATCTCAAGGCATCGTACACGCGCGAGGAGCGGCAGCAGGTCGTCAACTTCGCCAGCTGGTTCCTGGTGCCGCTCGGGCTGATGGCGCCGCTGGCGGTGTGGTACTTCCTGAAGCTCCCGCCGGCCGCCCGGAGCTTCCCGCTCGGCGGCGCGATGGTCATGACGCTGTTCCTGGCGTTCGGCGTGGTGCTCAGCCTTTTCGTGGGCTTCTACGCCTACTTCGGCATGATCCGGGCGAAGCGGTCCGTCAACCTGGAGACGTCGCTGCTGCTGCTGGCGTCCGCGTTTGTCGCGACCGGTTCGATGGAGTTCGTCCGCGAGGGCGTCCGCAAGCCGTACCTCATCCACGGCTACATGTACAGCAACCAGATTCCTGCGACGCGGGCGATGGCCGACACGATCAACCGCGACGGGATCCTGGCACACGCGAGGTTTGCCTGGCCGCCCGCGATGCCGCACGAGGCGCTCAGTCGCCTGCCGTCGGCGCAACGCGGCCGTTATGTCTACCAGGCCGAGTGCCGGATGTGCCACGAACCCGGCGGCACGAATGCCATCGAGGCCGTCATTCCCCACGCGACGCGGGAGTGGGTCGAGAAGACGACCCGCCAGCTCGACAAGGTCCGCCGGTACATGCCGCCGTTCCTGGGGACCGAGCGGGAACTGCAGGACCTGGTGGATTATCAGATGGAACTGATCGAGGCGGAGCGGGGCGGCCATAACGGCATGGCGACGACCGCCGGCCTTCCTCATGCCGGGGAGGTGGCCCGATGATCGCCCAGGCTGCTCCCATCGCGAAACCGGACTACATCCCGCCGCTGGATGCCTTCGGCATCCCCGCGCCGAGCTGGCTCTTCATGACGCTGATGCTTGTGACGCTCCTGCTGCACCTGCTCTTCATGAACTGCGTGCTGGGCGGGACGCTGGTGGCGGTCGGCCTGAACGTCCGGGCGCTCGTCCGTCCGGCGGCGCGCGAGCGAACCGGCCACATCACGCGGCTGCTCATGCAGGTGATGCCCATCGCGATCAGCTTCGCGATCACGACGGGCGTGGCGCCGCTGCTCTTCGTGCAGGTTCTCTACGGACCGTACTTCTACACCTCGACGGTGATGCTCGGCTTCGCCTGGCTGTCGCTCATCGGCTTTCTGATCGCCGGGTTCTACCTGACGTATGCCGTCTCGAATCGCGGAGCGAACGCCCTGCTCGGCCGTGCCGGCCCGTGGGACGACAAGCCCGGCCGCCGACTGCTGCTCACGCTCGTGGCGGCGGCCTGCTTCCTCGCGATCGGATGGATCCTGACCAACAACCATGTGTTGAGCATGCTCACCGACCTGCGGCATTGGGCCGCCGGCGGTCGCTGGCGGCAGAACGTCGTGTACGCCGGTCATCACACCGTCGTGCCGCGGCTGTTGCACTTTGTCGTCGGGGCGGCGGCCGTCGCCGGCGTGTGGATCACGGCGATCGGCTGGTGGCGCCGCCACCGGGGCCTCGACGGCGAAGACGTGTCGGGCGCAACGATCCGCCTCGGCCTCTGGGTCACCCTCGTCGGCAGCTCGCTGAACGTGATCGCCGGCGTGGCATTCCTGTTCCATCACGACATGGCGACGGTGGCGGACCTGTTCCGGCCGGACGACTGGATGGGCCTGGTGTTCGCCGCGGGGGTCTTTGTGCTGGTTCCGGCCCACATTGCCACGATGTTGCTGGCGATTCGGCAGCCGCTGGCGGGCCGCTGGTTCCTTCTGGCGGGCGGCGTCCTGGTCGTGCTCGTGCTCGCGATGGCGATCGGCCGCGAACACCTTCGCCTGCTCCATCTGGCCCGTCCGGAAGCGGGGGCGTTTCGCCCCGCCGACTGGCCCGTGCACCAGCAGACCAGCCCGCTGCTCCTGTTCCTCGTGGTGTTCGTGGCGGGACTCGCCGTCGTGGGCCTGATGCTCCGGTGGATCTCGCAGCGCGGCACGGCCGGCGGACGTGCCTGAGGCCGTCCCCGCCGAACTGGCACAGGGGCCGCGACTCACCTACCATATCTGTTGTTGACGATCGTCGGGGAGATCTTGCTCGTGCGGAAAGCCAGGATGGCGGAGTGTCGGCGCGCCGCGATTGCGTTGTTCCTGCTTTCGTCGGCCGTTGGCGCGCAGCAGCCGCGGCCGGCCACGGCGCCGGCCCGCGCGCCGATCGCGGCCCCGGCGGCCCCGCTCCGGTTGCCGGCGATGGGACGGCAGGCCGAACAGGCCGAGCGGCCGTACGCGGCCGTGCTCGACGACTCCGAGGAGGCCTCGCACCTCCTCAAGCGGGCGACCGAGGCCGTCGATCGCCAGGACTGGAAGCTCGCCATTGATTCGCTTCAGCGCATCGTGGAACTGCCGGGCGACCACGTGCTTCGCGTCGAGGAGGGAAGTTACGAGTCGGCCCGGCGGCACGCATGCCGCAGGATCGCCGCTCTCCCGCAGGCGGGTCTCGATGCCTACCGGCTTCTCTACGACGGCGAGGCCGAGGCGCGATACGCGCGGGCGGTCGAGTCGCACGACGAGGCGGCGATGCGGGAGATCGTCGATCGCTTTCTGCTGACGCGGCACGGCGAACGGGCGGCGCTGGCGTTGGCCGGGTGGTGGCTGGATGAGGGCCGTCCGGCGGCGGCCGCGAGCCTCCTGCAGGACCTGCTGGAGATCTACCCGGACCTGAGCGTTGCCCGGCCGGTCGTGGAGGCCCGGCTCGCCATGGCGCTGGCGCTCGCCGGCCGGCCGCGTGCGGCGGAGACGATCACGCGGAACTGGCCCACGACGCTGCCGGCGGAGACAACCGCGCGGCTTCGCTCCGTGCGGGAGGCCCTGGCGAAGATCCCGTCTCTCGCGCCGACGGCGGATCCGGATGCCTGGCCGATCTTCATGGGCGGCCCGTCCCGCAGCGGCGTCATGCCCCTTGTCGAGCCCTCGCTCGCGGAGAACTCGCCCTGGCGGCTGGAGTTGTCTCGCGAAATGCGGTCGGCCCTGGCCGGCGTGCAGGAGTACCAGAAGCGGACGCAGGCGTTGCCCGTCATGCAGCCCGTGACCGACGGGCGGGTGATGGTGGTCCCGTGCGAGGGGCGCCTGGTCGCGCTGGACACGGAGACCTTCGAGCCCCTGTGGCAGGCATCGCCCGCGGCCCGGCCGGTGCGCGAGGCGGCCCAGCAGCGCGGGGCGATGGCGCAACGATGGGGCACGACCGGCGGGCTGAACCCGGCCGCCACGTACGAGCGAAACGTCCGCCTGCTCCAGGCGCTCGCGGATTCCGTCGGCACGAGCGTCACGCTGGCCGGCGGGCTCGCCTTCACGGTCGCGCGAAGCCCCGAAAGCCTGATGATGCTCAGCGATCTCATCACCCGCTCGACGGACCCGGAGCTGGTCGTCTTCGGCGAGCGGTTTTCCGTTTCGAACCAGTTGATCGCCTGCGACATCGAAACGGGAAAGGTGCGGTGGCGATGCGGAAACCCGGACGAATCGGGCGAAACGGATGCGGAACCCCCCGCGACGCGCCCCGCCGGGCCGCGGCCGCCGGGCCTGCTCCGGCCCGCAGGCGACCGGCTCGGGGCCGTCGAGTTCCTGGCCCCGCCGCTGCCGGTCCGCGACGAACTGCTTGTGCCCTACCGCTCGACATCGGACCTGTACGCGGCCGTTCTCGATCGCGCGAACGGCCGGCTGAAGCGCCGCATCTTTCTGTGCGGGCTCGGCAGCGGCGTCGTGAACTCGTTCGAGGCCCTGCACCCGTGTCTCGCCGACGATGTGGCATACATCCCGACGGGACGCGGCATGTTCATCGCGCTCGACACGGCGACCTGGTCGATCCGATGGGCCGTGCGCTACGAAGGGCCGCCCCGGCCGAAGCCGGTCCGGCCGGAGCGGGTTGCCGCCGAGGAAATGCAGCGCGCCGGCATGACGTCGAATCGCTGGCAAAACAGTCCGCCGATCGCGGCGGGCGGGCTCGTGCTGCTCGCGCCGCCGGATGCCGGTTTTCTCTTCGCGTTCGACCGCTCCCGGGGGAAAATCCTGTGGCGGGTCGAGCGGACCGACCACGTCTACCTGCTCGGGGCCGACTCGCAGCACGCATGGATCGTCGGGCCGAGCGTGACGTGCATCCGACTGGAGACGGGCGAGCCCGCCTGGAAGCGGGAGGTCGGCCCCCCGACCGGGCGCGGCGCGATCAGCGGCGATCGGTTGTACCTGCCCGTGTCGGAACAGATCGCGGTCCTGCATGCCGGCACCGGCCGGCCGATGGAAAAGCTGGACCTGCCGCCGGGGTCCGGCCCCTGCGGAAACCTCCTCTGCTGGGACGGCGGGATGTATGTCTGCGGCATGCGCGAAATCCGCCGCTTTCCCGACGTGCAGCGCTCCTACGCGGCGGCGATGAAGGCCCACGAACGCGACCGCACCAGTCCGTCGGCGGCCATCCGGCTGGCATGGCTCGAGATGATGCGCGACCGGCCCGCCCGCGCGCTGGTCGCGCTGGAAAAGGTCCCGATGGACTCGAACGTCGGCGAGGCCCGCGAGGTGCGCCTGGCCGAACACGTGGCCCATCTTCGCGTCGAGGCCCTGCTCACGCTGGCGGCAATGCCGGGCACGGAGGCAGGGAAGGCGGATGAACTCCTGCGGGCGGCGCGACGGGCCGCGCGCTCCCCGGCCGACGCCGTCCGCGCGGGCATGGCCCTGGCCGATCACCTCCGCCGCATCGGCAGGCCGCAGGAGGCCTACCGGCAGTACGCCGAGATCGCCCTGGCGACCGGAAGCGACGAACTCGCCGAACCCATGACGCCGGGCGACACGTTCATCGAGGGCTCCCCCGGCGTACAACAGCCGGCGCGCCTGGTCATCGCCGCCCGCCTGGGGCAGATCGAGAAGGAGCTGACCGCGGAGTCCCGTGCGCAGCTCACAGCCTGGCTGTCGGGCCTGCTGGACGCCGCCGTCCGGCGCGGCGGCGAGAACGACGTCCGGCAGGTGGCGCACGCGGCCGACGCGGGATTGCTCGGCGATGTCGGCACACGGGCCGCGCTCCGGTTGGGCATCCGGGCGCAGCGGGACGAACGGCACGAGGAGGCGGAGTCGCGCTACCAGGACGTCGTCCGGCGCGGCGGTCCGGCGGAGTTGGTCGCCGAAGCGCTCGTGCGGCTTGCTGCGCTGCACCTCGCGCCGGATGAACTCCATATGCCGGTCCTGGCGTCCGGCGAGATCGACCGTCTCGAAAACGACTTCGCCGCGACCGCGGTGCCGGCGTCCGCGCTCGCTTTGCCGCAGTCCGGCGGCGACGGCCGCACGCAACCGCAGGCTTCGGACCAGGGCACCATCACGGGCAAACAGGCGGCCGACCGGCTTCGCCGCCGCATCAATCCCCGCGTCCTCGCCGCGCACCGCCGGGCGATGGACGACGTGCGGCTCGGTCCGCCGACCGTCATCGCGTATTGCACGCAGCATGTGGACACGGCCCCCCTCACGCTGCGCGGTCCGCGGCCGGAGCCGCTGGCCGACACCTTGCTGCTGCTGGCCGGGTGGTCGGAGGTCCGCGCGCATCGCGCAAGCGACGGCAAGCTGCTCTGGCCCGCGACGCTGCGGCTCCTGGAATCACCGGCGGCGGCCGCACCGTCGGCGGCCTGGCCGCCGGTCGCGATCCAGGAGTCCGCCGGGCGCGTCATTCCGCGGCCGTGCGGCGTGTACGACGGGCAGGTGATGGTCGTCAACAGCAACGCGGGGCTTCACGCGATCGGCCTGGCGACCGGCCTGCGGCTGTGGTCGCGCCGTTTCGAGGTCGCCCCGGACGCGATCACGGCCTCCGACGCCTTCCTCTCGGCCGATCAGGGCGGGCTCCTGAGCCTCGACGCCGATGGGACGCTCGCGATGGCGCGGACGATCAACGGCGAAGATGTGCGATGGCGCCGGGATTGCGCCGGCAACGCGCCGGCGGGCTGGGCGGCCGTGCGCGTGCGGGGCGAGTTCTCGGTGACCATTGCCGCGGGACTGTCGCAGGTCTCCGTGTACCGTACGGCCGACGGACGGCATCTCGGCGACACGCGTTTTCAGCAACCGGATGGCAAGACCCGCCGGCTGGTCAGCCTGGCGATGTTCGAAAGTGTCGTGTGCGGGCCGGGCGGGTCGTCCGAGGTCGTCGCGCGCGAACTGGCCGCCCCCGGCGTCGAGCGGTGGCGGCTCTTGTGCGAGGACGAGGGCAAGCCGATCGCCGTCACCGGGCTGTTCAAGCCGCAGGGCGATCTGCTCGGCGTCGGGTGCGAGCGGGGCGTCGTGAAGCTCGTGAACCCGACCGACGGACGGGTCGTCCTGAGCGCCCGGATTGGCCTGCCGGCTACGAGCGTCTTCGAGGGGGCCGTCACCGACGGCGTCCTGTGCCTCTATGCGGCCACGGGCGACGAGAAGACGCCGTTCAAGATTGTTGCCGTCGATGCCCGCGACGGCCGCCTCCTCTGGCACCGGAGCCCGGAGCCCGGCGAGTACTGGTCGCAGCTCCAGTACATGTATCCGCTCGACAACGCCCTGCTCCGCGCGGCGGCCAACGCGATCCCCGTCGCGCGGCTCATCCGGCCGCCGTCGCGCACCGCCAGGCCCGACGTGCTCAACCCGGCCGATCCGCAGGGCGAGACCCGCGAGCCGACGAAGCTCCGGCTCGCCATCGTGGACAAGCGGACCGGGCGGAACATCGGCGAGCCGAAGATCGTCACGACGCCGGAAGTGGAGGCGATGAGCGCGATCGGCAGCGTGCTCGCCTATCCCGGTTGCGTGGTCGTCTCCGGGGACTCGACCTACGTCGCGTTTCGCGTCGGCGCGCCGCCCGACGGCGCCGCCGCCCAACGCAACGAAGCCGCGACGTCGGCCCCGTCGAAGGGAGGGGCATGACATGCCCACGGCCGACTCGTGCAGAACCGCGAGAAGCGCGGCGGCCTGGATCGCGGGCACGGCGGCGCTCGTCGCCGTCGGTGCGCGCGCGGCCGAACCTCCGGCCTTGCCCCCGCTGGTGACGCCCGACGCCGACCGCGCGATCCGGCGCGGGCTCGACTATCTCGCACGGACGCAGAGCCGCGACGGCGGCTGGCGGCACGAGGGGCCGATGGGACGATACCCTGTCGCGATGACCTCGCTGGCCGGGCTGGCGCTTCTGGCCGACGGCAGCACGCCCACGCAGGGACCGCACGCCCAGCACGTCAGCCGCGCCGCAACGTTCCTGATGAACTCCGCGCAGTCATCGGGGCTCTTCAGCCGGCCCGACGAGGAAGGCCGCTCGATGCACGGGCACGGCTTTGCGATGCTCTTCCTCGGTCAGCTGCTCGGCATCGAGGAGGACGCCGAACGCCAGGAGCGGCTCCAGGCGGTGCTCCGCAAGGCCGTCGCCCTCACCGGCAAGAGCCAGAGCAGGCTCGGCGGCTGGTACTACACGCCGGACTCGCACAGCGACGAGGGCTCCGTCACCATCACCCAGCTTCAGGGCCTGCGGTCCTGCCGGAACGGCGGCGTCGCCGTGCCCAGGGACGTCATTCGCAACGCCCTGGACTACCTCGACAAGTCGATCCAGCCCGACGGCGGCATCGCCTACCGCGTCGGCCAGCCGGGCAGCCGACCGCCGATCACCGCCGCCGCCGTCGCCTGCTGGTACAACGCCGGCATGTACGACGACCCCCGCGCCGCCAGGGCTCTCCAGTACTGCAAGGAGAATATCCCGATCAGCGGCGCGTCCACGGGCCGATTCCTCTGGGGCCATTACTTCTACGCCCACCTCTACATGGCGCAGATCATGTGGCTCTCCGGCGAGAAGAACTGGAACGGGTACTACCCGCGGATGCGCGACCAGTTGCTCTCGATGCAGGCCGACGACGGCTCCTGGGAGGGCGAC
>CAZUAI010000053.1:0-37076 GCA_964617875.1 uncultured Planctomycetales bacterium | reverse complement strand
ATGAAAACGTAACCGCCCGGCACTAAACCACTTGGGACGGCAGTGCCATTCGTTCGTGGTACTTCTCCACGATGTCCGCGAAGCTCTTGTCGTACTTCTTCGTTGCTTCCTCGATGGCGCCGATCACGGCCGCCTGCCGGCCGTCCGGGTCGCATTCGCGGAGGACGGCGAATTCATCGTGAATCCCCTTCACGACCTCCTTGTGCTCCTTCAGCAGTTCCTCGCCCTGGGCCCGGTTCTCCATGCCCACCAACAGGAACTCATGCTGCTGCGAACCGGCCTTGGCCGCCCTCATGTTCACGTCCGCGGCGCTGAGCGCGCACCGGTCCTCGATGGCGACAACCGTCAGGCTGTGGTACCCCACGTAGCCCAGTCCGACGGCCAGCAGCACGACAAGCCCGAAACCGGCGTAGAGCTTGCCCGCAACGCCGGTGTTGGCCAGAATCCCCGTCTTGAGGCCGATCCCACCGACAAGCCCGATCACCACCAGGCCGATCACGACCTTCCACAGAAGCCCCATGCCGGTCTTCGCGGCCGGCTTGACCGCGACGGCGTTCTCCGGGGTTCGATGCCTCGCGCGATCCAGTTCCGCCAATCTGGCCGGATCGACCAGTGTCACCTTTTCCACATGCGCGGCGGCGGCAGTCTCTTTCCCGCCGCCCGTACCGCCTCCGGCCGCGTCGTGCGTCCCTCCGTGCGCGGCTGCGCCGGCCGGACGGGTGTCCCCGCCCTTGTGACCACCGGGAGCCGCCGTAGCATCATGTGCGATTGACGCCGCGGCATGGCCGGCAGCACTGTGATCGCCGGGGCCTCCGCCCGTGTAGTCCAGCAGCCGGGACTCCTCCGGGTGCGATCCCAGCCACTCGATCTTTCCGCTCTCCAGATCGTAGATCGCCCCGAGGACCTTCAGCTTGCCCGCCCGCACCAGCTTCCGCGTAGTGGGGCTGGTCCGCATCAGGTCGTCGATGGCCTGCCACACGTTCGCCTTGATCGCCGCCGGCACGAGGTCCTTCCCGTGCAGGTCCGGGTGCGCCTTCTGCGCCGCCGCGACGGCCGGTTTGATATTCTCGACGAGCGGCGGGATGTTGCCGTGAACCTCCGCGCCGGTCGTCACCGCCGTCACCGCTCCGCACAGCGTATGACCCAGCACGACCAGCAGCGGCGTGCCCAGGTGATCGACGCCGTATTCGATCGAGCCGACCTCGTCGGTGTCGCACACGTTGCCGGCCACGCGGATCACGAACACGTCGCCGATGCCCTGGTCGAACAAACGCTCGACCGGACTGCGCGAATCGGAACACGCGACCACGGTGACAAACGGGTGCTGGCCGCCCCGGGCCGTCTCGACGCGCCGGGCGGCGTCGGAATTGGGGTGAGCGCTTTCGCCCGCGACAAAGCGCGCGTTGCCCTCCTTCAGGCGCTGGAGGGCCTCATCGGCCCCGATCCTATCCGCCGGCCTCGTGGCCGCCGGAGGGACCGCCACCACCGGCACAGCCACATACAGGCACAAAGCGGACAAAGCGTAAGACACTCGCTGCGGACCCGGCCTGCACGTCATAGATAGAAAGTCCCCTTTGAATCGACTCCCTTGTGTGAAAGGATCGAGCTGTGCCTCACAGGCAAATTCCCTGCGGGCGAAGCGTGCCGCAATGGTAGTATCGACGGACCCGGAACGAGACTTGACCTGATGGCCGGAATGGGCCAGCCGAGACAACGGGGCCGAACGCCCGATAACGGTCGCCCGCGCAGTCACGGCCCGGACATGAAGGCTCGTCGCCCTGAATCACATCCGCCCGTGGCGGGCGATGGAGACAAGGAGCCAGAAACCCATCAGGCCGGCGGCGATGAAGCCCGCCAGGCCGACGACCGGGATGCCGAACCATTGCGGCGGGATGCCGGCATGCACCATCAGCGACGAGCCGACAATCAGCGCGGCCACGACGATCGCAAACGCGATGCGGTTGGAAATCTGCTCGTGCGTTTCGAGCATCTTCTCGAGTCCGCGGTGTTCGAACCCCATGCGGAACTGGCCTCGCTTGGCCATCTGGAGGAGGTCGCGCAGGCCCAACGGGATCTCGCGGGCCAGTTGCGCCAGCTCCGCGCCGGACTCGTACAGGTCGCGCACGATGCGCCCGGGCCTCAGCCGGTCCATCTTGAGCTTTCGCACGTAGGGCTCGGCCGCCGTGATCATGTCGAAGTCCGGGTCGAGCACCATGCCCAGACCCTCGACCGTGCCCATCGCCTTGAGCATCATCACGAGGTCGGCGGGGATGCGCAGCCGGTGGCGGCCGACGAGATCGACGAGCTGCTGCAGAAGCCCGCTCAGGTCCAGTTCCTCGAGGCGCGCCACGACGTGGCGATCGAGGAACTCGGCAACGTCCCGCTCGAGGCGGCGGGTATCGGGCTCGACGTCCTCGTCACGTTCAGTCAGCCGGAGCAGCGCCGCCGTCGTCCTGGCCTCGTCATGGGCCGCGACGCCGTGCACGAGGTCGGCGATGTCCTCGCGCGAACGTCGGTCGATCCGCCCGATCATGCCGAAATCAAGGTAACAGATCACGTTTCCCGGCAGAACGAAGATGTTGCCCGGGTGCGGATCGGCGTGGAAGAACCCGTGCACGAAGACCTGGCGGAGGATCAGGTCGGCGCCCCGGGCGACGACGACCTTCGGATCCAGCCCCGCGGCCTCGAGCGTCTGCCGGTCCGCCGGATGCACGCCTTCCACGTACTCCATCGTCAACACGTGGCTCGTCGTCGCGTCGCGATACACCTGCGGAACATAGATCGTCGGGTCGTCGAGGAACTGGGCGGCGAACCGCTCGAGGTGGGCCGCCTCGGCGGCGAAGTCCAGCTCCTGCTCAATGACACGGGCGAACTCCTCGACGACCCTCGTGGGGCGGTGGAGTCTGGCGCCCTCGAGGTGCCGCTCCGCCAGAACGGCCAGGTGCAGGAGAATCTCGAGGTCCACCTCAATCGTCCGGCGAATGCCCGGCCGCTGCACCTTCACGACGACCTCGTCGCCGTCGCACAACGTGGCACGGTGTACCTGGCCGATGGAGGCCGCGGCGAGCGGCGTCTCGTCGATCCGCTCGAAGACCTCGTGCAACGGCCGGTGCAGCTCCGCCTCGATGATCTCGCGGGCCCTGGCGAAGGGGAAGGGCGGAACGTGCTTCTGGAGCTTCTCAAACTCCTTCACCATGTCCGGCGGGACGAGGTCCGGGCGTGTCGACAGGACCTGCCCCAGCTTGACGAACGTCGGGCCGAGTTCCTCGAGGACCATGCGGACGCGTTGCGCCCGGGTGAGCGTCTCGACCTGCTCGCCGCGTTTGCGCGCAATCAGTTGCAGGCCGATCTCGACGTACTGACCGATCTTGAGGCTGTCGACCAGTTCGTCGAAACCGTACTTGAACAGCACGGTGAGGATCTGCCGATACCGGTTCACGTGCCGGTACGTCCGCGTCACGATCCCGATTTTGCGAATGGGCATGGCGACCTCCGCCCGTGGGGCGAGGACGAGGGGGACGGAAAGAGCGCGTCGGACCATTCCCGCGATCCGCCGCGCCGCGCAGACGGCGAAAGACGGCAACGCCGATTACTGCGACTGGCCCTTGTCGGCCAGCATTCGCTCCAGCTCGGCGATCCGATCGCTGAGCTGGGCGACGTCGTGGCGAGTGGGGATGTTCATGCGGTGCAGGGCCTCCGCCACGTACCGCTCGATCGTCGCCTCGAGGTCCTTCCGCGCCTTCTCCGACCGGGAGACGACCTCGTCCACGAACTCCTTGCCCTTGTCGCCGGAGAGTTCCGCGGTCCGGGCAAACTCCCGCGCAACCTCCTCGGCCTTCTCCTTCGTGAGAACGGCCAGCCCGACGCCCGTCAACAACGCCTTCCTGATCACGTCTACCATCGAACCATCTCCTGTTCCGCAGAGGGATTCGGAACCACGCCACCCGCACTCACTATAACCGCCGTAAGACCATGAACGCAAAGACGTTGTTGTATACGGCGGCGCGGGGCGCCGGGTTCGACGGACCGGCGGGGCCTGTGAGGCTCATGCACCGGGAGGGGCATCGGCATGCACGGGACGGCTCGGCTGAACGGCTCGCCAGCGGCCGACGATGGCCAGCAGGCCCAGGCCCACCAGCACGAAGTTTTCGCTGATCTTGAGCCACCCCACCCTCATGTCGCCGCCGAAGCAACCGCACTCGATGTCCAGCCCGCGGTACATCGCCGAGCCCACGAGCGCGTTAAAGAACAGCAGCATCGCGACGATCATCGCGGCCGACTCGAACACCCAGATGCCCAGGATGAGCGAGAGCCCGGTCACGATCTCGATCCACGGCATGAGGATCGCCGCCGGGTGTACGACCGGCCAGAAGCGGCCGAGCTGGTAGTTCTTGATCTCGTCGCGAAAGGCCGTCGGGCCGGCGAAGCGGAACGTGACCCGCAACGTCGGGGCATCGTGCGGCGGCGCCGTAGTCCGGTTCGCGGCAGAGCCGGCCGGCTTCACCCATTCGCGTGAAACCTGCAGGCCGAGCGTCTTGACGGCACCCGCGTAGACGAACAGCCCCCCGAGGACCCACCGGCAGACGCGGGACAGCCACAGCCATGCACACCTACGGCTCACGAGCGCCCTCCTCGACCGGCATGCCCGCCTCCAGCCAATCGCGCCAGCCGCCGAAGTACAGCCGCAGATTCGTGAAGCCGCTGTCCTTGAGCACCTTGTAGACGTGCTCGCTCTCGTCACACTCATCGCCGCCGCAGTAGACGATCACCGGGGCGGTGGGGTCCGGCGACCACTGGAACGCCTCTGCGATCCGCGATTCGGCCGACTCCGACGGCAGGTTGCGGGCGAACGGGATGTGCCCCCTGAGGTACTTGTCCTCCGAGCGGGCGTCGATCACGGTCACGCCCGCGTCGATCGCCGCGCGGACCTCGTCCCGCGCAATCGCCTGCGACACGACCTCCTTCGATCGCGGCGGATACACCTCGTCCCGCGACACGAACCAGCGAATGCCCTGCGAACGCACGGCATTGGCGGCGGTCGCGGCGACGACCGCAACCAGGAGAAGGACCGCCACGCGAATCGCGAACCGTTTCACTGGGCCGGCGCCCCCGCCGCCGCACGCTGGCTCGTCGGGAAGGCATGGACGGGCGGCGTCGGCAGCACGGCCGGGCGCGTCGTCGCAAACGGACGGGTCGCGGCCACCGGCCGGGACGGGTACGCACGAATGGTCGCCGGGAACTTCGGGATCTCTTTGTCATCCGTCAGCACGGTCACGGCCATGCCGGTGATCGGGATCTCCAGCCCCTTGGGGACCGTAAGCTGGATCTGGTACTGCTTCCCGTCCTCGATGGTCGTCACTTCGCTGCGCACCCTGGCGTCCGCCGGCTCGACGCCCGTGACGTGCACCGGCGTGGTTCCCTCGTTCCGGAGGATCATCGAACGTTTCGCATCTTCGGGCAGAGGCGAGGGAACCGCCACCATCGTCGGTGCCAGGGTCAGCCGCGGCGGTACCTGCGCATAGCCGAGCACCTCGATCTTCGGCTCCTGCTTACTGTCGGTTTCAATCGTCACCCTGACCTGGGCAAAACCCTCATTCAGCGGAGGAACCGTCGCCAACTCCACCTCGTATTCCCTCCCCGCCTTCAGCTCCTTCAACTCCACCGCAAACAGCTTCGTATTGTCCACCGTCGCCTTCTTCAGATGCACCGGCTCGTCCAACTGGTTGATGATCTTGATCTTGCTCTTGCAGACCACGTCCCGCTGGCACCGCCCCAGCTGAAACTGCCGTGCCGGCTGAAACGCGAACCGGGGCTGCACCTCGCCGGAGATCGTGTAACGGATCTCCCGCTGCTTCGGGTCGTTTGTCCGCACGTTGATGTACTTGCTGACCTTCCCGCTGTATCCCGTCAGCTTGACGGTCGCCGGGCACTCCCACGACCCGCCGGGCGGGACGGTCTTCGCCCAGTTGTTGACGACCGTGCAGCCGCATGTCGGCTGAACCGACTCGATCGTCAGCGAACCCTGGCCCACGTTCTTCAGCTTCATGACCTGTGTCACCGTATCGGTGCCGATCAGCTTGCCGAAATCCAGGTTGGGCTGCTCGACCTTGACCTCGGGAGGCGGTCCGGTGAAGGTCGGCTGGCTCGCGGCGGGCTGGCTGGTCGGCGGCATGAGACTCGGGAGTTCCGGCCGGCCGGGTTGCGCCGGGCGGGCACGGCCGGGCACAGACGGCGGCGGCGGCGGCGGATTCTGAATCGGCACCGCATTCGGATCGACGAGACCACCGGTCGCATCGCCGGGTTGTCCCGCCGGCGCCGCCACCGCCCACGTCACAACCATCGCGGCCGTCGCCACGAACCCCGCGAGCAACAGACACCAACTCGCCCCACTGTCACGACCACCCAGATTCATGAAACACCTCGTTAACGCCCGACTCACCTCGCCGGACTGCGACACTTCGCGCCGGTACCAGGCACTGCCCGGCCGCGTTCGGACCTCTTGCCGCCGCACCGGGTTCCACACACAATCCCCGACGGCGAGCCACCGCAACGCGCAGGTCTACCCTCGCCCCGGGGAGTACGGAGATATATTAGTATACAGCGCCGCCGTGCAAAAGGATCGTGGTCGTCCTCCGCCGGTTGCGAAGCCGCCGCTGCCGGCGAGGCACTCCGCAGCCTTGCCGCTCCTCGTTGTCAGCCCCGACAGCCGTTCGCCTGCGGCCCGCAAGATATTGCCAGAAAAACGGTTACGACACGCCCATGGCGTCCTGCGGCGAAGCGCCCCGGCTGCACAGGGCCCATCGCCCCGGACCGGCGATTCAGTCTTCCGCGACCTTTTTGCGAGCGACCGCTCGCGTTGCATTTCGCACGAGGTCCGCTATTATCCTGTCCTGCCCGCTCTCTTCGCGGGCTGCGGCGCGGGCACGGAGCCAGGCAGGAAGCCACGGCGGCACGCGCTACGAGGAGACAGTCATGGACGGCACGTCGACGCAGCCAAGCGCAGTTCGCGTCCGAGGCCTGAAGCGTTCCCTACGACCTGCTGGTCTCTCTGCGATCCTGTTGTGGCTCGCGGGTCTGGCGGGTTGCATGGTCGGGCCGAGTTACCGGCCGCCCCAAACCCGACCCCCGGATGCCTGGCACGAAACGCTCACGCGGGGCTTGACGGAAGGCCAGTCGAACCTGCAAACCTGGTGGGCGGTCTTCAACGATCCGATACTGACCAGCCTGATCGAACGCGCAAGCACCGACAACCTGCAACTGAAGGAGGCCGTGTCGCGCATCCGCGAGGCGCGGGCGTCTCGCGGCATCGCCGCCGGCGAACTCTTTCCCACGGTCACCGGGAATGCGTCGTACGAGAGGTCGCGTGTAAGCGAGAACGGCCTCCAGGCTCCGCCGAAGCGGCCGACGCGGACGGGGCAGTTTGCCGACACGGCGGCCAAAGGAATGGCGGGCACCGCAATCACGGGAGCCACAGGCGTGCCGGGGCCGATCGTCAACGCGGGATTGGGGCTGATCCCGACGCCGACGCACTCCGTGACGCCGGACCCGATGAACCTGAGCGCGGCGGGGTTCGATTCCAGCTGGGAAATCGACGTTTTCGGCGGGATCCGGCGTAACATCCAGTCGGCCGATGCCGGCGTGCAGGCCACAGTCGAGCAATACCGCGACCTCCTGGTCTCGCTGCTGGCCGAGGTGGCGTTGAACTACGCCGAGGTGCGGACGCTGCAGTCGCGGCTGGAATATGCGGAAGCCAACGTGGTTCGACAGAAGAAGACGCTCGAACTGGTACAGGACCGCCGCCAGAACGGACTCGTATCCGACCTCGACGTACGGCAAGCGGAGTCCAACCTGGCCTCCACCGAGGCGGATATCCCTTCCCTGCAGAGCGGCCTGGTGCAGACGATCAACCGCCTCGGTGTCTTGCTCGGGCAACCGCCGGCACACCTCCACGAGGAACTGGCGAAGAAGACGCCCATCCCCGTCCCGCCGAAGGATGTGGCCGTCGGGCTTCCCGCCGACCTGCTCCGCCAGCGGCCGGACGTAAGGGCCGCCGAACGCAACCTGGCCTCGGCCACGGCACAGATCGGCGTCGCGACGGCCGACCTGTACCCGCGTTTCTCCCTCAGCGGCACGTTCGCCCTCCAGGGGACGCAGGTGAAGAACCTCGGCAACATGGACAGCCGCGCGTGGTCGTTCGGACCGGCGATGCGGTGGAACATCTTCGACGGCGTGCGAAACCTCTACCGCGTCCGGGCCGCCCGGGCCGTGACGGAGCAGGCCCGCGCACGGTACGAGCAAACCGTGCTGACCGCCCTCCAGGACGTCGAGAACGCCATGGTCGCCTACAAGCAGGAGCAGATTCGGCGCGAGGCGCTCGGGCGATCCGTCATGGCGACGCAGCAGGCGGTCGACCTCGTCGCCCGGCTCTACCAGGACGGGCTGACGGATTTCCAGAACGTGTTGGACACCGAGCGGACGCTCTTCCGGCAGCAGGACCAGCTGGCGTACAGCGAAGGGCAGGTGACGAAGAACCTGATCGCCCTGTACAAGGCCCTCGGCGGCGGATGGAACCCGGAAACGAGGTACCCGGAGCCATTGCCGGCCATCGAACCGTCCGGCGAGGAGACGACATCCACGGTCGGCCGCCCGACGACGCAGCCGGCTCGATCGTGAGGCGTCGCGCATGAACGCGGGCCCCTCTGTGGAGCCAAACAGAAAGGCAACCTCATGCTCAGACGTGTGAACCTGATCTGGTTCGTGATCGCGGGCGTTCCGTGCGCTCTGCCGACCGGATGCAGCAAGCCGCCGCCACGGGCCGTGCCCGGCAAGCCGGTCGTCAGCGTCGCCCAGCCCGTTCGCCGGATGGTGACCGAGGCGATGGAATACACCGGGTACACGTCGGCGGACAAGTCGGTCCAGCTCCGCGCGCAAGTCCAGGGATACCTGCAGGAGACGCTCTTCAAGCCGCGCGACCGCGTCAAGGCCGGCACCCCCCTCTTCCAGATCGATCCGCGGCCGTTCCAGGCCGAACTGGACAAGGCAGAGGCCGACCTCGCCGTCGCCAGGGCGCAGTACGACCTGTCCGTCGCGAAGCTCGCCCGCATGGAGAACTCGCTCAAGGCGAACGCCATCAGCGAGATCCAGGTCATCGAACAGCGCGCGGAGAAGGACAAGGCCAAGGCGGAGATCGACCAGTGCGAGGCGGTCGTGCAGAAGGCGAAGCTGAACCTGCAATACGCCACGATCGTCGCGCCTTTCGACGGCGTGATGGACCGCGACATCCCCGGCAAGGGCGACCTCATCCAGCCCCAGCAGACCGTGATGACCCGCATCACGGACGATTCCGTCGTGTACGTCTACTTCAACATGAGCGAGAACGACGTACTGCAGCTTCGCACGGCGGCCCGGAAGAAGGCCCCCGCGACGCCGCCCGAGAAAATCCCGCCGATCCCGGTGTTCGTCGGTCTGGCAAACGAAGACGGCTACCCGCACGAGGGCGTCATCGACTACGCCGCCACCGAGGTGGACCGCTCGACCGGGACCATCGAGGTCCGCGGGCGGTTCGAGAACCCGACGCGGGCCCTGATCGCCGGTCTGTTCGTCCGGGTGCGCCTGCCCGTGAGCGAGCCGACGCCGGCGCTCATGGTCGCGGAGCGGGCGATCGGCATCGACCAGGGACAGCGATACGTGCTGGTCCTGGGCGAGGGAAACAAGACCCAGTACCGCCCCATCCGCGCGGGGCTGCTGGAAGGCGGCCTGCGCGTCATCGAGGCCGGCATCGCCGAGAACGACTCGGTCGTCGTCATCGGTCTGCAGCGTGCCCGGCCCGGCACCGAGGTGGAACCCCAGCACGTGACCATGGAATCGGTGATCGCCCCGGCCGGCCGTCCGGCGGCCACGAAGCCGGCCGGCGCATCCGCGGCGTCTTCGCGCACAGGGCATTGACCGGAGGTTTTCGGTGATATCCCGCTTCTTTATCGATCACCCGATCTTCGCCTCGGTGCTCTCGATCGTCATCACGATCGCCGGCGGCGTGGCTTTCTACGCACTCCCGGTGGCTCAGTACCCCGAGATCACGCCCCCCACCGTGCAGGTGATGTGCAGCTACCCGGGCGCCAACGCCCAGGTCGTCGCCGACACCGTCGCCGCGCCGATCGAGCAGCAGGTCAACGGCGTCGAGAACATGCTCTACATGTCTTCGACGTGCACGAACGACGGGGCCTACAACCTGACCGTGACGTTCGACCTCGGCGTCAACCTCGACATGGCGCAGGTGCCCGTCCAGAACCGCGTCGCCATGGCAACGCCCACGCTGCCGGACGTCGTCAAGCAGATGGGCGTGACCACCAAGAAGAAGTCGCCCGCCATCCTCCTCGTCGTCAATCTGTACTCGCCCGACGAGCGATACGACCAGCTCTACCTGAGCAACTTCGCGACGATTCAGATCAAGGACGAACTGGCGCGTCTGAAAGGCGTCGGCGACGTGGCCTTTCTCGGCCAGCAGGACTACAGCATGCGGGTCTGGCTGGACCCGGACAAGCTGGCGGCCCGGGACCTCACGTCGAACGACGTCGCCGCCGCCCTGCGGGAACAGAACGTCCAGGTCGCGGCCGGCCAGATCGGACAACCGCCCGCGCCGAAGGGCCAGGATTTCCAGTACGTCCTGAGCACGCTCGGCCGCCTCACCACCGTGGAGCAGTTCGGCGACATCATCGTGAAAACCGGCGGCCAGGGCCGGATCACCCGCCTGCGCGACATCGCCTGGATCGAGATGGGCGCCAGGAACCAGGACCAGTCCTGCACGCTGGACGGCAGCCCGAGCGTCGGTCTGGCCATCTTCCAGCTCCCCGGCTCGAACGCCCTGGAGACGGCCGACGGCGTGCGGGCGAAGATGGAGGAACTCAAGAAGACCCGGTTCCCCAGGGAGGGCATGGACTACAAGATCGTCCACGACACCACGCCCTTCATCCGCGAATCGATCCACGAAGTGGAGAAGGCCCTCCGCGACGCCTTCATCCTCGTGGCGATCGTCGTGCTCGTCTTCCTGCAGAACTGGCGCGCGACGCTGATCCCGCTGATCGCCGTGCCGGTCTCGCTCGTCGGCACGTTCGCGGTCATGGCCCTCGCGGGCTTCACGCTGAACAACCTCTCACTCTTCGGCCTGGTGCTGGCGATCGGCATCGTCGTGGACGACGCCATTGTCGTCGTCGAGAACGTCGAGCGATGGATCGAACACGGGCTCTCGCCCAGGGAGGCCGCGCGCAAGTCGATGGACGAAGTGACCGTCGCCGTCATCGCCATCGCGTTCGGCCTCAGCGCCGTGTTCATTCCCGTCGCGTTCATCTCCGGCATCACCGGTCAGTTCTTCCGCCAGTTCGCGCTCACGATCGCGACCTCGACGCTGATCTCCGCCTTCAACTCGCTGACGCTCAGCCCGGCCCTCGCCGCGATTCTCCTCAAGCCGCGCCAGGAGCAGCGGGACATCCTGACGCGCGTGCTGAACTTCTCGCTCGGCTGGTTCTTCAGGGGGTTCAACGCCGCGTTCGGCCGGATGACCACCGGCTACGCCGGCTCGGTCCGGCTCATCCTCCGCGGCTCGGTCGTCGCCCTGCTGGTCTTCGGCGGGCTGCTCTACGCGACGTATCACGGCCTGGCGACCGTCCCCACGGGGTTCATCCCCTCGCAGGACAAGGGCTACCTGCTCACGAACATCCAGCTGCCCGACTCCGCGTCTCTCGAGCGGACGCGGGATGTCGTGGCCCGCGTCGAGGCGATGACCCGCGAGATACCGGGGGTCAACCATACCGTGTGCATCGCCGGGCAGTCGTTCCTCCTCGGCGTGAACGGGTCGAACTTCGGCTCGATGTTCGTCACGCTGAAGCCGTTCGAAGAGCGGCACGGGCCCGGACTCTACGCCGACGCCATCGCGGACCGCATCCGGGCGGCGTGCTACAAGGAGTTCCCGGAAGCGGTGGTGGGAGTCTTCGGCGCGCCGCCGGTGGACGGACTGGGCACGGCGGGGGGCTTCAAGCTCATGGTCCAGGACCGCGGCAACGCCGGCCTCGCCGCCCTCCAGGAATCGGCGGACAGCCTGTCGATTGATGCAAACCGGCAGCCGGGGCTTGTCGGCGTCTTTTCCATGTTCCGGGCCAACACGCCGCAGCTCTACATCGACATCGACCGCACCAAGTGCAAGACGCTCGGCATCCCGCTGAACGACGTGTTCAACACCCTCCAGGCGAACCTGGGCAGCCAGTATGTCAACGACTTCAACGAGTTCGGGCGAACGTGGCAGGTGAACGTCCAGGCCGACATGAAGTTCCGTGCCCGGCCCGAAGACGTCGCCCGCCTTCAGGTCCGCAACGCGTCGGGCGCCATGATCCCGCTCGGCTCCGTCGTCCGCGTCAGGGAGATCAGCGGTCCGGTCATGATCACGCGGTACAACATGTATCCGGCCGCCGCGATCAACGGCAGCACCGCCCCCGGCATCAGCTCCGGTCAGACCATCGCGATGATGAAGGATCTGTCCGCCGCCGTGCTTCCGGCCTCGATGTCCACCGAGTGGACGGAGCTGACATACATGCAGATCCTGGCGGGGAACACGGCGATCTTCATCTTCCCGCTCTGCGTGCTGTTCGTCTTCCTCACGCACGCGGCCGAGTACGAAAGCTGGCTGCTGCCGCTGGCGATCATCCTGATCGCGCCGCTGAGCATCTCGTTCGCCCTGCTGGGCGTCGTCGCCTATGGCATCGACAACAACATCTTCGTGCAGATCGGGTTTGTCGTGCTGATCGGCCTCGCGTGCAAGAACGCGGTGCTGATCGTCGAGTTCGCCAAGCAGCAGCGCGAGCACGGCATGGCCCGGCGCGAGGCCGCGGTCGAGGCATCGCGGCTTCGCCTCCGTCCGATCCTGATGACGTCGTTCGCATTCATCCTGGGCGTCGTCCCGCTGGCGACGGCGAACGGGGCCGGCGCGGAGATGCGCCGCACGCTCGGCATCGCCGTGCTGGCCGGCATGCTCGGCGTCACGTTCTGCGGCATCTTCCTGACGCCGGTCTTCTACTCCGTGCTCCAGTGGTTCGCCGACCGCAGGGGCCACGCGCCGCAGGCAACCGGCGCGCCGACCGCGCCCGCGAAACACGAATAGCGGCGTGTCGATCCGCTCCCCGGAATCGGCGCGCCGGCATTCGGCGCACTCCGAAACGGGCCGACCGCGCACCACGACGCACGGGCCGGACCTGTGGGCGCACGCACCTTACCTGCAGAGACCTGTGAACATGCCGGACTCATCCGCCGCGGACGGCATCAGACCTTCCTGTGCGGGGTACGGGCGGCCTTTGTGCCATCGGGGAGATCCTCCAGGGCGTAGTCGCCGAACAGGTTCGGGGCCTCACGCTGCAGGATCCGCAGGACCTCCGCGGCCACCTTCCGGATCTCCACCTCGGCGTGCTCGTTGGCCCGAAGCTCGATGAAGTGCCGCAACGCCCGCGCGTTGGCTGTCACGAAGATCTTCGTCTCCGTCGCATTCGGCAGCACCGAACGTGCCGCCTGCCGGGCCATCTTCCGCCGGAGCGTCTTGTCTTCCACATCGGAGTACTTCTGCGCCAGACCGTCCACCAGGGCGCAATAGGCCGCGTGGGCCTTCTGCACCGCATCCAACCAGACGGCATGAAGCCTCGGATCCTCAGCGATGCAATCCGGCTCAACAAAATCGGTCGTCGATTCATCCACGTATCGCTGCGAGAGTTGCGAGTACCCGAAGCCCGCTCGATGACGAACAAGCTCGTGGGTAAAACTACGAGAGACGCCCGTGATGATGAAGCTCCACGCGGCGTGCTCGAGGACCGAGCCGTGTCCGACTTCGAGGATGTGCCGGAGGTACGTCGAGTTTCCGCCCGGCCGCGGCCGTGCGAAGCTCATGTAGCAGAGCCGGCCGGCCAGCTCGCACAGCTTGTGCCCCGCGATGTCCGTATCGGTCTGCCACGTCTCCACATCGTGGTCGGCGAGAAAGCGGTGGATCTCGGCGTCGTCGACCTGCTGACGGCCAACAAGGTAGACGGCGGGCTTTCGGACAATCCGCATGGCAGCTCTCCGTTGCATCGATCCCGGGGCGTTCCGGGGGAGCGCCCTCGCGTCGGTGCGGTACGGTATCGGGGGGTCGGCGGGAATGCAATGTTGCCAACCCGGGGGGCTTCGCGTATAAGTAGCGATCTCTTTTTCTAGCGAGGACATGGCATGAAGCTGGTGGTATTCGAGGATGATCAGGTTGACCGTTTTTTGCCGATCTGCTGGGTTCGCGGCGTATTCGAGCTGAAGACCGGGGCGACGACCCTGGCCGAGAAGATCGAACGGGCGGCCGGACGGAAGGCGGACGCCGTACTCGTGCGGGACTATCTCGCGGCCGTCGTCGCCAGGCGCTGCGGCTCGGCGGCGGTAAACGACCTGTCGAAGTGCGGCGGCGATGAGGTGCTCTTCGTCAACGCCAGGGTCTGCGGCAGCGAGTGGAAGCCGGCCGCCGACAAGGTCGCCGCCTGGAAAGGCGGGCAGCTCGCCTGCTGGCGGACGACCGACAACGTTGCCGGCATCAAGGACTACGCCGGGCTGGTGGCGGCGGCGAAGAAGGCCCCCCGGGCGGACTTCTCCGGCCCGTGGTTCGACTACGTGTGGGACGTCATGCTGTCGAACCCGGAGCAGATCAAACACGATTTCAAGGCGTCCGGCCGGAGCGGCATCGAAGGCACGATGCACGAGCGGGCGGTCGTGTTCGGGCCCAAGGACCAGGTGTACATCGGCCCGGGCGCGGAGATCCACCCGTTCGTGTGCATTGACACGCGGAACGGCCCCGTGACGCTCGAGGCGGGCGTCGAAGTACATCCGTTCACCCGGATCGAGGGCCCCTGCTATGTCGGCGCCAAGAGCATCCTCCTCGGCGCGAAGGTCCGCGAGGGCTGCAGCATCGGCCCGATGTGCCGCGTCGGCGGCGAGGTCGAGGAGAGCATCATCCACGGCTACTCGAACAAGTACCACGACGGCTTCCTCGGCCACGCCTACGTGGGCGAGTGGGTCAACCTCGGCGCGCTGACGACCAACAGCGACCTGAAGAACGACTACAGCACCGTCAGCCTGATGATGGGCGGCAAGATGATCGACACCGGATCGACGAAGGTGGGCAGCTTCATCGGCGACCACGTGAAGACGAGCATCTGCACGCTGCTGAACACGGGCACGATCGTGGGCACGGCCTCGATCCTGGTGGCGACCGGCGCCCCGCTGCCCAAATACATCCCGGCGTACGCGTGGTTCCTCAACGGGGTGATCGGCAAGGGATTCGGACTGAACACGCTGATCGAGACGGCAAAGACGGCCATGTCGCGACGCAAGGTGCCGATGACGCCGGAAGACGAGACGCTGCTCCGCCACGTGTTCGAGCTGACGGCGGAGGACCGCCTCAGCTACGTCCGCAAGGGACGGCGGAAACAGCTGCACGCGTAAGCGGTCCGCGGAAGACACATTCTCGGCGGGATACCGAGAATCGACAAACGGGCGAGGCAGTACGCCGCGGGCGACGGATCAACCCGCCGGCGACGACGGGAACCTCTGCCCACAGCGACGACGACAGACAGAGGAGACGACTCAATGGCAAAGGACTATCCGCTTCAGGACATCCCGGAACCGAATCTTGTCGAGGACCAGTTCCCCTACTCACTGCCGCCGCTGATCAAGTTCACCGGCACGTGGACCGAGGAGATCGACGGCCACAAGGTCACGTTCGACCCGGCCGCGCGCATCCAGCAGGACATCCACATCACGGACACGACCTTCCGCGACGGCCAGCAGGCCCGCCCGCCGTACACGCCCGAGCAGATGGTCACGCTCTACGAAATGATGTCCAGGCTGAGCGGCCCTCACGGCGTCGTCCGCCAGACCGAGTTCTTCCTCTACACCAAGCACGACCGCGAGGCCCTCGACCGCTGCCGCGAGCTGGGCCTCCGCTACCCGGAGATCACCGGCTGGATCCGCGCCGTCAAGGGCGACTTCCGCCTCGTCAAGGAGGCCGGCCTCCAGGAAAGCGGCATGCTGACGAGCATCAGCGACTACCACATCTTCTACAAGCAGAAGCAGACGCGCCCGCAGGCGTTCGACCAGTACATCGAGGTCGTTGAGGCCGCGCTGGAGCACGGCGTCCGCCCGCGCTGCCACCTGGAAGACGTCACCCGCGCCGACCTGAAGGGCATGGTTATCCCGTTCATCCAGAAACTCGTCCGCCTCGGCGAACAGGTGCAGCCGCACCTGACGCCGAAGGTCCGCCTCTGCGACACGATGGGCTTCGGCCTGAGCTACCCGAACGTCGCCGCCCCGCGGTCGATCGCGAAGCTCTGCTGGTACATGACGCACGAGTGCGGCCTGCCGCCGGAGCGCCTCGAGTGGCACGGCCACAACGACTTCCATAAGGTACACATCAACGGCGCAACCGCCTGGTTCTGCGGCTGCAACGCACTGAACTGCTCGATGTTCGGCTACGGCGAGCGTTGCGGCAATCCGCCTCTCGAGGGCGCGATCATGGAGTACATCGCCCTGAAGGGAAGCCTGTGCGGCATCGACACGAAAATGATCACGGAGATGGCCCGCTACATGCAGGGCATCGGCCTGCCGATCCCCGACAACTACCCGCTGGCCGGCAAACACTTCAACACAACCCGCGCGGGCATTCACGCCGGCGGCCTCCGGCGCGACGAGCGGATCTACAACATCTTCGACACCGAGGCGCTGCTGGACCGCCCGCCGCGCGTCGCCATCACCGACAAGACCGGCACCGACGGGATCGCGTGGTGGGTGAACGATTTCCTCGGCACGCGAAACGGCGAGGACGAGGTCAAGCTTACACAGGTCGTCAAGATCCAGAAGTGGGTCATGGAGCAGTACAACCAGCACGGCCGCCTGACCCCGATCGGCGACGAGGAACTCGAGGAACAGGTCCGCGTCCACCTGCCGGACCTCTACGCCAAGTACCGGCTGCGGCGGTAAGAGCCGCCCCACCACATGACGGGCGGCGGCATCCTCGCAATCCGGAGCGGCCGCGGGGCACGGCTTGTGTTCTCACCGGGCGAGGGTAGCATGTGGCCATGTCCGCCCGATCGCGTCTGAACGGTTGCCGGCGACGGCTTCATTGCCCGCCGAATACACTTACGGAGGACTGCGAATGGTCGTGATCGAATCCTATGCCATTGCGGTGATCATGTGCGTCATCACCATGCTGTGCTGGGGATCCTGGGCCAACATGCAGAAGCTCGCCAGCAAGGAGTGGCGGTTCCAGCTATTCTACTGGGACTATTCGCTGGGCGTGCTGCTGCTGACGGTCATCCTGGCCTTCACCATGGGCAGCATGGGCGCCCAGGGCCGCAACTTCCTGAGCGACCTGGCCCAGGCCGACGCCAAATGGCTCGGCTCGGCCCTGCTGGGCGGGGCGGTGTTCAACCTCGCCAACATCCTGCTGGTCGCGGCGATCGACATCGCCGGCCTCGCCGTGGCCTTCCCCGTAGGCATCGGGATTGCCCTGGTCTGGGGCGTGGTCACCACCTACGTCACCCGGCCGAGCGGCAATCCGGTATTGCTCTTTCTCGGCGTTGCGTTCGTCGCCGTCGCCATCCTGGTCAATGCCGCCGCCTACAGGCGGCTGCCCTCGACCGGCCAGAAGACCACCGCCAAGGGGCTGGTCATCTCCATCGTCGCCGGCGTGCTGATGGGGTTCTTCTACCGTTTCGTGGCCGCCGCCATCGCCAGCATCGGGCAGATTGATTCGCCGGCGGAAGCGGGCAAGCTCACCCCCTATACCGCCCTGGTGCTCTTCGCACTGGGCCTGTTCCTTTCCAACTTCGTGCTCAACACCATCGTCATGTACAAGCCGTTTGTCGGCGAGCCGGTGCCGCTCGGCGACTATTTCAAGAAAGGGAACCCGCGCCTGCACCTCATCGGCATCGTCGGCGGGATGATCTGGTGCGTCGGCATGTCGTTCAGCATCCTCGCGGGCGACCGCGCCGGCTACGCGATCTCGTACGGCCTCGGGCAGGGTGCTACCATGGTGGCGGCGGCATGGGGCGTATTTGTCTGGCGTGAATTCCGAACCGCCCCGCCGGGCACCAATCCGCTTCTGGCCGCGATGTTCGCCTGCTTTGTCGCAGGGCTGGCGATGATTGTGTACGCGAACGTTTGATCCGGAGTGCGGCCTTTCCAGAGGCACCGTTGGCCCCGGAGAAACCGCACTCCCTGAAGCCTACCGACCGGTAGGTGGGATGATTCAACATGGCGAATCGAATCGTTGTCGTCGGCAGTTCGAACACGGACATGATCGTACAGGTCGCGCATGTCCCCCGCCCCGGCGAGACGATCCTGGGCGGGAGGTTTTCGATGGCGGCCGGCGGCAAAGGGGCCAACCAGGCCGTGGCAGCCGCCCGCGCCGGCGGATCGGTCGCCTTCGTCGCCCGGGTCGGAGCCGACATCTTCGGCGAAAACGCCGTGAAGGGCTTCGCGCAGGACGGCATCAACATTGAACACGTGATTCGCGACCCTGCCGCGCCGTCGGGCGTGGCCCTGATCTTCGTCGGCGACGACGGAGAGAACAGTATCGGGGTGGCCTCGGGAGCCAACGCGGCCCTTTCGCCCGCGGATGTGGACGCCGCCCGCAGCAGCATCACCGCCGCCGACGTCCTGCTGATGCAACTGGAGACGCCCCTGCCCACCATCGAGAGGGCCGCTGAAATCGCCCGGCAGGCCGGCGTCCGGATCATTCTCAATCCGGCACCGGCCCAACCACTACCGGACGCCCTCCTCCGGCAAGTCTCGATCCTGACCCCCAACGAGACCGAAGCCGAGTTGCTCACCGGCATCGCCGTCAACGATGATGCCCAGGCCGAGAAGGCCGCACGGGCCCTGCAGGCCAAGGGGGTGGGCACGGTGATCATCACCTTGGGATCGCGCGGGGCCTTCGTGCTGGGCGACGGCTCCGCGCAGCGCGTGGCCGGCTTCAAGGTCACTCCGGTGGACACCACGGCAGCCGGCGATGTGTTCAACGGGGCCTTGGCGGTGGCCCTGGCCGAGAAGCGTCCGATGGATCAGGCCATCCGGTTCGCCAATGCCGCCGCGGCCCTGTCGGTCACCAAGCTGGGGGCTCAACCTTCCGCGCCGCGCCGGCCGGAGATCGAAGCGTTCATGCGATAGAAAGTCCCCGCAGAGCACGCAAGGCCAATCCGCGCGGGGATGCCCCGACCGGCCGGCAGGTCGCTGTCCGGGTAACATTTGCGAAGAGCCGATGTCCATTCGATGCGGGCACCGCGTACCGCCCGGACATCCCATTCCTTGACATGCCTCCATGAAGGTTCCATAATCGCGGACGGTTGCCCATGAACACAAGGACCGAAGTCGTAAGTCTTCTCGGCGCAGAAGGTTACTGGGACCATGTCCGCAGGGCCGCTCGCCTGCTGGCCGAGGGCGGCCTTGTGGCCTTCCCGACAGAGACCGTCTACGGGGTCGGCGCGAACGCTGCCGACTTCGACGCGATCAGGCGGCTTCGCGAGGTCAAGGGCCGCGCCGAGGAAAAGCCGTTTACCGTCCACATCGCCCGCCGGTCGGATCTCGACCGGTTTGTACCGTCGCCCGGACGGATCGGACGGCGGCTTGCCGACAAAGGCTGGCCGGGGCCGCTGACACTCATCTTTGACGTACCCGACATCGACGCCGCTCCCGTGCTCAACGAGTTGCCCGAACGCCGAACACACACGCTCTACCATGACGGGACGATCGGCCTGAGATGCCCGGACGACCGGTATGCCTGCGACTTGCTTACGGAGGCGAAGGTGCCGGTTGTCGCCGCCAGCGCGAACCTCGCGGGCGAGGCCGCCCCGATCTGCGCGGCCGACGTCCTCAACGATCTGGACGGCAAGATCGACCTCCTGCTGGACGGCGGCACGACGCGCTATGCCAAGGCGTCCACGATCGTCCGGGTCAAGGGCGACGGCTACGAAATCGTGCGTGAGGGGCTGTACGACGCGCGGATTCTTCAACGGTTCGTGAAGACCGGTTTCCTGTTCGTCTGCACCGGCAACACATGCCGCAGTCCGATGGCGGCGGGCTTGTGCCGCAAGCTCCTGGCGGAGCGGCTCGGATGCCGCCCCGACGAACTCGACGATCGCGGATACGGCGTGATGTCGGCCGGCGCGTTTGCGTACAGCGGGGGCCCGGCCTCCGGCGGAGCGACGGCGGCGATGCGGAGCCGCGGTATCGACATTTCGGCCCACCGCTCGCAGCCGCTCACCGTGGAGCTGATCCAGGCGGCGGACCACATCTTCGTGATGTGTCCGTCGCACAAGGAGGCTGTCCTCGAACTCGTCCCGAGTGCCGCGGGCAAGACCCGCCTTCTGGACGAAAACGACCCTATTGACGATCCGATCGGGGGAACCGACAGTGTATACGAGGAGTGCGCGGGGCACATTGAACGCGCCCTGCGCCGCCGGTTGGAGGAGACCGTGCCATGAAGATCTCGCTCGGCTGCGATCATCGCGGATTCGGCGCACGCGAACGGATGAAGACGGCGTTGCAGAGCCGCGGCTATGAGGTACTCGAGTTCGGGGCGAAGGATCCCAGCAGCTACGACTACCCCGACGCCGCCTACGCCGCTTCGCGTTCCGTCCGCGACGGGCTTGCGGATCGGGCCATTCTGCTGTGCGGAAGCGGCATCGGCATGTGCATCGTCGCCAACAAGGTGCGGGGCGTGCGGGCGGCCCTGTGCCACGACGAACTGACCGCCGAGATGGCCCGCCGCCACAATGACGCCAACGTCCTCTGCCTGCCGGCCGATCTCGTCGGCGAAGAACTGATGCGCCGCATCGTCGACGTCTGGCTCAAGACCCCGTTCGAAGGCGGACGCCACGAACGCCGCGTGGCCAAGATCACCGAGTACGAGATGCGCGAGTGCGAGGGGCCCCGGGAGGGCTAGCCCGCACCGGCGTGTGCCGCGGGTCCCGCAGGACGAGAAGGCGGAAAGGAAGAACAGGTCAGCCCGGCACGGCCGCTGACGCGTGCTCCTCACGACTTCCGGCCGCCGCCCGACGCCGAAGGTGGTGCCGGGCGTGGCGCACGGCCTCCTGATACCACTCGACGCCTGTCGCCCCGACAGCAGCGCCCATTGCCGCGATCAACACATCGCTGATGTCGCTGTAACGGCTCGCCGTCGCCAGTTGCGCGACCTCGATGGCAGCGCTCAGCACGACCGCGCAGGCAACCACCACCGCCGTTCGCGCGGCGAACTCCCGCCCGTATCGCCCCGGCAACCGCGACAACAGCAGCGCGAGCGGCATTGCGAAAACGACATAGCGGACCCCCTTGAGAACGAACTCCCCCACCAGGGCCGGCGTCAGGTTGGCCGTGTAACTGCGGAACGGCACCCATTCGATCGCCGAGAGCCACTGCGTCCCGGGCGGCATGGCGTGAAACGAGAACGGGCCGAGCCCGCGTGCCGTGAGGTAAGCGGCGTCGGCGATGAGGATGAGGACGAGCGCCGGCAGCCCGAGCAGATTGACCGGCCCGCCCCAGGTCCACCGCCTCCACGCGGCGATCCGGCCCAGCGCGGCGCCGAAAACCGCCCCCGGCAGCGCCCCGCAGGCCGCCGCGATGATGTCCGTCGTGTCAAAACCACGCGAGGCGATGAAAATCTGCGCAACCTCGCCCACGACGCTGACGAGCACGCCGGTCCAGCACGCGATGACCACGGCGGTGATCACCCCGACGCGGGCCTCCCCCGCCGCCGCCAGCGCGACGAGACCGGCCAGCAGCGCGAAGGCTCCCGCATCGCCGGCAAAGTCCACCCAGAAATCGGCCACGGCCGGGCCGGCGCCCGCCCCCTGCAACTGCTGGAACGGCCGCACGCACGCCGCTCCCAACCCCGCACGGATTTCGCCAAGGTCGGTGCGGACGTCGAACGGCACCATTGCACAGAGAAGGGTAGCCGCGGCGGCCAGGCGAGCCAGGTGCCACACCGGCTGTGTCGCCATCGCCCTTCGGCGCTGCTCCCGCCAGTGTCGCAACACGAGCAGCGCAAGCGGCGACACGGCGCAGCCGAGGAACGTACCGATGCTGTTTGTGACGACATCGACCGGCGAACCGACGCGCGACGCCGAAAACAACTGCAGGAACTCGACCGTTCCACTGGTCGCCACGCCGCCGAGAAGCCCCGCGACCACGCCCGGCGCCCAGCGGCGAAAGCGGTGTCGAACGGTTAGGCAGACGGCCGCGCCAAGAGGAACGTAGAAAAGCACGTTGGCCACGATGTCCGATCGCCCGCTCGCGACCGCGTGAGAGCGGAGCATCTCCCGCGTCCGTGAAAGGTTCGACCATCCGGTGCCCCAGTGGAAGTCGAACGGGAGCAGCGAGGCGTAGAAGACGAACCCGATGTACACGCACGCGAACAGCCCGCGGCGGTTCTCCCGGAGCCGCCGGATGACCGCGCTCTCGAAATGCTCCTCTTCGCAACTCACCGTTTCCTCGCCCGTGCGGCGACGACCGCCTCACGGACCGCCGCGAGCACCTGTTGTTGCACCGCGGCCAACGGGCCCGCAAGCCGCGCGCCGGCCGCCCGCGCGTGCCCGCCGCCGCCGAACGCCGCCGCAATTGCCGCCACATCAACGTCGTACCCGCAGACGTGCGGCGCCCTGCTGCGCAGGCTCGCCCGGACCCGGCCGTCCGGCTCCTCCACGAACAGGGCCGACACCACAACCCCGGCCATCCGCTGGAGATGCTGGATCAGGTCCTCCGTCTCCCCGGGCGAAGCGCCCGAGGCGGCGAACATGTCCCGGGTCAGACACGTCCAGACCACCGCCCCGCCATCGCTCACCTCGACGGCCGACAGCATCGCCCCCTCCAGTCGCACACGCGCGAGCGAGGCCGTCTCGTACATCGCGGTGAACCAGCGGTCCGGCTGCGCGCCCGCCGCGATCAGATCGCCCGCCGCCGTCATCGTGCGGGCGTCCGTATTCGAGAAACGGAACCAGCCCGTGTCCGTGGCAATGCCGACGAACAGGGCCTCCGCCACGCCGGCCTCGACGGGCCACCCGGCCGCCCGCAACCATTCGTGGACGAGCAGGCTCGCCGCCGAAGCCGATTCGTCGATAAGGTATTCGACCGCCGCCGCGTCCTTCGCGGCCGCGCCGGAGATGTCGTCCCGCGTCTTGTGATGATCCACTACGATCCGCGGCATCGGCGACGCCCGCAGGAACTCGGCGACCGGCGCGAGCTGCTGCCAACTGCACGTATCGAGGACAAGAATGCCGTCGGCCCCGGCCGCCGCCGGGGCGGGCCAGAGGGTCCATCGATCATTCCCGACGAGATCGCGGTACTTGGCCGGCGGATCCTCGTACGCAACGGGCATCGGGTCGGCCCCGAGCCGCCGACACATCCGGCTGATCCCCAGCATCGCACCGATGGCGTCGCCATCCGGCCGGATGTGCGACAGGATCAGCGGCCTCCGCCAGGACGACAGCCGCCGTGCCGCGTCCATCCAACGCTGACGATCGATCGTCGGCATGGTCCTTTGCTATCCTCCGTCGGGCGCGGGCCGCCGCCTCTCGAACACGGCACGCGCGGCGGCCACATCCCGTTCGATCTGTTCGCACAACGCCGCCGGCGAGTCGAACGCCTCCTGACCGCGCAGCCGCGTCTCGACCTCGACGCGAATCGGCTTGCCGTAGACATCGCCGTTAAAGCCGAGCAGGTGGGCCTCCACCAGCATCTTCGTTTCATTGAATGTCGGCGCGCGCCCGATGCTGATGGCGGCGGGATACTCGCGCCCGGCGACCGTTGCGGCGCCCGCGTACACCCCGTCCGCCGGGAGCAGTTGGGGCCCTGCGTCCAGATTCGCCGTCGGATAGCCCAGTTTGCGCCCGCGCCGGCGCCCCTCCACAACACGACCCAGCAACGCATACGGCCGGCCCAGTGCCCGCCGGGCCAGGTCCATGTCGCCGGCGGAGACGGCGCGTCGAATCAGCGAACTGGACACCATCTCGTGGCAACCCGCGTCCGTCTCGACCTCGACCGATTCCACCACGTGCACCTCAAACCCGTGTCGCCGCCCCGCCGCCCGCAGCGTCTCGTTATCGCCCTGCCGTCCGCGCCCGTAGTTGAACGACGGACCTTCGACCACGAACCGCGGCGCGAACCGCTCCGCCACGATCCGCCGCACGAAATCGTCGGCCTCGATCGCAAGAAACGTGGTGTCCACCGGTACGACGACCACGGCGTCGGCCCCGGCCCGCTCGAGTTGCGCGAGCTTCTCCTCGAGCGGCGTCAGCGTCGGCGGTGCGCGGTCCGGCCGCAGCACCGCCAGCGGGTGCGGCGAGAACGTCATCACCACGAGCGGGCCCGCGGTGCCCGCGGCCAGTTCGACGCCGCGATCGAGAATCAGCCGGTGTCCGAGGTGGACGCCATCGAAGTTGCCGATGCTGAGCACGCCCCCGGCAAGGTCAGGGCTCACGTTGTCGAGGCCAGAAACTGTGCGCATGACCGCCGTTCAATCCGTCGCTCACGAACCACGGGCCATGATAGGGCACCCGCGGACAAAAGTGAAAAAGCCCCTCTCGCCGCCCGTGCACGAGCGGCTGTATCCGGGCTCCGGCATCTTCCTGAGATCCCGCGACGAAGGCGGCTTGCATTTCGGCGTTCGATGCGAACAATACACTCTGCATGGCACAGGGACCAACCGTACAGACCGGGTGGCGAACGCGAGGGTTCGTCTGGTTCGCAGGCGGGTTGCTCATCGCGATCCTCCCCGGCTGCGGCGGGGTTCAGTGGCATAATCGCGTCGAGCCCGCCCTCCAGCGGGCCGCCGGCCTCAAGCAACTCACGCTGGTGCAGTTCCGCACCATGACCGACGGAACCTGCATCGAAGCCGACAGCCTTCTGTTCGGCAATCAGGATGTGCTCAAGGTCCTCAAGGATTACCAGTGCGTCCGCCTGGATTATTACCTGAGCAAGACGCTCGCCGACCAACTCGGGGTGTCGGTTGTACCGACCTACGTCATCCTCCGCCCGGACGGCTCGGTCGTCGATCGGCGCGCCGGCCGGATCGACGCCGACGAATTCCGCGCGTTTCTCAAGTGGGCCGTGCTGAGACGCTGACGCCTGCCTTCGCTGCGCAAGACGACGGGCCGCGCGCAACCGCACACGGCCCGTGCATGGGCATCCCGGATGTATTGACGGAATCGAGCGTCCGTCCGAGCCCGATTCCCTGCTCCAACGGCGTTACATCTGTTTCTTCTTGTACTGGTAGTAGAAGATGATCAAGACGACCAGCACGATCGCCAGTACCCCCTGCCACCACGTAACGTAGTCACCGAGGCCAGCCAGGGTCCCGTTCAGCAACGAATCCATGGTCCACGTCTCCTCTGCATTCAGATGGATCCCGCGCCCACGCGAGCCTTGCCGCTCGCGCGCCCGCTACGTCCGCCGGGTTACACAGTCCGGCATCCGTCGCTGCGGCCAGCATTTACACCCAATGCCGGGCGGATGTCAACCCCCCTGCCTTGTCGCATCAATAAAATCGGCCATTACCGCGTCCGCGATCAGCAATCCGGCCCGCGTCAGACGGATATGTGTGTCAGTGACGGATATCCGACAGTCGCCCGCATGGCGCTCGATCGCACCCACAAACAGCGTCATCGGATCGAACCCCGTCTTCTCCTCAAACTGCTTGCGGTCGATCCCCTCGATCAGCCGGAGGCGGAGCATGGCCGCCTCGCCCGCGCGTGCCTTGGCGTCGAGCCGCTCGCGCGTAGCGATGGGCGACCGGCCTGCGGCGATTCGTTCGATGTACTGACGGACATCGGCTACGTTCTGCGTCCGCTCGCCCGCAAGGTAACTGGCTGCAGACGGGCCGATCCCCACGTAGGGCTCATTTCGCCAATAGCGCAGATTATGCTCGCAACGCGATCCCGGGCGGGCGAAGTTGCTGACCTCGTAATGTTCGAAGCCCGCCGCCGTCAGGCGATCGATCGCATACTCGTACATCGCCGCTTCGGACTCCTCGTCGCAGGCCTGAATCTCGCCCCGCCGAAGACGCCGGTGAAGCGGCGTACCCTGTTCGTATGTCAGCCCATAGCACGAAACGTGATTCACCTCGAGGGCGAGGGCCTGCTCAAGAGAGCTGGCCCACGTAGACAACGTCTGACCGGGAATCCCAAAGATCAAGTCCAGATTGATTGACTTGATTCCGACTTGTCTCGCAATGCTCACCGTGCGATGCACATCGTCCGGATGATGTGACCGATCAAGGGTATCGAGTTCCCGCTGATCGAACGACTGGGCACCAATGGAGATACGGCTTACGCCTGCTTCGCGCAACAGATCGGCCCGAGTTGGGTCGAGCGTAGCCGGATTCGCCTCAACCGTGAACTCCGGGCCGGCGTCGGTGAGCCGGTTTGCGCATTTGAACGCCTGGAGCAATCGGCCAAGCTCGGCTGGGGGAAGGACCGTAGGCGTGCCGCCGCCGACGAAAATGGTCCGCACCCGCCCCCGAAGGGCAATTCCGGCAGGTCCGCTGTCGAGTTCGCCCAGCAGGGCGTCAACGCCGCGGTGCATGATGTCCGTGTCCGCCACAATGGAACAGAAATCGCAGTAGCCGCACTTTTTGCGACAGAATGGCACGTGGATGTACAGGCCGACGTCGGTCATGCTTGGCATACCCCGGTCTGGGAAGTATAACGTGCAGATGCCGGGTGTGCCCGGGCACGGCGTGCGGGACGGCTGGGGGCTTGCCCGTTGCGGAGCCGGACCGACCGCGGTAGACTGATGGCAGGACGACGGTGCGTGTTGTGCCGCGCGCAGGCCGGGTGCGGGCTGCGGTCGTGCGACTGCATCTCCGGGGGAAGCCGAGCGGGCACGACGACGAAGGGACCGACCCGATGGACGTCAGACTCGTACTGTTCAAGGAGAATGGCGAGCGCAAGGACTTCCCGCTGGGCGACGGGATCACGATCATCGGGCGCCAGGACGAGTGCGACCTGCGAATCCCGCTCGGCGAGATCTCCCGCAAGCACGCGCAGCTTATCATCCACGGGGGGTCGGTGACGCTCCGCGACCTCGGAAGCGCCAACGGCACGTACGTCAACAACCACCGCATCAGCGAGAAGGATCTTGCCCCCGGCGATCGGATTGTCATGGGGCCCGTCGTGTTCACCGTGCAGATCAACGGACAGCCGGAGGACCTCAAGCACGTGAAAGTCCGGCTCGAGCCCCGTCGCAACGAACCGCCGAAGAAACCCGCGATTTCTCACGCGGACTCGTCGGCAGCCACGGAGGCCGGGCAGTTTGACGAAGACGAGTTGTTCCGCGAGGCGACCGAGAACGTCGATCCGCTGACCGAGCTGGAAGAACTGGCCGCCAGCGGCGAGCAGAACTTCGTGGACGAGATGCTCGGCGAAGACGAGGACACCGACAAGCCGAAGAAGCACTGAACCTTCCGTCCCGCGCGATGGATCGCCGCCATGACCGGGGCGGGTTCTCGCGGCCTCCTGAGGGCCGCCGCCTGCGTTGGATGTGCCCGGATGCGCCGGCTTCACTGCCGGCCGGCGAACAACGGGACCGACCGTACCCGGCACATCGCAGTCCCGGCAGGACGCATATGGGTGAGGACAAATCATGGACCTCGACCTTCTCCTCCGACGGCACGGAATGCCGTTCACGCGGACCACGCATCCGCCGACCTTCAGCTCCCAACGCCTCGCCGCCGAGTCCCATACGCCGGGGCGGAACGTCGCCAAGCCCGTCCTGGTTCGCGTGGGAACCACATACGTGCTCTGCGTGGTCCCGGCGGACCGTCGTGTCGATCTCGACGCGGTGGCCCGCGTGATGAACGTCTCGCTCGCGAGCATGGCCAGCGAGCACGAACTCTCGCAGGTCTTCCACGACTGCGAACTCGGCGCGGAGCCGCCGTTCGGCAAACCGTACGGCATCCCCACGCTGATGGACGTCTCGCTCCGCCAGGACGAGTACGTGGTGTTCCAGGCCGGCTCGCACACCGAGGCGGTCAGGATGCTCCGCGCGGACTACGAACGCGTGGCGGAGCCCATCGTCGCCTCGGTGGCGAGGTGATTCGGGGAGTCGCCACAGATTGAACAACATCCGGCCGGCCCCGTTCTCCGTCGATGCCTTCGGTGAGTTTCCGCCGGGGCATGTCCACGTCCACTGGACCGACGCGCCACGGCCGACCACGGCCGACCTGGATCGTTCGATCGGTGAGATCTGGGAGCGGCAACTCGACGAGTGCCGGAACCGCGGGGCGATCCTTTTCAACGGCACGCTCGTCCGCTGGATCGGCCATCGCGTCGAGGACGGCAGGCTCCACGTGACCGCCGGCCCGACGAACTACTGCGACTTCGTCGGCACCAACCTCTACAACCGCCACCGCCTCGGCGAAATCGGCCGCGAGCGATTTGCCAACCCGATCGGCACGACCGCCACCGTCGTCAGCCGTGACGGCTGGCTCATCTACGGCCGTCGCAGCCACCGGGTCGCCTACCACGCGGGTTTCCTCCACACGTTCGGCGGGGCTCTTGAGGAAGCCGACATTCGCCCCGACGGGTCCATCGACGTCTTCGCCGCCGTCCGCCGCGAGCTGCAGGAGGAACTGACCCTTGGCGACAACCACCTCGACGCACTCGTCTGCGTCGGCCTCATCCACGACCACGAGATCTGGCAGCCCGAGATGCTCTTTGAGGCGGCCGTGAACCTGACGCGAGACGAGTTGCTCGGCCGCCTCGATCAGGCCGACGCCCACCAGGAACACACCGCCATCGAGAGCGTCCGCGACGAGCCGGACGCCCTCGTCCCGTTTA
This sequence comes from uncultured Planctomycetales bacterium, assembly GCA_964617875.1. Lineage (GTDB taxonomy): Bacteria > Planctomycetota > Phycisphaerae > UBA1845 > PWPN01 > CAZMVY01. Next base: position 8,202 of record CAZUAI010000053.1, on the reverse strand, counting down.
TCCGACGCGCCGCCCCGATCGCCCCGGTCGCCGTCGGGGCGATCCTCCTGCACGGGTGGCGGCGGTGGGGTCTGGCGTGGTACGAAAACGCGATGCCGGCCCTGGCGCGATAGCGACGAAACCTCCCTTCCCGTATAAGAGTGAGCCATGTCAACCACTGGCTCGGGCAAGCAGGCAACGGCAGCGGAGGACCGGTACCGGGCATTACTGGCCGTTTCGCAGGCAATCGCCTCGCACCGGGACTTGCCCTCGCTGTTCCACGAACTCGGAAGCCGACTTGCCGCGGTGGTGCAATCTGACGCACTATCCCTGGTGCTCCACGAGGCGGCGACCGACACCATGCATCTGCACGTCCTGGAGACCCAGGAACCCGTCTCACCCCGGTTCGTCATCGATTTGCGTCCGGAAGACGACCCCGCGGGGTTGGTCTGGCGGACCCAGCAGCCGCTCATCACCTCGAATGTGGCCGAGTTGCGGCGCTGGCCGGGGTTGCTGGAACGTGTGGAGCCGTACGGGGTCCAGAGCTTGTGCTGGCTGCCGCTGACGACGGCCCGGCGGCGGCACGGCCCACAGTGCCCCACAACACGTCAACCCATAAGTCCTTACCCCTGCGCCCGTCAGGAAATACACGTCCGGCATTTCCATGACTGGAACGCCTGTTGTTCTTGAGTGGTTCGATGAGCACATTGCGGCGGAGTAGGCCGAAAGCCTGCACCACGGCAACAGCCGGGGCAGCGGCGAAGCCTTCGCCGGGCCCCTTCGTCTCTGCCTCGCCTCCACGGGGACCGCTTCGTCGCTGAATTGCGGAGCTTGATTCTCCGGCCGATGCCCCCGAAAATCCTGCCGGCGTGTTTCGACGACGAATCTGGCCACGCGCAAGGAGCAGAACAATGGTCACGGCGATCGGGCTTTGCTGTGTCGTAACCTGTCTGGCGGCCGAGCCGCAACGGTATCAGCCCACCTGGGAATCGATCGACAGCCGGCCGACGCCGGCCTGGTTCAACGAGGCCCGGTTCGGCATCTTCATCCACTGGGGCGTCTACGCCGTCCCCGCCTGGGCACCCAAGGGCAAGTACTCCGAGTGGTACTGGCACGACATGATGGACCCCAAGGGCCCGACGTGGCAGTTCCACGCCCGCACCTACGGCGAAAAGTTCAAGTACCAGGATTTCGCCCCGCTGTTCAAGGCCGAGATGTTCGACCCCGACCAGTGGGCCGACCTCTTCGCCCGGGCCGGCGCCCGCTACGTCGTCCTCACGTCAAAGCACCACGACGGATTCTGCCTCTGGCCCAGCGCCGAGAGCTGGAACTGGAACAGCGTCGATATCGGCCCGCACCGCGACCTCCTCGGCGACCTGACCAGGGCCGTCCGCGCCAAGGGCCTCAAGATGGGCTTCTACTACTCGCTCTACGAATGGTTCCACCCGGTCTACAAGGCCGACGTGAAACGCTACGTCAACGAGCACATGGTTCCGCAGTTCAAGGACGCCGTCACGCGATACGCCCCGTCGATCATCTTCTCCGACGGCGAATGGGACCACCCGGCCGAGACGTGGCGGAGCCAGGAGTTGCTCGCCTGGCTCTTCAACGAATCGCCGTGCCGAGACGAGGTCGTCGTCAACGACCGCTGGGGCAAGGGCACACGCAGCCACCACGGGGGCTACTACACGACCGAGTACGGCCAGTATGCCAACAAGGAAATGTCCGCCGCCCACCCATGGGAGGAGGACCGCGGCATCGGCGCATCCTTCGGCTACAACCGCAACGAGGAGGCCGCCGACTACCAGCCCGCCGGGGCCCTGATCCACCTGCTCATCGACACGGCCAGCAAGGGCGGCAACCTCCTGCTCGACATCGGCCCGACGGCCGACGGCCGCGTCCCGGTGATCATGCAGCAGCGCCTGCTCGACATCGGCGACTGGCTCAAGGTCAACGGCGAGGCGATCTACGGCACGCGATCCTGGCGGGCGATCCGGGACGGCGACAAGGTCCGCTACACGGCCAAGGGCAAGACGGTCTACGCAATCTCGCTGAACTGGCCGGGCCGCGAGCTGGTCCTGTCCGCCCCGAAACCCGCCGGCGACGTTCGGGTGACGCTGCTGGGCACGAAGGAGCCGCTGAAGTGCCAACCCGCCGACGGCAGACTCCGCATTGAGGTCCCGACCCTGTCGGTGGACGAGGTGCCCTGCCGGCATGCGTACGTATTCAAGCTCGAAGGGGTGGAGTGACCCCAAGGAACCGTGGTCGATCGGACGTTCCTATGCTGATATCGCGTCTTGGCCTCCGATCGCCTGCAGCCCGCTCGGCAGTTCCGCCGATAATCAGCATGGGTGTATGTATGCGCTGAGCGAGGGCGCGCCCTCTTCCCCGCACGGCAGCGTTGGCGGGACCGGTCTGGTCCCTGAGGCTGCCGGTCCCGGCCTTGGGCCGCCGTCCACCCGGACTTGGCGGCGGTGCATCCTCGCTGTACGATAGCGGCGCGATCATGGAGGATTCGCCCAACCATGACCAGTAAGGAGCAGCGGCAGTCAGTCTACCGCGCCTGCGTCGTCCTCTTCTCGGTGCTTGGCTGCGCCTTCCTGTGGACGGCCGTCTTCACGTTCAACCCGCTCGACTGGCCCAGCCCGAACTCGTATCCACACCCCGAGCCGGCCTTCAACGCCTGCGGTGCCGCCGGGGCGTGGGTCGCAAACCGCCTCTTCTACTACTTCGGCGATGGAACCTACCCGCTGGCGATGGGCTTCACCCTCGCCGCGTTCCTGCTGACGTGGCGGGGGAGCATCCCCTGCTTCTGGCAGCGTGTCCTCGGCGTCCTGCTTCTCGTAACGGTGACGGCGGTATCCGTGCACCTGGTCAGCGGGCCCGCATCGGCCGCCTTGCCGGAGGAGCGGGGCGGAATCCTCGGCATCGCCGTCGGCCACTGGCTCAACGACAGCTTCTCAACGACCGGCACGGTGCTCATCCTTGCGTACTGCCTCTTCGTCGGCGTCGCGTTCACCGCCGAAGGCCTCGTCCTGCGGGCCCCCGCGGCAATCCGGCAGGCAGGCCGGGTCTCCGCCCGGATGATCACGGTCGCACGCGACCGCATCCCGTTCCAGCTCATCCCGTCGGCGCGGCCCGTGCTCGCCCCGGCGGGAGTCGGGCAGTCCGCGCCGGCCGAAAAGCCGGAGGAGCGCCTCCCCCGCATCCGTTCGAATCGCCTCGAGCCTCCAAGCCAGGCCAGACCCGAGGGAAAGGAAGCCGCCGAAGGACAAAATGACGCGTCGGATACCGGGCCGTCGGAAGCGACAGCCACGGCGGTGCTCGCCGAGCCGCAGGCGCCGGCCGGGGATGCTCCACCACCGGCATCGACCGAGGCTCCGGATGCCGAGCCTTCCGCCGAGGCGGAGCCGCCGCCGCGCCCGCCGGTCAAGGTCGTCAACCTGCGGACCGATGTCCTCGCCGCCCGCGAAAACGAGTCGGACACCGCCGCCCTGCCGGCCCGGGCATACCCCAGGGAACTGGGCGAGTGGCAGCTGCCGCCGCTGTCGGTCCTGACCGACCCCGAGTACCTCTTCACCGCGCAGCAGGAGCCGCTCGTCCGCGAAAAGGGGAAGATCCTCGAGCGCACCCTCGAGGAGTTCCGCGTCGAGGCGCACGTGGTCGAGATTCACACCGGCCCGGTCGTGACGATGTTCGAGCTGACGCTCGCCGCGGGCGTCAAGGTGAGCCAGATCTGCACGCTGGCCAACGACATCGCCCGCGCGCTCAAGGCCCCGGCCGTCCGCGTCGTCGCCCCGATCCCCGGCAAGAACACGATCGGCGTCGAGGTGCCCAACATCGAGAAGGAGATCGTCCGGATCAAGGAGCTGATCACGCTCGGCGGCAGCCGTCTGAAGAGCATGTCCCTTCCGCTCTTCCTCGGCAAGGACGCCAGCGGCAACCCGCTCATCAGCGACCTGGCCCGCATGCCGCACATGCTGATCGCCGGCACGACCGGCTCGGGCAAGAGCGTCTGCATCAACACGATCATCATGTCGATCCTGATGACCCAGCGGCCCGACATGGTGAAGCTGATCCTCGTCGATCCGAAGATGGTCGAGCTGAGCCAGTTCAAGGACGTCCCGCACCTGATGTGCCCGATCGTCACCGACATGGCCCGCGCCGAGAAGATCCTCGAGTGGGCCACGACGAAGATGGACGAGCGCTACGAGCTGCTCGCCGAGGCCGGCGTCCGCGACATCGCCTCGTTCAACCGGCTCAGCAAGGACGACATCTACGAGCGGTTCATGCCCAGCAACGAGGAGGAAAAGGCCCAGATCGCGACCCACCTGCCGCACATCGTCATCGTCATTGACGAGCTGGCCGACCTGATGATGACCTCCGCCAAGGAGGTCGAGCACCACCTCTCGCGGCTCGCGCAGAAGAGCCGCGCCGTCGGCATCCACATCATCGTCGCCACGCAGCGGCCGGAGGCCAAGATCGTCACCGGCCTCATCAAGAGCAACCTGCCCTGCCGCATGGCCTTCCGCGTCGCCTCGAGGATGGACTCGCGGATCGTTCTCGACCAGAACGGCGCCGAGGTCCTCATGGGCCAGGGAGATGCCCTGTTCCTGCCGCCGGGCTCCGCGAAGCTCATCCGCGCCCAGGGCACGTACCTCGACGACGGCGAACTCCGCAAGGTGATCGACTTCCTCCGCCAGAGGGGCGAGCCGGAGTTCCACCCCGAACTGGTCAAGATGCGATCCGACGACTCGGGGCCCGCCGGCGAACGCGACCCGCTTTTCGACGAGGCCGTCCGCATCATCCTCGAAACGAAACGCGGCAGCGTCAGCCTCCTCCAGCGCCGCCTGACCATCGGCTACAGCCGCGCCAGCCGCCTCATCGACCAGATGGCCGACGCCGGCATCGTCGGCACCTACAAGGGCAGCCAGGCCCGCGAGGTCCTCATGACCCTCGACGAGTACGAGGCGCTCCGCGAGCGGATGATGCAGGACAAGGCCGACGGCTACAAGGCCGACCAGGACGACGACGCCGAAGGCGTCCCCGATCTCCTCGACGGCGACAGCGATATTCGAGACTGAGCAGGCCCCAACGAACGACAGTCACGACCGGCGAGGCGTCCGGGCGTTTGCCACGCGTCGCGCCGATCGCGCCGTGCACCCGCCGCTTTTCATATGCCGGCTCTTGTGCTAACCTCATGCCCGCCCGCCGGGGGCGCGACCCGGCGCGGCCCCGCTCGGGCTCGAGGTCTCGCGCGAACAGAACGGTGAGGCGAAAAGCATCCCACCGACTCTTCGGAGAAACCCTATGTCCAGCTCGCTGCGCGTCCGTCTCAGCGTCATGATGTTCCTGCAGTATGCGATCTGGGGAATCTGGGTCCCCATCCTCGGCCTCTACCTCACCAAGCTGGACGGCTTCAAGGAAAACCCGCAGACGAAGATCGGCCTGATCTACATGACGATGCCGATCGCCTCCATCATCGCGCCCTTCATCGGCGGGCAGATCGCCGACCGCTACCTGGCCGCCCAGCGTTTTCTCGCCATCAGCCAGATCCTCGGCGGCATCGTCCTCCTGGCCGTGGCGCGTCTCACGGGTTTCGCGGAGGTCTTCGTCGGGATGCTCGTCTACAACATCCTCTACGCCCCCACGATCGCCCTGACGAACTCCATCGTCTTCCAGCACTGGCCCAACGAGCAGTTTTCCCGGATCCGCGTCTGGGGCTCGATCGGCTGGATCGTCATCGGCTGGTTTCTGGGCGTCTGGCTCGAGAAATCCGGCACCGTGCTCGGTCGCCCCCCCGCAATCGGCGACTGGTTCTACATCGCCGCGGTGATCTCCTTCGGCATGGGCATCTTCTCTCTGGTCCTGCCCCACACGCCGCCTTCCAGGAAGGCGTCCAACCCCTGGGCATTCCTCGACGCCTTCGCCCTGATGCGAAACCCGGCGTTCGCCGTCATGGCCGTCGTCGCGTTCTTCGTGGCCATTGAGCTGCAATACTACTTCGTTCAGCAGCCCGTCTTCTTCAGCGAAGGGCTCAAGCTCAAGGAGTCCTGGGTCGCCCCCGTCGCCACCTTCGGCCAGATCTGCGAAATGGTCATGATGGTCCTGCTGCCCCTGGCCCTGCGCCGCTTCGGCTACCGCCTGACGATGGCGATCGGCATTGCCGCCTGGGCCCTGCGCGACTTCACCTTCTCCCTTGGCCAACCGACGGCCCTGGTGCTCGGGGCCGTGCCGCTCCACGGCATCGGCTTCGCCTTCTTCTTCACGGTCATCTTCATGTTCGCCGACTCCGTTGCCCCCAGGGACATCAAGTCGAGTGCGCAGAGCTTCCTCTCCTCCGTCACCATTGGAATGGGCATGCTCGTCGGATCGCTGGTGGCCGGCCCGATCGCCGACCATCTGCAGAAGGACTGGCACAAGGTATTCCTCGTGCCCGCGGCCCTGTGCGCCGTCTGCTGCGTGGTCTTTCTCGCGGGTTTCCGGCCGAAACCGGTCGCGGAGGCTTCGGAGCAGGGGTAACCCGCCCCCCAACACAAAAAGAGGGACCCTCCGCAAGCAGAGGGCCCCCCTGTATGAGCGCTTCGCGTGCTTAACGCAGAGCGATCAAGCGCGACGCCGTCGAATCAAAGCGGCCGCACCGGCCAGCAACAGCATCGTTGCCGGCTCCGGGACAATCACGAACCGGAACTCGCCGCCGAACGCCTCATTCGGCGCGACGAACTCGAAGATGTTCATCTCCCAGTTCAGGTTCAGATCAAGCGGCGTCATCACACCGTTGATGTTCACCTGGGTCCTCATTACGCTGTTGCCCGCGCTGGCCGGCCAGACCTTCACAACGTACGTGCCCTCGGCCCAGCCAGTCACATCCAACGTGCCATTGAACAGCGGATACTTGCCGTTCGGATCCTGCAACAGAACGTCCTTACGGCTCGCCATGCCGACGCCCCACACCAGGTCTCCCTGCCATTTCTTGCGTGTACCGCCGCCCGTGTACGTGACGTACGCCCGGCCGATCCACTTCAGCGGATAACCGTTACCGGCCTGCTCGATCCACGCGAAATTCGCGTTGGGATAGCCGTAGCCGCCCAGACCGTTGTCGAGACCGGGGCCGCCCGAGCCGGCCTTGTCCTTGACCGAGCCGGCCGCGGTGCTCCCCGGAGCCTTGTAAGCCTCCTCGACCCAGCCCGTGCCGTACAGCCGAGGACCGGGGCCGTACGGACCGGCCGACGTGGCCACCTCGTGGCCCTTCACGTAGTCCGCAGCGTTGTAGACGCCCATCGAGAACAGGAACTGGCAGATGCCCTGGTTCGGACCCGTCACAGCGATGTCGGTGACAAAGTTGATGATCGGATCCGCAGCCGGATTGACCGCACTCAGGTCACCACCGCCATAGCTTCCCGTCAGGCCGATTGTGACGGTGCTTCCTGTCGGCACCTGCGCCATGGCGCCCGACACCACCAGCAAACCCATCAGACCTGCAAGCTTGATCGCTCTCATTTCAGCCTCCTTCATGAAGCTCTACTCTCCGCACGTCCGGCCGGGGCAACGCGCCACGACCAGCGGCCCAACACGGGCCGTACCACCCAACACCACACCCCGTCACTCCCTCCCACGTGAGGCACATCGTCTACCGCTCCACGAATCCGGTTGAAAACCCGGAGCGGCCAACGACGCAGCTCACGCGCTCATGAAACAAGCCGGCATCCGACGGTAATCGAGATTGAACAGATAAATGAGGGCGCGCCGCTTGGCGCCAGACAACGGCGTCACTCACTCTCTCGCCCAACCCTCTCTCACCTGTCCCAATCGACCGACTCGCTCTCTCCCTGGTGAGGCCTGCGTAGCGCTCCCGACGCTCCGCCGCCCTACCCACACACGCCAATCATACCGCCACCGGGACCCAATTACAAGAGAAAATCTCAGACCCGGCCATTTTTTTTTCAAGCCCCCACCGGGCTGATCCCGTACAGAGGCCATCGACTATAAAATGCCGCCATTCCGCCACTTGCAACAAGAACGTCCCATCAAGAAAGCCACGCGGTCCGCTTCGTACCTCGCCCTTAACGCATGTGCGACTCAAAAAAAGCCCATGCGAAGCCCTCGTTCGAGAGCGGTTGGGCGTCCCCTGGACCGCCCGTTTCCTCGCGCTCACTTTCGGGCAAAAAGAGGCTCTTCTCCCGAAAGCGCACCGGGTCGAGGCGGTGTCCATAAGTAGTTGAC
>CAZUAI010000052.1:0-37564 GCA_964617875.1 uncultured Planctomycetales bacterium | reverse complement strand
GCCCGCCGTCAGGCCAACTGCCGGCAGGCTATGAAATGGCCAAAGTCCAGACCCCCGCGAAAGCGGGGGTCCAGGGTCCTCGCCATCAAGTCTGAATCCCCGCCGTCAAGTCTGGATCCCCGCTTGCGCGGGGATGACGACCGTAGCCCTCACCGCTCAGCCCTGCGTCGCTTCCCTCCGGCGCTCCGTCGGCACGTCGCTTCCGGCACAGCACTCAGCCCATGGCACTCAGCATTCGCTTCCGCTTGCCCGTCACCCTCGCGAAAGCGGGGGTCCAGGGTCTGCGTCACCAAGTCTGAATCCCCGCCGTCAAGTCTGGATCCCCGCTTGCGCGGGGATGACGACCGTAGCCCTCAGCGCTCAGCCCTGCGTCGTTTTCCCCCGACGCGACGCCGCTTCCAGCACAGCACTCAGCCCATAGCACTCAGCATTCGTTTCCGCCCGTCCGTCACCCCCGCGAACGCGGGGGTCCAGGGTCTGCGTCACCAACTCTGGGTCCCCCATCAAGTCCGGCTCCCCCCATCAAGTCTGGATCCCCGCTTGCGCGGGGATGACGACCGTAGCCCTCAGCGCTCAGCCCTGCGTCGTTTTCCCCCGACGCGACGCCGCTTCCAGCACAGCACTCAGCCCATAGCACTCAGCATTCGTTTCCGCCCGTCCGTCACCCCCGCGAACGCGGGGGTCCAGGGTCTGCGTCACCAACTCTGGGTCCCCCATCAAGTCCGGCTCCCCCCATCAAGTCTGGATCCCCGCTTGCGCGGGGATGACGATTGTAGCCCTCAGCACTCAGCCCTGCGTCCTTTCCCTTCGGCGCGCCGGCGCTACGTCGCTCCAGCACAGCGCTCAGCCTATAGCACTCAGCGCTTACTTCCGCTTCGCCCGTTCCTTCGCCGCCGTCTCCTTCAGTTCCGCGTAGATCTTTCTCGCGGCTTCCACTCGCTGCATCAGTTCCGGCCCCTGGACGGCGAGCTGCTTGACGTAACGATCGCCTTCGACCTCACCCTTCGCCTCACGCTGCTTTGCATCCTCGACGATCTTCTCGACCTCGTCCAGGCTGGCGAGGCGCCTGGCGATCAGGTCATCAACCGCCTCGTACTTCCAGAATCGCAGCCCCTCGCGGACGACGTAGACCGGCGTCGTGTGGCCCTTACGGCCGTCGGCGGTCCAGGCCCGCGCGGCGAGCCAGCCGCCGTTGCCCGCCTCGGTCGCGAAGTCGAGCGTCAGCTCCGTCTTTCTGTCCTCGGGCCTGGCCGCCACCGTCTGGATCACGTCGCCGTGCCGGATGATCTCCAGCCGGGTCACCGGCATCGTCTCGGCGTCGCCGAGGACGCGGGCCTTCACGCGCAGCTTGCGGTCCTCTTTGACAAAGATCTCCTCGCCCGGAAGCGCATCGTCCACGCGCAGCTCAATCATCGGCCCGTCCGTCGTGAATGTGCGGCCGCGTTTGAAGGCGTCGAACCATGCGTCGGCCGAGAACGGCTGATCGCCCGTATACGCATACACGCGAACCTCGCCGAGCGTCCCGCCCCAGGGGATGTCGGAACCGGCCGACGCCGTCAACTTGCACCCGAGGTTGAGGAACTCGTACCACAGGTCGGTCCCCAGGAACGCAAACTGCATCACCTCGGCGAAGTCCGCCTTGCCCTTGGGGACGTTGATGCTCATGTCCCGGTGGACGTGGAACATCCGCGAGCAGACGTGGGCATAACCGGCGATGCCGCCCTGGCGGTGCACCTCGTCGAACACGAGGTCGTAGAGAAAGTACTTGTCCGTGTCGCGGACCATGCTCTGGGTGTTCATCGCAAGCGTGTGCCCGATCTGTTCGTGCGTGCGGGGACACTCCTGCCCGGGACAGAGAACGTAGTCGCCGTCGATCACACGGTAGTCCTTTCCGAAGCCGCGCTGCTCGAAGTACGTCCGGTAGATGTCGCCCATCTTGACGATGTTCGACACGTGAATGTCCTCGGCCTGGACATACTGCATCAGCCGCCAGGCGTCGCGGTCGCTGAGAATCTGGCAGTGGACGTGGTGGTCGCCGGAGTACCAGCCCCGCTTCCGCATGTCGATCCAGCGTCGCGGCGTGTACGTCTTCTCGACAAGGCCGCCGGACTCGACCGCAAACGTGTCGAACACCGCGGCGTGCTCAGCACCACGGCGGATCGCGATCTCGTACTCACCCGGCGGGACGGCCATGTCGAACGGCCCCGGCACGCACCAGTAGGCCCCGCCCAGCTTGCCCGGCAGGTTCGCCGGGCGACGTCCGCTCGCGGTTCCCTGACGGTCGAACTGCGGACCGAACTCCAGGGCGTTCGGCGGCATCCGTTCGCTGCCGTCGGCAAGCCAGGTGATGCGGACCATCGCCGGCGCCGGCTTGCCGGTGTCGGCGGCGCGGATCGTGACGCGAAGCCGGCCAAACGTCGGGGTTTTCACATCGAAGGGGAAGCGGATAGAGGGCTGGCCGGCGCGTTTCAGCTCGATCGAGAGCGTCGTGCGGTCCGTCGGAACGCGCGTCAGGGACGCGATCGCCCACGTAACGCCGGCGGGGGCGATGTTCACGGTGAAGCCGCTGGACTCGCCCTCCGGCATGGATAGGTCGAGCCTGACCGTCTCGCAGCGGGTCTCCCCGGCGCCGGCCTCGATGCGGAGCAGCAGCCCGCCGGCATCGCCGGGCAGCACGACTGGTCCGGCCGGCACGACGGCGGCCTTGTTGCCGTCGATCGTGACACGGATCAGCCGAGGCGACTTCTCAACGAGCGCGAGGAACTCCGCTGCCGCCGCGTCGATCTTCGCGGCGGCTTCGTTACGGGCGGCATCGTCGCGGGCCTTCTGCCGGTGATCGTTCGCCTCACGCAGCCGGCGGTTGAGCTGGTCGAGCGGGCCGCGGGCGTCGGCATCGAAGAGGTTGATGTGGCTTCGCGTAATGGCACCGGCAAACTCGATGATGCCCGGCGGCGCCTTCGCCGCCTGCCCTTGCGCGTGCGCCGCCGTAGCGGCCGCGACGGCCGTCGCCGTGGCGAGGAGGGCCGTCCTACGGACCCGGATTACCGCCGATCGAATCTGTGTCTGCATCATTGCGGGACTCCTGTCGATTTCGTCGGACGAAACAGAAAAGAACCGTGCCGGCCGTGATGGCCAGGGCCACCAGCGACGCCGGATACAATCGGACCGCCGGGGTGTTCGCGTCAGCGATGGCACGCCGCGCCCCGGCGCGATCGCCGTCGGCCGCGTTCGCGATCGAGCGGCCTCCCTGTGGTGCAGACGCCACAATAGACGAACGTGTTCCGCTCGAGATGACTCCAGCCGCAGCGATGTGTGCCTGGGTGCCCGCGCCACGGGGTATCGCCGCACATCGGGCGGCGAAGCGTTGCGGGCCAGTGGCGACATCCGGCCCGGAAAGCGGGTCGGCCTGGTCTTGGGAGGTCATCTGGCAGCCGTCGCGGCCGACAACCTCGAACGCGCGGATCGCGGCCGCCTGCGGCCAGAGGCAGTCTTCGAAGACGATCTCGCTGCCGGCCGTCAGCCACGAGGGCGTCCGGGCAAAGTAGAACAGGCGGAGCAGGAGGTGCGACGGCGCGACCTCCGTCACGCCGAGCAGGTCGATCTCGGGCTCGTACAACGGAACGAGGTCCACGAATCGGCCGTCCACCCGGAGCTGCACGGCGCCGGCCACCGTCGAGGCGACCTTCTTGAGATAGTCGCGCGTCTCGTCGGCCGAGATGCGGTTGTCACCGTTGGCATCCATTCGCCGCCGCTCGGCCATCGAGCGGATCTCGAAGAACGTCAGATCGATGCGGAGGTCCATGTTGTCAGGGCCGACGACCGCCCGGGCGCGATGTTCGACGTACGACATGAAGACGGCGTGGCCGGCGGCGATCTGCACGCCAAAGGCCCAGCAGGCGAGTACGGTGACGGTCGCGAGGGTCTTCATCGACGCGGCCATTCTACAGGAGCGTTCGCGCGAAGCAACGTTGCAAGGCAGGGCGAGCGGTTCTCCGAGACCGCGTGTTCGCGGGCTTGGAGGGTCGCCCGCCTGCTCAGCTTTGTGGTACAGGCTTCGCGCCTGCAGGCCGATGCGGGCATCATGCCTGCACTACATCGCGGTTGCCCGACGCGAAGCGGCGACGGCAAGAGGCTCGCCCGTGGTGCGTTCGTTGGACAACCGACACGCCTTGCCACACCATATGCTGCGGAGGTGCCTCATGCGTCACATTCGAACGTTGGGCGTTATCGCGCTTCTTCTGACGGCCGGCTTCCCGCTGCACGCGACCGGGGCGGAGGCTGCGTCGCGGCCGGCCGACCCGCGGTGGTGCGACCTGCCGCATACCGACACCGTTTTCGCTCCAAAGGCGTACGCCACGCTGGACGAGTGGCGGGCGCGGCGTGAACACCTGCGCGCGCAGGTCCTGTGGGCCGCGGGGCTCCTCCCAATGCCCGAGAGGACGCCACTGAGCCCGCAGATCTTCGGCCGCATCGAGCGCGACGGCTACACGGTCGAAAAGGTGTATTTCGAGAGCTACCCGGGCTTCCTGGTGACGGGCAACCTGTACCGGCCCACGGCCGGCGGCCGACATCCCGGCGTCGCCTGTCCGCACGGACATTGGAAGCGGGGACGGATCAACGAGGAGGAACTCGGCTCGATCCCCGCCCGCTGCATCACGCTCGCGCGCCTCGGTTGCGTGGTCTTCGCGTACGACATGGTCGGTTACAACGACAGCGGCAGGCAGATCGCCAGCCATGGCTTCACAAACGAGCGGGGCTCCCTCTGGGGGCTGGAAAGCCCTCTGGGCTTCCAGTTGTGGAACAGTATCCGCGTGGTGGACTTCCTCTGCTCGCTGCCCGACGTCGATTCCGAGCGGATCGGCTGCACGGGGGCCTCGGGCGGCGGCACGCAGACGTTTCTGCTCACGGCCGTGGACGACCGCGTGAAGGTCTCGGCGCCGGTCAACATGATCTCGAGCATCATGCAGGGCGGCTGCGTCTGCGAAAACGCCCCGTGTCTGCGATTCGACACGAACAACATGGAGATCGGCGCGATGATGGCCCCGCGGCCGATGATCATGGTCAGCGCCACCGGCGACTGGACGAAGAACACGCCGAATGTCGAGTTCCCCGCGATCCAGGCGATCTACCGCCTCTACGGCGCGGAAGACAGGCTCGGCATGGTTCAGATCAACGCCCCCCACAACTACAACAAGGCCAGCCGAGAGGCCGTCTACCGCTGGTTCGGCAAGTGGCTGCTCGGGCGGACGGATATGGATGGCTTCACCGAACCGCCCTACCCGAAGGAGAAGGACGCGGACCTGCTCGTCTTCGCCGACCGACCGGTGCCGTACAACGCGGTGCCGAACATGGAGACGCTCATCGAATGGCGGATCGGCGTGGCGAAGCGAAGGCTGGATTCGATGCGCGCGGCGAGTGGTGCAGCGGCGATCGAGGCACGCGACCTGCTTCGTGAGTCAATGCGCCTGGCAATGGGCGTAACGCCGCCGGGCTTGGGCGATATCGCGTTCGAGGCGAAGGGGACGGCGACGAACGATGCGATCCGCACCGAAGCCGGCACGATCATCGATCGGCGGCGAGGGACTCGCGTGCCCGCATCGGTATTCTGTCCCGCGGAACAGCCGGCGGACGCCCCGGCGGCCTGCACGTTGCTGGTGCACGGCCAGGGAAGAAAGCCGCTCCTGCTGTCACCGAGCCGCATGTTGCCGGGCGAGTTCGGCCGGAAACTCGTTGCGGCCGGGCAGAGGGTTGTCGTGATCGATCCGTTCGGTATCGGCGAGGCGGTCGGCGTACAGGACCCGCAACATCCGCGCGGCAGCACGAAGTTCTTCAGCACATTCAACCGCATGGACACGGCGGAGCGGGTGTGCGACATCGCCGTGGCGATCGAATGGTGCCGGCTACGGACGGCGGGCGGCCCGCAGACCCTGAACGTCGTCGGGCTGGAGCAGGGCGGGCCGTGGTGCCTGCTGGCGTGCGCGGTCCTCGACCCGCTGCCGCCGGAGGTGCAGCTTCGCGTGGCGTGCGACGCAAACGCCTTCGATACATCCAGCGAGGCGGCGTACCGGAGGGATTTGTACATCCCGGGCATCCTGAAGACCGGCGGCCTGCCCGCGGCAGCAGCGATCGTCCCCGCCCCGCTCCTGCTGCACAACGTCGGCGCGCGGCACGAGGATTACGCGGCCTGGCTCAAAGACAAGGTCGCGTCTACGCGGCTGGCGAAGGACCGCCTCGACGAGGAGGCGGTGTACGAATGGTTGACGAAGGCGCCGTAGGGTGGGCGGTTCTCCGGAGCCGCGTACTCGCGGCGGAGGAGGTTCGCCCACCTGTTGCCTGTCGGCGATCAGCCCTTTTGCTGCCGCTTCGCCTTGACCTCCGGCGCGAAGTCCAGCCCGAGTTCGCGAAGCTGGTCCTGGCTCACCTCGCTCGGGGCGTCGGTGAGCGGGCAGACGGCCCGCTGCGTCTTCGGGAACGCGATCACGTCCCGGATGCTGCTCGTGCCGCCGAGCATCATGATCCAGCGGTCGAAGCCGAACGCGATCCCGCCGTGCGGCGGCGGGCCGTAGCGCAGCGCGCTCATCAGGTGCTCAAACTTGCGGTGGGCGTCCTCCTCGCTGATACCCAGCAGTTCGAACACGCGGCTCTGCACGTCCGACCGGTGGATACGAATGCTGCCGCCGGCCATCTCCTCGCCGTTGATGACGAGGTCGTACGCCTGGCTCCGCACCCTGCCGGGGTCGGTGGCCAGCAGCGGGATATCCTCTTCGAGCGGCATCGTGAACGGGTGGTGCGAACTGTTCCACCGCTTGTCCTCCTCGCTCCACTCGAAGAGCGGGAAGTCCACGATCCACAGGGCGTCGAACCGGTTCTTGGGGATCAGCCCGAGGATGTTGCCCAGCCGCAACCGGGCCGCGCCGAGGTACTTGGCAACGTCGGCCGGCTTGCCCGGGTAGAAGAAGAGCTGGTCGCCCGGCTCCGCGCCGACGGCCTGGCAGACGGCCTTGCAGAACCGCTGAATGCGGGCCCCGCAGCCGGTGGCGAACTCGGGCGCGTCGGGTGTGCCCTGCACCTTGGTGTTCGGCAGGCCGCCGCCGCCCATGCCCCGGATCTCCTCGGTGAGGCCGTCCGTGATCTTCCGCGTCAGCTTCTCGGCACCGTCCGCCTTCTTCACGCAGATCGCCTTGACGACGCCCCCCGCGGCGAGCGCGTCCGCAAACACCCCGAAGTCATCCTTTGTAATCCCGGAAAGCGCCGCCGTCGCGTCCTTCAGCTCGAGGCCGAATCGCGTGTCAGGCTTGTCCACGCCATAGCGGGCCATCGCCTCGGCGTACGGCATCCGCACCAGCGGCAGCTTGATTTCATAGCCGAGGATCTTCTGCCAGAGCTGCGCGAGGCACCCCTCGACGATCGTCATCACGTCGTCGGCCTTGACAAAGGCCATCTCGAGGTCGAGCTGCGTGAACTCCGGCTGCCGGTTGCCGCGAAGGTCTTCGTCGCGGAAGCAGCGGACGAGCTGCGCGTAGCGGTCCATGCCCGCAATCATCAGGAGCTGCTTGAAAAGCTGCGGCGACTGCGGCAGAGCGTAAAAACACCCCTGTTGGACGCGCGACGGCACGAGGTAGTCGCGGGCGCCTTCGGGCGTTGACTTGGTCAGGAACGGCGTCTCGATCTCGACGAAGCCGTGATCGTAGAAATAGTCGCGGATGATCTTGGCGGCCTCGGATCGCAGGCGGAACATCTTCGCGACCTTCGGCCGGCGAATGTCGAGGAAGCGGTACTTCAGCCGCAGGTCCTCGTTGGCCTCGTTCTCGGTGAAGTCGGAGATCTCGAACGGCGGCGTCTCCGACTTCGAGAGTACGTCGACCTCATGGACGCTGATCTCAATTTCGCCGGTGGGCATCTCGCCGGTCTTGAACTTCGGGCTCACCTGGTCGCCGCGGTGCAGGACCTCGCCGCGGACGGCAATGCAGTCCTCGTTGCGCAGAGAGCGGGCAATCCGGGTCGCTTCCGGGTCGGTATCGACGTTGAATCGCAGTTGCGTCACGCCCCCGCGGTCGCGGAGGTCGATGAATACGAGGTTTTCGCCGTGGTCGCGGTAGCTGTTGACCCATCCGGCGAGGATAACGGTCTGGCCGACGTGGCTGGCGCGAAGCTCGCCACAGGAATGCGTACGCTTGTTATAGGGCACGGGCACGGTGCAGTCTCCTTCCAGAGTTCGAACACAGGCGCGCGATTGTCGCTGAACCTACGGAAAAACGAAAGGGGCTCCCCGCCGGGGCGGGTCACGCGTCATTCGGCCGGCGGCCAAAGCGGGCATGCTGACAGCATATACCGCACCGGCCGCCGATGAACCTCCGAACGTGGGCAAGTCGCCAACTCATGACAGGTCCAGTATACGCGCGGTTCAGAACCAATGCAAGTACTCTGATCGAAGGACCGTTTGCCCCGCGGCGTCCTGGGCGGCACAATGCGTGCATGGCGAGGCCACGCAGCGAGTCAGCACGGACGCGAGACACCGCGCCGACGTCGCCCGTTTCGCGGCTGCAGGACGTCGGAGTGATCGCCGCCCTTGTCGTCGTGGGCATGGCGGCCCGCTGGCCGTTCTGGGCGGAACGCGGCGAGACCGACATGCTGTACTTCGGCCTGTGGGCCGGCCAGATGGTCCACGGCCGGCCGGCCAACGCCTACCTCCCCGACCCAAGCCTCGGCCGTGAAACGTCTTCCTCCAATTACCCCCCCGGCAGCCTCTGGATCCTCGCCGCCTCGGCCCTGGCCTACGAACGGCTCACCGGGCAAGAGCTTACGCCCGATCGGCTGATGAGGATGGGCGAGGCCCCGCATACGCCCGCGGCACGCATGTACTTCCGGGTCGCGAAGTCGCCCGCCATCCTCGCCGATCTTGCCACGGGTGCGATTCTCTACTGGGTCTTGCGGAAGCGAGTCGGCACGGCATGGGCCGCGGGCGTCGCGCTGGCGTTCGTGCTGCAGCCCGGCGTGCTCTACAACTCGGCACGCTGGGGACAGGTCGATGCGATCAACACGCTGTTCATGGTGCTGTCGCTCGAAATGGCGGCACGACGGCGGTATGCACTCCTCGGTGTCCTCATGACGGCGGCGATCCTGACGAAGCTGCAGGCGATCGTAATTGCCCCGGCTGTGGGGCTGTGTCTCCTCCTGGGCCCTGACGGCGGTACGGCGGCGGCAGCGCCGGGCGGATTGCGGTCTACCCTGCGTTCCGTATTCACCGCAGCACGACTGAAACGGCTCGGAGGGACTGCGGTGGCGTCGGCAGCACTTGCCGCGGTCGTGTGTCTCCCGTTCATCGTGGGCGGAGCCGGGCGGCTGATGTGGGGGGCGTATGCCCATGCCGTCGGGTCCTATGCGGTGGCGACGGTCAATGCGTTCAACCTCTGGGGAGTCGTCTTTCCGCTGCCCGATCCAACCCAGGCGAGTTGGGTGCCCGACACGACCACGGTCCTGGGGTACCCGGCGCATAGCATCGGCTTCGCGCTCCTGTTGACGGCGGTGGGCGCGGTGGTCGTGCGGCTGACGCGCGGGCCCGACGCGCCGGAGGTCCTTCGCTGGGCGGCGGTTGCCCTCTGTATCGCGTTCTTCAGCCTGCCGACGCAGATTCACGAACGCTACCTGCACCCCGCGATTGCGATAACGGCATGGGCCTTCGTGCGGCGATCCTGGTGGTGGGGGCTGTGGTTGGCTCTGGGGTGCGTGTATGCGGCCAACATGCTGTGGGTAATGCCCTACCACACCACATGGACCGGACACGAATGGATCCGTGCGCTCACCTACGCGAGGCTCCAGGGGCTTTACCCGAGCCAGGTGTGGGGCGCCTTGATCACCCTGCTGACGGTCGCGGTGCTGGTGACATCGCCCCGGGTGTGGCGCAGGCCGGGCGAGGGGCAGCCATGAGCGGCGACGACGGCAGCTCCGGCCGTGCGGTCGGACGAGTCAGATGGGAATTGCTCGTACCCTTGCTGACGGCGGCCGTGTACCTGCCCTCGCTTCGCAGCGGCTTCGTCAACTGGGATGATGATAAATACGTGCAGGATAACGTCCTCCTCCGCGCCCCCGGCGGACTCGCGCGGATCTGGGCGGGGCGGCACGATCTGCAGTACTATCCGCTGACACTGACCAGCTTCTGGCTCGAGTACCGTGCGTGGGGCGATCGCCCCTCGGGGTATCACGCGACGAATGTGGTGCTGCACGCGATCAATGCACTGCTGGTCGTATTCGTGGCGCGTTCGCTCGGCCTGGCCCGATGGCCCTCGATCGCCGCAGGGCTGCTCTTTGGAATCCACCCCCTCCAGGTGGCGTCGGTTGCGTGGGTGACCGAGCGAAAGAACGTTCTGGCCGGCGTATTCTTTCTGGCATCGTTTCTGTGCTACCGCTCCTTTCGGCAGCGGGGCGATTGGCGCCTCTATGCGGCCTGCCTGGCCGCCTTTGTCCTGGCACTGCTGAGCAAGACCGCGACCATCACGCTCCCGGCTTGCCTCTGGTTGGCGGACGTCCTCGTAGACCGGCGGAACCGTTTGCGCAGTGCCGTTGGCGTTGCCCCGATGCTCCTGCTGGCACTCGCGGCCGCCATCGTCACGGTCCTGATGGAACGCCGAGCGACGTGGGAGCCTTTGCCGTTCTCCGTGCGCCCGCTGGTGGCGGCGGCGGCCATCTTGTTCTACGTCGGCAAGATCCTGCTGCCGATCGGGCTGGTCCCGGTGTATCCACGCTGGGCGGTGTCGCTCACGACGCCGTGGTTATGGCTCGCCGCAGCCGGTCTCGCCGTCGCGATCGGAGCCCTATGGCGATTGCGACGAATGATTGATCCGCGGTTCTGCTGGGGACTGGCGGCCTTCGTGGTGTCCCTGTCGCCGATGCTGGGCCTCGCGTCGTTCGGGTATCTCGAGCATTCGTTTGTGGCCGACCACTTCGTCTATTTCGGCATGGTGGCGATGCTCTGTGCGATTGGTGCGGTCTTCCAGGGCGCCCTGAGGCGCGGCCCCGTGATCGTCTTCGGACTCCTTTGTATGCTTCTCGCCGTCCTCACGATCCGCCAGCAGCGGGTGTGGGCGGATTCCGTTGCGCTGTGGAGCCGCACACGCGATCGCAACCCCGGCTTCGCGCTCGGGCGCAACAACCTGGGCTGTGCGCTGTTGGCGACCGGCGACCTCGACGGCGCCCGGCGGGAACTCACCGAGTCGATCCGCCTGTCGCCGGGTTTCGCCCCGGCGCACCTGAACCTCGGACTGGTACTCAAGCGCCGGAATGACCTGGAGGCGGCGGAGCGGGAGTTCCGCGAGGCCGTACGGCTTTCACCAACCGCGCCGCAGCCGCACGCAATGCTGGGCATCATCCTTCAGATGCGCCGCGACTATGTCGGCGCCGCCGCCGCGTTTCGCGATGCCGTCCGCTTCGCACCCGATGACCCGACGGTGCTGAACAACCTCGCCTGGCTGCTCGCCACGTGTCCGATCGACGCGATCCGCAACGGGGCGGAGGCCGTCACGCTCGCCCGGCGGGCGTGCGAGTTGACACGGTTCGCCGATCCTCGGATGCTGGGCACGTGGGCGGCCGCAATGGCGGAAGCGGGTCAATTCGCCGGCGCGGCCAGGTTGAGCGAGCAGGCGGCGGGCCTGGCGCTCGCCCAGGGGCAGGCGGAACTGGCCGACGTCCTCCGGTCGCGGGCACGGATCTGGGCGGCGGGGCGTTCGTTGCGACTGCCGTAATGCGGACCATCGGCCCGTTCAGGAATGAGCGATCTGTGATGAGTAATGCGTATCCGGTGTCGCGGGTCAAGGACGTCCTCGCGAGGGATTCGGCGGGGATCGACCTCAAGGTGCAGGGCTGGGTCCGCACCAAGCGCGACTCCAAGGGGTTCTCGTTCATCGAGCTGAACGACGGATCGTGCCTGGCGAACATCCAGATCGTCGCGGACGAATCGGTGCCGAACTATCAGAGCAACGTCGTATCCCTCACCACGGGCGCGTCGATCGCCGTCACCGGCACGCTTGTCGACTCGCCCGGCAAGGGGCAGAAGTTCGAAATCAAGGCGCGCGAGGTCCTCGTCTACGGCCGGGCCGACGCCGAGACGTACCCCCTGCAGAAGAAGCGGCATTCGTTTGAGTTCCTCCGCGAAATCGCGCACCTGCGCCCGAGGACCAACACCTTCGGCGCCATCGCGCGCATCCGCAGCGGCCTGTCGTTCGCGATCCACAAGTTTTTCCACGACCGCGGCTTCTTGTACATCCATACGCCCATTATTACGGCGAGCGACTGCGAAGGGGCCGGCGCAATGTTCCGCGTAACCACCCTCGACCTGGCCAATCCGCCGCGCACGCCCGAAGGACAGATCGACTTCACGCAGGACTTCTTCGGCAAGCCGGCCAACCTCACCGTCAGCGGCCAGCTCGAGGGCGAGATCTTCGCCACCGCCCTCACGAACGTCTACACCTTCGGCCCCACGTTCCGCGCGGAGAACTCGAATACCGCGCGCCACCTCGCCGAGTTCTGGATGATCGAGCCGGAGATGGCCTTCTGCGACCTCCAGGGCGACATGGACATCGCCGAGCTGTTCCTCAAGGAGATCATCCAGTACCTCTTCGACCACTGCATGGACGATCTCGAGTTCTTCAACCTGCGGATCGACAACGCGGTGATCGCGACGCTCCGCAACATCCTCGACAACCCGTTCGAACGCCTGACCTACACCGACGCGGTGGGCATCCTCGAGAAAAACAACGACAAGTTCGAGTTCAAGGTCTCCTGGGGCTGCGACCTGCAGTCCGAGCACGAGCGGCACCTGACGGAGCAGGTATTCAAGAAGCCCGTGATCCTGGTGGACTACCCGAAACAGATCAAGGCGTTCTACATGAAGCTCAACCCGGACGGCCGTACGGTCCGGGCAATGGACATTCTCGCTCCGAAGATCGGCGAGATTATCGGCGGCAGCCAGCGAGAGGACGATCTCGCCACGCTCGAAGCCCGCATGCACGAGTGCGGCCTCAAGCTCGAGGCCTACTGGTGGTATCTCGACCTCCGCCGTTACGGGTCGGTCCCCCATGCCGGGTTTGGCCTTGGGTTCGAGCGGCTGCTGTTGCTGGTCACGGGCATGGGCAACATCCGTGACGTGATTCCGTTCCCGCGTGTGCCGGGCAACGCCGATTTTTAGAGCAGGATCAGCTATTGCCTTCCGGCGGCGTGCCCGATAAAGTATGTATGGGAAGGTAAGTGTGTGGGTGCGACCGGGCGGGATCCTATGGCATCAACTCCACGAGCGTCGGCGGCAATCGCGGCAAATGCTCGCGGGTTCACCTTGATCGAACTGCTGGTGGTTGTCGCCACCATTGCGCTGCTCATCGCGGTTCTGATCCCGGCCTTATCGCAGGCCCGTTCGCAGGCAAAGGTCGCCTCCTGCAAAGCCAACCTGAAGCAGGTCGGCACGATGGCGGAAACCTACCGGACGGATTGCCGGGGCTTCGTTCCGGTCATGTTCAACTACTACCAGGGGTCCGTGTACAGAATGCCGGCCCGCACGGCCCTGCTCTCCGTGGCCCTTCGCGGCTACGACACCCGCCGCGGCAGATTGCCGGCGGCGTTCAACCCCGAGGACGTCTGGCTCGACGACAAACGGGCGGAGTACGAGCGGACCTGGCTCGCGTCGTACTACGTCTGTCCGTTTGTCCGCGACGGGGCCGCCGGCGAATCCGTCGTCGGAACGACGAGCGTATGGGGCCCGAAATATACGGCCACGTACACGCTCGTCGAACGGCGCGGGCGGTATGAGACCTGTCACACGTGGCTCTGGGAAGACATCGTTCGTGGCGAGATCCCGCGTGAGAAACACCCGAACGACCCCCGGGAGGGCCGGCCCAAGTACTCCGTCCTGAGTTGGAACAAGGTGGCCGTCGGAGCGGCGGCGACGGCCGACATCCCCGGCGGCATCACGCTGCGCGAGGCCCTCGATGATCCGGGCAAGCGGACGATGCTGGCGAACCTGCATCGATGCTGGAACGCGGCCGATGCCCGCCGGCGGAAGAGCGCGAGCCTTGCCGAACTCACGACAATCTACTGTGCGCAGGGCAACCATCTCGAACTGGGCCGCGTCGTCGTGAACCCGAACAGCCATCGGATGAGCGCCGGCGGCGGGACGAACGTCGTGTTCGCCGACAGTCACGTCGAGTGGGTCCGCGGGACGCAGGTCGGCTGGCCATGATGCGGGGCGCCGAATGATACTGCTGGACCAGTTGCGACAACGAATGACGGAGGGCGTCTCCCGGCTGATCGGGTTCGTTGCGTCCCTGCGCGGCGAGGATCTGCGGCAGCAGGCAATGGCGTTGTGGACGGCCCGGGGCCGGCTGGCGAGGCCCGATACGCTGGTCGTCGTCGCCCTCGTCCTGGTGGCGGGCGCAACCCTCGTGGCGACCGTCTGGAGCCGGCCGAGCCAGGCCGGGGAGCGGGATTTCGAGTTTCCGGTCATTTGCGCGAGTTGCGCGCATCATTACCGGGTCTCGCGCGAGGCGATGTTCGCGCAGATCACGGCGGCGCGCCAAAAGGGCCATTCCGCCGCCGGAACCGGTACGGCAGGGCTGTGTCTGTGTCCGAAGTGCGGCAAGCTGGCGATCTTCCGCGCGGTGGAATGCCCGAAATGCGGCGGGGCCATCCCGCCGCCTTTCGCTTCGGTCAATGGTACGCCGATCTCACCGAGATGCGCCGCGTGCGGCTGGTCGGCCGGGAAGTCGGGAGGTTGACGTGGCTCGAAGGTGTCATCCACGAACGTGTCATCGCTCGGCGTTCACGCTCGTCGAGTTGCTTACTGTTGTCGCCATCATCACGCTGCTGATGAGCATCCTGCTTTCGAGCCTCGCCGGCGCCCGGGAGCAGGGCCGTAAGGTCGTCTGCCTGAGCCAGGTGCGGCAATTGGCGATCGTGCACGACTTCTACACCAAGGACTGGCGCGGGATGCTCCCGCACTACGACTTCTGGCTCTGGTGGCCCGACCCCAGCAAGCCCAACCGCCAGATTCGCGTGCCGGAGAGCGGAGAACTGTTTGGGAGAAGGCGGGCGCAGGAGGGCCGGAAGTACGAGTGGGGCAGGCCGGCGGGAGCAAACTATGCCGTTACCGCCGAAATCTATAAGTGCCCGTCCGATCGCGGCGAACGCCGTAACCCCACCATTCCGGAGGACAAGCGGCCACCCGCCACATTCAGCTACTCGCGCAACCGGTACGTCATGGACGTAATGCGCCGCATGGGGCTCTGGACGACCGTCTATGATTCGGCGGGGCGTCCGTTCCCCTCGCCCTACATGCCGATGGACAAGCCGAAACGTCCGTCGCAAACGCCCCTCCTGGTCGAGGAGCACGAGACCTCGGCCCTCAACGACGGGTATTGCTTTCCGATTGACGACGTGAACAACGTCGGCTCGACGGAGGACTTCCTCTCGATGCGGCATGCCAACCGGGTCGTCCTGGCGTTTCACGACCTCCACGCCGACGCCGCGCGATCGAAGGATTTCAACACAACCCTTTGGTCCCCCATGCAGCACAACCTGCTCGCGCCAGGACTCCCGCCCATTGTCCCGGCCGCCGCTCCGTAGGCGAAGGCGCCAGGTGCCGCCGGCGTGCGCGGGCTGCGAGATTCCCCGACGCTGCGCGGCCTTCGTTTCCTGTTCGGTTGTGCGGGTATTGACCACGCAGGGGCCGACTTGCTATCGTTACATATGGGCAACAGCCAATGGCGGCGCTGCCTGCCGTCACAGTCGCCGGGAACACCCGACAACAGAAGGTGGAAACATGCGCAAATACATGTCGGCATTGGTCGTGGCAAGTCTTCCGTGTGCGGTCGCGATGGCAGCGCCCGGCGAGACCTGGATCCTGATGATCGACCACTTTGATAGCGGCGGCTCGCAATACCCGGGGTGGATCGAGTATCCCGGTGCCGGCTACGCCGGCACCAGCGCCTGGAGCCATGACGGGTGGGCGGGCGACATATCACGGATCTACTGGACCCTGGACGGAATCGGCAGCATGGGCCATCAGCCCCCCACCACAACCGAAATGTACAAGATTGAGTTTTTCTATCCTACGGCCATCGGGGCGCCGGGCGACTGGCAGCCGATCGAGTCGCGGTTCCGCGGCGAGGGCGGCGAACAGTGGCCGATCGAGCCCCTGATTCCGTGGGCCGGCGCCTGGGGCACGAACCACCAGTGGATCGGCAGCGAGTTCCGCGGCAACACGCCGGGAACGTGGGCACCAACCGGTCCGGGACCGCAAGTACCCGAAAGCGCCGCCTATAACGCCGGCCCAAACGGCGAAGCCATGTGGCTGACGCGGCGATCGCAGCTCTATGTCAAGTGGGATTTCGGGTGGGAGATCGAGCGAACCTGGAGCGCCCTGCGTCTCACGCAGGTGACCTGCGGCTCGACTCCGTCGGACGTGAGCGGCGACGGCGATGTGGATCTGGACGACTTCCTCGCCTTTGCCGCCTGTTTCAACGGCCCGAACCAGGCGTACGCCGAGGGTCCGGCTTCGATTCGCTGTCGTTGTCTCGACGTCGAAGGCGACGGCGACGTGGACCTGGATGATTTCATCGGCTTTACCGCGTGCTTCAACGGCCCGAACCAGCCGCCCGCGTGCGCAGGCTGAGGAACGAGTCGCGCATCGCGCATAGCCGATGACGCCCCCCCCGCCGCGAGGATCCGTCCTCATGGGCTGAAGAACATCGTTGGCCCATCGACGGGACCTCGTCCGGCGTTCTGGCTTCGTCATGCGTCGTTGACGGGTCCTCCTTCTGAGGAAGCGGGCGTTCGCCAGAACCCCCGTAACGGTTATACTACGCAACTCGGCCCGCCCGCCGCCCGACACGCGGCACGGCGACGATGGAGTAAACGCTTCATGGAGTTCGATCTCACACGAGTGCGCAACATCGGGATTGCCGCGCATATCGACGCCGGCAAGACCACGACCACCGAGCGGATCCTCTACTACGCCGGCCGCACGCACCGGATGGGCGAAGTCGATGATGGCACGACGATCACCGATTTCGACCCTGAGGAGCAGCAGCGGGGCATCACGATCTACTCGGCGGCCGTAACCCTCGAGTGGCGGAACCACACGATCAACCTCATTGACACGCCCGGCCACGTGGACTTTACGGCCGAGGTCGAGCGGGCGTTGCGGGTGCTTGATGGAGCCGTCGTCGTCTTCGACGCCAAGGAGGGGGCCGAGGCCCAGTCCGAGACCGTCTGGCGCCAGGCGACCAAGTACCACGTCCCCCGAATCTGCTTCATGAACAAGATGGACAAGGTGGGCGCCGACTTCTTCGGCTCGCTCGACTCGTTGCGCCAACGACTGAACGCACGCCCCCTTCCTGTCCAGCTGCCGATCGGCGCCGAAGACAGCTTCGCGGGCATCATCGATCTGCTCACTCTGCGCGCGTCGTACTACATTCCCGACGGCCAGGACATGAGGATCGATGATCGGGAGATTCCTCCCGACCTCGTCGAGTCCGCCCGGCACTGGCGGCACGAACTCGAAGAACACGTCGCCGAAACGAACGACGCCCTGATGGAAAAGTACGTCCACGGCGACCCGATTACCGCGGAGGAGCTTCGCCCCGCCATCCGCGCCGCCACCCTCGCGGGCAAGCTGCATCCGGTCTTCTGCGGTTCTGCCAGGAACAGAATCGGCACGCGCCGGCTCCTCGATGGCGTCGTCGATTACCTGCCGAGCCCCCTCGACATCCCCCCCATCACGGGGCACGTCCCCGGACAGGGCGACCGCAAGGTCGAGCGCAAATGCGACCCCAACGGCCCACTGACGGCGTACGTGTTCAAGATCGTCGCCGATAAACCGATGGATCTCTACTTCGTCCGTGTCTATTCGGGGACTTTGAAGGCCGGCTCGCGCATCCTCAACGCCGTCCGCGATCACAAGGAAAACGTGAGCCAGCTGTTCCGTGTCTTCGCCAAGCGCCGACAGCAGATCGATCAGGCCGGCGCCGGCGACATCGTGGCCGTCGTGGGCCTCAAGAGCGCGCTCACCGGCGACACTCTCACCGACACCAAGCACCCCATCGTCCTGGAGAAGATCGACTTCCCCGAAACCGTCATCAGCATGGCTATCGAGCCGAAGTCGTCGGCCGATCGCGACAGGCTCGCCCTCGCGCTGCACGCCCTGGCGCGGCAGGACCCGACCTTCGACGCCCATATCGACCCCGAAACGGGCCAGACGCTGATCAGCGGCATGGGAGAACTGCACCTCGAAGTGCTCACCCACCGCCTCACCCGGGACATGAACGTGGCCGTCAACGTGGGCAAGCCGCGCGTCTCCTACCGCGAAACCGTCACAATCGCCGCCCAGGCCGAAGGCCGCTTCATCCGTCAGACCGGCGGCCACGGCCAGTTCGCGGTGGTCCAGCTGGCCGTCGAGCCTTATGACCCCCCGCCGGGCGAGCCGCAGCTTGTCTTCGAAAATCGCGTGAAAGGCGGGGCGATCCGAAGCCAGTTCATCGCCGCCGTCGAGACTGGCGTGCGTGATTCCGCCCGCAGCGGTGTGATTGCCGGTTTTCCGGTGATTCACGTGAAGGTAATTCTCCTGGACGGCAAGGAACATGACGTGGACAGCTCAGATCTGGCGTTCGAGAACGCCGGGCGGATCGCATTTCAGGAGGTGGTACGGGCGGCTCGCCCTGCCATGATGGAACCAATAATGAAAGTTGAGCTGAGCGTTCCAGAGGTTTATTTCGGACCGGTCACTGGGGATTTGAACGCCCGGCGAGCCGTGATTACCCACACGGAGATCCGTGGCGACCGCCGGGTGATTCAATCGCAAGTCCCTTTGAGAGAAATGGTTGGATACGCGACCGTCCTTCGAAGCCTCACGCAGGGAAGGGCCAGTTGGACCATGGAGCCGCTGCATTATGCCATCGCCCCGCCCAGTGTCCAGCGGGAGATCCAGAATACCGCCTATTGACGGCCGGCGGCCAAGCCGGTAAGCTACGAACCTCCAGGGGGATGAAGGCGGCAAAAATCTGGAAACCCCGCCCTTGACATTCCCAGCGACCTTGGTAATGTAATGGGTCTCTGTATGGGACGCCGTAACTAACGGCCTAGTGGGTGGTTGTGCCAGCGAGGTCAGTGTGCAAGGCGAACGAATACGTATTCGAATGGAAGCGTACGATCATCGGGCCCTCGATGCCTCGGCCCGCGAGATCGTCGATCACGCGAAGCGGACGAACGCGCGGGTGTGCGGCCCGATTCCGCTTCCCACGCGCATCGAGAAGTACACGGTGCTTCGCTCGCCGCACATTGACAAGAAGTCGCGCGATCAGTTTGAGATGCGCACGCACAAGCGTGTGATCGATATCTATGAACCGACCGCGCGAACGGTCGAGGCGTTGAACCGGCTGGTGGTTCCGGCCGGCGTGTTTGTAAAGATCAAGGCTTAGCGGTGCCGCCGCCCGCCCCGTCCTGCCAGGTTCTGGCGGGCGGACGGCGGGGTTGCTCGATCCAGAGACGCGTTCCACCGTTTTTTTGAGTTTCAGGCGCGTGAGCAGAATCGCGCGCGGGTGAATCG
Organism: uncultured Planctomycetales bacterium; assembly: GCA_964617875.1. Taxonomy (GTDB): domain Bacteria; phylum Planctomycetota; class Phycisphaerae; order UBA1845; family PWPN01; genus CAZMVY01. The sequence continues at coordinate 17,979 of CAZUAI010000052.1, read as the reverse complement.
GAATTCGGGTTTCCGAGAAGGGTAGAACTATCGTCATGATCGCGGCCATCCTGGGCAGGAAAGTCGGTATGACCCAGGTCTACGATGACCAGGGCAACATCGTGCCCGTCACGGTCATCCAGGCCGGGCCGTGCACCGTGATGCAGGTCCGAAACGCCGGCGGCAAGGACGGCTACGACGCCGTCCAACTCGGCTTTCAGGACGTCAAGCCTCACCGGTCAACGAAGCCGATGATCGGTCACGCGGCCAGGGCGGGCACCGGCCCCAAGGCGTTTGTGCGGGAGTTTCGTCTCACCAAGGCGACGGACGCCAAGCCCGGTGACGTCGTAACGGTAGAGACGTTCGAGTTGAACAAGGTGCAATACGTGGACGTTGTCGGAACGACGAAAGGCGGCGGGTTCACCGGCGTCATGAAGCGGCACGGCTTCGGCGGCCAGCCCGGCAGCCACGGCACCGAGCGGAAGCACCGAAGCCCCGGCGCCATCGGCGCCATGGCGGGGCAGCGCGGTCGCGGCCGTTGTATCAAGAAGGGCAAGCGCATGGCCGGCCACATGGGCCACGCCTCCCGAACGTCCCGTAACCAGAAGTTGGTCCGCGTAGACAAGGAAAACGACCTGCTCCTGGTCAAGGGCAGCGTCCCGGGTCCGAATGGCGGCTTCCTGATGGTTCGGCAGTCGAAGACGGCGACATAGAGCGTGAGGAGTGTACGCGGCCGGTGCGCAGCATCGGCCGTTTTTGTCGATGGCAGACGGCGGGTCAGGGATCATGATCGACGTACCGGTGTTCAACATGGCCGGCGAGCAGACCGGCAGCATGCAGATTGACGAGGCGATCCTCGGCACTCGCGTGCGCCCCAGGCTGATGAAGCAGGCGATCGTCGCGTACCTGGCCGCCCAGCGGCAAGGCAGCGCCCGCACGAAATCCAAGGGGATGATCGAGGGCTCGACTCGCAAGCTGTTTCGCCAGAAGGGAACCGGCAACGCCCGTATGGGGCAGGTCCGCACTCCGATCCGACGTGGCGGCGGCGTGGCCTTCGCGAAGACCGCCCGCGACTTCCGCCGCGACATGCCGAAAAAGGCCCGCCGGCTGGCCCGCAACAGCGCCATTCTCGCCAAGATCCGCAGCAACGACGCGCTGATCGTGGACCCGCTCGAACTGGCGCAGCCGAAAACACGCGAGCTGGCGAAAGTCTTCAAGGCCGTCGGCGCTTCCGCGGGCTGCGTGCTGGCCCTGGGGCAGCCGAGCGACGTCCTCTACAAGTCCGGGCGGAATATCGCCAAGACCGAGATCCGGCCCGTGAGCGAGTTGTGCGCATACGAGGTGCTTCGACGGAAGAAGCTCGTCTTCACGAAGTCCGCCTTCGAGGCCCTAGTCAACGATCCGAAAACGCTGGGCGCCGCCCAGGCGGAGCGGGAGTGATCCGATGGATCTGTACCACACCATTATCCGACCGCTCGTGACGGAAAAAGGCACGCATCAGAGCCAGGTTTCGCACAATGCGACCCGCTCGCGCCCGGCACGCGGCGGCGCCTACGCCTTCGAGGTCCATCCTGAGGCGCGCAAGGCGCACATCAAGGAGGCGATCGAGAAGATCTACAACGTGAAGGTGGCGGCCGTCCGGACCTCCAACCGCCAGGGCAAGCGCCGTCGCGTACGCTTCAAGATGGGGACCACGAGACACTGGAAGAAAGCCGTCGTCGTTTTGAAACCGGAGTACCATATCGACCTCTTCTAGGCCGCGCAGACGGCACGAACGGTCGAAAGGGTTTTGCATCATGGGCATCAAGAAATACAAGCCGACTTCCGCGGGTCGCCGACACGGAATGGTCAACGACTTCAGCGAGCTGACCGACAAGCGACGCCGGCCGACCAAGTGCCTGCTGGAGCCGCTCCACAAGACCGGCGGGCGGAACCATCACGGCAAGATCACGTCGTGGTGGCGCGGCGGCGGCCACAAGCGGATGTACCGCACGATCGACTTCAAGCGGAATAAGGACGACGTGGTCGGTACGGTCGAGGCGATCGAGTACGACCCCAACCGGTCGTGCCATATCGCGCTGGTGAATTATGCGGACGGCGAAAAGCGCTACATTCTTGCCCCCATCGGCCTGAAAGCCGGCGACAGCGTCGAGAGCGGCGCCCGAGTCGAACCGAAGGTCGGCAACGCCATGCCCCTGCGGACAATCCCCGTCGGGCTCGACGTCCACAACATCGAGATGCTGCCCGGCCAGGGCGGCAAGCTCGTGCGGTCGGCCGGCGGCACCGCCCGGCTCGTCGCCCGCGAGGGCGAATGGGCGACGCTCGTGCTCCCCTCCGGCGAGATGCGCCAGGTCCGCGTCGAGTGCCGGGCGACGATCGGCCAGCTTGGCAATCTCGACCATCAGAACATCGTGATCGGCAAAGCGGGGCGAAAGCGGCACATGGGGCGGCGGCCGCACAACCGCGGAACGTCGATGAACCCGGTGGCGCATCCGCTCGGCGGCGGCGAGGGTCGCAGCGGCGGCGGGCGGCACCCCTGCAGCCCCTGGGGCAAGCTGGCGAAGGGCGGCCACACGCGGTCGCCGCGCAAGGCGTCGAACAAGCGAATTCTGCGGCGGCGCCGCAGTGTGCGGTACGGGCAGCTGGTTCTGCCCAAGAAAAAGTGAGTGACCAGGCGGAGTGAACCGTGCAGGCGCGGTGCCTGCAGGACGGCGATCGAGCGGTACGACAGAGGATCGACATGTCGAGAAGCCTGAAAAAAGGCCCGTTCGTGGACGAGAAGCTCTTTCGGAAGGTCGTGCGCGCCAAGGAAACCGGCGACCGGATGCCCCTGCGGACGTGGGCGCGGCGATGTACGATCGTCCCCGAGTTTATCGGCCACACCTTCGAGGTCCATAACGGGAAGACCTTCCACAAGGTCTTCGTGACGGAGGACATGGTCGGTCACAAGCTGGGCGAATTCAGCCCCACGCGGGTGTTCCGCGGGCACAGCGGCGTCAAGAAGGCCGCACCCAGCCCGGCGTAACGGGCGGCGGGTTCGGGAACCGGTTGAGCCGGCGCAGGCCGGTGACAGGGCGTGAGTGATGGCGGCAACAGAGACAGATACGCGGGAATGGCGAGCGACCTACCGCTTCGCCCGGATCAGCTCCCGAAAGGCGAGACTCGTCATCGACCTGATCCGGAATCGGCACGTGAATGATGCGCTGGACATCCTGCGATTCACGGACAAGAAGGCGGCCGGGCTCATCGACAAGGCCCTGCGGTCGGCCATGGCCAACGCCAGCGAGAAGGAGGCTGACGTGCGCCGCCTGTACGTCAAGATGGCCTCCGTCGATGACGGGCCGTTTTTCAAACGCTTCCGTCCCAAGGACCGGGGACGGGCGCACAGCATTCTCAAGCGGACGAGCCACATTACGGTCGTTGTGGCGGAACGCGAATAGGGAGTTGGTCGTGGGCCAGAAGTGTAATCCGATCGGGTTTCGCACCGGGATCACCCAGGGCTGGAGGTCCCGCTGGTATGCCCCCAAAGCCGCCTTCGGCGAGTTCCTCGTCGAGGACGAGAAGATCCGCCGGTACGTGGACAACCGGCTGAACCGGCAACCCCCGTTCGCCGCCGTCTCCAAGGTCGAGATCGAACGTACGCGGAACGAGGTCAAGGTCGTTCTCCACACCGCCAGGCCCGGTATGGTCATCGGGCCCAAGGGACAGGAGGTCGACAAGCTCCGTGAGGACATTGAGAACCTCATCGACCGCAAGGTGAGCATCAACATCGTCGAGGTCAAGCAGCCCGATCTCGACGCCAAGCTGTGTGCCGAAGCGATCGCCGAGCAGCTCAAAAAGCGGGCCAGCTTCCGCCGCCTCATGAAGATGCGCGGCGAGGCCGCCATCGCCGCCGGCGCCAAGGGCGTCAAGATGCTCCTCAGTGGACGACTGGGCGGCTCTGAAATGGCCCGGCGGGAAAAGCTCATCGTCGGCAGCATTCCGCTGCAGACGCTCCAGGCCGACGTGGATTACGGACAGGCGATGGCGCGCTGTTCGTATGGGGCAATCGGCGTGAAAGTGTGGATCTACCGGGGGATGTACGGCGACGAGATCGTACCGCAGCAGCAGGAAGGCCCGCCGCGACGGCGGGGCCGGCGTTGAGCGGCCGTGGGGCCGGCGGAAGCAGTGAGGACGTAAATCATGGCGTTAATGCCGAAACGCATTAAGTTCCGCAAGTCGCAGCGGGGTAAGCTCCGCGGCAACGCGACGCGCGGCAATACCGTGGCCTTCGGCGAGTACGGTCTCCAGGCGATGGAGGGCGGCTGGCTGACGGCTCGTCAGATTGAGGCCGGCCGTGTGGCTTGCACGCACTTTATCCACCGCGAGGGCCGTGTATACATCCGGGTGTTCCCGCACAAGCCGGTCTCGTCCAAGCCGCTCGAAACGCGTATGGGCAAGGGCAAGGGTGAGCCGGAGTTCTACGTGGCATGCATCAAGCCCGGCACCATGCTCTTTGAGATCGCCGGTGTGGAAGAGGACGTGGCCAAGCGGGCCATGTCCCGCGTGTCGCACAAAATGCCGTTCCGCTGCCGGCTGGTGCGCCGCCGGCACAAGCTGTGAGCGAGAGGTGGACGATGAAGATCGGCGAGATCCGACAGATGAAGACCGAGGAACTGCACACGGAGCTGGACCGGCTTCGTCGCCACCTGTTCGACCTCCGGTCGCAGGCGGTCACGGAGAAACTCGAAGACCCGGCGCAGCTCCTGAAGGCCAAGCGGGATATTGCCCGGATCTTCACGGTCCTCAGGCAGCGGGGCGAGACGGGCATTGAGGAGAAACAATACCACCTCAATGCAATCGCGGGGCGAAGGCGCGCGTGAAACCATGACCGTCGGCCGGGATGGCCGGATCGGCAGACAAGGCACAGACGATGACCCAGGCACTCGGACAGAACAAGCAGACGCGGGGCCGGCGGCGCCGGATGACGGGGACCGTCACGTCCAACAAGGGCGACAAGACGATCACCCTCCAACTGTCGTTCACCAGACCGCATCCGAAATACGGCAAACTCATTCGCAGCCGCACCAGACTGCGTGCGCACGACGAGAAAAACGAGGCTCGGCCGGGGGATCTGGTCGAGGTAGTGGAGTGCCGGCGGTACTCAAAGACAAAATGTTGGCGGCTCGTCCGCGTGGTTCGATCGGCCGCGGGCGAGTGAGCCATGGATCGGGTTTGAGCGATGATTCAGCTAAACACCGTGGTGGATGTGGCGGACAACACCGGCGCCAAGCAGGCAATGGTGATCCGCGTTCTGGGCGGCAGTACGGGGCGCTTCGGCAAGCCGCGGCGCAAGACGGCCGGCGTCGGAGACCTGGTGGTCTGCGCCGTGAAGAAGGCGTTGCCGAACACCGAGTTCATGAAGCCCGGCAATCACAAGGCACGCGTGGTGCGGGCCGTGGTGGTCCGCACCCATCGTCCGACGCGGCGGCCGGACGGGAGCTACGTGCGGTTCGACAAGAACGCGGTGGTGTTGCTGAACGATAACAACGAGCCGCGCGGAACGAGAATCTTCGGCGCCGTCGCCCGCGAACTTCGCGAGCGGGGGCACATGAAGATCATCTCGCTGGCGGACGAGGTGGTTTGAAGAAGGGCCGGCAGTCGGCCAGGCGGACGGTTGAACATGGCGAGCCATATACGACGCGGCGACGAGGTAATGGTGATCTCCGGCGATCACAAGGGGGAGCGCGGCAAGGTCCTTCGCGTGGACCCGGAGAAGCGCCTGGTGGTGGTCGAAGGCGTGAACATGATCTACCGGCACGTCCGGCCCAGCCGGCGGAACCCGCAGGGGGGCCGCGTGCAGAAGGAAGCCCCCATGCACATGAGCAATGTGCTGCCGGTGGATCCCAAGACCGGCAAAGGCTCGCGCGTGCGGTTCGAGGTCGAGCGGGACGCCAACGGCAGGATCGTCCGCAAACGCCGTTTGACAAAGAGCGGAGCGGTACTCAGCGAGGTGACGGCGCAGTCGTCCTCGTAAGGGAATAAGCGTTTTCCGGGCGGGACGGCGGTTGCCGTCGATCCGCCCGGCGGAAAGACGAGACCATGGCACGGTTACAGGAACGGTATCGGACGGACGTTGTCCCGGCGCTTCGCGAGGAGTTGAAGCGGGTCAATCTCCTGTCCCTGCCCCGGCTCGACAAGATCGTTGTTTCGATGGGCGTGGGCAAGGCGACCGAGGACAAGAAGCGGATTGAGAATGCCGCGAAGGAACTGTCCCAGATCACGGGCCAGAAGCCCCTGGTGTGCAAGGCACGCAAGAGCGTGTCGAACTTCAAGGTCCGCGCGGGCCAGGAGACCGGGCTCAAGGTCACCCTGCGCGGCCGCCGCATGTACGAGTTCCTCGATCGCCTGGTCAACGTGGCCATCCCCCGTGTCCGCGACTTCCGCGGACTCGATCCGCAGAGTTTCGATGGCCGCGGCAACTACTCCATGGGGATCACCGAACAGACGATTTTCCCGGAAATCGACCCCGACAAGGTCGAGTTCCAACAGGGCATGAACGTGACAATCGTGACGACGGCCCGGAACGACCGTGAGGCGCTCCGGCTCCTGCAGCTGATGGGAATGCCGTTCCGGGCGACGAACTGAGGACGCTCTTAGCGAGACAACACGATGGCAACGAAGGCGTGGGTTTACAAGGCGAATCTGAAACCGAAGTTCAAGTGCCGCGTCGTACGGCGGTGTCAGATTTGCGGCCGCAGTCGCGCCGTGTATCGGAAGTTCCGGGTGTGCCGGATCTGCTTCCGCAACCTCGCGAGCGAGGGCCGGATTCCAGGCGTCCGGAAGTCCAGTTGGTAGTCGCGGCGGGCAGACGCAAGAGGACTGAGAACTATGCTGAGTGATCCGATCGCCGATATGCTGACGCGCATTCGCAACGCGGTCCGGGTGCGGGCGGCGGAAGTGAAGATGCCCTCGTCCAAAGTCAAGCTCGGCATCGCCGGCGTGCTGAAGGACGAGGGATACATCAACGGCTTCGACGTCATCGATGATGGCAAGTCCGGCGTCCTGCGAATCCAGCTCAAGTACGGGCCGGAGGGCGAGCAGGTGATCACCGGCATCGACCGCGTGTCAAAGCCGGGCGGGCGCGTCTACTCGGACGTCGAGAGTCTGCCGAACGTGCTGGACGGCCTGGGCATTGCGATCGTCTCGACGAACCGTGGAATCAAGAGCGACCGGGCGTGCCGCGCCGAGAAGATCGGCGGCGAGCTGTTGTGCAAGGTCTACTAAGGCGAAAGAGCTATGTCGCGGATAGGCAAAAAACCGGTTCCCGTGCCGAAGGGCGTAAAGGTCGAGGTGCGGGACCACGCGGTCAAGGTTTCCGGGCCCAAGGGGGAGTTGTCGTGGAGCTTCCCGCAGGGCGTCACGGTGGAGTTTGATGCCGCGAAGTCCCAGATCTGCGTGAATCGCAAGGGCGACGAAAGCCGCGAACGCGCGATGCACGGCCTGACCCGCGCGTTGATCAACAACATGGTCGTCGGCGTCAGCCAGGGCTACGAACGCCGGCTCGAGATCTACGGCACCGGCTACTCCTGCAAGCTCCAGGGCAAGCAACTCCACCTGAACGTGGGCTTCATGGGCCGCGGCTTCAACAAGGCCGCCCAGTTCATGATCGACATCCCCGTCGGGCTGACCGTGGACGTCGAGGTCCCGGCCGCCCGCGGCGACACGGAGCCCGCCAAGTTCGTTATCCGCGGCGCAGACAAGCAGTTGGTCGGCGAGTTCGCCGCCGAGGTCCGCGGGATCCGTCCCCCGGAGCCTTACCAGGGCAAGGGCATTCGATACGCAGGTGAGTACGTGCGACGCAAGCAGGGCAAGGCCTACGCCAGCGGCACGGGCTCCTAATTGACCGGCCGAGGAACGCGACGATGGAACGGCTGAAATTGAAAGCAATGCGGCGCGAGCGGCGGAAGATCCGGATCCGCAAGCGCGTGTTCGGGACGCCCGAGCGGCCCCGATTGAGCGTCTACCGGAGCCTGCAGCATATCTATGCGCAGCTCATCGACGACGTGTCGGGGCGGACGCTGGTGGCCGTCAGCACGCAGTCCAAGGGCGTGCGCGACGAACAGAAGTACGGCGGCAACAAGGCGGCGGCCGAAAAGGTCGGCGCGGCGCTGGCCGCCGCTGCGAAGGGCCGGGGCATTACGGCGGCCGCGTTCGACCGGAACGGGTGCAGGTATCACGGTCGGGTCAAGGCACTGGCGGACGCGGCAAGAAAGGCCGGGCTGTCGCTGTAGGCACGGCCGGACCGAGGACAGACGACGGCGGATGTGAGGCACGCATGGCGAATCAGCGACACGAGCGGTTTGAGGAACAGAGCCCCTACGAGGATCAGGTGGTGAAGGTCTACCGTTGCGCGACTGTGGTCCGCGGCGGGCGGCGTTTCAGCTTCGGGGCCATGGTGGTCGTCGGCGACCGCAAGGGTCAGGTCGGCGTGGGCTACGGCAAGGCCAACGAGGTGCCCCAGGCGGTGGACAAGGGCATCAAGGCGGCCAAGAAGAACCTCAAGACCGTACGCCTGCGCGGAACGACCATCCCCCACCGGGTCGTCGGACGGTTCGGCGCGAGCAAGGTCATCATGGTGCCCGCCGGCGAAGGCACGGGCGTCATCGCGAGCGCGAGCGTCCGCCCCGTCCTGGAACTGGCCGGCGTCAAGGACGTGCTCACCAAGAGCATGGGGTCAAACTCGCCCAAGAACCTGGTGAAGGCGACGCTGAATGGGCTCCTGTCCCTCCGCGACGCCGAAATGGTCCAGAAACTCCGCGGAGTGCCCGTGGGCACCGCGAGTGCGAGCTGAATCGGAGGCAACAATGGATATCGCAACGGTCACCAAGCTGGCAGGGCCCAACAAACGCCGCAAACGCGTGGGACGCGGGATCGGCAGCGGCCACGGCAAGACCTGCTGCCGCGGGACCAAGGGGGCACAGGCGAGGAAAAGTCCGAGCATCCGGCGGCTCTTCGAGGGCGGCCAGATGCCGCTCTTCCGGCGCTTGCCGAAACGCGGCTTCAATAACGAGTTCCGCACCGAGGTGGCCATCGTCAATGTCGGCCAGCTCGACAAGAACTTCGACAACGGCGCGCACGTGACCAAGGATGTGCTTGTGGCCGCCGGCCTGATCGATCGCAACGACGTCGTGGTCAAGATCCTCGGTGACGGCACCCTGGGCAAGAAGCTGACTGTAGAGGCCGACCGGTTCAGTGCGTCGGCCCGGGAGAAGATCACGGCCGCCGGCGGAGCGGCCACGGTGATCGGCAAGTAGGCTTTCGCCGGGCGGTGGTGCCAATGTTTCGAACGCTGCGTAACGTCTTCAAGATCCCGGACCTGCGAAACAAGGTCCTCTTCACGCTCCTCCTGCTCGCCCTGTACCGGATCGGCTTCCATGTGCCGCTGCCGGGCATCGATCAGGAGTCCATGTCGCGCGCGGCCAAGAGTGCCAGCGGCTCCGGGCTCGGCCAGCTCGCCGAGTACTTCGCTCTCTTTACCGGCGGCGACCTCCAGCAAAGCACGATTTTCGGCCTCGGCATCATGCCCTACATCTCCGCGAGCATCATCTTCCAGTTGCTCGCCACCGTCGTGCCCGCTCTCGAAAAGCTCCAGAAGGAGGGCGACACCGGCCGCAAGAAGATCAACGAGTACACCCGCTACGCGACCGTCCTCCTCTGCCTCATCCAGTCCGTCTTCTGGGTCAACTACATGCGGTCGAGCCGCTACGTCCTCCAGGACTACAATGACAGCACCTGGTTTATCCTCATGACGCTCTTCGGGCTCACCACCGGAACCCTGATTCTCATGTGGCTCGGTGAGCAGATCGACGAGTACGGCATCGGAAACGGCATCAGCCTCATCATCATGTCCGGTATCGTGGCACGCATGCCGAACGCCGTCATCGACGTGGCGCGACTCGCCCGCATCCAGATGGGCGGCACCTCCACCGGCGCCGAGATGGACCCCCCCAAGATCCTCTTCCTCGTCGTCGCCTTCGTCGGCGTCGTGGCGGGCGCGATCCTGATCACACAGGCGCAGCGACGCATCCCGATCCAGCAGGCCAAGCACACGCGCGGCCGCCGGGTCTACGGCGGGCAGCGCCAATACCTGCCGCTTCGCGTGAACCACGGCGGCGTCATGCCGATCATCTTCGCCAGCTCGCTTCTGCTCTTCCCGAGCATCATCTTCGACTGGCTGCGCAACGTGTTCCACGGCGGCGTGACCGCCGGCTTCTGGAGCTTTCTGGCGAGCAGTTTCGGGCCCGGTCGCTACCTCTACGAACTGGCCTACATCGGCATGATCTTCTTCTTCGCGTACTTCTGGACGACGGTCCAGTTCCAACCCAAAGAGATGGCGAACAACCTGCGGGATTACGGCAGCTTCATCCCCGGCCGACGGCCGGGCAAGCGCACCGCCGACTACCTCGACACCGTGATGAACCGCATTACCTACGTCGGCGCCGGCTTCCTCTCGATCATTGCGGTGATTCCGTCGGTCGTGGCGATCTGGCTCGGCATCCCCTACCGGGTGTCGGCCTTCCTGGGGGGGACGGGCTTGCTGATTGTGGTCAGCGTGGCCCTGGACCTCGTACAACGGATCGAAGCCGAGTTGGTCAAGCGGAACTACAAGGGCTTCCTCGGCGACGAAGGCGGGCGCATCAAGGGTGCGTACGCATGATGCTTGACGTGGCGGTTCGGCAATCGCCCGTGCCGGCGAGAGGATATGGCGAAGGGTGATTCGCGGACTTCGCAAACGGAGAAGCCTGCCGACGCTCAAGAGCGAGGCGGACCTCCACAAGATGCGGGAGGCGGGCCGGCTGGTCCATCGCATTCTGGATCGGCTCGTTGAGATGGCCCGCCCCGGCGTGACGACGGGCGAAATGGACGCCGTGGCGTCCGGCATGATTGCGGACGCCGGTGCGGACGCCCTCTTTCGGGGGCAGACGCACACGGAGGCCAGGTTCCCGTTTCCCGCGGCGCTGTGTACGAGCGTCAACGACGTGGTCGTACACGGGATTCCCGGGGAGCGGCGGTTGTGTGAGGGCGACATCGTGAGCGTGGACTGCGGCGTGCGGCTCCACGGGTTGTGTGGTGATGCCGCCCGGACCTATGCGGTCGGCCGCGTGGACGGTCGGGCCCGGGCGCTCCTGGATGTCACCCTGGCGGCCCTGGACCTCGCCGTGAACGAAATCCGGCCCGGCCGCTGGTGGGGTGAGATCGCCGGTCAGATTCAGAAGCTCGTCGAGGACGCGGGCTTCTCGGTCGTCCGGCAGTTTGTCGGCCACGGCATCGGCCGCGAAATGTGGGAAGAACCGAAGGTGCCGAATTACGTCGATCGCAAGGCCCGCCGGGAGGACTTCCTCCTCAAGACGGGCATGACGATCGCCGTCGAGCCGATGGTCGCGATGGGTGCGCCCGACGTGAAATATGCGGACCCGTCGAACTGGGCCGTGGTGACCGCCGACGGGTCGTGGGCGGCCCACTTTGAGCACACGGTGGCCGTGGGGCCGCACGGTGCGGATGTGTTGACCGACGGGCGGTGAGGCCGTCCCGCACGGCATGACCGGGCAGGTGGATCATGAAGGTTCGCAGCAGCGTGAAACGCATTTGCGAAAACTGTAAGGTGGTTCGGCGGCGGGGCGTCGTTCGGGTGATCTGCTCGAACCCGCGCCATAAGCAGAGGCAGGGCTAGGACAGGAGACGTAGCGTGCCACGTATCGCCGGTGTGGATATCCCGAACGAGAAGCGCGTCGTCATCGCGCTTCAGTATGTGTACGGCATCGGCCCGTTCTCGGCGAAGAACATCTGCCGCGACACGGGCATCGATGAGTCCAAACGCGCGAAGGACCTGACGGAAGACGAACTCAGCCGGATCGCCGCCCTGCTCGATCGGAACTACACGATCGAGGGGCAGCTCCGCCGCCAGGTCCAGCAGAACATCGCGCGCCTCAAGGAAATCGGCTGCTACCGCGGCATGCGCCACCGCCGCGGTCTCCCCTGCCGCGGCCAGCGGACGCGATCCAACGCCCGCACGCGGAAGGGCCCGCGGAAGACGGTGGCCGGCAAGAAGGGTGTCAAGGAGATGCACCGTGGCTAAGGCCGTCAAGAAAAAGATCCGCCGTAACGTGTCGCACGCCATCGCGCATGTGAAGGCGACGTTCAACAACACCATGATCACGATCACCGACGCCGCCGGGGAGACCCTCTGCTGGGCCTCCGCCGGCACCGTCGGCTTCAAGGGCACCCGGAAGAGCACGCCGTTTGCCGCCCAGCGGGCGGCGGAGAAGGCGGCCATCGCGGCCCGCAAGTACGGCGTGCAGGAAATTGATATCAAGGTCAAAGGACCGGGGTCCGGACGCGAGTCGGCCATCACCGCCTTGCAGCAGGCCGGGCTGCGGATTCAGTCGATCGAAGACGTAACGCCCCTGCCGCACAACGGCTGCCGTCCGGCCAAGCGGCGACGCGTGTAACTGTGGCCATGACGCAAAGACGCACCAGAACTCCGGAACGATAGAACTATGTCACGAAACCTCGGACCAAGCTGCAGGTTGTGCCGACGCGAGGGCGTCAAGCTCGCGCTCAAGGGCACGCGCTGCGAGTCGCACAAGTGTCCCATGGAACGCCAGGAGCGGGCCAACCCGCCCGGCATGCACGCCTGGCGCCGCAGCAAAGGCAGCGGCTACGGCGTGCGATTGCGCGAGAAGCAGAAGGTCAAACGATACTACGGACTCCTTGAGCGGCAGTTTATGCTGTACTTCCGTCGGGCGGAACGCAGCGCCGAGAAGACCGGCACCGCCCTTCTGTCTCTGCTCGAGCGACGGCTCGATAACGTCGTCTGCAAGCTCGGCTTCGCCCCTTCGCGAAAGGCCGCGCGCTCGATGGTCGTGCATGGCCACGTGTACGTCAACGGCAAACGGCTCGATCGCCCCGGTTACCTGCTGAAGCAGGGCGACAAGGTCGCGATCAAGCCCGCCGACCGGAGCCGCAACACGGCCCGTCTCAATCTTCAGATGCGCGGCGGTGCCCAGCCGCAGCCCTGGCTGCAACTGGATGCCGAACGCCTCGAAGGCGTCGTGGCGGCCTTGCCATCACGCGATGACGTGCAGATTCCGGTGGAAGAACAGTTGATCGTGGAAATGTGCAGCCGGTAACCGGCAGGACGCTTCGTTCGCGGCTCGCCCCGGACGTCCCGAACCGGATGTCGGGCGAACCGCGAAACCGCTAATACGAGGAGGACGACCCGATGCGAATCCGTTGGCGTGGATTGGAATTGCCGACCCAGGTCGTCAGGGACGACGCGGTCAGCACAAATACGTACGGTCGCTTTCTGGTTGAGCCGTTCGAGAGAGGGTTCGGAACGACCGTCGGCAACAGTCTCCGGCGAATCCTGTTGTCGAGCCTCGAAGGCGCCGCGGTGTTGCGAGTCAAGATCGCCGGCGCCGATCATGAGTTCATGAGCCTCCCGGGCGTCCTCGAGGACGTCACGGACATCATTCTCAATGTGAAGTCGCTCGTCGTCCGCCTGGACGGCGAGGGCGAGAAGGCGATGCGCGTCACCCGAACCGGCAAGGGCGAGGTCCGCGCCGGCGACATCCAGACCGATCCCGCCATCACCGTGGTCAACAAGGACCAGCTCATCGCCACCCTCACCGGCGACGTGACCTTTGACATGCAGCTCTGGGTCGGCAGCGGACGCGGCTATCGCACCGCCGACGAAAACGCCAACGTCGAAGGCGAACTCGGTATTATCCCGGTCGATTCGGTCTTCTCGCCCGTAACCCGGGTGCGATACCGCACCGAGGACACGCGCGTCGGCCAGCGCACCAACTACGACCGCCTTATCCTCGAAATCTGGACCAAGGGCACGATCGCGCCTGAGGACGCCCTCGTCGAAGCCGCCAAGATCCTCCGCAAGCACCTCAACCCGTTCGTCCAGTACAGCGATCTGGGCGACGAGGTCGTCGTCGAGCGTCCCGAGGAAGTCCCCGTCGGCGCCACGGGCCAGGTGGACGACGAGATGCGCGAAAAGCTCACCCTGACGATACAGCAGCTCGAACTCTCCGTTCGAGCGACGAACTGCCTGCAATCCGCCAAGATCGACACGGTCGCCGCGCTCGTGCAGAAGACCGAGGCGGATCTGCTCAAGCTGCGCAGTTTCGGCAAGACCTCGCTTCGCGAGGTCAAGCGCAAACTGGCCGACCTCGGATTGAGCCTGGGCATGCAGATCGCCGGGGAAATTGGCGGCGCCGCCGAGACCGATGCTTCGGCGGCGGACGAGCCCTCCGCGGCGGGCGAATCGAATTCCACGGAGGCGCCGGCCGGTGTGGGGTAGACCCGGCTCGGCGGAGCCGGCAGACGCCGGCGGTCATGATGCGAGAGTTCCCGCGCGTCGCACGGCGGGTGGAGATGTACGATGAGGCACTTGGTTGCGGATCGAAAACTCAACCGGACCACCGAACATCGCAACGCGATGAAACGGAATCTGGCGCAAAACCTCTTCGAGCACGGGCAGGTCACGACCACGCTGCCGAAGGCGAAGGCGGTTCGCCCATTCTGTGAGAAGCTCATCACGCTCGCAAAGCGTGCCCGAACCGGCGACCTCGCCGCCCGGCGCCGGCTCATTCAGGTCCTCGGCGATCGCGCCGTGATCGATAAGGATCACCAGGAGGCGTACGAGAGCATGACCATGGCACAGCGGGCGAAGGTGCTGCGGTCGCGCTCGGGCCGGCGGCACCGGTCCGGCCAGGCCAGGGGCGGCCTCAAGTTCACCGCCGACTCCATTATCCGCCGCCTCGTGGACAACGTGGCCCCCAGGTTCGCCGAACGGAACGGCGGCTACACGCGGATCATTCGCCTCGGCACAGGGCGTGTCGGCGACAACAGCCCGCGCGCCGTGCTTCAACTCGTGGGTGAGGAAGACTCACCCGGCAGCGTGACCCGGCCCGAGAAGACGGCACGGCGCAAGCGGGCCGATGCACGCTACAAGGCCGCTGCCCGGGCCCTCGCGGGCGGCAAGCGGAAGGATAAGCCCGCACCAGATGCCGCGCCCGAGGCGTTACAGGGCGACACGGGCGAAAATCCGTCAGCATCGTGACGATATGGGCGCCCCAGACTGCATTTTCTGCAAGATCGCGTCCGGCCAGATCCCTTCCCTGAAGGTCTTTGAAGACGAGGAAGTCTTTGCCTTCCTCGACATCGGGCCCTTGGCGGATGGCCATCTCCTCGTTATCCCAAAGCAACACTATGAACGGTTGGACCACATGCCGCCCGGGGCCGCCGGGCGTCTCATGCAGACCCTGCCGCAACTGGGCCGGGCACTCAAGACCGTAGCGGGGGTTGACGCCTATAACGTCCTGCTGAACATTGGGCCGGATGCCGGGCAGGTGGTGATGCACGTCCATACGCATCTGATCCCGCGGCGACCCGGCGATGGTTTAGGATACCGCTGGGCGGCCAAGAAGTACGCACCGGGCCAGGGCGAGCAACTCGTTCAGGATTTTCTTCAGGCTCTCCGCACGGCATGATCGGGCGCTATTGACTGTCGTGCGTGAAAATGCCATCATGACCCTTTTGCAAAGGTCTGGTCAACTGTGAATACATCCGCTTGGGTCTACGGGTTCTTGACGTTCTACATGTTGGTGATGCTCGTGCTGTGCGTATACGGCGTGCATCGCTACTACCTTGTGCATCTCTACTACAAGTACCGGCGCAACCGCCCTCACCTGACCGCGCGCTTTCAGGAGCTGCCGCGGGTGACGATCCAGTTGCCCATGTACAACGAGCAGTTCGTCGCACGCCGGGTCATCGAGGGCGCCTGCCGGATCGACTACCCGCGCGATCGCCTCGAGATCCAGGTGCTCGACGACTCGACCGACGAGACCGTCCAGATCGCACGCGAGACCGTGGATCGGATGCGCGCGGCCGGCCACGACGTCGTCTACCTCCACCGGGAGAACCGCGAAGGCTACAAGGCCGGCGCGCTGGCCGAAGGGCTTCGCCGTGCCACGGGCGAGTTCGTGATGATCTTCGACGCGGACTTCATCCCGCCGCACGACATCGTGCAGAAGACGATTCACTACTTCACGGATCCGTCCGTGGGCATGGTGCAGGCTCGCTGGGACCACATCAACCGCGAACACTCGCTCCTGACCAAGACACAGGCGATCCTGCTCGACGGCCACTTTGTCATCGAGCACACGGCCCGCAACCGCTCCGGCCGTTTCATGAGCTTCAACGGCACGGCGGGCATGTGGCGCCGCTCGTGCATCGATGACGCCGGGGGGTGGCAGCACGACACGCTGACCGAGGATCTCGATCTGTCCTACCGGGCGCAGATGAAGGGCTGGCGGTTCGTGTTCCTCCCCGAGCTGGTGTCGCCCGCCGAACTGCCCCCGGAGATGAACGCTTTCAAGAGCCAGCAGTACCGGTGGGCCAAGGGCGGCGCCCAGACCTGCAAGAAGCTCCTGCCGCGCGTCCTCCGGTCGCGGCTCCCGCTGAAGATCAAGGCTGAGGCCTTCTTCCACCTGACGAGTTGTACGGTCTACGTCTACGTCGTCCTGCTCACGCTGATGCTCTATCCCGTCGTCTACATGAAGCTTCACCTGTTTGCCGAGGGTTGGGCCCGCTATGCGTTCGACGCCTCGCTCCTGCTCCTGGCCACGTGCTCGGCCAGTACCTTCTACGCGGCCAGCCAGCGGGAGGTGTCGCGCACCTGGGCCGACAGCCTCAAGTACCTCCCCTTCCTGATGAGTCTGGGAATCGGTATCTCGCTGAACAATGCCAGGGCGGCCCTTGCCGGTTTCTTCGGCCGGCAGAGCGAGTTCGAACGCACCCCAAAGTTCGGCGTCACGGAATCGACGGACGGCCAGTGGCGCGCGAGGATGTCGGCCTTCCGGCCCCGGCGCAAGATTCGGATCATGCCGTTCCTCGAGTTTGCCTTCGGCCTGTACCTCTTCGCGTGCATGCTTCTGTGTTTCAGCAGCGGCAAGGTTACGATCGGTATCGTGTTCGTCGCTCTCTTCATGGCGGGCTACTTCTACGTCTCGCTCATGTCCTGGTTCGGCCATCGCGTGCCGCAGACGGCCGGCGCCGAACCGCCGGCTCCCGAACTGGCCCTGCCGCAGCATGTCGAGGCCGGCGCCTTCTCCGCCGAGGTCGTACGCAGCCGCACGCTGCCGTCCAATGCCCCCCACGCGCCGGCTTCCGACGCGAGCCGATCCGAGGCTGCGCACACATAGGGCCGATCCCCCCACCGTTCCTCGATCATCTCCCCGATTCGTGGCGGCAGACGCTGTGCGCCGCACGAAGGTCCTACTTCTTCCCGCCGGCCGGCGACTCGGTAGACGGAAGCGGGGCAGGCGCGCGTGATTCCCCGGCGATTCGCCTCCGGGCCTGCGTGAAGGCCTTGAAGGCCGCGTACGCCGGGCGCGGCTTGAGGTTGCTGTCACAGAGGCCGTAGCCCTTTTCGCCGGGCGGATCCGTGAGGGAGAGGTAGCAGGCCACCGTCACATAGTGGAGACTCGGGCTGTTCAACTCAGCAAACGCTCGCTTGAGCAGCCGGGCCTTCAGCGTTTCGTCGCGCGTGTTCCACCCGTACTCGGTGATCCAGACGGCCTTGTCCCAGTCACCGTGATCGACCAGCACACGCCGGGTGTCGCGAATGCCGCGAAGGTGAAACGCACCGGTGTTCTTCTTGTCGTAAGGGTGAATGGCGATGGCATCAAAGTGGCCCTTGGCACCCTCGCGGTACATGCCTTCCAGGTACTTGTAGCCTTCGGCCAGGCCGTCGTGATAGTCGAGGTTGCCGGCGCCGAGAACGAGGCCGGAGTCCTCCGACTTCATGGCGGTGTACCAGGTCTTGAGCCACCGGGTATACAGGGCGTAACCGTCGGCGTTCGCGCAGCCGTCCTTGACCCACGAACAGCCGTTAGCCCAACCTTCGCACGCGGCCGGCGTCAAAGCGGCTGGCGATAGCGCCAG
>CAZUAI010000051.1:0-37907 GCA_964617875.1 uncultured Planctomycetales bacterium | reverse complement strand
TGCGGCGCGGCCCCGGCGGGCGCGCCGGCCGCGGCCGCGGGGGCGGAACCGGCCGCCGCGTTCCTCGCGAACATCACGCTGGCGAAGACGGTGCCGTACGTTCACCAGGTGTACGACACGCCCGACGACTTCAACGGCCACTGGGCCTGCGGGGCGACATCCGCCATCATGGCCATCGGCTACTACGAGCGGCTCCCGTACTGGGACTGCACCTGTTCCTGGCCGTACTCGCACATCAGCCACTACGGCCGCTACGTTTCGCAGATCTACACGTACAACGGCCACACGTACAACATCGGCTCGCCCGACGCGAGCGGCAACATCGCCTGGGGCGGCTACGGCTACATCGTCCGCAACGACTGGGCCGACACCAAGGGTTACATGCGCGACTATTTCCTCAACCACAACATCAGCTCGAGCGTCGACTGGTCGCCGACCTGGGCCAAGCTCCAGACGGAGATCAACAACCAGTACCCCTTCGTTCTGTTGAACAGCCTCACGACGGCCGGCCACTACATCACCACGATCGGCTACATGAGCACGCAGTACACGGCGATCTTCAACGACCCGTACGGGAACAAGAACGGCACGAGCTACCCGAACTACGCCGGCGCCGGCGTCTACTACGACTGGCCGGGGTACAACAACGGCTACAAGAACCTCAACACCGTCCACTGTTTCATCTACGCCCGCGCGGCCCTGGCGCCGACGATCACGCAGCACCCGGCGAACCAGAACGTCTGCCCCGGCGCGACGGCGACGTTCACCGTCGCCGCCGCCGGTCCCGGGACGCTCACCTACCGCTGGCAGAAGAACGGCGTGAACCTGTACGACGGCGGGCACTACAGCGGCGCGACGACGGCCACGCTGACCATCACCGGCACCGATGCGAACGACGCGGCGAACTACCGCTGCGTCGTCACAAACGCCGCCGGCTCGACGAACTCGAACCCGGCGTCGCTTGCGCTGCGGGCCGCCACCACGATCACGCAGCACCCGTCCGCGCAGAGCCTCTGCCCCGGCACGACCGCCGTCTTCACGGCGGCGGGCAGCGGCGACGGCACGGTGACGTACCAGTGGCAGAAGAACGGCGCCGACGTCGCCAACGGCGGGCACTACGCCGGCGCGACGACGGCGACGCTGACCGTCTCGAGCGCCGACGCGGGCGACGTGGCCGACTATCGGTGCGTCATCACGGCGGGCTGCGGCAGCGCGACCTCCGGCGCGGCGTCGCTCACGCTGCGGGCGGCAACGGCCATCGCGCAGCAGCCATCGCCGCAGACGGTCGTCGCGGGCGAAGACGCCGGCTTCACCGTCGCCGCCACGGGCGACGGCACGCCGACGTACCAGTGGCAGAAGAACGGCACGAACCTGAGCGAGGGCGGCCGCTTCCGCGGCGTGACGACGGCCGCGCTCTCGATTTCGCCGGCGTCCCGCGATGACGCCGGGGACTATCGCTGCGTCGTGACGGCCGGGTGCGGCAGCGCGACGTCGAACGCAGCGGCGCTCACCGTGAACAAGCCCGCGTGGGCACGGCCGGATTTCAACGACGACGGGGACGTCGATCTGGCGGACTTCACCTTCGTGCAGATGTGTTTCAACGGGCCGAACCAGCCGCTCCTCGGACCGGAGTGCCGCGAGACCGATTTCGACGGCGACGGCGACGTGGATCTCGCCGATTTCGCCTTCTTCCAGGGCTGTTTCAACGGGCCCAACCGGCCGCCGGCGTGCCGGTAGGAGAAGGCCGGCCGGCGGAGGCGTCCGGCCGCGACGGGGCGCCGCCGGGCTTCGGCGGAGCCGCTTCGGGGCCGTCGGGGACGTGCCGCCGGATGTCGCCCTGGAGTTCCGCGACCAGTTCTTCGGTGGCGACGATCTCGACGCGGCGGTTGAGCGCCTGCGCGGATTCGGCGTAGGCGCGGTCCACGCGGGGCTCGAAGTCGCGGCAGCTCTGCGCGCGGAGCGTCTCCCTCGCGACGCCCAGCTCGACGAGCCGGGCGACGACGGCGTTGGCCCGCTCGTAGGCGAGGTCGCGATTGCCGGCGCGAAGCCGGTACTCCTCGTCGCGCGACGCGTGGCCCTTGACGACGACGATATTCATGTGCCCGCGCATCCGGTCGGCCATCTCGGCCAGGCGCGGGACGGCGTCCGGGCGGATCGCCGCCGAGTCCCTGTCGAAGAAGATCAGGCTGCCCAGGACGCTCTCCGTGCCGGTGCGGATCGTGGTGACGCGGTCGTCGAGGCCCGTGGCGCCGTCGAGCGGCGCCGCGGCTTCGCCGCGATTGCCGGCGCCCGCGCGTCCCCTCTTCTGTCGGATCGACCGGAGGAGGATTTCGAGATCGATCGGGTCGGTGGAGTCCGGCGGCGGGACGTACTTGAACGCCATCCGAACGGCGGCGGCAAGCTCGGTCAGGTCGGTATGGTTCGGCGCCCTGGCCCCGGCGCCCGCGTTGCCGGCCGCGAGAATGACGAAGAAGCTGAGCATCAGCGTCACCAGGTCGGCGAAGCTGATGATCCAGAGCGGGGCGCTTTCGCCGCGTTCCTCGGGTTCCGGCGGTGCCTGTTTCTTTGCCATCGCGCGAGCCCCGGTTTCGGGTCATGCGCCCGCGGCGCGCACCGCCGCTCAGGCGGCGGCCTCGGCCTTCAGAATCCTCTCCCGGTCCCTCTCGGAGAGAAACGACGTCAGTTTCATCTGCACGATCCGGGGGTTGTCGCCCGCCTGGATGCTGAGGACGCCCGCCACGATGAGTTCCTTGCGGGCCTTCTCCTCCTCGGAGCGCAGCATCAGCTTGTCGGCGATCGGGCCGCAGATCACGTTGCAGATGATGGTCCCGTAGAGCGTTCCCAGGAGGGCCACGGCCAGGGCCTTGCCGATCGCCGCGCTGTCGCCGCCCATGTTGCGGAACATCGCCACCTGCCCGATCAGCGTGGCCGTCAGGCCGAAGCCCGGACCGTACTTGCCCATCAGCTCGAAGAACTTCTTCCCGTGCTTGTGCCGCGCGGCCAGGGCGGCGATCTCGTAGCCGAGCGTCTGCTCGATGGTGTTGGGGTCGCTCCCGTCCACGGTGAGCTGGAGGGCCCGCCGGAGGAACGGGTCCGGCTGTTGCCTGGCGATCTGCTCCAGCGCGAGCACGCCGTCCCGACGCGCGATCTCCGCGAAGCTCACCAGTTCCCGGATGAGGTGGTCCGCGTGGACCTCGCGCGCGAAGAGCCACTTCTTCAGGTAGCCGAACACGGACACGCAGGCGTGCAGGGGCATGGACAGAAGCACGGCGGCGATCGACCCGCCGAGCACGAGCACGAACCCTTCGGTCGAGTAGAAGGCCATGACGTGCCCGTGGGTCTGTTCGTACATGGCCCAGCCGATCGCACCGACCGAAAACAGGATGCCGACGATCGTCGCTATGTCCATGTCCTGACCTCGAGCGTCCTTCGGAACACCCCCTTTACCAGTATTGGCATCGCGGGTTTCCCTGCCTGTATCGTCCTGCCAAAGGGGGCACTTTGCTCTTTGGGGCAGGTGCCCTATGAAGGACGGGCATCCCGCCTCATAAGGTGTGCATCCGGCGCGTGGAAACGGCCAGGTCCGGGAAGCCGTCGAGAAACAGGCGGCACGTTCGCCGGGGCCCGCCGTCGCCGTCACCGCCGCCGCGGGGGCCGATAAAGCACGCCGGGCGTCTGGTCGGCCGGGAAGACGACATAGCGGCCGAGGAGCATGTTGACGACCGCGCCGGCGGCGACGCCGACAATCGCGGCCGCGTTGTAGTGGTCGGCGAAGAACGGATGGCGTTCGAACAGGGCCGCCGCGACCGCGACGTTGACGACCAGGCCCACCAGGCAGGAGGCGAAGTACCGGGCAAACCGCGCGGCCAGGCCCGGCCCCCGGTAGCCGCGGAACGTGAACCGGCTGTGCAGCGCGAAGTTCACCGGGATCGCCGCCAGGATGCCCGCGGCCCTCGCCACGGGAAACCCGGCCACGCCGGCCACCATGAGCAGGTTCAGCACCGCCAGGTCCACGAACAGCCCGACCCCGGCGACGGCGGCAAACAGAACCAGCAGCGTGCGCCACGGCCAGCGGTACTCGTAGAGCCGCTTGAGGTGGTGGAGGTAGCGGAGTTGTTCGCGGGCGGTGAGCTTGCTCCGGCCGGCCACGCGGTCCGCGAATGTGATGGGCACCTCGACGACGCGCCGGCAGCGTGTCTTGACGAGCAGCTCGAGGCCGATCTTGTAGCCGATGACGTTGATCGACTCGGCCGAGAGCCACGTTTCCTTGCGAAGGCAGAAGAACCCGGACATCGGGTCGCGGACGCGCTGCCGGCCGAGGAGCGGCATGGCAAGCCAGGTGGCGGCGCCGCTGTTCAGCCGCCGGAGCCACGGCCAGTCCTTCGTGGCGCCGCGCTCGACGTAGCGGGAACCGATCGCGAAATCGGCCTCGCCCGCGCGCACGGGGCGGACCAGCGCGGGGATCGTCTCCGGCGGATGCGAGAGGTCCGCGTCCATCACGACCAGGATGTCGGCCTCGGCGGCCACGAAACCGTCGAGCACCGCCCCGGCGAGCGAGCGCGGGGCGTCCCGCGCGATCAGCCGGACGGGGTGCTCCCGCGCGACCGCCCGCACTTCGTCCGCGGTGCCGTCGGGGGAGCGGTCGTCGACGAAGAGAATCTCGCCGGCGAGGCCGGCCGAGCGGAGCGCGGCGACAATGCGCTCGGTCAGCGGACGGATGTTCGGCGCCTCGCGGTACGTCGGGACGATGATGGAGACGTCAGGATGCGGCATCCGCCGTGATTCTACGGCAGACGGAGATGCCGACAAGGGCGGGGCCGTTGCCGAGGCGCCCGGCAAGCCGTGCATGCGAGAGTCGCGGCATCTCCCGGTCTTTCGTTTATCGTATTGACGCAAGCGCGGGCGAAGGCTATGTTGTCGCCGAGTGACTCGGCGTTTCGCCAACCGGCGCGCCGCGTACTGTCATCTTTCCATTTGCCGTAGAGGAGACGATCATGTCGGATCTGCTGCTTGTTGCGGAAGCCGAAAGCGGCGTGGGCGAGATCATTGTCGCCCTGATCTACCTGGCGATCACTGTGGCGATCATCGCCGGCATGTGGAGGTTGTTCGAAAAGGCAAACCAGCCCGGCTGGGGCGTGCTCATCCCCGTCTACAATGTCATCCTCATGCTGAAGGTCGCGGGCAAGCCCCTCTGGTGGCTTGTGCTGTTCATGATTCCGCTCGTCAATATCATCTTCTGCATCCTTGTGCCGCTCGCAATCGCCAGGAACTTCGGCAAGGGGGTCGGGTACGGCATCGGGTTGATCGTCCTGCCGTTCATCTTTTATCCGTTGCTGGGCTTCAGCGACGCGGAGTACAACCCGCCCGGCATGCCGGTCGCCTGACGGATCAGCCGGCGGGGACCTCCTCGGGCGTCGGTGCCGGGCTCCGGGCGGCACGGATACGGTCTTCGATGAAGCCCCGGATCCAGGCGGCCGTTTCCTCACGGCAGCGGACGCCGACGTCGAATCGCGTGTGTTCGGGGCCGCCGTCGCTCCCCCGACCCGTGCCGATGCGGATGCGGTGCCAGTTGGCCCCCTTGCGTTCGACGAGGACGGTATCGACGTCGCTCCAGGGAATCACCTGCGCGTCCGCGGCGCCGGCCGGCGTGAGGTTCGCACAGTAGCCGAATCCGCCGGCACTGAATACGAACTGCTCCACTCCCTGCCCCCCGCGTCGGCTGGTGGCGATCAGGTACACGAGGAGCGCGATCCAGAGGACGGCCACGGCGAGGCATCCGAAGCCGCCTGCGGTCCCCATTGCCAGTGGGGCTATCACGGCCGCGCCCGGCCACAGCCCGAGAGCTACAACTACCCAGAGCGCCGCGCGCCCCGGACGCTGGCCTCGCGTGCCGCGAACGATGCCGCCCAGCACGAACGTCTGTTCGTCGTATTCGAGGCCGCACTCCGGGCAGCGATGGGCAGCCGGCAGTCCCGTAAGTGAGTAGTCGCACCGGAGGCAGCGCTCGGGACGCGCCTTCTGCAGGGACTCGGGCATGGCGGATTGCAGGGCACGCGAGTCGTCATTCGGCTCCATGGGCGACAAGCATCTGTCGCTCCGGTTCCGTCGTCAACCGCGCGGCTCCTGTCAGCGGCCGAAGATCCGGCCGCTCGGCCGCGTGCCCCCTCCCCAGGGCGCACGGCCGGCAGGGGCTTTCCCGCCGTTTTGCCTTCCCGGTTCCCCGCTTTGGCGGGATCAGCTCACCTTGCTCCCCGGGGCGATATCGGCGTCCGGCTGGAGCAGGATCACGCGGGAATGGTCCGGCGTGCTGGCCGCGAGGAGCATGCCCTGGCTCTCGATCCCGCGCATCATCCGCGGGGCGAGGTTGGCCACGACGATGATCAGCCGGCCGGCCAGTGTCGCGGGGTCGTACTGCCCCTTGATGCCGGCGCAGATCTGCCGCTGTTCCGTCCCCAGGTCGATCTTGAGGACGATCAGCTTGTCGGCGTTCGGGTGCGGGCCGGCCTCGAGGACGCGGGCCACGCGCAGGTCGAGCTTCATGAAGTCGTCAAACGTAATCGTGTTCGTCGGGGTGTCTGCCATACGGTTGCTCCGAGGTCTCGATTGCCCGGCTCAGCTGGAAAAGCCCGACAGCCGAAAGAGGCAGGTCTTGCCCGCTTGCGCGGGCTACGACCGTGCCCTACGCCTGTTCCCATTGCTCCTTCAACAGCTTGACGGCGGCCGGGATGAGCGTGTTGCGGTCGCCGCTGCAACCGCACTCGAAGCTGACGTAGTCCTGGTAGCCGATCATCTTCAGCCCCTTGAACCCGTTGACGTAGTTGTCGGCGTCGCCGTCCTCGCCGGGCGTGCGGCGTTTCCGCCGGCTGGCCATGTGGACGTGGCGGAGGTAGTCGCCCGCGGTGAGGAACGCGCCCAGGTCGCTGGTCTCTTCCCACGTCATGTGCCAGAAGTCGCCCATCATCGCGATGCCGGGGCTGTTGACGTCCCTGCAGATCGACGCGCCGTCGGCCAGCGTCCGCAGGAAGTAGCACTCCTCGCGGTTGAGCGGCTCGAGCAGGATCCGCGTGCCGGCCTTCTCGGCATGCTCGCCCAGTTCCACCAGCAGCGGCATGGGGTCGTGTTTCTGACGCCGGTCCCACCGGTCGAAGCCCGTCAACAGTTCGCGGGCCTCCTTGTGCGGCAGGGACTTCTGGCTGTTGAACGCCGGGACGATGATCAGGCCCGTCGAGCCGATCTCGCCGGCGGCGGTCAGGATCTCCTTCATGCTGTCCATCGCCTTCTTGCGGATGTCCGGATCGTCGGCGATGAGCCAGCCCTCGAACCCGGCGCAGATGGCGCTCATCCTGATCGGGCGGCCCTTGAGGGCATTGTTCAGTTCCTTCACGCGGCCGGGCAGCCCCCTCCCGCCGACCTCGAGGCCGACGAAGCCCCACTTCTCCATCGTGTCGAGCTTCTCACTCAGGCTGTTGCCGGGGATGTACCCCTCCTGGGCCGAGAGCTTGAGGACCGCCTTCTTCCTGCCGGCCGCGGCGCAGCACGCCTCCGCGCCGGCGGCCGTCCCGCCCATCGCCCCGACGCCCGCCGCTGCCGCCGCCGCCAGAAACTCACGTCTTCCCAACGTCATGAGCCGTCTCCTTTTGCAGGACCGCGCCGCAGCGCCGGTCCATCGATCCACTCGAACACGGGCCGGACGGGCATTGTCCGCCCCGCTGCCCGCCGCGTCAACGCGGCCGGCCCCCGTCACAGACCCGCCGGCTGCCTCGCCCGGGTCGCTTCCCGCACCAGCGCCGACAACTGCTCGACTTTCGCCGCCCAGGTTTCGCGCGACATCGCGTCGCGCCTCGCGGCCCTGCGCTCCGGGGTGTCCTCCTCGATCGCCTGCCGGCACGCCTGTTCGAAGGCGTCCGCGCCGTCGGCCAGGTAGACGAGTTCGCGATAGCGCACGACCTCCGGCAGCGGCGTCGAGACGACCGGCAGCCCGGCCGAGAGGTACTCCCGCAGCTTGATCGGGTTCACGTTCCGCGTCAGCTCGGTTCGCTCGAACGGGATCAGCCCCACGTCAAACGCCTTCGTGTACCCCGGCAGCGAGGCGTAGGGCCTGCGCCCGAGGAAGTGGAGGTTCGCCAGGTGCCGGTAGGGCGCGATGTCCTTGAGGGCCTCGCCGATCATGACGAACGACCACTCCGGCCGGCGCCGGGCCAGCTCCGCCACGAGGGCCACATCGACCCAGTGCTGGATCAGCCCGTAGAAGCCCAGGACGGGCCGGGGGATGCCGCGGATGTCGTCGGGCACGGCCGTCTCGGGCGCGGCGGCGCGGGCGAAGTGCTCGTAGTCCACGCCGTGCGTGACGAGGTGCGTCCGCGGGTTGAACGGGCTCTTCGACTCCTGGAGCGAACCCGCCGTCGTGATCACGAGCGAGGCGGCCCGCATCAGCTCCTGCTCGAGCCGCTGCGTCCGGAGCCTGTCGTAGCCCTCGAACTCGCTGAACTCGTCCACGCAGTAGTACAGGAAGCACTCTTCGCGCAGTCGCCCGACGAGGTAGCCCGCATCCGGCGCGAAGCTCCAGACCTGCACCGGCCGGCGCGGCAGCGCGGCCATCACCCGGTGCAGCTGCCGCAGCAGCAGGGTGCGGTTCGCCAGCCGGACGCCGGGAAAGCCCGGCAGCGGCACGAGCATCGGCGTGAGGACGTGGAGCGTCGGCGAGATCTCCTCGACGCCGCCGAAGACCTGGCCGAGCTTCCGCACGATGGCCCGCAGGTCCTGCACGGAGGCCTGCGGGCGCCGCGACGCGTGGTAGTTCACCCACACGACGTGGTTCCGCTGCGACAGCAGGCGCATCACCTGGTGCTTGCTCGTCGGGTCGATGTGCCAGTTGCTCGCAAGGCAGACGATGATGCGGTCTTCAATCACGGGCCGGGCCCTCCACGATGGCGGCCAGCTTCTCCATCTCCGTCTCCCAGCGGTAGTGCGTCGCCACGAGCTGCGCCGCCCGCTCCGCCAGGGCCACGGCCAGGGCATCGTCCTCGAGCAGGGCGATCACGCGGTCCGCGAAGTCGGCGGGCGATTCCGCGGCCAGGAAGTGCTCGCCGGTCCGTCCCAGGAGCGAGCGGGCGATCCGCGGCGTGACCACCACGGGCCGCCGCGCCGCCATCGCCTCCAGGACCTTGTTCTGCAGGCCGCGGGCCGTCAGGAACGGCGCGACACTCACACGAAACTTCGCCAGATACGCGCCGACGTCGTCCACGGCCCCCGTCACCCGCACGCCCGGACGGCCGGCCAACGCGCGGACGCAGGCCGCCGGCGCACGGCCGACGATCCAGAACGCGGCGTCGGCGTGCCGTGCCCGCACCCGCGGCCAAACCTCGTCCACGAACCAGCAGACGGCCTCGACGTTCGGGAAGTAGTCCATCATGCCGACGAACCCGACGTGCGGTTCGCGCGGCAGGGGCGCGATCGGCCCCGACGGCGGGCTGACGCCGTTGCCCACGACGTGGACCCTGTCGGCGGCGTCCTTCGCCCCGAGATCGTCCGCCTCGGCCGGCGTGATGAACACGGAGGCGTCGAAACGCCGCGCCCAGTCGTCCTCCTTCGCCGCCAGCCGCGCGCCTTCGCGCTGGAACACGAATGACGCGGGGAACAACCGCTGCCGCGCGTAGGCCGTCCACTTCGCGCTGTCGAGGTCCACGAAATCCATCACCCGCCGCGGGGCCTCGACGGCCAGTGCGTACGGCGCGACCCCGGACGAATAGGCCAGGACGCGATCGAAGCGCACCCGCCGGGCCCAGTCGCGCAGGCCGCGGCCCATCGCCCCGGCGCGGAAGTACCCCTCGGTGAGCGTGCCGCCGAGCAGCCAGCGGACGGCGGCCCTCGCCCGGGCCGCGGTCCGGTCCAGCGGGACGGCCAGCACATCGCGGCACCACTCCCGCAGCACCGGCACGTGCCGCAGGTCGTCGGGGTCGTCCACGAAGCACGCCAGCCACACGTCGTGGCGGGCCGCCAGGTGCCGCAGCTCCTGATACGCGCGAACCTTCTCGCCCTTGTTCGGAGGATAGGGAATGCGATGGGCGATCATCAGCAGATTCAACTAGGCGGAGGAGGGCTTGAACACTCCGACCTCCCGGGTGTTAATTCCGGGCGCTCTACCGCTGAGCTATCCGCCTGACGCTTCGCGAGCGCCGCGTGCCAACCGCCGGGTGAAGCCGTCCGGCCGGCTCTTCACCGCCTGGCACCGGGCACTCGTCCCCCGGCCCTATCCCGGTATCGAACCCGTGAGCCACGCCCCCAGGCGCCGGGTCGTCCACAGGGGCAGCCGCCGCCACAGCCGCCGGGCCACCTGGAACTTCCGGTTGCTGGGCGTCAGGTTCGGCAGCTTGTCGCCGCACACGAGCACCTGCTGGTACTCGAGATCCCGCGGCTCGAAGCCGTGGAACCGCTTGAAATTCGCCGAACCGCTATTATCCTTCCGCGATCGGCCGAAATCAAACACGCGGCACCCGCGTGCGACGGCATGCTCCATGATCGTCAGGTAGAGGTAGTTGTTGACGCAGTACGGCTCGAACCGCGTGTCGCACCCGGAGAAGTAGGGCAGGGCCACGCTGCCCTGGTAGAACGTCACGAGCCCGGCCGCCGGCCGCCCCTCATGGGTCACGAGCGAGACCGTGTGCCGGCCGGGCGTGTGGCGCAGGATCGACTCGAAGAACGCGTACGGATAGTTCAGCGAGCCGAGGCGGCGCATGCTGAGACAGTAGAGATCGTACACGGCCCGCAGGTTCGCATCGTCGAAGCTCACGCCGAGGTTGTACCGCTCGCGGCCCTTGCGCGCCGCCGCCCGCGTCTTGCGGGGAATCCAGCCCAACACATCCTCCGGGCGCTCGGGCAGTTCGCGGCGGAAGGTCACATAGCGATCAATGACCGGCACATCGGGCACGGCGGCCTTCTCGGACCGCAGGTCCAGCATCTTCACCCGTTCCTGCCGTGCCAGATCCATCGCGGCGTTGAAGAGCCCGGCGCGGGCCCCGTCGTTATCCGCCAGGATGCCCCCGTAGACGGCATAGGGCACGCTCACGAGCAGCTTGCCGGCCAGCAGACTGCGGATCAGGTACAGCGGAAGGACGCCCTCGATCGTCCCCGCCCGCTCCGCGATCAGAAACGGTGTCGCGTGGCCCCACGCATCGACCACGGCATTCCGCCACGCCGTCGAGTGAAAGAAGGTTCCCTCCGGGTGCGATTGCACGTAATCGTCCCATGCGGCGGCGGCGCCCGGCGAGAGCGGCCCCGCGACAAGTCGAACCTTCGTCTCCGGCGTGGTCGCGTTCATCAGGGTGCGGCTCAGGCTCGATAGTACCCGGAGTACGTGCCCTGGTAGTCATACCCGTAGCCGTACTCGTGGAGCCACGGCGCCTTCCAGTGCCGCTGCCCCACGAGCACGCATCCCAGCATCCGCACGTTGCTCGACTCGAGGAGGCGCGCGGCATGTTTCACGTTCGGCTCCGCCGTGCGGTGCATGCGGACGACGAGCAGCACGCCGTCGCAGAGGTGGCCGAGGATCGACGCGTCCGCCACGGCGTTGGCGGGGGGGAGGTCCACGAAAACGTAATGCCACCGCCGCCGGAACTCGGCCAGCAGGTTCTCGCTCGCGTGCGAGCCCAGGATCTCCGCGGCATTCTGCGCCCCGAGATGCCCGGCCGGCAGGAACGACAGGCCCGCGGCGCTCGTGCGGCGCACCACCGCCCCGAGCGGCTTGTGGCCCCGCAGAACCTCGGCCATGCCGTCGCCGTCCTCGCAGCGCAGCGACTGCGTGAGCGTGTACCGCCGGAGATCGCCGTCCGCCGCCAGGACATTCAGGTGCTGCAGTTCCGCGAACGTCACCGCGAGGTTCATCGTGCTGGTCGTTTTGCCCTCGCCGGCGACGCTGCTGGTGACCCCGATCACCATCGGCCCCTTGGACTGGTTGAGGTTCATCAGGCGGGTGCGCAACGAACGGTACTGCTCGGAGACGGCGGCGGCCCGGTCGTGCCACGCGACGTAGGATGCGGGCATCGCGTTCAGGTCGATCGGCGGCAGGTTGTTGTCGACGGCGGCCGGCGGGCGTGCCCCGGCCCCGGTCTCGGTCTCGGGGGCCGGCGGCGGCTCGACGGCCGGGGGAGCGTCCGCGGCCTCGACCGCGACGGGCGGCGGCGGGGCTTGCGGCGGCGGCTCGGTCCGCCGTTGGCGGCGCAGGGCGTCCCGTTCCTCCTGGGCCCGCCGCAGTGCGTCCGAGATGTTTCCCATACTCTGATCTCCTGGCCCCGGCTCCTACTGCGGCCGAACCATCTGCACCAGATCATCCACGACCAGCCGGGGCGAGGCCCGCCACCGCTGGTATCGCTCGGGCTGCTCCAGGCTGATGTAGGCGACCGACAGACTCCCGAGCAGCATGACCGCCAGCGCCGTCCCGACCGCCGGCATGATGACCGCCCGCCGCACGAACCGGCGAAGCTTGAGTTCGGGCGTGGGGATCTCGTCGATGGATTCGAGAACGGGCATCCCCAGCACCCGGGCCACCTGCGTCGCCGTCCGGAACGAGCGGTCGAAGAACTCCGCCAGGACCACGACGCCGACGCCGACGGCCGCGCCGGCCGCCAGACTGATCAGGAGAACCCACACGAAGGTCGGCGACGTCGCCTTGAGCCCGAGCTGCGCCTCCTCCTTCGTCGTCAACTGGATGCCGCGCTGGCTCACCTCGGCCGAGAGGAACCGGTTCACCTGGTCGAGCCAGTCCTGCCACTTGCGCTCCTCGGCATGGTCCCGCTCGTACTCCTTCATCCGGATCCGGTACTTCTGCTGCGCCTCGATCCGCTTCGGCTTCCTGGACTCCCACGCGGCGATCCGGGCGTCGACCTCGTTGACATCCGCCACGACGTCCGCCAGCAGTTCCTGCACCAGCGCGATGTACGACTGCGATTTCTGGCGCTCGAGCAGCAGGGCCTGGTAGTCCATCGGGCCCGAGGGGGCCGGCGACGGCGACGTGCCCGTCGGCAGTTCGCGCCGGACCTTCTCCAGCTGCGCCTTCTTCTTGTCGCGCTTGGCGGTCAGCGCAATCTGATCGGGGTGCTGGGCGGTCATGTTGCGGAAATGCCTGTTGTTGTCGATCGTGTCCTCGATGTCCCGGATCTCCTTCTCGAGCTGGACGATGAGCTGCGCGCTGTCCGTCGGGGGAGCGAGCGCGGTCGTGCTCGCGGTGGCCGTCGCCCGGGTCGTCACGCCCGCCAGAAGACTCTCGATGTTTTCCAGCGATTTCTGGGCCGACTTGAGCGACCGGTCGTGCTCCCGTTTCTTCTGGAGCAACATGGTCTTCTCGGCCTCCAGCTTCATGACCTCGCCTTCGAGAAAGCCCGGGCTGCCGGGGTCGCCGCCGGCGTCGACCTTGATCCTGTCGAGATCCGCCTCGGCGGCCGCCACCTTGTCCGACCAGCTCTTGACCTCCCGCTGGAAGAACTCCCGCGCCTTCTGCATGTTCTCCACGATGATGTTGCGGGTCCGCTCGATGTAGTTGTCCTTCAGCTTCGTCAGGAGCTTCTGGGCGATCACGGGGTCCGACCACTTGAACGAGACCTCGACGAGATCGAGCCGGTCGCTCTTCTGCAGGAACGCCAGATCGATCTTCTTCGCCACGCGCTGCGCGAGATCCTGCAGCCTCTGCTGGCCCTCGACCGTCAGCACGCCGTGGGCGTCGCGCGGAAGGCCCTGGCTCAGTCCGACGGCCTCCAGAGCGGCCTTTACGGCCTCAAACCCGTACAACTCGACCGGAAGACCCATCCGGTACGTCTGAAAACTGAAGGGCGAATTCGCGCTGACGATGCTGCTCAGCGAAAGGTCGTCCCGGCGCTCGATCACGCAGCGCGCCGTGTACTGGCGCGGCCAGAAGAGGCTGCTGGCCATGCAGAGCGCCGCGCCCAGGCAGGCGGGCACGACGAAGTACCACCGCCGCCACGCCGCGATGCGGATGATCTCCGGCAGCGAACTGGCGGCCTCCGCCGCCGGCGACGTGCCGCGAGACTGTTCCGCGGGGCCGTACCCGCGCGCCGGCCGCTTTGGAGCCTCTTGCTGTCTGCCCATGTCCCTGCCCGGCTGCGCGCCTAGCGGCTGAAGATGCGGACCCGGCTCGCGTCCCTTTGTCGCTGCTCTTCCCGTTTGTTCTGCTGTACGCTGTCGAAGGCCTGCACGGTACTGGCATACGTCGAGATCGCCGGGGCCGCCTGGGTGAACGGGAACAGCACTTGCTGGAAGACCAGCCCGATTGCCCCGAGTACCGTCGGCGGGACGTACACAACATCCCCGTCCTGCAACAGCACGTTCAGCCGAAGGTCTCCGCTCTGGGAAATCTTCTCCAGGTCCACGGTGATCTCATGCGCGTCCTTGCGGTCCGCGGAGGGCCGGATCACCTTGATCTGCGACTGCCACGCCAGGTACGTCGGCTGGGCCTTCGCCAGGGCGTCCAGCACCGTGTCCCGGCCGGTGTACGGTATCGCCCCACCGGTCGTCACCTGCCCGAACACATAGAACTTCTGGCTCACGTACTGCGTAACCTGCACATTGACCTTCGGATCGTTGTAGTATCGGCTCAGCAACGTCTCCAGTTTGGCCGCGATCTCCTGCGGGGTCAGCCCCACGACCTTCACCTCTCCCAGCAGGCGAAGCGAGATCTTTCCGTCCGCCCGGATCCGCTCGCGGACGTCGTTGATCTCGGGTGCGATCGGGGCGCTGATCTGAATCTCATCGGGCGGGGCTACGCGGTAACGGCCCGACGAGACCAGGTGTTCGTGCGACCGGAGAAACACCACCAGATCCTTGTGCTCGTTACAGCCGAAGGCAAGCGGCAGCGCCATCGCTCCGATCCAGAGGAACGGCACGCGGAGCCCGGGCGACGACATATAACTCCTTGATCGAAATGAGGTTACGCCTGAACCCCTTGCCGGCGCCTTCCCTGATGGATTGCGGGTCTCCAACAGGCTGAGTCGGCCCCTGCGGCGAATACGTTGACACGATTCCATGGCGCGCCCTTTCGTATGGGTCGAGGCCGCCAAGGCGCCCCCACGCCCCGGCCAGACCTGCCCCGTGCGCTCGCTCCGCGCCCGCCCATCTCGAATTATCGGAGCTTCACGGCTGTTTCTGAATCGCCGACCGCCAAACCCCGATAATCCACGCCGTCTGCCCCGCCGCGACCCGGCGGTGTGCCAATGGAACACCTCGCCACGAGCAGCCTCCGCACCTGAACGGCCCGACCCCACCGGCGCGGCCGGAGCATCTTACTTCGCCGCAGCGGCGTTGGCTAGACCCCCCTGCGAGTCCTGCTACGATAGGCGGTACATGGGCTACGCAGTGCGCGAAATCCGCGATGCGGACGAGTGGGCCTCGCTTCAGCAAGAATGGAACGAGGTCCTGGCGTCCAGCCGGTCCAACACGATCTTCCTCACCTGGGAATGGCTTTACGAATGGTGGCGAAGCTACGGGGGCGGGCGATCGTTGCGGATCCTGCTGCTCCGCGAGGACGACGGCCGGCTCGCGGCCATCGCGCCGCTCATGAACGACACGATCCGCACGCGGCCGTTCGGGCAGTTCCGGGCGATTCGCTTCGTCGGCGACGGCACGTTCGACTCCGATTACCTGGACCTGATCTGCCGTCCGGGGTCCGAGCCGGAGGTCGTCGGCGCGGTCCTCGAGCGCCTCGACACGTCCACGGAGTGGGACGTGCTCGTGCTCAACGACATCCCGACGGACTCGCCGAACCTCGGCCCGATTGCGGACGAGTGCCGGCGCCGGGGATACCGCGTATCGCGGACGCCCGTGCCGTGTGCCTGCACGGTCTTGCCGGCGACGTGGGACGCCTTTCTCCCGCGGCTCAAGCCGCGATTCCGCACGAAGGTCCGCTCGCTCCTCCGGGCGGCAGGCGGCGAGGAAGGCCGCGAGCCGCTCGAGTACTGCCGGAGCGAAGCGGATCTCGACGCCTGGCTGGAGACGCTCTTCGACCTGCACACGCGCCGATGGCGGAGCATCGGACAGCCGGGCGTGTTCGGCGACCCGCGCAAACGCGAGTTCTACCGGCGCCTCGGCCGCCGTTTCCTGGAGCGCGGCTGGCTGCGGTTCTCCCGGCTGCGGACCGACGACCGGCCGGTCGCCATGCAGTTCTGCTTCGAGTACGACAACCGGACGTTTCTCCTGCAGGAAGGCTTCGACCCCGACGAGGTCCACCGCAACGCCGGGCACACGCTTCGCGCCCTCGTCTTCGCCGACAACATCCGGCGCGGCGTTGCCGCGTACGACTTTCTCGGCGGCGTCTCCGAACACAAGCTCCTGTGGGGCGCGGCGGTGAAGGAAAGCGTCCGCCTGACGATCGTTCGCCCCACGCTCCGCGGCCGCCGTTACCGGCTGATGACGAACGGCGTTGAACGGCTGAAGGAGTCGGTCCGGCGGATTGCGCCGGCATGGGCCGTTCGCGCCGGCAGGAAGATGCTGCGCAGGGGAGGCGGCCCGTGATCCGCGCGCTGGCGAACCGCCTGGGCATCACGGCGATCCTGCGCCGGCTCGGCGACGGCTGCGAACGAAGCGGCGGCCGCCTCCGGCCGCTGCGACGGCGGACCGCGCACCCGCTGGTCATCCTCCCCTATCATCGCGTCGCGCCGAGCCGCGATGAGCTGCTGCTCGCTCCGATCACGCCCGAGACCTTCGAGGCCCAGGTGGCCCACGCGGCCCGGTACTACCGGCCGCTCCCGCTGGATGCGGCGCTCGACGGCCTGCTCGCCGGCACGCTGCCGCCGCGGGCCGTGGCGATCACGTTCGACGACGGCTATCGCGACAATCACCGGTATGCGTATCCGATCCTCCGGAAGTACGGCGTCCCGGCCGCGATCTTTCTCGCGACGGACTTCATCGGCACCGGCCGTCTCGCGCCGCACGACGAGATCGCCTGGCTCATCCACCGCATCCCCGCGTCCTGCGTGCGGAACCGCGGCGGCGTTCGAGGCATCGACCTTCCGCTCGATTCCGCGTCGGCCCGGCGTGCGGTCCTCGAACGTCTGGCGAGCCGGTTGCGTTCGTCGGGGGCGGAAGAGACGGCGGCCCTCCTGTCCATTCTTCGCGAGGCCGCGCGGGTCTCGTCCACAGACCCGCCGCCGCCGGCGATGCTGGACTGGCAGGAGGTCCGCGCAATGGCCGACGGCGGGATCGTATTCGGCTCGCACGGCCGCTCGCACATCGCCTGCGCGAAGCTGGGCCCCGCGGCGTTGCACAGCGAGCTGGCCGAGTCGAAGGCGATCATCGAACGCGAGCTGGGTTCGCGGGTCCGGCTCTACGCCTATCCCTTCGGCAAGCCGCCGGACATCGGCCCCGAGGCGCCGGCCGCCGTGCGCGAGGCGGGGTACGACTACGCGATGACCACCGTAGACGGCCTCGCCGGGCCGCATACCGACCCGTTCCTGGTCCCGCGCGGCGGCCCCGCGTGGGAGCACGACCCCGCAGCCTTCGCCGTTCGCCTGGCGCAGCACCGGCTCGCCGCTGTGATGTGACGAACGGCGCGTGATCCCGCGGCTTCGCCGTCAGCCAGAGCGCCGCCGCCGGCGACGCACTCCAGGACCGCCGGCACGCCGGCGGTGAACCCGGCCGCGTGCGCCGATTCCGTAAGACGCGACGCCGAGAAGCACTTTCCCACCGTTTCACGTTTCCCGCGGAGCGGTCCGCGGCGCTGAGCGTCACCCGCCGAGTTCCTCGTGCTCCGTGGACACGGTCGCGTCGCGGTCATCCGTGACGGTAAGGAAGTAGACGATTCCCGCGCTCGCGGGGAGCGTTGCCGACGCCCGTCCTGCCTCGATGCGCGCGGGGACCGTCTGCCAGCGGCGGTCCTTCCACGGGCCGCGGTCGGTCGTATAGTGCAGAGCGGCGTTTTGGACGGGGACGTCCGCGCGGAAGCATACGGAAACCTCACGTCCTTCGCGGCGCACCCCGTCGAGCCGTGCGAGCGGTCGGCCGCCGCGGACGACGGAGTCGGCGAAGATGCCGATCTCCTTCGGCGCCCAGCCGGCCGGATGGCCGTGCGGCATCCGCACGGTGACGCACAGCGTCCGTGGACCGCGAACGAGGCGGTAGCTCTTCCGGTAGCTGTCGAGCGGGTAGGCGAAGTCGTTCGTGCCGTTGACGAACAGGATCGGCATCCGGCAGCCGGGGAGGTACTTCGAGGGATCGTAGTTGTCGATCCAGAGCTGGCGGTCGCGGGCCGAAAGCTTCGCGAAGTCCGGCAACCACACGCTGTCCTCATGAAGGAAGCCGCACCCGTACACCGGCACGGCAAACCGGAACCGGTCGTCAAGCCCCGCGACGATGCACGTCAGATAGCCGCCCCACGAAATCCCCGTGACGCCCGTCCGGCCGGCGTCGATTTCGGGCAGCGTGCGCAGCAGGGAATGGGCGCGGATCACCGCCGCGACGGCGTGGTACATCCAGGCGTTCTTCAGGCCGCCGGCGATGGCGTCGAACTTGTCCGGGTGGCCCTGGTCCGGCCCGCCGTCGGCCAGCCGCTTGCCGTCGGGGCCACGGCCGGCGAGATCCATGGCGATGGCCGCGTAGCCCCGGTTCGCCCAGAGTTCGGCCCATTCGCGGAATGCCGTGCCGCCGCCGCCGTGCACCAGCACCATCGCCGGGGCGCGTCCGGTCGCGGCGCCGGGCGGAGCGGCGTAGTACGCGAACACGCGCGTCGGACGGCCCTGGTACGGTTCGCCGGCGTAGTACAACGACCGGACGGGGCCGGCGGGGTCAACCCACTCGACGGCCGGCGCCCGCGACAGCTCCCGAAGGTCCCAGGGGCCCGCATACCGCGGGGCGCAGCCGGCAAGCCCCACGAACAGGGCCAGGCAGACCCACGATACCCGCAGACCGCGATTGAATGTGCTCATGCTGAAGCTCCTTATAGCCAAAGAAGGCAGGTCTTGCGACCTGCCCTACCGGACTGGCGACCTGCCCTACCGGACTATTCCGTTTGCGGCATCCGCGTCTCTCCGGGCGCGTACCGGCGGATGGGCAGCAGCCGCGCGTAGCGTGAGAAGTCGGGGTCTGTCGTAAAGATGGGGATGTTCAGCCGCGCGGCCGTGGCGCAGATCAGCATGTCGATCGACGTGCCGACGATCCCTCTGGAGCGGCAGGTATTGAAGAAGGACGCGGCCTGATCGTAGTCGGCCGGCAGGATCTCCACGTGCCTGAACGCGGAGAGCCGTTGCCGAAGGGCCGCGAAGTCGGACACGCGGCGAATGCCGGAGAGGACCTCCTGGCGAACTGGGCCGATGAGGGCGGCACGGCCGGTCCGGACGAGCAGCGTCCACTCCTCGACCAGACGCTGTTCGTCAGGGTTCAGGTTGCGAGGCCGTCGGCGCAGCGCCAGCGACCAGATCGTCGTGTCCACGAGGACCATCAGCGGCGTTTGCTCCGCCGGAGTTTCTTGGGATCGTAATCATCCCAGTACTCGACCTTGCCGACCATGTCGAGGATGCCGAGCTGTTTGCGGCGTTGAACGTACTCCTTCAGCGCCGTGGTGACGGCGGCCTTCTTGGTCTTGTGCTTGCCGATTCGGCGGGCCTCCTCGATGAGGCGATCGTCCAAAGCCAGGTTCGTGGGCATCGCAAACCTCCTGCGGCGCGCACCCGATCCTACACATTCGAATGTGTAGAGTCAACGGGGCCGTTCCTCCGACTTCCTCCTCCGCGGATCATGACTTCACGACAACTCCCGCGGAGCGCGGCGTCAGGTCGGTTGTCCGCACCGAAGAAGGCAGGGCCGGCGGCCTGACCTGCCGGACTACGGGACAGGGGCGTCACGCAGCAAGCCTTGGTCCTTCAACATGTCGTAGTACGTCCCCATCGAGACGATCCGAAGTCCTTGGAATGAATCCAGTGCCAGCAGATGCCGATCGTTCGTAACAAGGTAATCGGCGCGACAGGTCACTGCGGCCTGGAGGATGGGGCTATCCTTGGGGTCGCCCGGGACGACCGCTGTTGAAACGGGTTCCACCAAGATGCATCGTCGTACGATCCGTCTCTGTGTCAGCCAGGCCAGCCGGCGAGAGAAGCCGAGATCATCGACCAGTACATGTGCAACCTCGTCCAGAAGGAACCGGCTCGCGTAGATGCGCCACCGTGCTCGCTGCGTAGCCTCGATCATTCGCTGGGCGGCGTCTCCGAGCAGCGATTCGGCGACATAGGCGTTCGTGTCAAAGAAGACCTTCATCGCCCGTACCGGCGCCGGTCGATTGCGCGGTCAATAGCAGCCTGATCGACTCCGCGGCGGCGGGCCTCCTGGCGAGCCTGTCCGGCTTCCTCTCCCCACTCGTCATCCAGCCGGCGCGTTAACTCCTGCTCCAGCGCAAGCCGATCATCCTCCGGCAGGGCCTCGATTTCGCGAAGTATCTCTTGGACAGATGCCTTTGGCATAGCAGAACCTCACTTCGAAGAACTACCCTATTGTACGAATTTGCGTGGAAGAAGACAATTGACGTAACCACGTGGTCGTTACCGCTCGGGAAGACACCGGCGGACGAGCCGCCAACACCCCGCGTAGGGCAGCGTCGAAGCCGGCCGAAAGGCCGGCGAGACCTGCCGCCGCCGTTTGTCGGCTCTTTGCGCCGAAGAAGGAAGCTTGTACCTGCTGGCTGCGGCGATGTTTGTACCATCGAAGGCCCGACAATCCACGCCAGGCGAATCGAGGAAGGACTTGCACTCCACAACCCGAAGTGTGTTGTCCCGGCCTCGATAGGCAACTATGTCGAGTTGCCATCGGGGAGAAGAATGGCGCCCGATTGCCCGCTTCTCCGCTTTGGTGAGTTCAACCTTCACGCTTGTCAGCGTCCAGTATCCCTGTCGCTGCAGCCGAAGAAGGCAGGTCTGGCGACCTGCCCTACCGAATCTGCCCTGCCGAATTCCTACGGCTTCCGGACGGTGAAACGATAGCTGCCCGAGCCCGTGCGGAAGACCGCGCAGCCGTCCTCGGTCCGCAGGAACTGCACGCCCTCCGCTTCCGCGGCCGGGGCGTCGCCCTCCTTCACCTGCTTCGCGTCGGCCGCCGGGACGAAGACCGTCGCCGCGCTGTTCACGGGGATTGTGACCGCCAGCGTGAACGCGCCGTCCTTCAGCATCCACTCGCTGGCGACCATGCCGCGGATCGAGAGAGTCCTCGCCCTCACGTGCGTGAGATCGCCCACGACGTGCGGGCGGATGATCACGTGCTTGAAGCCCGGCTGCTCGGGGTCGATGCGGATGCCGGCGAGCGTCTCGTAGAACCAGCCGCTGATGTCGCCGAAGAAGATGTGGTTCAGCGACGCCTCGCCCTTCCAGTCCTCCCAGAGCGTCGTCGCCCCCTGTTCGATCCACCAGCCCCAGCCGGGCTGCGTCTTCTGCGACGCCACGCGGTAGGCCACGTCGGCCCGGCCGTTGTCGGACAGCGCCCGCAGCAGGTACTTCGTGCCGAGCAGACCCGTGTCGATGTGGCCGTCGCGGGCCTCGATGTTCGCCACCAGGCTCCGCAGGATCGCCGCGCGGTCGCCCGGTTCGGCAAGCCCCTGGTACAGGGCGCAGCTCATCGCCGTCTGCGTGCCGTTGGCGACCTTTCCCGTGGCCCTGTCCACAAAGGCGTCGTTGAACGCCTTGCGAATCCGCCCGGCGAGCGCGCCGTACTTCTCCGCGTCGTCGGTCCGGCCGAGCATCCGGGCGACCTTCGCGACGATCACGGCGTCCACGTAGTAGTAGCCGGTCGAGGTGACGGCCTCCGGCGTCTTGTCCTTCCACGGCACCCAGTCGCCCAGCCCGATCGAGACGATCCCGTCTTTCGCCTTCGTCGTCAGATAATCGACGTACCGCTTGAAGCGGTCGTAATGCCGCTCGAGGATGCGGGTGTCGCCGTCGTAGAGGTACAGGTACCACGGCACGAGCAGGTACGCGCTGTCCCACGCCGGGCCGTTGCCCCAGTGGTAGCCCCAGCCGCTCGTCGGCACGATGCCCGGCAATTCGCCGCTGTCGCGCTGTTCGTCGTGGAAGTCGTCCATCCACTTCGTGTAGGCGGCGGCGTTGTCGAAGTTGACCATCGCCTGCTCGGCCGAGGTGTGGCCGTCGCCGGTCCAGCCGTTCTTCTCGCGGTGCGGGCAGTCGGTCGGGATGCCGTGGTAGTTGCCCCGGTACGACCAGAGCGTCGCCCGCTGGATGCGGTTGAGCAGGTCGTTCGAGCACTCAAAGCTCCCGGTCGGCTCGAACGCCGTATGGGCCACCTGCCCGCGCAGGCTGTCGGTCGTCGGGCGGCCGGGGAAACCCGTCACCTGCACGTACCGAAACCCGTGGTACACAAAGCGCGGCTCCCAGACCTCGGTCCCCTCGCCCTTGAGAATGTACGTGTCCGTCTGAAAGTCGCCCTGCTTCGAATGGGCCGCGATCCTGTCCTGGGTCAGCGTGCCGTCGTCGTGGAGGCGTTCGCCGTGCTTCATCTCGACGCGGGCGCCGGCCGGCCCCTCAACCGTCAGCCGCGACCAGCCCGCGATGTTCTGGCCCAGGTCGAACACGAACACACCCGGCCTCGGCTCGGTCAGCCGGACCGGCTTGATCGTCTCGGTGACCTTGATCGGCGGCAGCATCTGCGCCGCGAGCACGCCCTGCGGCCCGGCCACGACGTGCGCGGCCCGCCATCCGGCGTCGTCGAAGCCGGGAGAGGCCCAGCCGGGCTTTTCCAGCCGGGCGTCGTACGTCTCGCCGTTGCGGATGCAGTCATACACGACGGGGCCGGCGGCGACCTTCCAGCCCGCGTCGGTGACGATCCGCTCGGTCGTGCCGTCGTCGCAGGTCACGTGGATCTGCACGATCGCCTGCGGCGCGTCCCGCCACGGGGCTTTGTCGAAGTCCCACGTGCAGCGCGAGTGCATGTTGAACCAGCCGTTGCCGAGCATCAGGCCCGCCGCATTCTCGCCCTGCCGCAACTGCTTCGTGACGTCGTACGTGACGTACAGGCAGCGGCGGTCGTATCGCGTGTAGGCCGGGTCGAGCGCATGGTCGCCGACCTTTGCGCCGTTCAGCCAGAGTTCGCCGTAGCCGAGGCCGCACACGTACGCCCGCGCCGACCGCACCGGCTTGCGCAGCGTGAACGCCCTGCGGAACAGCGGGCCGGGCACGGCCGGCCGCGTCGTCGCCTTGTCCTGCGCGGCGACGGCGGAGATCCAGTTCGCCTTCCAGTCGTCGCGGCTCAGCAGGCCCATCTCCCACGTCGCCGGCTCGCTCCAGGCCGAGGGCCGGCCGTCGCGGTCCCACACGCGGACCTTCCACCACACGCACTGCGCGGACGCCAGCGGTTTGCCGCCGTAGGCGACGTGGATGGACTGATCGGACGCGACCTTGCCCGTGTCCCACAGGTCGCCCCGGTCCGCGGCGAGCGCCTCGGCGCTTCCGGCGGCGAGCACCTGGTACGCCGTCTGCACCTCGGCCCGCCGGTCCGACTCGAGCACCCAGCTCAGCCGCGGCCGGGCCGCGTCGATGCCGAGCGGGTTGACAAGGTACTCGCACCGCAGCCGCACGATGCGAAGACCGTCCTGCCCGGCCTCCGCCGTCACATGGGGCAGCGCCGCCGCCAGACCGGTCCAGATCACAAGACCCGTTCCGCGAATGATCATGATCGCCTCCGCACAAGGAAACCGCCTGGATTGTGCAGGTCCGCGGCGACTCTGGCAAGCCGCGTCTTCGCCGCAACGATGGAACCGCCGGACACGGAAAGCCGGCGCCACAAGGCGCGAGCCCGCGGCGGGCGGCGGCGTCAGAACCGGTCGGGCGGCGAGGGAACCGGCGCCGTGGCCGCCGGCTGTGTCGCGGCGCGCCAGCGGTCGCGGACCGTGGCGCACGTCGCGCGGACGAGGGCGTCGGGGTCGTGCTCCTCCATCGCGGCGGCGACCTTGTCGAACTTCGGCCCCTGATGATCGGCGAAGAGGCGGACCGCCAGCATCCGCACCAGCCAATGCGTGTCGCCCAGCAGCTCGGACGCCGGCCGGGCCCATTCGCCGTCGAGCACCACCCAGCGAAGCGTCTCGGCCAGCGCGGCCCGGACCTCCCACGCCTCGTCGGCGAACCGCTCTTTCAGGACCGCGCGGATCGCGTCCGCATTCACGGGGCGCGCGGAGTAGCTCAGCCGCCCGGCCCGGATATGCTCGTGCTCGGCGAACCACATCATCAGGCGCTCGACCGCCTCGATCCGCGCGGGGATGCCGCCGGTCCGCGAGGCGGCCACGGTGCCCTGGAACCCGGCCTCACCGGCATCATCCGGCGAGACGGCGGAACGGCGGACATGGACGGGGCCGGCCTCGAAGCCGCCCGGCGCCGGCAGCCACTTCTCCTGCGCGGCCGACCACATCGGATTGACGACCGCCGCGATCTCGATGTCCTGCGCGGCCTGCGGCGTGCCGATCAGTGTGGCGCGCAGCGGGCCGAGGTCGATCGTCTGGCTCACCGTGATCGACTGCCCCGGCGCGAGGAGCTGCCGCTGGTTGAGCGAGATCCGCAGCAGGCCGCCATAGTCGCGGTCGCGGTCGCCACGTGACTTGACCGTGAGGAGCAGGTTCGGGCTGACCATGAGCGACTCGCCGAGCGTGATGCCGTAGGGACTGCGGTTTGTCAGCACGAAGCGGCACCAGATCGACCGGCCCGGCGGGACGGCGCCGTCCGCGGACACCAGCGGCGTGATTGTGAGGCTGAGGAACTTCTTCGGATCGGTCGCGAACATCAGAACGGACTCGTCAAAATCCGCCAGGAGCTTCTTCACGTCGGTGCGGGCCGGCGGCGGGGGAACGGGGGCCTTCAACGCCGCGAGCCGGCCGGTGCACTCCTCGAACAGCAGGCCCGTGCGGTGCCTCCCGGCCACGCCGGTCAGCAGACGAATCGCGCCCTGGACGTCGCCGCCCTGCTTCTTGAGATCCGCCAGGGCGATCGCCGCCCAGTCGTCCGCCCCGACGATCGAATCGAGTTCGCGCCGCGCCCGGTCGGCCAGGCTGGGGCGCGACGCGGGCTGCGTCGTGCTCCGGACGGACGGACGGCTGGCGGGTTCGGCGATGACGGTCTGGACGGCGGCCCATCCGAACGACCGCCGGGCGAGCGTGCTCGGGAGGTCGGCCGTCATCGCCGTCTCGGCCAGGGTGAGGGCGCGGGCGATGTCGGGGGCCTCGACGCAGTAGAACCACGCCATCTCCGCGGCGAGGTCGGGATCGGCCGTGTCGGCCTCCCGGGCCCAGGCCGACTCATAGGCCTCGCGCGCGGCGCGAAGCTCGGCGGCCGCCTGCTCGGGCTGGTTGCGCAGGCGGGCGATCCTCGCCAGCAGGCGGTGGGGCACGGGGCCGTCGCCTTCGTCCGTGATCACCTGCCGGACGAGCTTCTCGGCGGCATCGAGCTGTCCCGCGTCCGTCTGCGACGCCGCCATGTCGAGCAGGAACTCGCCCGGCGGCGGCTGTCCTTCGCCGGTCCGCTGGAAGACCGCCAGGGCGTGCGTGTACCAGCGTTGGGCCTCGCGCGTCAGGGAGAGGTCGTCCAGAAGCCTCGCCAGGTCCCACGCGAGCATCGGCTGCGCGGGGCTGAGCCGCACGAGGTTGAGCGCGAGATCCACCTGGGCGAGCGGCTGGTCCGCCGGCTTGCTCATGGCCACGCGAAGCCGGCGCGTCGCAAGGTTGTCCGGAAAGGCCTTGAGGGAGCTGGCGATGTCCTTCGCCGCGGCGTCGATGTCCGCGCGGTTGTAGGCGTGCTCGGCCATGCGGCGGTAGAGGTCGCTGGCGACCTCGCCGGGCAGATTCGGCCGCTGGAACTGGTCCTGCCAGAAGCGGAGGCGGTCCTCCTGCGTCTGGAACGACTCGGTCATGGCGGCGATCCAGCAGAGGCGCGCCGACCAGTCCTCGGGGCTGAGCCGGACGTACTGGCCGAGGGCGTGGACCGCGTCGTCCTCGCGGTGCAGCGCCCACAGGAGATCGTGCTGCCAGAGGTACGCCTCGGCCAGATCGGGCTCGACGCGCGCGGCCGCCTGCATGAGCGCCAGCGTGAACGCGGCGTCGGACTCGGCGTCGCCCAGGCCTGCCTGGGGCGTCAGCGGATAGTCGCGGCCGAGGTCCACGAGCCACTTGCCGACCGTGCGCGCCGGGACGGCCGGGGCCGTCGTGCCCGGCGATTGCGCGAAGGCGTCGCCGCCGGCCGCGCAGAGCAGCGCCGCGGCGGCCGCGAGCAGCGGACACGCCGTTGCGGCGAGAAGGGACGTCATGCATGCGTGAAGGCCGTTCTTCATGCGGGTTCTCCTGTCGTGCCCCCGACAGCGGGAGCGGCCGGTCCGGGGTCGGCGACCCCGACGCCGACGAGCGGAGGCAGCTCGTTCAGGTCGTGATACAGGGCGGCCCTTCGCTGGAGGAACGCGGCCTGGCCGTCCAGCCCCTCGCGCCGGCACGCCTCGGCCAGCATGGCGTGCACCCACGCCGACTGGACCGAGTCGAGCAGCTCGGCGTGGCGCACCCGGTCCGGCAGGTTCGCCACGGCATGGCGCGTGTGGCCGGCC
Organism: uncultured Planctomycetales bacterium; assembly: GCA_964617875.1. Lineage (GTDB taxonomy): Bacteria > Planctomycetota > Phycisphaerae > UBA1845 > PWPN01 > CAZMVY01. The sequence continues at coordinate 11,342 of CAZUAI010000051.1, read as the reverse complement.
GCCAGCTCGTACCGCAGCTCGATCGGCAGCAGCACGAGCCGCTCGGACAGCGTCAGCGGAACGCCGTACAGCGGCAGGAACGCCTCGTACGTGCCCGCCAGGTTGCCGAGCGCCAGCTCGCAGTCCGCCCAGAGGAGCCGTGCCGCCCGTTCGACCGAATGCGAGGCGCGCGTGCGGCCGATGGCCCGCACGATCGCGCGGAACACCTCGCGAGCCTGTGCGTACTGCTGCTGTGCGTGCAGCACGGTCCCGAGCTGCTGGCCCGCGGCAAGCAGCGTGTGGCGGAAGACGGAGAAGCTCCGCAGCACGTGAGCCAGCTCCCGCTCGGCCTCCTGCCAGCGGCCGGCCGTCAGGAGGACCGACGCCCACCGCATCCCCTTGCCCGTCCGCACGGACACGGCGACCAGCATCAGCCAGCCGAGCAGTACGGCCGTCAGCCACACCGTTATCCACCACGACGACTCCGCCCCGCCGAACGGCCCGGCCGTCGCGAAGGACGCCGCCACGCTGAACACAATCAGCCACCGGACCGCGGTCGAACAGGCCATCCGCCGACGGAACCGACGGAGCAGGTCGTCGAGTTCGGGCTGCGTCACAGGGGCCACTCCGTCGCGGGGTACTTGCGGGCCACAGGATCGAGTTCGGCGAACTTGTCCACGAGTTCGTTCGGGCGCACCAGGAGCGTGGCGTCCTGCCACAGCTCGGCCGCGCGATCGGGCTGCCCCGCCCGGTCGAACGCCGCGGCCAGCAGGGCGTAGCCGTAGCCGGCCCGCGTGCCGAGGTGGCGCCGGAAGAGCGACCGCCGCGCGTCGGCCCCGGCAACGGCCTCCTCCGCCTGCCCCATCAGCACGAGCCGGAAGAGGTTGACCACCTCGACCTGTGCGCGGAGCGGCGGGGGAAGTTCCTCTCGCACGAGCCGGTCGATCAGCGCCACCGCGTCGGTCAACTGCTGCGTTCGCAGCATCGTGGAGGCGAGGGCCACGCGGGCGGCGTAATGCATCGAGCGGTCGCCGCCGGATTCGCGAAGGACGGACTCGAGAACGTGCTGGGAAACGACGTACTGCTTCTGGCTGTCGGCGACGGCGGCGAGGGCAAGCAGCGACTGGGCCCGCGCCGGCACCGGCTGAACGGGCCGCCGCAGGAGCCGCGTCACGAGCCCCTCGGCCCGCGACCAGTCGCGCAGCTGGACGGCCTCCCATAATTGCACCATCGTCGCCGCCGTCCGCCGCTGGCGGATCGCCCGGGTCCACACCCACACGAAGAGCGACAGGAGGAGGGCCTCCGGCAGGAGCAACTGGCCCTGGCGGTCGCCGGTCACCCAGTCCGGCCGCGCCAGCATCGCGCCCGCCAGGCCGCCGATCAGCAGCAGGACGATGGTGTTGGGCGACGCCCACACCGACCGGTGGCGCGAGCGTGCAATCAGGTCGTTCGCCGTCTCGAGTGAGATCATGCGCAGGGCAGCGGGGGCTCCGCTACTTCGACTCCTTCCTGACCGCGGGGACGGAATGGGGCGTGATCTGCTCCAGAACGATCGCGTCCACACCGAGGTAGTATCCCTTCGACGCCTCGTTCCTGCCGAGGCATTCGAAGCGCAACTCGTGCTCGCCCGCGGCCAGATCCGCGCCGGCGGCCTTGAACTCGACGGGCTGGACCGTCGGGCTGTAGAGATCGAGCCGCTCGAGGCCCGGCAGGACCTTGCCGTCGAGCGAGACCTTCCAGATGCCGTAGTCCCACGACCGCGTGAGCTTCACACGGAGCCTTCCCTTGACGGCCTTCGGGAGGCGGAAGGGCACCTTCAGCGTCGCGGGCATGGACGGGAACGTGACGAGCACCTGTTTTCCGGCGCTGTACGGACCGTCCTGAAGGATCTTGCCCGCCGGAAGCGGGTCCGGCACCATCGCCGCCAACGATTCTTCCAGCTCGATCGTCGTCACGGGCACGGTTCGCTCTTCCACGGGCGGGAGGGCGGCGAAGCGCTTGGCCCGGCCCGTCTGGTACCAGAAGGCGACGGAGCTGAGGAGGTCCGGCCGCTCCTCGAAGCCGGAGACGAGCTGACCGTTGGCATCGAACATGACGCCCTTGTGTTCGATCGTCACTCTGAGCGATCGAGTGAAGTACACGGGGTCCTGGATGTGCCAGCGATACACGGTAAGACGATCGCCGACGTCGTAGCCGTCGAGGAGCGTCACGCCGTAGTACGGGCGGTCGAACAGACGGAAACCCCAGCCGTCGCAGAAGTAGTCCTCGGTGCCCGTGCCCCGCAGGCTGGGCTCGGCCTCGCCGTCGATGTAGAACCGGTCGTCGCCCTCGCCGAACCAGCTCGCCGTACGGATCTGTGCCGAGTAGACGGTGCCGACGTAGTGCCCGCGCCCGACCGCATCGAGGATGAGATAGTCCTGCCCCATCGTCGCGGGGTACTCCTGGCGGTACTGGGCGTGGAAATACGCCGTGTCCGCCGGCAGGCCCGGCACCTCTTCGTAGTCCACGTACCAGTACACGCAGCCCACGTTGCAGGTCCTGGAGTCGTTGGTCAGCGTGATCCGCGCGCGGCTTCGGAACGGCATCGGCCAGTAGCAATTCATCGCCTTGCCGTCCGAGGTGACGGCGACGGGCAGTGAGTTCACGTAGCGCAGGGCGCCATGGCCGACGGCGAAGAAGTCGCCGATCGGCGATTCCACCGCGGGCTCGACGGCGTCGTCCCAGTACATGCGGAGCACGATGGAGCGGCCGTACTTCGGATCGTCGGCGGCGATCGTGAACCAGATGTGCCGGATGATCCCCGGACCCTTGAGGTCGGCCACGGTCAGCGTGCCGCCCGGCGGGATCGGACGGCAGTCGCCGTTGCCGTTCTTCCAGTCCGGGTCGGCGCTGGATGATCGCCGCGTCCGCGCCTCGCGCAGGCGGTACAGCTCGTCAAGCGACCGTGTCGGCATCGGCGCCGAGCACGCCAGCCCGAGGAAGCACACGGTCAGGGTCGAAAGGATGTTTCGTGTCATCAGGATCATGGTTCCCTCGTCCGGGTTACGGTTACCGATTTCGTAGACAAGAAATGTACCGGAGAGGTCGATAAAATGCCAGAATGAGAACGATTGCCGTGCGAAGCGGGCTGCGCTCGCGATCCGGGCGACGAACCGACGAAGGTGAGGGCGACCAGGGCGGAAGCCCGAACGGGCGACGCAGGGGGAACAGGCGTCGCGCGCCGCTTTGCGTTTCACTCCTGGCGGCGCTCGCCGCCGTCTGCGCGCCGGCGGCCTTTGCGCAGACGACGCAGCCCACGAAGCCGGAGGAGATCGGCCGTCTGGTGAAGCAGATCGCGGCCCCGTCGTATCGCGCACGCGAGCAGGTCCTGCGCCGGATCGCGGAGGTCGGGCCGTCGGCGATCCCGTATCTCCGCCGCGAGATGAACAACCCGAAGCAGGAGATCGCCCTGGCGGCGCGCGAGCTGGCGGAGGAACTCGAGGAGGTCTTCTTCTCCGGCGCGGTCGTCCGGCTCGAGGCCGATCCGCCGCGCGTCCGCTGGGACCAGCCGCTGCGGCTGCGCGTGATCGTCGAGAACCGCGCGGGTTTCCCGACGAAGATCCCGTGGACGTGCGGCGCCGGAAGCGCGACGCGGCCCGCGAGGCCGGCGGAACAGGCGGCCCTGGCGCTCGATGTCAGCGACTTTCTCGAAGTGACCGCGCCGGACGACGGGCCGGTGGAGCTGCGCGTGGACCCGATCGGCGACGACCGCGAGGTGGAGACGGCCGTCGAGAAACGGGCGAAGGGCGGCGGGGCGACTTCGCCGCTGGCGCCCGGCAGGACGTGCACCGCCGACGTGCCGGAGTTCAACCGCGGCTGGGCCCGCTACCCGCTGCTGGCGAAGGGGCGATACCGGCTGCGGTTCACCTATCAGCCCGAGTGGACGCGCGAGGAATGGATCGAGGCGGGGCTCGGCAAGGTCGTCAGCGAGGCGATCGAGGTCGAGGTCGTCGAGCCGGCGCCGCCGGCGGTCCGGGAGGCCGAGGCGTCGGCCGCCGTCTCCGTCACGCGCGACGGCGGGCACCTCGTCGCCCGCCTGCAGAATACGTGGGACCGGCCCTTGTGCGTCAACCTGAACTTCAGGGCGGATACGGAGCGCTTTGCGCAGATGTTCTGGATGGTCGTGTCAGACGACGGCGAGCCGGCCAGGGTCTCGCTTCCGCCGACCGCTCCGATGGAGACGCCCGAACCGGACGCGAACCGGATCCGACTCCTCCGGCCGGCGGAAGAGGTCGAACTCGGCCGCGTCGAGGTCGCCGCGCTGCTGGCCGCGGCGGCGAAGGAGCGGCCGCGCCCGGCGGCCGGGGCGCTGCAGGTCTCGGCGCGGTACGTGGCCCAAGGCACGCGCGAGACGCTGCGAAAGATCGGCGAGAAGGGCCGCACGCCCGCGCACCAGGCCCTGCGCGAATGGGCGGAAAAGAACCCGTACATGCTGCTCACCGGCGCGCCGCAGAGCCCGCCGGTGCCGCTCGACGGCGAGCAGGCATCAACCGCGCCGACGAGTCGGTGAATGCACACGCCCGAGCCAACGGCGGCCTCATGCCAGCCTCGACGGATCGAGCAGCCTGCCTGACGTGGGGAAGTCTGCGATGCGTTCGACGGCCGCGAGCACGTCCATCACGAGGAGGCTCGCATAGGGGGGCGAATCCTGAGCAATGAATTCGGCGATGGCCTCCAGATCGCCCGCCGCCTGCGGCGTCCACCTCACTTCAGCCACTTCGCCATCCTCTCCTTCACCTCGGCGTGGGGAATGGTCTGCCCCGCATCCGCCTGCTCGATGCCCCGCAAGACCGCACGGCAAATCGCCCGGGGCAGTGTCGGCCAAGCTGCCGCCACCGGGGCAAGGTCGGCATCGTCGTCATTCAGGGGGTTATGATGGTTCCGAACGCCGACCGGTAGCAGCAACAGCCCCCATGTAGAGCACGAATTCGGCACAGAGCACGATGGCGAATGCGACGAAACGAGACATTCGCCCTCCGGCCCGGCGCACCATTCTTCCGCCCGGAAACCACGCGTTCAGGATCGCGCTCCGGGCTCAATTCGAAGCTCCGCTTGCGGAGAGCAGCACTCAACGTCTTATGCTGGCCGTCTGCGCCTGTGCGGGGGCGGTGATGGTGAAGGTCGTCTGGCTCTGGTCGGCCGTGGCGCCGAGCTTGTCCTCGACCGTCGCCTTGATCGTGTACGTGCCGGGGGCGAGCGTCTCGGGCAGCGGCAGCTCCAGCGCGAGGAAGAAGTCGTTCCGCGGCCGGCGGCAGGTGTCGGGGATCCTGTCCTGGGCCTGCTTGAAGACGCTCACGCCCCTGGCGTCGTAGATCTCGACCTTCTCGCCGAGGAGCGTGCGGTACTGCTCCCGCCCGTTCTCGGCCTTCTCCGGCTCGCTGCGGAAGTTCGACACCTCGACGTAGAGGATCACGTTCGTGGCCCGGCCGGCGGGAAACTCGGCGGGGGCGAACTCCTCGTAGTCGCCGTAGCTGTTCACGCGCGAGACGACCGCGATCCTGTCGATCGCGACCGGGGCCTGACGTCGGAGGCGCTGCACGAGCTGCCGGGCCTGCTGAAGCGCCGAGGCGCCGCGGCCGATCGGATCGCGGACGGCGTCGCGGACGGCGACCAGCGTGCGCGTGACATCGAGGAACGACTCGCTCAGCTCGGGATCGAGACCGTTGATGGGGGCGGTCGCCTTGTCGTCCTGGCTTTCCGCGAGGTAGAGCATTCGCAGGCGGAAGTGGGCGTTGAAGTCGTTCGGCCGTTCCGCGACCGATTTCTGCAGCTCGGCGATCGTGGCATCAATGTCGCGGACCTTCACCGTCGGCGCGACGGTGGCCGCACGATTCGGCTCGGCCTTCGGCGGGGCCGGTTCGGCGGGGGCCGCGGGCCGGATGGGCGAGATCTCGAGCGCTTCGATCTTCGGGGCGGACGGCACGGCTTCCGGCGCGACGACGGGCCGCTCGATGCGGCTGGCCGCCAGCGGCGCGTTCGCGCGGATGCCCGCCGGCTCGGCCGGCGTTCCCGCGGACGGAACCGCGGGCGGCACGGGACTCGCCGGCTGCGCGGCGCCGGCGGCGTCCACGGCGGGCGGCGGCGCGGGCGACTCCGGGCCGGCAGGCGAGGAGACGCGGACGACGTTTGCCGGCAGGGGCGCGGGCGGCTCCGTCGGCGTCGTCACCGGGACCGGCGCGGCAACCGGTGTGGCGGCGTTAAGGGATGTCGATGGCCTTTCCTGCGCCGGTGTCGGCACCTGCCCGGACGCGGGTTCGGGCTTGATCGTGATGGCGGCGTGGGCGTCGGCGGGCTGTGCGGCCGGCGGCGCCTGGCGCGATCTCTGTCGGGCGATATCGCTGTCGGGGAAGCGGTTGACGAACTCCTCGACGTCGCGCTGGACGGAGGCGACCGGCGGCTCCGGGGCGAGGCCTCCGGTCGGGCTCGGCTGAGCGGCGCCGTTCGGAGCCGCCGCCGGTGCCGGCTGCGGGCCGGCCGGTTGCGGCGCACCCCAGACCACCGGCTGCGTCGTCGCAAAGCCGCCGGAAAGCTGGCACCCGCCCGCCGTCAACGTCAGAACGAGAAGAAACCCACCGACCGCCGGATTCGTCCGCATCCATGCCATGTCACGCACTCCATTGCGTTGCGCGGCGCATCCTGCGCCGCAGCGCCGCGGCCGCGGTCAGCGGCCCCGACGCACCGTATTCTCGACGATGAACCGCTCCACCGACGTCTGCACCGACCGGACGCCGGTCTTCGCGGCGAGGTCCGCCTCCGCCAGTTGCACGAGCAGGCGGCGAAGCCGGTCGGGCGCAAACGCCCGGATGCGGCCCTGCGCGCGCGCCGGATCGCCCTTGATCAGCCGCGCCACGTCGTACGCGCTCGCCCCGGCCCGCATCTGCTGGTGCGCGGCCAGGTACTGCCGCACGCCGAACGCGATCCCGCCGATCGAGCGGGCCGGGGCCGCCCGGTCGGTTTCCCACACCTCTTCCCACAGACGCATCGCCGTCTTCATGTCGCCGTCGGCCATGGCGTCCAGCATGCCGAAGACCTTCTGCTCGCGGTCGTGTCCGACGAGCTTCTCCACGTCGTCTACGGTGATCCGCGGGCGGTTGCCGACGTACACGGCCAGCTTCCCCAGCTCGCCGTCGAGCATGCCCATGCTGGGCCCGACGTGCTCGACCAGGTCCTTCGCCGCATCGGCATCAAGCTTTTTGCCGTGCTCCGCGCGGCAGCGTTCAATCAGCCACTCCCACATTTTCCAGGGCTTCGGCGCGTCGCACGGAATGCACCCGCCGAGCGCCGCGATGCGCTTATGCAGCCGCAGGTTCGACGCGAACCTCCTGCACTCGAGGATGAGCACGCCCGTCGCACACGGGTTTTCCGCGTACTTCTCCAGGGCCTCGCGATTGATCTTCCCGGCGATGCTCTCCGACGCGTCGGCCTCCTCGTCATCCTCGTCGTCCTTCGCCGCCGTCTCCTTCGGGCCGCCGCCGGCGCCGGTCTCCTTCGATTCGCCGCCGGCGGTCCTTCGGAGGCCGAGGAACAGGTCCGCATCGCGGAGGATCACGACGCGCCGCGGACCGAGGAACGGCAGCGTGCGGACGTCGTCGAGCAGGGCGGCGAGTTCGGCCGTCGCTTCGTATTCCGCTAGGCACATGCCGCGCTCTTCGGGCGCAAGCAGCTGGTCGAGCAGTCGCCGGATGGCCTGACCGCGCAGGAAGGGCTCATCGCCATACACGGCGTAGATGGGGACCGGGCCTCGCGGCGCGGGCTCGGTCGATCTTGTTGATGCACGTGTGGCCACGGGCTACCTGCCCTCCGTCGCCTGCGGCGTCTCCGCGTCGGGCCGGAACAGCGACAGTCGGTTCCGTGCCTTGAGAATCACATCGCCCGCCGCGGGATCGACACCGCATGCCTTCGTCCAGTGGGCCCGCGCGGCGGCGCGGTCGCCCGACTTCCAGGCGACATCGCCCAGGTCGAGCCACGCCTCGGCGTTCTTCTCGTCGCGGAGCAGCAGACGCTCCAGCGCCTCGCGCGCGGCAGCATAATCGCGCCCGGCCACGTATGCCAGCGCGAGCCCCCGCAGCGCCGTCGCCCGTGCGGGGTCGTCCTGGAGCACGCTGCGGTATTGCTCGACGGCTTCGGCGTACAGGCCGCGCGAATACAGCACGCCCGCCAGGTCCGTCCGCGCCGGCAGCAGCGCGGGATCGAGCTGAAGCGCCTCGAGCAAACGCTCCTGCGCGTCGGCGTACTGCCCGCGATCCCGGTGCCAGGTCGCCTGTTGATACAGCCGCCGCGCCTGTTCCTGCCGTGCGGGGTCCACCGGCCCCATGACCTCGACGCGCGGCGGGGCGGGCGGTCCGGCCTGACGAGTCTCGCGCATCGTCGGCTGCGTCGCCGGCTGTGTCGTCGGCCGCTCGGCTTGCACGACTCGCGCCTCATCGAGCGAGATTGGCCCGAAGAGCCGCTCGACCGTATGCGCGCCGAGGTCCCGGACGGTCAGGCGAAACGTCACACGGCCGCGCAGGTCGGCCGGCGGCAGCCAGTCGTAGCGGCCCGTATTGGCGACGGCGGCATCGATGGTCGTCCAGTGCGTCTGCCCGGCCGGCTGACAGGCGAGCGAGATCGGACGCGAGTCCAGATTCGCATCGTAGACCGCCCACGTCATCGCGACGCGGCGGGCCCCGCCGGGATCGGCCAGCAGCTCGACGTTCTTCCACTGCACCAGCGGCGGCGTGCAGTCCACGTAGATCCACCGATGAGGCTGGGCCCCGGCGACCGGCCCCGGCCCGGGCGCCGCGGCGCCCCCGGCCGCCACGTAAAGGCCGTACAGTCCCTCGGCCGGTGCCTCAAAGACGATGCTGTCCTGCCCGGCCTCCGCCGACGCGGCCCGCTGCCACGTCTTCCCCCTGTCGCGTGTGTACCAGAGCGTCAGCCCGCCGACCGGGGGCGAATCGCTCGCCAGCCGCGGACGAACGGCAAATCGCATGGTCTGAACCGCGACGGGGTCGGGCGGCGTCGCGCCGGTCAGGGTGGCCGCCCAGATTGCGACAAACCCGGCTGCGAGGCAATATGTGGATGTATTGTGTCTACAATAAGGGAAACGCATGGGTTGGCTTCCTGCCGTATGCATGCTCGCCATCCTGGCTCCATGCATTATCGGCCCGGTTGGCATGGTCTCTGAACGGCTTCGGAGGGGTCAGAAACAGGGCTTGGCAGTCATAACCTTCGTCACCATCCGAAGATACGGCTGCCGAAGGGAACATAGGCGAACAAGAAAGCCAGCTCGCCGACGGCCCCGACGGCCCACACGGAGACCTTTGTCTGGCCGCCCTGACGCCAGCTGCAGGCGACGCCGGCGATGTAGGCGGCCACCAGCGTGATGCCCGATACGAGCAGGCCGGCGGCCGCGTTCTTCGTCAGGCTGCAGTAAAGCATCGTCCAGACGACCACCGGAACGAGCCACCACAGCACCACCGCCAGACGGGTCCGCGCCATCAGATCGACGAACGCCGCCGACTCGCCGGGTTGCGCCCGCCCGAGGCTCAGGGCCAGCAGCGCGGACCAGCGGCCCCAGATCGCCATCAGGATCAGCGGGCGGAAGACCGGCGAGGGATAGAGGAACAGGAAATGCCGCCGCCAGTCCGCCGGGCTCCAGGGTTGGCCCTTGGGCAAGGCCAGCAGCAGCGCGAACTTCACGAGGAGCCAGAGCACGAAAACGAGGACCGCCGGCCGCAGACCGCGCGCCGGCTCGCCCCCGACGTCGTCGGCGATCGAGCAGGCCCCGCGGATGAAGCGGTTCCCGAAAAAGAGGGCGTCGGCCGCAAGCAACACGGCCGCCGGCAACAGGCGCAGGCCGAAGTATTCGCCGTAGACATTCCAGACGCCGCCGAAGACAAGGGCATAGACGATGCCGATGACGAGCCCGATCGGCACGAACCAGTGCGGGGCGCGATGGCCGCCGGGTGGAGCCTCGGGGACCGGGGGCACCGCAGGGCGAACCGGCAGGAGGAACTCGATCGCCACTCGGAGACTGGACACGGCAAACCTCGGCCCCGCCGCTGCCCGCCGCAACAACGGGAAAGCGAGAAAGCAAGAAGCCGGAAACGCGAAAAAGGCTGAGCGCTCAGCCCGCGAATCGGCGCATTGTAGGGGCGGGCGATTCGCACCACAACGGCGGGAAACGGCAAGGGGCGCAATGAAGGCTTCGCCCTCGAGCCAACCATTTGCGGGGCGGACCTTTCGCCTCGCACGTCAAAGCCCGGAGCGCCGGCAACGGGCGCCGGTCCAGGGCGCGGGCGTCCCAGAAGAACGGCGGCGATCGGCCGGCTCGCCGGCAAAGGGTCCGCGTAACGGGCCTTCGCGACGATTCCCGTTTGGCCGGCGCCGGATCGAATCGTATATGGTTGGGCGGACGGGACTTCGACGTTTCCGTCGCCTGGAAGGAGGCTTTTCGCGATGTCGAACCAGTTTGCGGAAGTCCGGACCAGCGTCATGCTGGACGTGGAGCAGCGGCGCGCCCTGTGCCTGCTCAGGGCGCACGGGCTGATGACGATCCCCGCCTTCGCCGCAGCCATGTGGCTGACACATCCGAATCCGGAGGCCGCCGGGGAGATGCTCAACGAGCTTCGGCGCATGGGGCTGGTGGAAGCCGTCCTCCGCTCTGTCGGCCCGCTGCGATTCGGCCTGACGTCGGCCGGCCTGGACGAGGCGCGGTCGTAGACCGGGGCACCGCGGCAGCCCGTCAGAGCGGCCCGATCTCGAAACGACTGACGACCCGAAGGCCGGAGATGGCCCCGTAGTCGCAAGCGTTGTGTGTCACGAGCGGGATGCTGTGATGCGGTGCCGCAGCCGCCATCCAGCCGCCGCCGCCGGGGCCGTGATTCCCGTTGCCGTGGGAAGGATGCCCACACACAACCGCCGACCAATCAGACCTCGCGTGTGTTCCTCCTCGCCCTTCGAACCGCGAACATGTGACCCACCGCCCATTCGCAACCTGCCGCATCGCAAGGGGGTTTCAAGGCCCCACGGGCTCCGGGGGCATGGCCGTATCCGCGGAACGTGCATAGGAGCCCTGCAGAAAGGGCGGACAGCATGTAGAATGGTCAGAGGGTCTTCGCCTGCTCGCGTCCGCCCGTGCGGCCGGGGGGCGGAGAAAGGAGGACGAACTCGCATGGTTCTGAGGATGATGATGCGGAAGCTCACCCACGTCGGCTTGGGGCTGGGAGCGGTGGGCACGGCGATGTACGCCGGCGGCTGCGGCGTGAGGAGCATCGGGGCCGAATTGCTGAGCCTGTACCCCCAAGTTGCATAATCCGCACCTCGCACGAGCGAAGATCGTA
>CAZUAI010000050.1:0-39081 GCA_964617875.1 uncultured Planctomycetales bacterium | reverse complement strand
CATCCGTACGATCTTCGCTCGTGCGAGGTGCGGATTATGCAACTTGGGGGTAACCAGGCAACCAAGCAATTGTGTCACTGTCTTCCGGATCGCACCCCGGGTTCGGAGAACCCGGGGTACGAGCGCATCTTCTCCATCGACGTCTTCCGCGGGATGACGATTCTCGCCATGGTCTTCGCCAACGAACTCGACATGGCGATGATCAGGAACGTTCCCTGGTGGTTGAAACACGCGAAGTTCAGCAGCCCGAACCCGGACTTCATGACGTTCGTGGACCTCATCGCCCCGGCGTTCCTCTTCGTCGTCGGCCTGTCGGTCCCCTTCGCCCTCTCGCGGCGGCAGCGGCGGGGCGAACCGCCCCTGCGCACGTGGACGCACATCCTCCTCCGCACGGCCGGCCTCATGCTCATCGGCATCGGCATGGGCAACATGCGGGCGACCGACGTCCTCCGCAACTCGAACATTGTTCCCATCGGCCTCACGCACGCGTCGTGGTCCGTGCTCCTGCTTGGCAGCTTCATCCTCGTCTGGAACGACTACCCCCGCGCCGGAGGCTGGAAACGCATCCTCTTCCTCCTGCTCCGAATCGCGGGACTGGCGATGCTCGTCTGCCTTGCGCTGGTCTACCGCCAGATCGGCAGGCACGGCGATCTCACCGGCCTGCGGCTCCGCTGGTACGTCGTCGGCATGATCGGCTGGGGCTATCTCATCGCCTGCATCGTCTGGGCCCTCTGCCGACGCCGACCCGCCGGAATCGTCGGCTGCATGGCCCTGCTGATCGCCCTCGATCTGGGCGACCGGGCCGGCGCGTTCAACCGCTTCCACGTCCTCGACGGCATTCGGCATTACGTCCCCTTCGGCAGCATCATCGGCCTGCGCGGCGCCATGACGGTCACGGGCCTGTTCGTCGGCACGCTCCTGCTGCCCGAATCATCCGTTCGCACGCCGCGATCCCGCCTGACGTGGATTCTCACCACGGCCGCCATTCTGTACGCCGTCGGCTTCCTGCTGCGGCCGCTGTATGGCCTCTCCACGCCCAGGCAGACGCCGACGTGGGTCCTCTACAGCCTCGCCCTCTGCTGCCTGATCTATGCCATCCTGTACTCCGTCACGGACGTGTGGCGGCTCCGCCGCTGGGCCGGCTTCACGCTTCCTGCCGGCCGCAATCCGCTCGTGCCGTACTTCCTCGCGTTCATGCTCCATCCGCTGACGCTCGTGCTGCGGGTCGGCTGGCTGAACGACTACCTCAACGCCGGCCTCCCCGGCATTCTTCGTACGGCGGGCATCACCATCCTCCTGGGCATCGTCATTACGGCCGGCCTCTCCCGTCTGCACGTTCGCTTGCGCCTGTAGGGCCTTACGAGTCCGAAGCGCAGGCGCGGGTCCAAACCCTGTCGGCACGCCGATCGTCGTGAGTCGAACCGGCCGCGGCAATGGAGGTTTGATCCCCCGGGCGGGAAGACGATGCGCGTGCCCCATTCTCTGACGCCGCGCTTCCCAGCGGTCCACGGGCCGGAAGGGGCGAGGCCCATGCGAACGAAACAGATCCTCAACGTGTGCCTCTGCCAGGCCGCGCTCGTTGTGGGCAACCTTGCGTCGATGCGGCACACCCCACATCCCCTCAACGCCACGCGGAGCAGCGGACGCGATATGGTTGCAGCTCATTGACAACCGAATACCTGCGGTGCGCCCGGCCCTTCGCACGCACGACGCGCCACGACGAAACGAACCCAAACTCAAAACGCCGCCATCGGTCTTGTATCTCTTTTCTGATCATATAGTTAAAGCTATTCATCGCAGGGGCCGTGTCAAAGCAAAGGGCACTGGCCCACAGCGAAACGAACCCAAACCGCGAGCGTCGTTATAACATAAGATGCTTCAAATAAGGACGTTACGATTAATTGCGAGCATCGTGGCTCCGTTTGTCCATGCCCTCGGTCTTCGCCTGTCAGTGTTGCACACTGTTTAATGTGAAAAGTGCAGGGCGAGTCTATAACTTCTGGACACCCGGTGTCTGCGGTTCCGGGTACCGGGCAGCGCTCATACGGGAAAGCGGCGGGGCGTCGCGCCTGTGAGGGCTTTTGGCGGCGGGGGCTACCCTTGCCCACCCCGCGTGGGGTATAATGCATATACCCCGACGAGCGAGGTGCGTGCGTTTGGGCGTGGCCCGGCGCTCGGGGCGGCCGATGCGTGTCGGCGCTGGGAATTCTTCTTGGGAGGAGAGACAGATGTCTCATCGTGGTACGAGTGTCCTGAGTCGTATTGGGTTGTGCGGGTTCTTGTGTCTTGCGCTGGCCGCGGCGATGCCGTCGCTTTCGGCTGCGGCCGTGATCCGCGTGAACGCCGCCGCCACCGGTGCCAACAACGGCACGACCTGGGCCGACGCCTACACCAGCCTGCAGGCGGCGTTGGCGGCGGCGGTCGCCGGCGACCAGATCTGGGTTGCCGCGGGGACGTACAAGCCGGTGGATACCGGCGGCGCGGTGCCCACCGTCGCGCAGCGGCTGACGAGCTTCGAACTGAAGAACGGCGTGGCGGTCTACGGCGGCTTCGCCGGCACCGAAACCACTCGCAGCCAGCGGAACGTGAACGTGAATGTCACCACGCTCAGCGGCGACATCGGTGTGGCGGAAGACGCGTCGGACAACACCTACAGTGTGGTCCGGAGCACCAACGTGGGTGCAACCGCGAGGCTCGACGGGTTTACCATCACCGGTGGCAACGCGGTTCCCGGTGAGTCGCTCATCCAGAGCGGCGGCGGCATGTACAACGAAAACAGCAGCCCGACGATCGCGAACTGCAAGTTCGTCGCGAACTCCGCCCGCTATGGCGGCGGCATGCGAAACGAGATGAGCAGCCCTGTGATCACCAACTGCGAGTTCACCGGCAACACGGCTCCCGCCGGCGGCAGCGGCGGCGGCCTCGCCAACGTCACGAACAGCCGCCCGATCATCAGGAACTGCACGTTCCGCAACAATACAGCGGGCACCCAGGGCGGCGGCATCTGGAACAGCGCCAGCAACCCGACGCTGATCAACTGCGTGTTCATCGGCAACGCCGCGACCGACGGCGGGGCGATCATCAACGAATCCGCTGTCATCGACAACGCGATTGTCGCCAGCAGTCCCACCATCACGAACTGCTCCTTTGGCGGAAACTCCGCCGTAAACAAGGGCGGCGCCATCTACAACAAGGAGCCTCAGCAGCCGAGCGATCCCATCGTGCATGCGGCGATCGACAACTGCATCCTGTGGGGCAACACGGCGGCCGGCGGTGTCACCGAGGCCGCGCAGATCGCGGGCTCCGCCCCGATCATCAACTACTCCTGCGTCCAGGGGCTGACGGGCGGGTTCGGCGGCACCGGGAACATCGGCGCAAACCCGCTGATGGACGGCACCCTGCACCTGGGTGCCGGCTCGCCCTGCATTGACGCGGGCAGCAACACCGCCGTCCCCTCGGGCATCACGACCGACCGCGAAGGGAACGAGCGGTTCGCCGACGACCCCGGTACGCCGGACACGGGCCTCGGCACGGCGCCGATCGTGGATATGGGTGCCTACGAATACGGCGCCCCCGCTGCGCCGCCGACAACCGATGACGACACCGACGGAACGGACGGAACCGACGGTACCGATGGCACGGACGGCACCGACGGCGGCCCGACCGTCGCGCCGGGCGTCACCGGCTGCGGCTGTGGCGTCTCGGAGATGATGCTCGCGAGTTTCGGGGCGCTCTGCCTGCTGCCGCTCGGGCGGCGTCGCGAGATAGTCTGACGCCGCGACCCTCGGCGGCCGGCTCGCGCCGCTCGGCAAGCGTCCCGAGCCGCCGAAGCATGCTGTGAAAACCTGCGACGGTTCCGCCGACTTTGGCCGGCGGAACCGTCGCTGTTTGCGGGGGGGCAAGGTGGCACGAGCGTTTTCGTTCTGGCGAAGGGGCGTCCGTCTGAACCGTCGCGATCGCATCGGTCGCCGGCTCCGGGCACAGAAGGCCCGGACACCTTGCCCGCGGCTATCGGTCGGCTTGACGGGACAGACCCGATACCCTATCCTCTGCGTTCGGCCCTGCGTCGGGCGGCATTCTGTAACCGGTTGTCTGCAATGACGTTAGATGAGCTTCGCCGGCAGATCGACGTCCTTGACGAGAAGATCGTCGAGTTGTTGAATCAGCGCGCTGAGATCGTCGTGCAGATCGGCAGGATCAAGAACGCCGAGGGGGCCCCCATCTACGCCCCGGACCGCGAGAAGGCCGTTCTCGCCAAGGTCCGCAAGGCCAACCGCGGCCCGTTGCCCGCCGGTACGATCGAGGCGATCTATCGCGAGCTGATGAGCGGTTCCTTCGCCCTCGAGAAGCCGCTGCGAATCGCGTTCCTGGGACCCGAGGGGAGCTACTCTCACCTGGCCGCCCTGGGCAAGTTCGGCAGCTCCGTCGAATACGAGGCGGTGGTCGATATCCGCGGCGTCTTCGAGGAGATCACCCGCGGCCACGCCGACTTCGGCATCGTCCCGATCGAGAACTCGACCGGCGGCGGCATCATCGACACGCTCGACGCGCTGATGGACACGGATGTCAAGGTCTGCGCCGAGATCAACCGCTTCATCCACCACAACGTGCTGGCAACCTGCCCGCTCGAACGCGTCGAACGCGTGTACTCAAAGCCCGAGGTCTTCGCCCAATGCCAGCGCTGGCTCTCGGAAACGGGCTTCGTCGGCAAAACCATCGCCGTCGCCAGCACCAGCAAGGCCGCCGAGATGGCGAAATCCGAATCCGGCTCCGCCGCCATCGGCAGCTCGCTCGCCGCCGAACTCTACGACCTCAAGATCATCTGCGAGAACATCGAGGACAACCCGCGCAACGTGACGCGATTCTTCGTCATCGGAAAGGAGAGCAGCAAGCCCACCGGCGACGACAAGACCTCGGTGCTCTTCATCACGGCCGACAAGCCGGGCGCCCTGGTGGATGTCCTCGAGGCCTTCCGCAGCGAGGACGTCAACCTTTCGTTCATCCAGTCGCGCCCGAGCAAGAAACGGAATTGGGAGTACTACTTCTTCGCCGACGCCAAGGGCCACGCCGAGGACGAGAACATGCGGCGGGCCCTGGCGAAGGCCGCGAACCACTGCCTCCGGCTGAACGTCCTCGGATCGTTCCCGCAGGCGACCGAAGCGACATGACGACACGCGGCCGCAGACAGTCGGGCGGTCGCACAAGAAACGGACTACGGAGATCGAAATGCGAAGACCCTTTGTTGCCGGCAACTGGAAGATGAACTTGAACCTCGCGGAGGCACGCGCCCTCGTATCCGGGCTGAAGGCCAGGGTCGGGGGGAACTCGCCCATCGACCTGGCCGTGTGCCCGCCGTTCGTGTATCTGTTCCCCATCGCCAGGGAAATCGAGGGCTCACCCCTCAAACTCGGGGCCCAGAACCTCTACATCCAGGAGAAGGGCGCCTTCACCGGCGAGATCGCCCCCGCGATGCTCAAGGACGCGGGTTGCACGTACGTGATTATCGGACACAGCGAACGGCGACACATCCTGGGCGAAACCGGCGACATGCTGAACAAGAAGGTCCGCGCGGCACAGAAGGCGGGCCTGCATGTGATCTATTGCGTGGGCGAGAAACTCGACGAACGCGAGATGGGCCGGACCGAGGCCGTCCTGGCCGGCCAGATCGACGAGGTTTTCGGCCCGGATGTGGATCTCGGCAACCTGACCGTGGCGTACGAACCCGTCTGGGCCATCGGCACCGGGCGGACGGCCACGCCCGAGCAGGCCCAGGAGGCCCACGCCTTCATTCGCAATCGCCTCAGTTCGATGTATAATACAGGGCTTGCCGCCGCGTTGCGGATTCAGTACGGCGGCAGCGTGACCGCGGCCAACGCCAGGGAACTCATGTCCAAGCCCGACGTGGACGGGGCGCTGGTCGGCGGGGCGAGCCTGAAGGTGGACGACTTCGCCCGGATCATCGAGGCGACGATCGAGGCGAAAGGGCTCCGGTAAGCCCGATCGCGCAACGGCGTGCAAGAGAGGACTTTCGAATGGACATGTTGGCACTGCCCTGGCTGCACAGTGTTACGGGGCTGCTCTTCATCCTGGTCTGCATTCTGCTGATTCTCGTGATCCTCATTCAAAAGGGCCGGGGCGGCGGTTTAAGCGGGGCGTTCGGCGGCGTCGGCGGCCACAGTGCGTTCGGCGCGAAGACCGGCGATGTCTTCACCTGGATCACGGTCGGCCTGGCCGGCGCGTTCCTCGTGATGGCCGTCCTGTTGAACTTCGTCTACGTCAAGCTGCCTGCGCGGACGGCGGCGCCGAAACCGCAGGCCGTCGCGCAGCCGGTTGCCGGTGAACCGGCCGGCGGCGCTCCGGCCGTTCCGGGGACGCCGGCCGCTCCGTCGCCTGCGCCATCGCCCGCACCTGAGAAACCCGCACAATGATCTTGTCAATGACAGGGTACGGCGACGCGCAGCTTGTCGAGGACGGCGTCAGCTATGCGCTCGAAGTCCGCAGCGTCAACAACCGCTACCTCAAAGCGAGCATCAAGCTTCCCGAGCACCTCCAGTTCCTGGAAACGGAGGTGGACAAGCTCCTGCGCAATCGCCTCGTGCGCGGCACGCTCAATTATACGTTGCGCGTCCGCGACACGAGCGCCGAGGCGGCCTACGAGATCAACACCGCCGCGCTTCAGGCCTACCTGACGCAACTGGCCTCGGTGAAAGCAGCCGGGCCCGTGTCGGTGGACCTGGCCACGGTACTGGCGCTGCCGGGCGTGTGCCAGCCGCCCGAGATGGATGAGGCGAAGCGCGAGCACGAACTGCGGATCGTGACCACCTTGACGAACATCGCGATCGACAAGCTGGTCGCCATGCGGGCCGACGAGGGCCGCGCCTTGCGCGAGGACCTGCTCAAGCACACCGCCGCGATCCGCAGGGAACTCGAAGCCGTTGTCGAGCGTTCGCCGGTCGTCGTGGTCGAGTACCAGAAGCGTCTGGCCCAGCGCGTCAGCGAACTGATGGGCGAGGCCAGGCTCCAGCTCGAGCAGCAGGACCTCGCGCGGGAGGTCGCCCTGTTCGCCGAACGCTGCGACGTCAGCGAGGAGATCGCGAGGCTGCGGAGCCACCTCGAGCAGTTCGACCGGCTCTGCGACAGCAGGCAGCACGCCGGCCGCAAACTCGACTTCGTGACGCAGGAGATGCTGCGCGAGGCCAACACCATCGGCAGCAAGTCCAACGATGCGACGATCGCGCGGCACATCGTGGAGATCAAGGCCCTGATCGACCGGCTGAAGGAGCAGGTTCAGAACGTGGAGTGAGGCGCGATTGCCCCGGCCATGGCAGCAGGAAGCACACCGCAGGATTGGCTCTCGGCGGCGGAGCAGCAGCTCCAGTGTGCCGATGCGCACTGGTCGCGCCCCGGAGGCCGCGAACTGGCGGTCGTGTGCCTCGTGCATGCGGCCGAGCGTCTCCTGAACGGCAGGCTCATCGCCCGGTCGCGGAGCGCGGCCGGGGGCGCCGAGCTGTCCGCCCTCCTGGCGAAGGTGCGGGACGCCGGCGGCGCCGACGTCGCGTTTTTCGAGCCCGCGGCGGCCGAGCTGACGCGGTTCTACGGCGCGGCTCGCTACGGCTTCCTCGACGACGACGCTTCGTGGGAGCGGCTCTCGGTCCTGCGGGATGCCGTGCGGCGGCTCCGGGACGAACTCTTTCCGCGCCCGGCCGTGCCCGTCTCCTATCCCGGCGTGCTGGTGTGCATCAGCGGGCCGAGCGGCGTGGGCAAGACCACCATCTGCCATCGGCTGACGCAGCGGCTGGACGCCTATCTCAGCGTTTCGGCGACGACGCGCCCGCGGCGGGAAAACGAGGTGGACGGGCGGCACTACCGCTTCATCCGCCGCGAGGACTTCGAACGCGGGCTTGAACAGGGGGGCTTCCTGGAATATGCTGTGGTTTACGGCGGGCAGTATTACGGCACGCCGGCGGGGCCGGTAATCGAGGCCCTGACCGCCGGGCGAATCGTGATCCTCGAAATCGAGATCCAGGGCACGATCCAGGTTGTCCGGCGGTTCCCCGACGCGGTCACGATTTACGTCCTCGCGCCGTCGGCCACGGACCAGCAGCAGCGCCTTGTGGGCCGCCGCGAAGACAGCGAGCAGGCCATCCAGGAACGCCTCGCCAAGGCGGACGGCGAGATTCGATATGCGAAGGACTGCGGGGTGTACCGCTACTTCGTCGTGAACGCGGTGCTGGACGAGACCGTGGACCGGATCGAGTCGATCATCCGGTCGCACGGCAGGAAGGCTCAGGAGAGTGCAGGCGTATGATCGAGCTTCTGAAGAGTGACCAGATCGTCAACAAGGTCGGCGGGCGGTTCAAGCTGACGGCCCTGATGCAGAAGCGCTGGCTCGAGCTGATGCAGGGAAGCCGACCGATGGTCGATCCGGCGGACAAGACGCCGATGGAGATCATTGCCCAGGAGATCATCGAGGGCAAGATCGGCATCGACTACGAGCACAGCGACATCGACCCGAACACGGCACAACCCTAGTGTCTCAATCTCAACGCAGCGACGCCGACGGACCCGCACGCAGCGACCTCGCGGGGTATGAGGTCCTGGTGGGCGTGTGCGGGGGCATTGCCGCCTACAAGGTCTGTTCCGTCGTGTCGGCCCTCGTGCAGCGCGGCGCCGGCGTCACCGTCGCCATGACCGAGGCCGGCACGCGATTCGTCGGCCCTGCCACGTTTCAGGCCCTCACCGCCCGGCAGGTCCTGACGAGCCTCTGGACCGCCGACGCCCGCTACGATCCCGGGCACATCCGCCTGACCGACGCCGCCGACCTGTTCCTTCTCGCGCCGGCGACGGCGAACATCCTCGGAAAGATCGCCGGCGGCATCGCCGACGACCTCGTCAGCACGCTCGTCATGAGCGCGGACTGTCCCGTGGTGCTCGCGCCCTCCATGAACACGCGGATGTGGCAGAACCCGATCGTCCAGGCCAACGCGGCGAAGCTCCGCGACCACGGCTACGACTTCATCGAGCCGGGCTCGGGCTGGCTGGCCTGCCGGACGGCGGGGCCGGGGCGAATGGCGGAGCCGGGAGCCATCCTGACGCATGTGATCGGTCGCCTGCAGGCCCGTCCGCCGAAGAGCCGGACGGCCGCGCCGCCACAATAGCGAGTCATTGCCGTGCGCATCCTCATCACCGCCGGGCCGACACGCGAATACTTCGACACGGTGCGGTTCATCTCGAATCCCTCTTCGGGCAAGATGGGCTACGCTCTGGCCGCCGCTGCCGCCCGGCGCGGGCACGACGTAACGCTCGTCTCCGGACCGGTGGCCATCGATCCGCCGAGGGGTGTGCGGACCGTGCGGGTCGTCACCGCCGCCGAGATGGCGACGGCGACGAAGCGCGCCTTTGCCCGGGCCGATGCGGCGATTCTGACGGCGGCCGTGTGTGACTATCGCCCGGCGAAACGCGCACGGCGCAAGCTGAAGAAGAGCGGCCGGCGGTTGACCGTGACGCTCGAACCGACCGAGGACATCGCCGCCACGCTTGGCCGGCGCAAGGGCCGGCGGATTCTGATCGGCTTTGCGATGGAGGATCACAATCACCGCCGCTTCGCCGCCGGGAAGCTGGCCCGCAAACGCTGTGACGCCATCGTGCTGAACGGTCCGGCCAACATCGGCGCGGACCTCGCCGAGGTCGAGATTCTCGTCGCCGGCCGGGATTGGGACGGTCCGTGGCGGGGGACGAAGCGGCAAGTCGCCGCCCGGGTGATCCGGCTCGCCGAACGCCTGGCCACCGGCAGGCCGACGCGAAAGACGGGGTGAATCGCCCATGGCGGAACCGCGACCCACGCACGATCCGTATGCCGAGGTGCGAAAACGCATGGTCGAGGAGCACCTTCGCGACCGCGGTGTGCGCGATTCGCGGGTCCTCGCCGTCATGGCCGAGGTTCCGCGCGAGCGATTCGTCGGCGCGGACAACCTCACCAGCGCCTACGACGACCGGGCCCTGGCCATCGCGGCCGGGCAGACGATCTCGCAGCCCTACATGGTCGGCGCGATGACCGCCGCCCTCAAGCTCGACGTGTCGCACCGGGTTCTCGAGATCGGCACGGGTTCGGGCTATCAGACGGCCATCCTGGCGCGCCTCGCACGCCAGGTGTACACGATCGAGCGGATCGAGTCGCTCTCGCGCAGTGCGGAGCGGCTGCTGGACGAGATGGGATTCCGCAACGTGTCCTTTCGCGTCGGGGACGGCACGCTGGGCTGGCCGGAGGAGGCGCCTTTCGATCGCATCCTCGTGACGGCCGGCGCCCCGTGCGTTCCGCAGCCGCTGCTCGATCAACTCGTGGAAGGCGGCCGCCTCGTGGCCCCGGTCGGCCGGTCGAGTACGCAGACGCTCCTGGCCGTCGAGCGATACGGCCGCAAAACGATCGAGCACGCGATGATGAGCTGCCGCTTCGTCCCGCTGATCGGCCGCGAAGGCTGGGACGAGGCCTCCGCGCCCTGGTCGCCGGAATGACGTCCGCCGTCACTCGCACGCGGGTGCGTTGTTCGGCCCGTTGAAACACCGTGTGAATCGAATGAAGTCGTCCAGGTCCACGTCGCCGTCCGCGCAGGCGTTAATGGCTGCCTGAATCGTCGCATAACTTCCTGGCACGTTCCGCGTCGCGGCCTGACCGATGCCGGTCATCGCCAGAATCACGACAGGTGATGCGGACTACGACACACCGCGGTCCGCACGATCGGGTTTTTGAACCGCGCGTTGCCCCTTCGAGGAATCGCTAGACTTCGCTAAGCCTTCCCGCAACGCAACGTCCAGAAACCACGCGATAAGCGTACTACCAAAGGCAGAAGTTGTCAATGGCTTCGCTGAATTTCAGTTCAGGGCGACGTCGATCCAGCCGCCACCAAGCACGGCATCGCCATCGTAGAAGACGGCAGCCTGGCCCGGCGTGACGGCCGACTGCGGTGTCTCGAACACCGCTCGGACGGTCTTATCCGGGAGCACTTCAATTACCGCGGGGGCCGCTTTGTGCGTGTAGCGGATCTGAACATCCGCCCGAAACGGGCGGGCAGGCTCATCGATCAGCCAGCGTACCCTGGACGCGACAAGCCCGTTGCAAAGCAGCCGTTCGCGTGGGCCGATCATCACCGTATTCGTTTGCGGATCAATCCCCGTGACGTAATAGGGGACGCCCATCGCGATGCCAAGCCCATGACGCTGGCCGATCGTGTAGTGGCCGATGCCCTCGTGGCGACCAACGACCCGGCCGGCCTCGTCCCGCACCTCGCCGGGCTGAAACGCCTCGGGCCGGCGCGGGCGGATGATGCGGGCGTAGTCGCGGTCCGGTGCAAAGCAGATGTCGGCGGAGTCCGGCTTGTCATATACGGGCAGGGCCAGTTCGCCGGCCTTTCGGCGTACGTCGGCTTTGGTCATGCCGCCGATTGGAAAGCGCGTCCGCCCAAGCACGTCCGCCGGCAGGCCGAACAGCACGTACGACTGGTCCTTGCCGGGGTCGATTCCGCGGAGGAGGCGGGGGCGTTCATCCCGTGCTTCGATCCTCGCGTAGTGCCCCGTAGCCACGCCATCGGCACCGATCGCCACCGCGTATTGAAGGAGCCGGCCAAACTTCAGTTCTTCGTTGCAGACTACACACGGATTGGGCGTTCGTCCTCGGGCGTACTCGTCCGCGAAGTAGCCGATTACGCCTTCAAACTCCTTGCTGAAGTCCAGAACGTAGAACGGGATGCGGAGCTTCCCGGCAACCAGTCTTGCATCATTCGCGTCGGCCAGGCTGCAACAGGCCGGCCGGACCGGTGCCGACCCGGCGCTATCCGACGCCGAAGCAATGCCGCTCCGCATGAACAACCCGACGACCTCAAAACCCTGCTCGACAAGAATCGCTGCGGAGACGCTGGAGTCGACTCCGCCGCTCATCGCCACTACGATCGTTTCCCTGTGACCCATGGAAAGAACACGCAAGACCGTGGGACTTCGCGAGAAAGAAAACCCATTATAGTTGGGAATAGTAGATAGAGGCAATGTGACGGTGCGCAAGCCGGTAAGAGGGGGTCCAGGCGCCCCATGGCGTTGGTTTGCGGGCACCGCAAGAGCAGGAGGCGATCGGGCGTGATGGTAATGGAGGTTCAGACGCACGGGCGGTGCGAGATGGTGGATGTCACATCGCGCGTGCGGGAGGCCGTGGCCCGCAGCGGTGTGTCTGAAGGTTTTGTCGTATGTTACGTGCCCCACACGACGGCCGGCATCACGATACAGGAAAACGCGGATCCGGATGTTACGCGGGACCTCCTGCGCAAACTTGCGCAGATCGTTCCGCACCACGATCCGGACTACGAGCACGCCGAGGGAAATTCCGATGCCCATATCAAGGCCTCGATGATGGGCGCGTCACAGACGATACCGGTGAGAGAAGGGCGGCTTACGCTGGGAATCTGGCAGGCGATCTACTTCGCCGAGTTCGACGGGCCTCGGCGACGCCAGATGTTTGTTTCGTGCTACGAAGGCGTCAAGGAGCGTGCGGATGAGCGATAGCCTCGTTTGCGGCGTGGACTACGTGCATCTTATTGCGCCGCCGGACAGGCGGGAGGACGCCCGCTGGTTCTACGGCAGTATTCTGGGCCTCCGCGAGATCACGGGGTCGCAGTGCGTTGTTACCGGCAGCAGTCCGCTCGGGTTCGCGCTGGGCGAGGGCTGCCAGCTTCGCATTACGTTCGAACCCGTGCCGCGGAATTCGCGAGCGACCAGCCACCTGGCCCTTCGTGTGAACTCGCTCACAGCCGTCGTGGAGAACCTGAAAGCAAACGGCTTCGAGGCGTCCGTGGGCAGCATGTCCGACGGCAGCGGCTGGCGCGGATTCTGCAATGATCCGTTTGGGAACCGGCTTGAGTTCGTGGAGTACGCTTCTGCCGGCCCCGGCATCGCCACGTGATTCGAAGCAAAAACCTCCGGCCCCGCGGCTGCACGGGCCGGTCGCGATCCTGACGGGCTGTGGCTTCGGAGGCGGAGGAACCTTCGGCGCGTACGCTACGGCCGGCTGATGATCGCTTGCGCGAGCGGATTCACCAGGATGGGCACGACCTTCTTTGTCGCCAGGCGGTCCGCGTGGCGGCAGAGGTCGGCGTGCGTCCGCACGACGGTTGTTGAGCCGCCGAAGCCCCAGTACTTCCGCACGATCAGGAACACGCTCAGCAACTGCTGGTCGTACTCGCCCGTGCGGACCTCGTAGGTGCTCGTCCGGCCCTTGACCTCGACGTAGGCCTGGACGTCGCACGCCGCCGACAGCGAGATGCCCAGGAACGGCTGGCAGTCGATTGCCTGGGTCGCGTCATCCCCGAGGATGAAGGCCGACAGCGGGTGGTCGGCGAAGAAGGTTTCCGCGACGAGCTGGTCGTGGTTGCCCCGGTACTCCATGTCGAACCCGTAGACGACCTCGAGCTGGTCGATATCCAGGTCGCTCAACGTCAGGTGATAGGGGGCCTGTTCGAGGATGAACTCGGCGAACTCCCGATACGACGCGGCGTCGGGCGGCGAGAAGAAGCCGAACCGCAGGCAGGCCGGCTCGAGCCGGAACCAGCGGTAGGGCGTGCCCTCACGCCCATCCTCCTCCAGCACGATGCCGCCCCGCTCTCGCCGGCGGAGCTTCTGCATCTTCGGGAAGCTCTTGCGGATCCGGTCGCAGAAGTGCAGCACCGTTTCCCGGTCCGGAGTCATCTCGAGCTTGAGGCTCAGGCGCGTACTGATGTAGAAGTCTTCGCACAACGCTCCCAAGAGCGATTTCATTGGTCACCGTCCCCACTGTGTCCCTTTTCCGACCGCCCCTTCTCATTATGAGGAATCGGCGGCGCGATTTCAACCCCGGACCCCGTGGGCGGCAGCCGCGGGCGGCCGCGGGGCGTTGGTCTCGTCGCGGTGGAGGACGCCCTTGTCGAGGTGCAGCGTTCGTTTGGCGTGGCCGGCGGCCTTCGGGTCGTGCGTGACCATGAGGATGGTCTTGCCGAACTCGGTGTTCAGAAGATTCAGCAGGTTGAGGATTTCCTCGGAGGTCCTGGCGTCGAGGTCGCCCGTGGGCTCGTCGGCGAGAATGACGTCCGGGTCGGTGACGATGGCGCGGGCGATGGCGACCCGCTGCTCCTGCCCCCCGGAAAGCTGGTTGGGGCGGTGGTCCATGCGGTCGCCGAGCCCGACGACGTTCAACGCCGTGGCGACCCGCTGCTTCCGTTCGGCGGACGACATCTTGAAGAGCAGCAGCGGAAGCTCGACGTTCTGCGCGGCCGTCAGCACCGGGACCAGGTGGTACATCTGAAAGATAAAGCCCACGTGGCGGCTGCGCCAGGCGGTCAGTTGGCGCTCGTCCATGCGTTCGAGGCGGGCCTCGCCGATTCGCACGGAGCCGGCCGTCGGCGTGTCGAGCCCGCCGATCAGGTGCAGGAGCGTGGATTTGCCGGAGCCGCTGGGGCCCATGAGGGCGACGAACTCGCCCTCGTTGATCTGGAGGTCCAGCCCTTCGAGGACGGGGATCTCGATGCGGTCCTTGTGATAGACCTTGCGGACGTCCCGGAGTTCGATATCGGCCGTGCTCATCGTCTCGGTCCCGCGGCGGTGCCGGTCGCCGTGAACGCATGGGCGCCGACCCGCGACGCGACGTTCCAGGCCGTGAATCCACGGGCGAAATGCCCGTGACGCGCAGCGAAGCACTCCGCGTCCGCACCGCCGACCGACCGTCTTCGGATTCGGGTCGGTATGGCCGCGAACAACACAGGGTAGGGCGGCGGACCGAGGGGGTCAAGCAAGTGATGCGGCACATCGTGACATTTTGGCAAACGCCGCCGGCCGGGCTACAATGTGCACCGTGGAATCGCATCTTGCAGTCGAGGAGACGGCTCTGCGTTTCCGAGGAAAGCGGACGTGGCGGTGGAGGTTCATGCCCGGGAGGTCGTTGCTTTGACGCATCGCCCGCACAGACCGACGCGACAGAAGGCCGCCGGCTGGGGATCGGCCGGCACGACGGTGGATGCTTCGCTTCGATCCGCGGGCTGGGCCCGACAGCAGCCGACGGGCGATCTGAACGTCCTCGAGACCTTGTCGCTCGTGTCGCCGCGCGAGGTGGTCAAGGCCCTGCCGATGACCCCGCGGTCGAACCTCATCGTCGTCGAAAGCCGCGAGACGGTGAAGGAGATCCTCCGGGGGGCCGATCGCCGGTTGCTGGTGATCTGCGGGCCGTGCTCGATCCACGACGAGAACGCGGCGCTCGAGTACGCCGGCCGGCTGGCGAAACTGCGGCGCGCCGTGGAGAAGACGCTCTTCGTTGTGATGCGGGTGTACTTCGAGAAGCCGCGAACCACGGTCGGCTGGAAGGGGCTGATCTACGACCCGTACCTGAACGATTCCTTCGTCATGGAGGAGGGCATCCGCAAGGCACGGCAGATCCTGCTGCGCATCACGGAGATGGGCGTGCCCGCGGCGACGGAAATGCTCGATCCCATCGTCCCGCAGTACATCGCCGACCTGATCACGTGGGCGTCGATCGGAGCCCGTACGACCGAGTCGCAGACCCATCGTCAGATGTCGAGCGGGCTGTCGATGCCTGTCGGATTCAAGAACAATACCGAGGGAAACCTGCAGATCGCGGTCGATGCGATGCGGGCGGCCCGCACGCCGCAGAGCTTTCTGGGTATCGATCACGACGGGCGCACGGCAATCATCCGCACGCGTGGCAATCCGTGGGTGCACATCATCCTTCGCGGCGGGCGGACGGGGCCGAACTACGACCCGGCGAGCGTGGCGGAGGCGACGGCGGCGCTGGCGGCCGCGGGGCTGCCGCCGGCCGTCATGGTCGATTGCAGCCACGCCAACTCGGGCAAGCAGTATCAGCAGCAGGAGGCCGTATGGCGGGACGTCGTCGGCCAACGGGTCGGGGGCAACGGGGCGTTGATCGGTCTCATGCTCGAGAGCAACCTGTTCGAGGGCAGCCAGCCGTTGGGCGACAATCTGTCGCAGTTGCGATACGGCGTGTCGATTACGGATGCGTGCATCGGGTGGGAGAAGACGGAGGAACTGCTGCGAGACGCACACGGACGGCTGTTGAAATAGCAAACCGGCTGCGGTATCGTAGTTTCACATGCAGGGGCCGGTGCTCGCGTCCGTGAAGAACAAGCGGCGACCCGGACAAGCGGCCTGCACGGCAGAACCTGCCGCGTGTTGGTGAGCGTAGCTCAGTTGGTTAGAGCACTAGGTTGTGGTCCTAGGGGTCGGGGGTTCGAGTCCCCTCGCTCACCCGTAAGCGTAAGACAAGCAGTAACAGGTCGTTACGGTGGTTTCGCCCGGTGCCCCCGCTGCATTCCCAACCTGACCGGCGGAACCTTGATCGACATCGTTCGGCCCGTTGGTCATGGATACCAAGGACCGCCCCGGTGTTGCCGGCCGTGGAAGATGGCTCGTGCAACGCCGCTTTCATCGCGGACATCGCGTTGGGGCCGACGCACGAGCGGGACACCTCCAAGCGCGGGCGAAGGACTCAGCGGCGCCCCGCAGGAACACGGCTGCATTGGCAAGGGCATCGGGTAGCGGTGTCGCCGACGGCGTGATGCAGTGGTAGCTGTGTAGCAGTTCCAGCGCGGCGTCGGCCCCCTCGCCGACCGCTCCGACGAACGCCACGACCGGTACGCCGGCGGCTTTGCCGGACCGACCGACGCCGGCGATCAGCTTGCCCATCATCGACTGCCGATCGATCCGGCCCTCGCCCGTGAGCAGCAGGTCTGCTCCCGCGAGCCGCTCGCCGAGCCGGACGGCCTCGATGACGATCTCCACGCCGGGCCGCATCGTCGCCCCGCAGAACGCCAGCAGTCCGGCGCCGAGTCCGCCGGCGGCCCCCGCTCCGGGGACGTCGCGAACGTTACGGCCGAGGTCGCGGGCGATCAGATCGGCGAGGCGGGCGAGGTTGTCGTCGAGTTCGCGCACCATGGTCGGCGTCGCGCCCTTCTGCGGCCCGTAGACGGCCGCCGCCCCCCGCGGACCGCAGAGCGGGTTGTCCACGTCGCACGCCACAACGAACTCGGTCGCCGCGATTCGCGGGTCGATCCGTGACACGTCGATGCGAGCGATGCGGGTCAGGTCGCCGCCGGCCATGCCGTCGGGAAGGACGCGCCCGGCAGCATCGAGGAAGCGGATGCCGAGCGCCTGGGCGCAGCCGGCGCCACCGTCGGTCGTAGCGCTGCCGCCGATGCCGACGATGATTCGCCGGATGCCGCGGTCAAGGGCGGCGCGAATCAATTGGCCCGTGCCGAACGTCGTGGTCTTCAGCGGATTTCGCCTGTCCCGCGGGACGAGCGGCAGGCCCGAGGCCGCGGCCATCTCAATAACGGCCGTTGCTCGCTCGCCTACGTCGCTACCCTCGCCCGTGCTGTGGGGTTCAGCCTTCCCCTCGCCGCAGCCGAGGATCCCCCAGCGGGCGGGCACGGAGTCACGCAGGGGACCGCATACGGTGGTGGTCAGCAACGTCCCGCCGGTCGCCACAACGAGGGCATCAACCGTTCCCTCGCCGCCGTCCGCCATCGGGCAGGTGTCGATGACGGCATCGGGCCAGACGGCCCGGATGCCCGCGGCGATGGCATCGCAGACCTGCGGGGCCGTGAGCGATTCTTTGAAGCTGTCCGGGGCGATGACGATCCGCATGGTACACCGACCGCTACGTTATCCCGCGACCGAGGCATCGGCAATCCGTGCGAAGCTGCCGACCTGGCGACATCCACAGACGCCGACCGCCAGTGTCGCCTATTTGTCGCGTGGATCGCGGGCCTGGAGGCAGGACAGAACTGTCACTCGTACTGCAACAGGCTGCAATTGATGTGCAAAGAGTCTTGGGTTTCCTGTTGCCTCGGCCCCGCAGACCTGCAACAATAGGGGCGATGTTGGTTCGCTTGGTACTGGTCCTGGCAATCGCGTTGCCGTATACCCCGAAGCGGGTGTGTCCGCGTGGGATGACGGCCGGTGCTTGTGTGCCCGTGCCGACGCGCACGTGTCCGAAGCGAACGCAGGTGTGCCGTTGCTCGCGATCCGCGTGCAAGCCGGCCGCCGTGCGGTGTTCCACGACGGCAGTCCCTCGACCGTGCCAGTGCCGTTGCTCGTCGGTACCACAACGAGACCCGATCAGTCCTTCGGAACCGGCGCGGCCGACGAATGCGCGGCCGGAGATGACGGCGGGCGGCGTCTCGACAATGTTTTTGGCTTCACATGCCGGCGAGCATCGCTCGATCGGCGGCGAGTCGATATTGTTCCCGGACGGTCCGGCCAACTCCAGGCGTGCGAGTCTGTGCGTCTGGCTCCTCTGATCGAACCTTCACAAAGATACTCTGCGCAGGGCGAGGGGGTGCGCGAAGAGCGTGGGTGTGCATCGTGAGCGGGCAGGACGGCGAGTGTTCGCCGGCCCGCGACAGAAACGCAGGCGAATGAAAACGTAAGAGGGTTTGATACCCGGGAGCTGACGTATGAAACGGTTCTGGATCATTCTGGCGGTTGCGTGTTGTTTCGTGGCGACGAGCGTGCTGGTGAAGCCGGCCCTGGCGAATTCGGGTTCGCTGGCGATCGCGAAGGCGGACGCTGCACAGAGCGGCGGCGATGCGAAGGCGAAGGATTTGGGCGAATCGAAGGACCAGGGCAAGTGCAGCGCGAAGTGCGCCGGCAAGGACGCGAAGTGTTGCGGCACGTGTGACGGCAAGTGCGGCGAGAAGTGCAAGGAGAAGTGCGGCGACAAGTGCGCGGCCAAGTGCTCGGACAAGGGTGCCGCCAAGTGTGGCGACAAGGACAAAGCGAAGTGCGCCGGCAAGGACGCGAAGTGTTGCGGCACGTGCGAGGGCAAGTGCGGCGAGAAATGCAAGGAGAAGTGCGGCGACAAGTGTGGCGCCAAGTGCGGCGATCAGGACAAGTCGAAGTGCGCCTGCAAAGGCGCGAAGTGCTGCGAGAAGTGCGACGGCAAGTGCGAGGGCAAGTGCTGCGACAAGTGCAAGGAGAAATGCGGCGACAAGTGTGCGGCCAGGTGCTCGGACAAGGGCGCCGCGAAATGCGGCGACAAGAGCAAGGGCGAGGCCGCCGGTTGCTCGAAGGCGAAGAGCGGCTGTTCGTCAAAGGGTACGGAAGGCGGCTGCTCGAAGAGCAAGGAAGCGGCGAACGCGAAGGCCGCGGAAGGTGGTTGCCCGAAGGCAAAGGCCGGCGGCTGCGGCAAGGAGAAGGATGCCGGCGGTTCGACGGCCAAGGTCGTCGCGGACGCGAGCGAGCCTGCGAAGTAGGCGTGTCTGCTGACGAAGCCGCACGGCGGCGCAGGCCATCCCTCAGGACATCGGCCGGGTGCGCGGGCAGCCGCGCGCCCGGCTTCTTTGATTGGTCCCCCGCTGGTGGACGCCGCAGCGGGGCGCGCTCAGGCAGGCCCGGCAGAACGAGGCACTTCAGGGCCGTCCTCACTGCCCCGTTGTTGCGGAGTGCGACGACGGAGACTGCTCACGGTGTCGGGCCGTGCCCGGCCGCCGGCCAGCGGCGCGGACCGACGCTGACGAAATAGCCCTTGTCGGTGATGGGAAAACGCCGGAGATAGCGGGCGATCGAATCGACCGTGACGCGGTTGACGCGCTCGAGCCGTTCTTCGACGCTCCGGGGGCGGCCGTAGTAGTCCACGTCTTCCATGAGCTGGGTGAGGCGGTAGTACGGCGTCTCGGCCTCGGCGGCGAGGTGCGTGCGGCGCTTGTTCCGGACGCGCTGGACCTCCTGCTCCGTTACGCCGTCGCGGGTGATCGCCGCCGCCTCCCGCTGCATCGCCTCGGCGAGTTGTTCCGCGTGCTCCGGCAGGCCGATGCCGTACAGGATCATCAGGCCGCAGTCCTGATAGTACTCGTGCCAGACGCTCGCGCGCGGCGCGATGCCTTCCTGGACGATCTTCCAGTAGAAGCGTGAGTTCTCGCCCCCCAGGATGGCCGCGAGGGCCTGCGCATCTTCGTCCATTTCATCGCAGGCCGACGCGGCGGGAAAGGCCCGCAGGACCGCCTGCTGGTTGAACCGCGTGACCTTCCGCACGGCTGTGCCGGCCCGGCACGCAGGCTGCTTCCGTCCGCCGTCCTGCGTGTGGCCGGCGGGCGCCCAGTCGCCGCAGAGCCGTGCGACCGCGGTGATGAGCGCGTCCGTGTTCACGTTTCCGGCGGCGATGAAGACCATGTTGTCGGGGGCGTAGCGATGGGCGAAGTACTTGCTCATCTGCGCCCGGGTCATGCGGCCGACGGACTTCGGATAACCGAGGACCGGCCAGGCCATTGGCGAGCCCGCGAAGACCTTTTCGTGCAGCAGGTGGTAGGTCAGCTCCTCCAGGTGATCGTCGGACATGGCGATCTCCTCGAGGATCACCTTCTTCTCCGTGTCGAACTCGTCCGGCGGCAGGACGGACCGCATCAGATCGGCGAGAAGCTCCGCCTGGCGCTCGATGTCGCCGATGCGAACCCAGCCGTAATAGAACGTGCGGTCCTTGCTGGTGATGGCGTTGTACACGGAGCCCATCTGGTCGAAGTCGATGCTGATGTCGCGCCACGTCCGGCGCGGCGTGCCCTTGAAACACATGTGTTCGAGGAAGTGCGAGACGCCGGCCAGCGCGGGCCTTTCGTCGCGCGAGCCGGTCCGCACCAGAAATCCGCACGCGGCCGACTTCACGTGGGGCATGCGCTCGATGACGATCCGCAGGCCGTTGGGCAGTTGCTCCTCGACGAAGGTTGAAATCATAATCGTTCCGTCCGCAAAGCGGAAAAACGAGGAAGCCGGACAACTCACGAAGGCATCGACCAAGCGGTCGTTTCGCGGTTCCGCCGACGGCGGATCCGGGACGCCGCGTTTCTACGGACCTTGTTCCTTCCAGCGTTTCCGGTCTTTCGCCTTCTCGCTTTTCCAGCGACTACCGTTTCCTCCTCCGGCTCCCGGGAGCAGTCCCGCGAGCCTTGCTGCGTCTCGGGATCCCGGTGTGCTTGCGTCGAAGCGGTCCGGGCGGCCGGGCCTTCCGTCCGGCGGCCCGCCTCGCCGCCTGCTGCGCGGCAGGTTTCGCACGCCGGGCGGCCCTCTTCTTTGTCCTCGCCGCCGCGACCTTCGGGCTCAATGCGGACCGCTTCACGCCGCCCAGCTTCCGCGGCCCGAGCGTCACCACGCTGAGCCGGTCGCGCGGATGCTCCGCGAGGTAGCGCCGGACATCGGCCACGGTGACCGCCTGTACCTTCGCCATCTTGTCCTCGATCGGCACGGGGTGGCCGTAGTGGAAAAGGTCGCCGACAAGTTCCGCGCAATGCGCCCGCGTGATGTCGCCCCGCGTTTCCGTCCGGGCCACGATGCCGACGACGGCGCGCTCGACCTCGCTTTCGGTGAGGTCCTCCGAGAGCCGATCCACCTCGCGAAGCAGCGTCGCGTAGGTCTTGTCGCACCGCGCGGGCCGCGTGCTCGCGCCGAGGTGGATCATGCACGCATTTCGCGGATGCTCGTGCCAGGCGGCGACCCAGTAGCCGAGCCCCTGCTTCTCGCGGACCTCCGTGAAGAGCCGCCCGCTTGTGCCGCCGGAGAGCACGCCGAGGATTACCCGCTCCACCGGGTGGTCGGGATGCGTGGCGGGCACGCCGGGAAAGCTGATCCCGATGTGCTCCTGCTCCAGCTTCTTGGGGTGGTGCGTGCGGACGGCGGCGAACTCCACCGGGATCGCCTCGCGGCCGGATTGCTGCGGCGGACCGAAGCCCTCAAAGCACCGCTCGAGACGGTCCGCCACGGCGTCGGGATCGACCGGCCCCGCGACGGCCACGAGCATCCGCCCGGCGGTGTACAGCTCCCGCCAGTGCGACTCGATGTCGTCGCGGGTGATCCTTTGCACGTCCTCCTTTTCGCCAAGGGGGTGACGGCCAAGCCGCGGGCCGTACGCCTGCCTGGCGATGAGCTTTTCGGTGAGCGACTGCGGGTCGTCTTCGAGCGAGGCCAGCTCCTGGAGCGCCAGTTCGACGCCAACCCGGCAGGCGTCGGCCGGGAACGTCGGCGTGCGGAGGAACTCGGCGTGGAGGTCGAACACCTGCGGCAGGAACTCGGGCAGACACAGGCAGCCGTAGGCCGTCGTGTCGCGGCCGCTGGCCGAGGACCGCTGGGCGCCGATCGCGTCAAAGGCATCGAGCAGGCCGCGTCCGTCGTGCCTGGCCGTACCCTTGTCGATCGTCTCTTCGATGAGGCGGGAGAGGCCGAGCCGTCCCGGCGGATCCTGCGTCGCGCCGCCGAGGATGCGGATCTCGATCGCGGCCGTCGGCCGGCCGGGCAACACGGCGGCGGCGAACTCGACGCCGCAGGCCAGGTGACGATGAACGAGCTGAGGCATCCGACGGTTCCGTTCCTGTGAATCAGTGCGCGACCGCCTTGCCGAGATACTTCGAGACCTCGGCAAACTTCGCATCCAGAAGATCCTGTGTATCCGCTTCCATGTTCAGCCGCAACAGCGGCTCCGTGTTCGACGGGCGGACGTTGAACCACCAGGTGTCGTACTGCACCGTGATGCCGTCGAGGAAATCCACGCGCGCATCCCCGTAGACCCGCGCCAGTTCCTTGATCGTGGCGTCCTTGTTCTCGTTCTCGAAGTTCCGTTCGCCCGAGACGGGGTACTTCCGCATGGGGGCGATCAGCTCGCTGAGCGGCCGGCCGGACTCCGACAGCACGTTCACCACGTGGACGAAGGCCAGCATCCCGCTGTCGCAGTACCAGTTGTCCTTGAAGTAAAAGTGGCCCGACAGCTCGCCGCCGAAGACGCCGTGCGAATCGGCCAGGGCTTTCTTCATGAAGGCATGGCCCACGCGCTCGCGGCGCGGCACGCCGCCGGCCTTGCGGATCACCTCCGGCACGACGCGGCTGCAGCGCAGGTCGTACACGACCGTCCCGCCGGGAAGCTGTTTCAGGAAATGCTCGGCGAGCAGGGCCGTCAGGGCGTCGCACGGCACGACGCCGGCGTGTTCGTCCACCAGCATGCACCGGTCGCCGTCCCCGTCGAAGCAGACGCCGAAGTCCGCGCCCATCCGTTTGACCTTGTCGCGGAGCTGCGCGAGGTTGGCTTCGATCAGCGGGTTGGGGTCGTGGACGAACTCGCCGTTGTGCTCGAAGTTCAGCGGGTGGATTTCGAGTTCGTCGATGTCGCCGAAGAGAATCGGGAACCACCGGCCGGCCATGCCGTTCGAGGCGTCCACGACGACCTTCATCTTGCGGGGCGTGCGGAGGTACTGCCGGACGAACTGCTTGTACGGCCCGGCGAGATCCTGTTCCTGAAGCGTGCCCATCTCGCCGCCGGAGTTCTGGGAAAGGCCCTTGGCGATCTTGCAGATCTCACCCAGGCCGGTGTCGGCGCTGACGGGCCGGCCGCGCTTGCCGCAGATCTTGAAGCCGTTGTAGTTGGCGGGATTGTGGCTGGCGGTCGTCTGGACGCCGCCGGCGGTCTGCAGGTGGTTGACGGCGAAGTAGATCTGCGAGGTGTCGATCATGCCGATGTCGATGATGTTGGCTCCGGCCGATCGCGCCCCCTCGATGAAGGCCGCCGACAGCTCGGGGCTGCTCTTGCGCATGTCCCGGCCGACGGCGATCACGGCCCCGCCCGGGCTTCGGTCCGGCCCGCGAAGCTGGCTGCGGAGGAACTGGGCCGTCGCGGCCCCGATCCGCCACGCCACGTCCGCATCGAGCGGCTCCGGATACGTGCCCCGCACATCATACGCCTTGAAAACCTTCTCCAGCATGTCGAGTTTCTCCTTGCCGCGTTGCGCCGCCCCGCTGGCGACGACCGTCGGCGACGCCTTCTCGTCGTCGTTGAACCGGCACCCTTTGCACTTGGGGAAGTTCGAGCGACGCCGCCCCCGGCAGACCGCATCCGAAAGCTTGATGCGTTCCTCGCCGGGGCAGTATCGGTAGTAATCACCCATGGTCTGCACGTTTCGTCGCGCCGAGCCCGCAAGCAGGCAGACGGCCTACCCTTATACAACAAGACCGGGCGCCGGCCAACGTCGGACCGAGACGCAACCGGAGGCGAACGCAGACCCTTCTGCCGTGCGATGCGATGACCGTCATGCCGGTTTCCCCCCATCCGACGCCCTGTCCTGCACCCTCTGTGGAGGCCTCACGGAGCCGCTCTCCCGCCAATGAGACTGACAGGTGCTGGGGCTGCGGGTGCCCCGCCCCGCATCAGGCGCCGGCGCGCGTGGTGGTCGGTTCCTGGGCATCTTGTGGTGCGGCCGAGTCGCCGTGGCGGACCTCCGTACCGCACTTGGGGCATTTCGTCGGCGGCGGCAGGTTCCGGTACTCGTTGGACACGACGAGTTCCCCGCACTCGGGGTTGGGGCACCTCCACGCCGGGGCCAGCGTCTCCTTGCCGCACTTCGGGCACTTGCCCACGGTCGCTTCGCCGATTCGGGCCTTGCGGAATTCGGTGAACTCGCAGCTCCAGCACTTGACAGGGGAGTCGATCTGCGGCTCGCCGCCGCCCCTGTAGAAGAAGTAGCCGAGCACGGCGAGGATGCCGACGAGGATCAACACCGTCGGCACCGCCGGGATCTGCTTTCTGGCCGGGCCTTGACCGGCCGCCGCGCCGGAAGCGGTGCCCGGCGACGCTTCGCCGCTCAGGCCGGCGCCGCATTGCACGCAGAGTTCGGTTCCATCCGGGTTCTCATGTCGGCATTTGGGGCATTGCATGGTATCACCTGCTCCTGTGGTTTGCGGCCACGTCGCCAATCATGCTACCCGCGCCCGTATCGTCCGACAACCCGCACGTCGGCGGGGTTTGCGTTCGGCGCCGTGCCTCGTGTCCTCTGAACCTGAGCCGAGCCACGTCGTCACGCCGACTGGAACGGCGCGACGTCCACGCGGCTGACGATCGTCTCGAGGCTTCGCGTGCGGATCCCGGCCGCCGCCGAGCGTGCAGGGTGGGTGGTTCCGCGGTACGCCGCGGATTCGCCCACCTGCTGGCTCAGTCGGTTTGCCAGGACCGGCAGCATCGGCCGTTCGCTTTCCCAGTGACCCAGTGCGATCGCACAGCGGCCCATACGCAAAAACGTCAGCGCATCATGGTGACGAATCTCGCCGGTGATGATCACGTCGGCATCGGCCGAACGGCGGTGATCCAGCGGCAACCGGCCGGCGGCGCCGACACAGATGGCAGCTCGCCGCAGGCGCGTCTTCGGGTCGCCGACGAGGAGGGGGAAGGGGGTCAGGAACCTCCTGCGCGAAGCACGCTGCGGGCCGTTGCGCGGCAGGAGGTTCCTGACGCCGTTCTGCCGGAGTGCGATACCGATGCGGCGTTTCAGCAGGCGGGCCAGTGCACCGAGCGTCGTGCCCGGTGGGAGCGAGCCCACGCGGCCGATGCCGCGGACCGGCGGGGCGTCCAACGGGTAGATATCGTACGCAGGCGTCTCGTACGGGTGCGACGCGCGGATCGCCGCGACGACCTCGGGCACGCGGTCCGGCGGGGCGACCATTTCCAGCCGGATTTCCTCAACGCGCTCCAGGCGGCCTTTGCGGCCGACGGCCGGGTTGGTCGCGTCCGTGCCGAAGAACGTCCCCTCGCCGCGGAGCCGGTAGCTGCACTGCTCGTACTCGCCGATCCGCCCGGCTCCGGCGGCGAACATCGCTCCCGCCACGCGGTCCAGCGCCTCTGCCGGGACGAAGACGACGACCTTGCGCCCGCAAGCACCCCCGGCGACGAACTCGAACGGTCCTGCGTCACCCAGTCCGCACAACCCGGCGAGCACGTCATTCGTCCCGCCGTCGGCGGCGTCCAGGGCCGTGTGAGGCGAGTAGACCGCGATGCCCCGGCGAATTGCCTCGAACGCGGTCGCGTCGGTGTCGGGGCTGTCGGCGCGGAGATGCTTGACCGCCCGGAAGATCAGGGGGTGGTACGAGACGATCATCTCGCAGCGGAGCCGCGCCGCCTCGGCCAGCACGGCAGGCGTCGTGTCGATGCACAACAGCACCCGCCGACACGCCGCCGCCCGGTCGCCGACGAGCAGCCCGACGTTGTCCCACTCCTGCGCCAGCCGCAACGGCGCGATCGCCTCCATCGCCGTGCAGACGTCCCCGACGGTCAATCCGAAGACACGCGTTGTCATATCGGCCTCCGTTGGATCACGGTTGTCTGAGCGAAGTCGTCTCCACATTGACAACAAGCGACACCACTGGCCGCGTGTTCATGTCCGATACCGGAATAACGAGGCTGTCTTCTCGATTTCGGACGGAAAGATGCTAGAGCGGAATCTGCCGCGCAGCAAGGCGAAACCGGCTGAGTCACCGATTGATATGCACGACCTTTGCCGGCGGGAAGCCGTTGAACCACGTGCTTGACGCGTGGCTGTAGGCGCCGATGTTCTCGCTGTAGACCAGATCGCCGAGGTTCAGCTCCGGCAGCGGCTCCGACTGGCTGATCGTGTCGAGCGCGTCGCACGTCGGGCCGAAGACGGCGCAGAGCTGCGTCGGGCCCTTCTTGAACGCCTTCACGCGGTACTGGCAGTGGTCGAACAGCACACCCGAGAACGTGTGGTAGATCCCGTCGTTGAGGTAGTAGCACCGCTTGCCGTCGCGGTCGGCCTTGCCGATGACCTCGGCCACGAGCGTCGCGGCCGTCGCCACCATGAAGCGGCCGGGCTCGGCGAGGATCTCCAGCTCCTTGGGGAAGAGGCGGCGGAACTCGGCGTTGAGCAGCTTGGCCAGCTCGCGGAACCGCTTCACGCTGCCGTCGTACGGGGCGGGGAAGCCGCCGCCGATGTCCAGCAGTTTCAGCTTGAAGCCACGGCCGGCGGCTTCGTCGAGCACCTGCGCCGACATGTTCAGCGCCTGGACGAAGTTGTCGAAGTTCGTGCATTGGCTGCCGACGTGGAAGCACAGCCCCTCGACCACGAGCCCCGCGTCGAACGCGGCGGCGATCAGGTCGGCGGCCTCGCCCGGGGCCGCGCCGAACTTGCTCGACAACTCGACCATCGAGCCGGTGTTCGGCACGCGGATCCGCAGCGCCAGGCCGGCATGCGGGGCGTGCCTGCGGATCTTGCGGATCTCCTCGACGTTGTCGTACGTGACCAGCGGCTTGTACGGGTCCAGCTCGGCAAGCGTCGCGTTGTCCTTGATCGGGTTGGCGTAGATGATCTTGTCCCAGATGTAGTCCTGCCGTGCCCCGGGGGGGAGGCCCCTGATGTTCTCGTAGACGAGGCGGAACTCGCCGATCGAGGCGACATCGAAGCTCGCCCCGGCCTCGTAGAACGTCCGCACGATCTCCGGCGCCGGGTTGGCCTTGACAGCGTAGTATGCCTGCACGCGCGGCAGGTGCCGCTTGAACTCCGCGTAGTTCCGGCGGAGCACATCGTGATCGACGACGAACAGCGGCGTGCCGTGTTCCCGGGCGAGCGACTTCAGTCTTCCGGTCCCGACCATGGATCCGTTCCCTCACGAACGCAACCGACCCCGACGCATCTTTGAACCGGACAGCCACCCTGTTGTCAACCTCGCGCCCGTGATCCCGAGGCATTGTCATCCACGAGGAAGCCGGACCGTGGATCGCGAACGGACGGACCGGCGGGCGGGCAAAGGGTCGGCATCGCGCGTCGGGACGATAGGTCAATTTCGGCCGCGCGCTGACAATACGGCCGCCGCCGTCCTTCGTTCGGCCGGGAACCATCGTCGCCAGATGTAGCAGGCCGGGCCGCCGGCGACGAGGATGCCGAGCCACGGCAGCGTCTCGCCGGGGGATTCGCGAATCGACAGCAGCGTCATCAGCACCGACACGGCGACGAACACGACCGGTACGACCGGGTAGCCCCAGCAGCGGCACGGCCGCGGCAGATCCGGCCGGCGGATCCGCAGCACGATCATCGCCACCGCCGCCGCCGCGTAGAAGATCCACATCGTGAACACGAAGCCGCCCGTCAGCCGCTCGAACCGCTTCAGGAAGCACACGGCGAGGCAGGACAGAACGGCCTGGCACCACAATGCCACGTGCGGCGTGTGGTACGTGGGGTGGATGCGTCCGAGGATGCGGAACAGCAGGTCGTCGCGGGCCTGGGCGAACGTGACGCGGGCGCCCGTGATCACAGATCCGTGCGAAGCCCCCAGCGTCGAGATCAGCACGATGATCGTCACGAGCGTCCCCCCGACCGGCCCGCACAGCCGCTCCATGACGAGCGGCGCCACCGTGTCCACCTCGCGCATCTGCGGGAGCGGCACCATGTAGATGTAGACCGCGTTGACCGCGACGAAGAGGACGATGCACATCGCCGTCCCGGCGATCAGGATCCGCGGCAGGAGTCGGTGCGGGTCGCGGACCTCGCCGGCGACGGAAGTCACGTCGGACCAGCCGTCATAGGTCCACAGGACGGCGGCCAGGACGGGCATCAGGGCTGATGTGAACGGTCGCGGCGACGCGACCGGGGCGAAGTTCGCCGTCGATCCCGCCGTCAGCATCAGCCCGAGGACGACGATCGCGGCGAGGGCCAGTGCCTTCAGCGTCGTCAGAAGCACGGCCAGGCCCGCCCCGAGCTGCACGCGCACGGTGTTGACGGCCGTCAGCGCGATGAGCAGCGCGCAGGTGACGGCCCTCTCGTCCCACCGCAGGCCGAACAGGCGGTTGAAGTGCTCGGCGAACACCGTGGCGATCGCCGAAGCGGCCAGCGGCTTGCCGAGCAGCATGTAGGTCCAGCCGAAGACGAACGCCACGGTCCCGCCGAGGCCCTCGTACATGTACGCATAGATGCCGCCCGACCGGGGAAACATCGTGCCCAGTTCGGCGTATGTGAGCGCCCCGGCCAGCGAGAGCACGCCGCCCAGCAGCCACAGCAGCAGGATCAGCCGCGAATCGCCGAGCTGCTGCGCGATGGAGGTCGGCGTGCGGAAGATCCCGCTGCCGATCATGATCCCGACCATGATTCCCGCGCCGCCCCAGAACCCGATGCCGCGCGGCAAGTCCTGTCTCATCGAAGACCTCGCGAACCCGGAGCTGTTTCCAATGGTGCGCCTCCGCGTCTTGTGGTGCAGGCGTTCGGCCTGCCGGCGGATGCAGGCACGATGCCTGCACAACACAGAGGCCGTTCGGCCGGAAACGGCACCGGAGCCGCGGTCATCCTATCCGAAGGCCGGTCGCCATCCGAGCCCCGGGCGCGAGCATTGACGGCGTTTGCGGGACGGCAGCGGTTGCGTTGCGGTTGGATGCGGCAGGTCTTGCCCGTCGCGCGGGCGGCGACCGTATCCTACGTCTGGATCTGCGGCGAGGTGTCGCGGTGGCGGAGTTGGTCGCGTTCGATCGATGCCGTGGAGAGTGGATTGGCGTACTCACCGACGCCGGTCGCGTCCAGGTCGGCCTGGTCGGCGGCGGCGTCCGCGGCATCGCGGGCGGCCTCGTCCCGCTCTTCCGCCTCGCGGAGCCAGCGGAGGATATCATCGTCGGTGGGCGGGCCGGACAGCGTCTCGGCGACGCGAAACCGCGTCCCACAGGCACGACACCGAACATGGTGTCCTACCGCCTCCGCAAGGACGCGGTACCTCGTAGCACACTTCGGGCACAGGCATGCGACGCGGTGGTCCATGAGTTCGTCCCTTTTCGTACGTCGGCATGGAAAGGCTTGGGGATTCGTTGTTTACGGCATCGGTCGCGCCCTGACGTACCTACCCC
This sequence comes from uncultured Planctomycetales bacterium, assembly GCA_964617875.1. Taxonomy (GTDB): domain Bacteria; phylum Planctomycetota; class Phycisphaerae; order UBA1845; family PWPN01; genus CAZMVY01. Next base: position 9,404 of record CAZUAI010000050.1, on the reverse strand, counting down.
ATCGCGGCTCAGCGTCCGTTTGTGCATGGCCATCGAAAAAAGGCGAAATATCCTTGACTGGCGCTGCTTTCAATGTCAGCGTTGCGTTACGGCGGTAGCGTATCCGCAGTCAGCTGATCGCGCGAGATTCCTCCACCACCGCTTCGCGGAAGAACACCTCCACGTCCGCCGGGTCGAATTGTCCCGGCTCGAGGCTTACCGCCTTTGCCGTTGCCACCGCCAGAGCGTAGCGGAACGCCTCTTGCCCGTTGCTCGATCGGAGACGCCCGGCGATGCAGCCGGCGAGCAGACAGTCGCCGCAACCCACCGTGTTGCCGACCCGCTGCGGATCGACCGCGATGCACCCTTTCAGCACCGAGCCCGACGCGAAGCAGAACGCACCCGCCTTGCCGCGGCTGACGATCACCATGCCGATCCGCTCGGCGAGACGCTGTCCGGCCGCGACGATCTCCGCCTCCGATGCGATCGGACGCCCGGCGATCTCGCCCAGTTCCTCCACGTTCGGTTTGATCAGCCACAAGGGCAGATCGACCGCGGTCCGAAGCGCCTCCCCGGACGTATCGACGACGACACGCGCCTTCGCGTCGATGCAGGTCCTCAACAGCCGGCCGAAGGCCTCCGCCGTGATCCCCTTCGGCATCGAGCCGGAGAACACGACAACGGCGCCGGCGCGGCATGTCCGCCGAAGCTGCTCCTCAAGCCGCACGCCGTCGTCCGCCCCGACGCCAAAGCCCGTGTCGCGGATGTGGGTCTCGACGCGGGCGACGGGATCGACGAGCGTGATGTTCTCCCGTGTCGCCGCGGGCACGGCCAGGAACCGCGTCTCCACGCCCGTACCGGCGAGCGACCCCTCGAAAAACGCCGTCTCGCCCGCGCCGACGAAGCCGGCCGCGAGGTTCCGCACGCCCAGCAGCGCCAGGGCCCGCGAGACGTTCACCGCCTTTCCCGCCGCCGTTCGCGAGAGCAGCCGCCCGTGCTGGTGCGCCCCGACGGCAAACCCCGGCACCTCGATGATCCGGTCAATCGCAGGGTTGAGCGAGACGGTGACAACCAACGGCGTCTGGGTCATGATTCACCGATTGCGTCGTGAAGGGCTCCTCAGCGCAGCAAACCGGGCGAACCACACGCCCTTTTTCACTTTTTCATTTCCCCGCTTTCCCACTTTTCCGCCTACCTCCCCCGTCCGACCACGCGTTCCTCGCGACGGATCAGCAGTGCCAGCGCCTCGTCGGCCGCCGTCGCGGTCCGCATCGCGTCGATCGTCTCTCCGTCCATCATCCGCACCAGCCGCGCCAGGACCTGGAGGTGTTGTCGGTCCTCGTGACTGCAGATCAGAAAGAACAGGTGCGTCAGCGCCCCGTCCGGCGACCCGAAGGGGATCCCCTGCGGCGCCCGGCCCAGGCATACGAGCGGTTCCGCCGACACGTACGGCATCGGCTGCCGCGGGTGCGGGATCGCCAGCCCGTTTCCGATCGCCGTCGAGCACATCTCCTCGCGGGCCGTCACGGCCTCCAGCAGCCCCGCCGGGTCGTACAAGAGGCCCGTTCGTTCGGCCAGCGCCACCAGCTCCCGCAGGATCGACGGACGCGACCCCGCCCGGATGCACAGGTCGATGCCCGCCACGCCCATCATCCCCGTTACGATGTGCGTCGTCGGTCCATCGGGGTCGTCGGCCATCGCCCGTTCGATCGCCAGCAGACGCTCCTCGCTCAGCGACGGCATCTCCTGCTGCAGCCACTCGGTCACGCGGGGCCGGTTGAACCGCCACTGTCCTCCGATCCGCTCGCCCGGCAGCTTGCCCCGCGCAGCGAGTTTCTCCACCTCGGGCACCGACATGCCCACGTGGCGGGCGAACTCGTCAAGACTCATGTTCCGGTACGGCATCGCAGCAAACCCGGGTGCGGCATGGCATCCCGTCGCCCCTCCATATACAAGATACCACAACGCGGCGCCGGACGTAAGCCGGATGTCAACGCGCGGGGCAGGTCTTGCCGGCTTGCGCGGCGATCGCTTTCACGGCGGGGGCGGGGCGACGGGGCGACCGTGCCTTCCCGGAGGCCTTGCCGAAACGGGTGCGGCCATATACGCTGATGCGGGGTCTTTCTGCAATGAAAGGATGAACAATGCGCAAGAGAAACGCGGTCGCGATGGTTTCGGGTCTTACCCTTCTGGCCGTGACAGGGGGTTGCTCCATGTCCGGATGGACGGCGGCGGCGGGGCCGGATGCCGTCTGCGTCTTCGACGGCAGGACGATGGCCGGCTGGAAGAGCCGCGACAACCATCCGAACGACTGGCGGCTCGCCGCCGCGGTCGCCGTGGACCCGGCCGACGACAGGAAGTTTGCCATCACCCCCGGCACGGGCGTGATGGTCAACGGGCCCGCGGGCAAGACGTGCGACATCTACACCGACCGGGAGTTCGGCGACTGCGAGGCCCACATCGAGTTCTGCGTGCCGAAGGGCTCGAACTCCGGCGTCTACTTCATGGGCCGCTACGAGATCCAGGTCTTCGACAGTTGGGGCAAGGACAAGGTCGAGTTCAGCGACTGCGGCGGCATCTACTCGCGCTGGATCAACAACACCAACGTCGAGGGCCACGCCCCCCGCGTCAACGCTTCGAGGCCCCCGGGCGAGTGGCAGTCGTTCGACGTGGTCTTCCGCGCCCCGCGGTTCGATGCCGCCGGGCGGAAGACCGGGAACGCCTGCTTCGTGAAGGTCGTCCACAACGGCAAGGTCGTTCACGAAAACGTGAGCCTCAACGGTCCGACCCGCGCCGCGATGTGGGAGCACGAGCCCGAGAAGCCGCTCGGCCCGCTCATGCTCCAGGGCGACCACGGACCGGTCGCATATCGGAACCTCCGTATCCGCCCGCTGAACTGAGGCGCAGGTCGTCTCTCGCTCTTGCGGTTTGCCGCTCTCGTCTTGCTGTTTCTGCACCCGCGAGCCCCCGCGCGAGAACCCTCCCTGTGGAGTGGCGGCCCCTCCAGGGGCCGCTTTCCGCCGCGCCGGGGCGCGGGAACGTTCGGCCCGTTCGCCGGCACGACGCGAGGCATGGCGGCGCAACGATCGCTCGGAACGACGCGGCACGGCCGGCCAGGCCGTGCATGAGATCCTCACCGGCACTCGACATTCCGGCCCGCAACGGCGATGCTGTGCGCCATGACCCGCGACGAGGTATGCACGAAGTTTCTGGAGTCGCTCGCGTTCGACCTGTACCCGTACCAGGAGGAGGCCCTGCTGGCGTGGTTCGACGCGCCCGGCGGCGTCATGGTCTGCGCGCCGACCGGGATGGGCAAGACGCTGATCGCCGAGGCCGCCGTCTTCGAGGCGCTCCACACCCGCCGTCGGCTGTACTACACGACGCCTCTCATCGCGCTGACCGACCAGAAGTTCCGCGAGATGCAGGACCTCGCCGAGAAATGGGGCTTCGCGCGGACCGATATCGGTCTCATCACCGGCAACCGCCGTGAGAACCCCGACGCCGTCGTCCGCGTCGTTGTCGCCGAGATCCTGCTCAACCACCTGCTCTCGACCGACCCGGCGCTGTCGGACATGAGCGACGTCGCCGCCGTCGTCATGGACGAGTTTCACAATTTCAACGATCCGGAGCGCGGCGTCGTGTGGGAGCTTTCGCTCGTGCTGCTGCCCGCGCACGTCCGCGTGATGCTGCTCTCGGCCACGGTCGGCAACCCCCGGGAGTTCGCCGGCTGGCTGAAGAAGGAGCACGGGCGCGAGGTCCGCGTGATCCTGTCCGACCAGCGGCGCGTGCCGCTCGAGTACATCTGGGTGGGCGACAGGACCCTGACGGAGCATCTGCCGTCGATGATTGCGGCCGACGACGCCGAGAACCGTGTGCCCGCCCTGGTGTTCTGCTTCAACCGGGACGAGTGCTGGGACGTCGCCGAGACGCTCAAGGGCCTGCCGCTGGTCCCGGCGCAGACGCAGGCGCGGATCACCGCGCTGCTGGAGGAGAAGAAGGCCGACCTCGCCGACGGGGTCGGGCCGAAGCTCAAGGAGATGCTCAAGCGCGGCGTCGGCGTTCACCACGCGGGCGTCCTGCCGAAGCACAAGGAAATCGTGGAGGACCTGTTCAACCAGAAGCTCGTGCCGCTGGTGATCTGCACGGAGACGCTCGCCGCGGGCATCAACCTGCCGGCGCGGTCGGTCGTGCTCAGTACGCTTCTGAAGGGCAAGCGGGGCGAGAAGAAGCTCGTGTTCCCGTCGGTTGCCCACCAGATGTTCGGGCGGGCCGGCCGCCCGCAGTTCGACACGAAGGGCTACGTCTACGCGCTGGCCCACGAGGACGACGCCCGGATCGCCAAGTGGAAGAAGAAGTACGACCAGATCGACCCGAAGTCGAAGGACCCCGGCATCCTGCGGATCAAGAAGGACCTCGAACGCAAGAAACCGACCCGCCGCAGCACGGAGCAGTACTGGACGGAGGGCCAGTTCCGCACGCTCATCCAGGCCGGGCCGGCGAACCTGTTCAGCCGGTCGATGATTCCCTACCCGGTGCTGATCTACCTCCTGACGAAGACGGGGGCGCTGCACGACGTCCGCGCGTTCCTGTCCAGGCGGTTCAACTCGCCCGACCGGCTGGCAAAGTTCCAGGAGCAGCTCGACTTCATGATCGCCAACCTCGCCGCGCTCGGCTACCTCCAGAAGGCGGAGGACGCCGACCACGTCACGCTCAACGAGAGCATCCACAGCCTGCTCAAGTTCCGCAGCGTCGATCCGCTCTTCGGGATGTACCTGAAGGACCAGCTCGCGATAAGCAACGCCGATGAGAAGGTCCTCGCCCTCGAGGCCGTGCTGCAGATCCCGCCGGTGCTGGAGCGGCATCTCCGGATTCCCGACCTGCCGAAGGGGCCCCTGCAGGAGAATGTCCTCGAACCGCTGCTGCTGCAGATGGGCGTCACGCCGGCGAAGGCCGACCGCGTCGAGGACGAGGAGGACGGCCCGGACGACTACTGGGCGGAGGAAGAGGAGCGTCCGCCGACCTTCCCCGAGATGCTGAAGATCGCGTTCGAGGCCCGCCTCGCCGCCCCGGAGCCGGTGTTCGTCCAGCCGAAATGGGTCGGCGGCGGCGTCATGGAGATGGAGAGCGACTTCTACAAGTTCGTTCGCGCCCGAAACCTGGTCAAGCAGGAGGGCATCATCCTTCGCCACCTGCTTCGCCTCGTGATCCTCGCCGGCGAGTTCTTCGAGCTGACCCAGGATCCGGAGTACCAGCGGATCGGCGAACTCTCCACCCGCGCCTGCCAGAAGGTCGATCCACGCTACACGGACCGGTTCCTCGAGCAGGCCGAGGCGGTCAAGAAGCTGCAGGAAGCGTAGGCCGCCCCGACGGCTACTGGCATGCCGGCGGGTTGTTCGGCCCGTTGAAGCACGCCGAGAACACGCGGAAATCGTCCGGGTCCACGTCGTGGTCCCGATCCAGGTCGGCCGCGTCGCAACCGCTCGCCGCGAACGGTCGGTTCGGGCCGTTGAAGCAGCGGCTGAACGTCAGGAAGTCCACCTGGTCTACGTCGCCGTCGTTATCGTAATCCGCCGGGACGGTTGACGGCAGATCAAAACCAACGCCGTCAAGCCACAACGTGAAGCCGTAGCCCCACGTGTCCGCGTGGATCTCGACGTATTGAATGCGCGACAGGTTCGGTGAACCGACGACAGTGCGCCGCCACCCGTTTTGCGTGTCGGGCGGCGCGTCCAGCGGGATTTCGTACGACCGCCAAGTGTTGATCGCCTCGCTCAGCAGCTCGGCGGGATAGCCGTTCTGATAATACTGATACTGGAAGTAGTTGTTGTCCGCGTCCTTCAGTCGAATCCATGGGCTGCCGTTCTGGAAACCCGGGTTCGAGTTCTCGGCATAGAAATTGACTTTGAGCCTGGTGGCCGTCGTCAGATCCCATCTTGCCGTGTAGGTGCGGGGATAGCGGACATACGTGTCGAAGCCGCCGTCGGTGACGAACTTGACGGCGGCACCGCCGATGATCCTGCGGCTGGTGTCGTCCACCACGTATGTATTCGAGGGCGACGAGCCATCGGCCCAGGCGACCCAATCGGTCGCGTTAAGCTCGGTCATATCCGCCGGCGGTTTGACCTGAAGCGGACCGCCGAGCGAAAGCTGCCGCGTGAAAGTCGCCGTGGCGGTCTGCCCATTGAAGTAAGCGACGTTTGCCTCGTTGATGTCCAGCCAGGCGAAGTCGACGCCTTCGTTGTATTCGACGCGGAACAGTAACACACCGTTCGAGCCAACAACGGCGACATATCCGAACGGGTTGGCGCGCAGCGTGTCGCCGGTGTACGCGGGCGGTACGATCGCCGGGTCAATTGGCACGTTCGGCAGAATCCACTCGCCGCTCGCGTTGGTCGAGCCCTGCGCCTTGATCTGGTTCGTGATGACCTTTCCCATGCCCGGCCGGTCGCAGTACTGGTACATCTTGACCGTCGCGCCGACCAGCGGCCGGCCGTCAAAGCCCAGAACCTTCAGGCGAATCTCCGACGGCGAATTGTAAAGGTACTGGCCGTAGTAACCGTGCGCCTGGTCTAGCCAGTGCCTCATCGGCAAGGCGCTGGCCGGCGACAGGAAGGGGCTGCATCCGCGCATCAGGTCGGCCACGGCGGTATAGCCTTGACCATTGACGAGGTTCACTTCCGCCGGCACGTCAAGCTGGTAGATATCGATCAGGCCGAGCTGGTGGCCCATCTCGTGCAGCAGGCCGAAGTCGATGTCATCGGCCGGACGGTAGTAGCCCGAAAGCCGGAAACTGCCCTCGTGCGCGTAGCAACGGAACGGGAAGATGGCAAAGGGCTGGCGATTGATTGACGGATCCACGGCTCGGTCGTCGATCACTTCAAGCACGTCGTAATGCACTCGTTTGGGCGAACCGGCATCCGCGAACATCTGGTTGAAGCGGGCCATGTGCCGGTTGAGCCAGTCGATGAAGTCGTTCGTCGCCGCCTGCGGGTATGCGGGCGTCTCCTCGCGAAAACTCTCCATGCGCGACATGTCGATGTACGTCAGAAACGCGACCGATTTCGTGTTGATGGAAAGTGAATTGTTCTCCGGCCGCGAGTCTGCCAGGTCTATCGTGAACTGGATGTCGTGCGACGCGCCGTCCCACGGGCGGACCAACGGGAACGTCACGATGCCGGCGGGTGACAGGGCGACCCACTCGATCGGCTGCGAAACCACGATGCCATCGACTCGCCATATCGCGTGCAGATTGCCCGTCCACGAATTCGTCCCGCGATTGCGCACGGTGGCGGTGTACGTCACCGGATCGCCCACATTCGGCCAGCGTTGCGTCGAGCCGCTCTGATCGCCGCCCAGTCCGTGGGCCGCCGAAATCACGTAAGGGCCGAATCCCGACGCCTCGGTCACAACATGATCCTGATAGACCGGCTCGTACCGCGGAAACCGCGGCGTACGGGCGATACACACAACCTGCAGATCGGTCTCGTCGAATGGCGTACGAGGCCCGATTCCACGAATCGCCGTGACTTCTTCATTGTCGATCGTGACGGTGGTAACGGCATAATAGTAGCTTGTTCCGTTCGCCGCCGTGACGTCAAGATAGGATGTTGTGTTCAGGTCGGCTATCGTGGCCACCGGCGTCATGCCGGCCACCGATGTAAACGGCACCGTGTTGCGGTAGATGGCGTAATGATCGAACAGACCGCCCGGATCAATCGTCGGCAGCCAGGAGACGAGCACCTGGTGGTTGCCCACGACGGCCACCTGCCCGCCAGGCGGCCACAGGATACCCCGTGCATCCGCGCGAAGATCGAACGCCGTAAACACATTCTCCACAAGCTGGTTCGGCGTTTCGCCATCCCCATTACCCGCGACCCAGGGCGTGCGAAGCGGCAGGTAAAGCATGCCGTCCGGGGCGATCGTGGCGCTGCAGCGTGCCGTGCCGGGGGCGGCGACCTCAAAGGTGTCCAGCAACGATCCGGTCGTGCCGTCGTCGCGAATAGCGTAATAGACGCCGCCGTCGTTATTGCCGACGATGATTACGCCGTCAGAGGACACGATCGGCGAACTGGACACATGCTCCCAACCGGTGCTGCCGGTCTCGTAGGACCAGCGAACCGAGCCGTCTCCGGTGTCGATGGCATAGAGCCTGCCGTCGCCCTCCTGGCTGTTCGTCTGGAAATAGTACGTCGTGCCGTCGTGGCTCAGGCAACCGGCGGATTGCGCCCGTTGTGGATGGCCGGTTCCGCCGCTGTTGTCGTACACGATCTCGGAGACATTGCTCCAGAGCGGATAACCGTTCTTGTCGAGCCCTGCAATGCGGATCGAATCCGACCCGCAACCGACGTAGATGTTGCCGGTGCTCGGGTCAACGGTTACGGTGGCGTCGATCGTTTCGCCCACGTTGACGGCCCAGCGTTCGTCTCCGGTAAGGCCGTCATACGAGCGAATGAAGCCGTCGCGTCCACCGATCACGACATACAGGTCGGCACCCTCGACGTAAAGCGTCGGATCGCTGTGGCCGCTGTCGGCACTGGTCGCCGCCGCCCATGATTCGGTGATCTGGCTGCCGTCGTCCGTTCCAGCATAGGGACGGTCAAACCACTGGTGCAGAAGGATCCGGCCGTCCGGGGCGATGGTCGGCGAGAGGGCCTGCAGATGCCGGGCGTCGCTGTTGTTGCCGTTGTGGCGGAACGAACCCGGTCCGCCGATGCTGTCGAACGCCATCAGCGGATGGCCGTTCGGATAGCTCCCGCTTTCGGTGGCGTCGTTAACGACGTAGATCGAGGCGCCGTCGTTCGAGAACGCCGGCGTGATGGAGGCGATCGTTTCGCCGCCCGCCGGCAAGCCGCTCCAGAACCGTCGGCCGGTGTGGCGGTCCATTGCCTGCACGCCCTTGGGCCAATGGTAGGAGCCAACGATGATGTCGGCGCCGTCGGGACCCGCTGTATCGAAGAAACTCATCGAGGTCGCGCCGAAGCCGCCGTCGTCGGGCGACCCCGGCGATCGCGTCTGCCATGTCACCACGTCGAAGAAGGTCGCATTCTGGCGCTCCGCCGGAACCGAGTATTCGGCCCGGCCGGTGTGGCTGAAATCACGTTGTCGCATCGGCCACGTCGCGCCGCGCGGCGCGGCAAAGCCAAGGTCGTCGATCCAGAGCGTAAACGTGTCGCCCCAGGTGTCGGCATGAATCTCGATCCATGAAATGTCCGTCAGGTTCGGATTGCCCACGACGGTCTTGCGCCAGAGCGAGTCGCCGGCAAGCGGAATGGTGATACGAAGCCATTGTCCGATCGCGTCGTTCAGAAGCTCGTCGCCCGTCTCATACTGGACATAATCATCCGCCGTCGAATGGAGACGGATCCAGGGGCGAATGGCACTGCCGTGAAGAACCCGCCGTGCGGGACAGAGACCGAGCGTGTCCA
>CAZUAI010000049.1:0-40594 GCA_964617875.1 uncultured Planctomycetales bacterium | reverse complement strand
CGCGAAAGCCGGCCGGAATACCACGGGATCACTCTGTAATGATGCTACAGTCTCTAAAAAGGGCGATGAGGGCTACCCATGGTTCAGGCGAGATGCACCAACCCCGGCTGCAACGCAATTCTCCCGTGTGCCGACAACCACGTCGGGCATACGGGCAAGTGCCCACGTTGCGGGACCATGTTCGTCATCACTCCGTTGACGGAGGTCCACGGGCCTGCCGAAGCGGGGGCCAGCGAGACCACGCACGAGGCGGGCGATGCGTTCCCCGCTGTCGCCGATTCCGCGGTCCCTTTGGGGCAGTCCGGTTTCTTGCGCATCGCCGATATCCACGATTCGTTTGCTGACGGCGGAGGTGTTCCAGCCGCGCGATCGGCGACGGCTCCTCCGGTCGGCTCGGCGCCGGGACTCGATTCGGATGGCCTGATTCCGTTTGCGAACGAGGAATGGTCGCCGGCCGAGGCCTTGGCGGCGGATGATGCTGGTCGCGATACGCCATCCAGTGCGCCATCCATTCCGATACGGCCGCTGGAGACGGGAGCAGGCGCGCCTGCCTTGGCCCCCGTTACGCCGGACGAGGACGAAGAGCCGTACGTCGATGTGCGGCAGGCGGACGCGTCGCACCGTCTCGCGGAACCGGAAAGAGGGGCCGCGGGATTGGTGAAATGGCCGGTCCTGACGGTCCTGGTCCTCGCGGCCCTGCTCTGCGGGCGAGTCCGCGGCCTGTGGTGGGCCTTCTTGAACCTGACGCAGTTCGGCTTTGTCGGTGGCAGGACGGCAACGGTCCACGTAGAGGTTGCTCAACTGACCAGCGCGATTCAGCCGGTGGCTACCGTCCTCGCGGCTGCTGCCTTCGTCGGACTGTGGCAGCGCAAGGACTGGGGCAGGCAATTGTGCATCGCCGGTCTGGCGGCGCAGGGGGTTGTCGCCGCGATCTGGACGGTTGTCGAACTATCGCGTGCGAACGGGCAATCGACGACGGTGTTCGGTGCCGTCGTCTGCGCGGCACATGCGCTCCAATGTGCATTGCTGGCGGTGGTTCTCATGACCGGGCTTCGTTCGTGGGCGCTGGTCCAGGCGGGCGGGCCCCGCGGGCGGAGGGTGTCGGCGGAAGACTTGGAGGCGAATGAGGGCTGGAACGACTGGGTCCCGCTGGCGATCGTTGTCGGCGTCACGGGCGTGGTGTGTTGGCTGGCCGCCATCGGCGTGGACGCCTCCCGGCTTCCCGACACGCGGGGGCGACAGCACCAGGGGCCCGGGACGGTGGCCTGTTGGATTTCCGCCGCCGCCATGCTGATGGCGCTGCTGGGAACACTGGCCCGGTTCTCCGGTCTTGCCTATCAGGCCGGAGGCTTCTCGCGCGTCGTGGCCAGGACCTGGGTGATCGCGATCGTCCTGGTGCTTTCCCTCGCCGGGATTCTCATGCATCACCTTTCCCCGACGGGCTACGCGCCGACGCGCATTTGTGGGATTATGGCCCGTGCCAGCGAGCTTCCCTGGGACCTCGTTGCCCTGAGCGCGTTCCTCGTGGCCTGCCTTTCCAACGAGCCGCGGGACGAGGAGCAGATGCGGCTCAGCGCGCTGAGTTGCGCGTTGATGCTCTTCGGGTTCCTTTTCCTGTGCGACGGCCTGCTCGCGCCTGTCTTGAGGGCCGGGCCCTCTGGGCACGGCCCACGTCACGGGCCGGATATCGTGCTAATGCAAGGGGCGCAAGTTCAGGGGTCCTGGTTGTACGGGGTTGAGTGTGTGCTTCTCATGGTCGTCGGCGTGCTGATCCACATGCGGACCCGGTGGGCCCTTGCGGCGATTGGCGGGGCCTTTGTGGGCGTGGGCCTGCGGATGGCAATCACGGTCGTCGGCGTCCTGGATGGATCCGCGGTCGCTCGAGCAGCTAACGGGGCAGGCTATCCTGCGTCGTTGGTCTATCTTCACGGGCTGTTCGAGCCCGCAGTCGCCGCGGCCGTCTACCTTGTCTTGGCTGTCTACCTGTCGCGACCGGGTCGGCTTGCGGAACCGGGGCGATGGCAGCGCGGCACGCCTTAAGGAGAACCGGTGATGCCCCAAGCCCAATGGCACGAACGGATCGCGTGTACACAATGCGGACAGGACCGCTCGGGCCGGCCGTACGCTCGCGGCCCGGACGGCAAGACCTATTGTCCGACGTGCTTCCGGGCACTGTCCGGCGGCGACCCCGCCGTGCTCCCGTCCCCGACGCCCGGTCGTGAACACGACCATCAGCCCGCGATCGCGAACGATACCTACGCATTGCAGGGTGAGGAACCGTCGCACGGCCCGGCTTCGGCCCGCGAGGATGAGCCCATGCCCGCGCCGCAAGACGAGTGGTCGTATACCGCGAGCAGCGACGCCGACAGGCGCCTCCTGGACACCGCCACGCCCGACCTGTACCGCACGAACCCGTTCCGCGTGACCGGTCTGCCCACCACCGCGACGATCCGGGACATCCGTCGCCTGGAGTCGCGGCTGAAGATTCAGGGGAAGCTCGGCATGAATGGCGGCGTGTCCGGGGCGGGGTATCTGCCGCTCGACCCGCCGCCGGACGAGGATGCCATTCGTGCGGCGATGGCTCGGCTGCAGGACCCCGAGGCGCGGCTGGTCGATGAGCTGTTCTGGTTCTGGCCGCAGCGGTCGGGCGCGGAGGAGGACCGCGGGCTCCAGTTGCTGAGGGAGAACCGCGCCAGCGATGCGTTGAGCTACTGGCTCGCCTTCGAGAAGGACGAATCGGTGGGCAAGGCCTCGACGCACAACCTAGCGGTGCTCTATCACACGGTGGCGCTGGACCTCGAGCACGCGGCGGGGCACCGTGCGCTGACGGAGAACGAGGACCGCACGCGGGCGGTCTGCTGGGGCCGGGCGTGCCGGCGATGGCAGAGGCTCATCGAAGAGGAGGGCTTCTGGAACCGGCTGGCGGCGCGCGCGCAGGAGTTGGACGATCCCCGCGTGACCGGCGGGACAGTGCGGCGGATCCGGGAGTCGCTGACGCGGGCGATTCTGCTGGTCAACGCCCGGAGCGCGGTGGCGGCCGCGGAGCGCGGGAACCGCGACACGGCGGCGCGGCACGTGTCGCTGATGCAGGGCTCGGGCTACGCTCCGTCGGCGATCGACGGGGCCCTGGCCGAGGCCCTGGCGCCCACGCGCGAGCGGATCCGGATGCAGTGCGAGCTTCTGACGAAGTCGGACGAGCCCGCCGCCCGGATGGGGGCGCTGGCAACGGAGCTTCTGGAACGGACACGGCCGCACCTGATGATCGTCGAGACGCTGCTGCCGGCGGGCAACGCGACGCGCGATGCCGCGTTCGACGAGGTGGCGGGCACGGCGATGCAGTGCGCGATCGCGTTCGGCAACGAGACGGAGGACTGGAGCGCGTGCATCGAACTTCTGGAGACGATCCTGCCGGTCGTCGCGAGCCAGTCGATGCGGGCACGCGTCGAGGAGAACCTCGAGATCGTTCGCAAGAACCGCCTTGCCGACCTCTGCTACTTCTGCGAACAGAACGACGCGGAGGAGACGGCCGCCATCAAGATTGGCATGCACTACGAGGTGTCGCGGGTCCGCGGCTATAACTCGGTCCACGTGCAGTACCGGACGGCGACGATCCCGGTGCCGCGGTGTTCGACGTGTCGATCGCAGCACCGGCGGGCGCAGCTCTTCCCGGCCCTCGGGGCGCTGTTCGGCGCCGTTCCGGCCGGGTTGATCGCGTGGGCCGCCATCGGCGGGGCGAATGCGGACCCGGTGGGGTGGATCGTCGGTGCCCTGGTCGCGACGGGCGTAGGCGCGATCGGAGGCGTTTTGTACGACGTCTGCACGAGGAAGCCCGGCATCAAATCCGCAGGGGCAAGTAACGCGTTCCCGCCGATCCGGGACTTGCGGGCCGCGGGGTGGTGTTTCGGCAACTCGCCGTCGACGTAGCGTTGCGGCCGCTCGCGACAGATGTGCAAGGAAACACGGATGACGCGGGATTTGATTCGATGAACCAGAGGCGCGCAGCGCGTTGGGAGAACTGATGACTCGAAAGAAAGACAAGACACAAGAGCAGTCGGGTGAAAATGCCGTCAAGCCGGAGGGCATTCTGGAGGAATTGAACGTCACAACCGGTCGCGCGGGCGACCTGCGGCAGAGGCTCTTCCCGCCGGAGTTCCGCATCCCGCGGCCGGCCTGGACGCCGGAGATGGTTGAACTCCTGCGCAAACTGCAGGTGAGGGAGTCCACGATATCGCCGAAGCTCGACGCGGCGGCCGAGGTCGATGCGTTGCTGCACCTTGTGGCGGACTTCGCGACGGGGCTCTGGCGGATCCGGAACCGCGTGGCGCCCAACGGCGGCGAGCCGCCCGACGAGTTGCGGGCCGTCTGGCGGCACGTGGAATCAACCTGGGACGCACTGGCGAGCGCGACGATCGAAATTCGCGATCACACCGGGGAGCGTTACGTGGACGGCATGGCGCTGAAGGTCGTTGCATTCCAGCCGACCGAAGGCGTGCCGCGTGAGACTGTCAGCGAGACGATCAAGCCGTCCATCGCCTACAAGGGCAAGCTGATCCAGAAGGGGGAGGTCGTCGTCGCAACGCCGAGCCGGGGCTCGTCCGCGCGCGGCAACGGCTCCAGGTGACCGTCAGCGAGAGGCTGGAGCGGGCACGGGGGGACAACCGCGGCGGTGCCCTCGGCCCGGACAAGCGAAAGGAATCTCGATGAGCAGGACAACGATTGACTACGGGATCGATCTGGGAACGACGACAAGCTCGATCGCGGTGCTGAGCGAGACGACGGCGCGGGTGATTCCCAACTCGGACGGGGCGTCGTTTACGCCGTCGGCGGTGTGGATCGACAAGAAGGGCACCCTTCGCGTCGGCCGTGCGGCGAAGGAGCGGTTCGAGGCCGACCCCGAGAACTGCGACATGGAGTTCAAGCTTCGCATGGGCAAGGGCGAAGACGGGCAGAAGACCTTCGCTGCCAGCCGCCGTACGATGCGCCCTGAGGAGCTGTCGGCCGAGGTGCTCAAGTGCCTAAAGGCCGACGTCCGCCTGGCCACGGGCGACGAACTCCAGGCGGCGGTCATCACGGTGCCGGCGGCGTTCGAGCTGCCGCAGTGCCAGGCGACGGAGCGGGCGGCGGAGCTGGCCGGCTTCGCCACGGCCCCGCTCCTGCAGGAGCCCGTCGCCGCCGCCTTGGCTTACGGCTTTCAGAACTTTGCCGAGAAGGCGTTCTGGCTGGTCTACGACTTCGGCGGGGGAACGTTTGATGCGGCGGTCATTCAGGTCCGCGACGGCGGCATCCAGGTGGTCAACCACGCCGGCGACAACTACCTCGGCGGCAAGATGATCGACTGGGACATCGTCGAGAAGAAGCTGGTGCCGCTCCTGACGGCGGGCTACCGGCTTGAGGACTTCCGGCGCGGCAACACCCGCTGGCGTGCCGCGATCGCCAAGCTCAAGAACGAGGCCGAACGCGCCAAGATCCAGGTGTGCCGTACGGAGCGGCCGCAGAAGATCTGGATCGAGAACCTCTGCGCCGACGTCGCCGGCGAGACCGTCGAGCTGGAATACGAGCTGACGCCCGCGGATGTCCAGGAGATCGTCACGCCATACGTCGTCCGCTCGATCAACCTGTGCCGCAAGGCGCTCGGCGAGAAGAACCTGTCCGGCAAGGACCTCGAGAAGATCATCATGGTGGGCGGCACGAGCCTCATCCCGTGGCTGCGGGACCAGGTCAAGGCGGACCTTGGCGCGGCGCTCGATTACACCATCGACCCCGTGACCGTCGTGGCGCAGGGGGCGGCGATCTTCGCCGGCGCGCAGAAGATAGAGCAGACCCAGACCGACGCGCCGGCCGGCGTCTTCCGGATCGTCCTGGAATACGAACCGGTGGGCAGCGAGGTGGACCCGCCGATCGGCGGGTGCGTGAACCACCCGGCGAACGCGGACCTGAGGGGGTATTCGATCGAGTTCGTGGAATCCGGGGGGCGATGGCGGAGCGGCAAGGTCCCGCTGAACGCGGCAGGGGTGTTCATGACCGAGCTTCACGCGGAGAAGGGACGGAAGAGCGAGTATCTCATCGAGCTGTCCGACGCCCGAGGCACCCGCGTGCCGACGGCGCCGGACCGTCTCTCGTACACAACGGGCGTGACGCTCACGAACCCGCCATTGACGCACTCGGTCGGCGTGGCGACGGCGAGCAACGAGATGTACGTGTTCGTCGAGAAGGGCACACCGTTGCCGGCGCGGCAGCGGCGGGTCCTGCGAATGGTCCGCGAAGTCCGCCGTGGCCAGAGCGGCGACCTGATCAGCATCCCCGTCGTCGAGGGGGAGAACGACCGTGCCGACCGGAACCGGCTGATCGGCCGGCTGAAGATCGCGTCGGAGCAGCTCAAGCGCGATGTCCCGGCCCACAGCGAGGTCGAGGTGACGATCCAGATCGACGCCTCACGCCTGGTCACGACGAAGGCTTACATCCCCGTCCTTGACGAGGAGTTCGCCGCGTCGCTCTTGCTCGAGCAGAAGGCGCTGCCCGTGGCCGACCTCCGCGACCAGTTCGATCGCGAGAAGACGCGGCTGACGGTCCTGCGCGACGACGCCCGCCGTACGCAGGACGCCAAGGCCCGCGATGGCCTCGCGCGGATCGAACGCGAGGACATGGTCCGGCAGGTGGCATCGCTGCTCGCCGCGTCCGAGGGCGACCCGGACGCCGTCGGCGAGTGCAACAACCGCTTGCTGGACCTCAAGGCGGCGATCGACCAGATGGACGATGCCCTCGAATGGCCCAAGCTGACCGAAGAGGCCGAGACGATCCTGGCGGAACTCGACAGTCTGGTCAGCCAGCACGGCGAGCCGTCGGACAAGTCGTGCATGCGCCTCCTGTCCACCGACACGAGACAGGCCATGTCGTCCCGCCAGCCGGACTTGTTGAAGCGGCGTCTGGACGAATTGAAGTCGCTGGGGTTCCGCGTGATGGCACGGCGGCCCGACTTCTGGGTCGGGTACGTGGCCTATCTGGAAGAACGGCGGTCGTACATGCGGGACGCGGCGCGGGCTGAGCAGTTGTTCGCCCAGGCGCGCCGGGCGATCAACAATGACGATGTGGAAGGCCTCAAGGCAGCCGTGCGGCAGCTCGTGGGCCTGTTGCCGCCCAAGGAGCAGGAAGCGGCCCGCGGTTACGGCGGCAGCCTCACCCGGTAAACCACTTGCGAGGAAAAGACCATGCAGACCCCTTCGTACTTCGCTGAACCGTACCCGGACCCCGACGAGGCGTCGCTCGGTCTTGCGCACGGACATTCGGCCGGGTCGTCGAGTTCCCATCGGCTGCGATTGGCGATGGCCGCGGAATTGGCGCGGGCCGGGCAATACGACCAGGCCGAGCGGTTGCTCGTGGACCGGATGCCGGACGGCCCGCTGCAGACGGCGGCGCTCGATTTGCGCGGGCGGATCCTGGCGCAGCAGGGGCGCTACCTGGAGGCGCAGGCCTGCTGGATGCAGGCGCTTTCGATGGACCCGGCGAATGGGCAGTACCGGGAGGCGATGAGCGCCATCGCCGAGGGTCGCGTGACGCCGCCGGTGCTGCGCTGGGTCATCTTCGGGTTCGTCGGGATGATCGCGTTCTGGATCCTGCTGCACGCGCTGGACCGGGGCTTCGCCTCGATTGACCGCCGTATCGAGGCCTTGGGCCGGCAGATGCAGATGGCGTGGGTCGATACGCGCACCGGACCGAAGGATGTGCGGAACGGCCACGGCGACACGGAGACCGACTGGACCGACCCGATGGCGGCGTTCGTCGGCCCGCCGGTGCCCGTCGCTACGCAGCCGTTGCCAACATCGACTCGGGCGGCCACTGCGCTCGCGGCCGGTTCCACGAGCGCTCGTGACGCAACAACACCTACCCCGACGACGCAGAAGACCGACGTTCCCGCGAGCCAGCCCGCGCAGTAGGCTCTAAGACGCCGGGTGATGCCTACCGGCGAATGGAGAGGCCATGTCCGAAGTAGATCCCATCTTCATCAAGCTCGACCAGTTGATCAGCATCTCGCGGCTGCACGAAATGGCGCTGATCATGAACCTCGACCGCCGCGAGCGGATCGCGAGGATGATGCTCGTCATCCGGCAATTGCGCCAGGGGGCCTACCTGCTGGGCACGGGGCCGTCGACCGTCGGGATCATCCCGCTGACGGTGGACGAGGTCGTTCTGGGCCGTGCCGCGACGCCCGCCGAGAAGCCCGCGGAGACGGTCGTGGACTATTTCGTCGCGGACACGATGTACTTCGGCCCGTGCGAAGTGTCGCGGGTCCACGCGAAGATCGTCCGCAACGGCGACGTGTACACCCTCCTGGACCTGAACAGCACCTGCGGCACATTCGCCAACGGCGAGCCCGTTCTGCCGGACGGCGACGGCCAACCGCTCTCGCACGGCGACGTCCTCTCGCTGGGCCCGTCGCAGATCAGCACCTACATGTTCTTCGTGGCAAGCTCCGAGGACGCCTTCGAGAATGGCGAATGACGAAGCTCGAATGACGAACGTGTAGGACGGGCGGTTCTCCGCAGCCGCATGCCCGCGGCTGCGGAGGTTCGCCCACCTGTTGACTCGTTCGCCGTCGAAGATCGAACGCACCCGGCGCGATGGGATCTCCGTTACGCGCCGAGCAGGTGCTCGATGACGAGGCGCTCGAGCCCCTCGTAGTCGCGGGCGGCGATCAGTTTCGCCTCGGCCTTGCGGTTGAACGTCCGCACCTTCTCGAGCAGCAGTTCGAAAAACCGCTTGCTGTTCGCCAGATGGGCCGTGTTGTTCTGCTGCTTCTGCGTCCGCATGACCTTGACGTCGAGGCCGACAAACTCGCCGTTCCGGCCGAAGCCGCCTTCCTCGAGCACGCGGACCTGGTTCCACGCCGACCGCAGGTTCGCCGCGGCGAAGTTCTTGTCCTGGTCGAACTTCAGCCCGTTCTGGTCGTTCAGGTGGACGCTCCAGAGTTTCTTGTGGTGCAGGGCGAACGCCATCTCGTCCGACGGGTCCAGGCCCGCCAGCAGCGCGTGGGCCGTCTCGATCAGCCCGCCGACGCGGCTCGGATCGTTCGACGCGTACGCCATCGCGATGGCGTGGCCGATCGTCGGCACGTACGCGTGGTCCATCGGCTCGTTCGGCTTCGGCTCGATCAGGATCAGGACGTTCGGGTCGTGGGCGAGCATCGCATTGATCGCGTCGAGCAGCCACTGGTGGGCCTGCCGCGCCGGCTTCGACTCGCGGATGTACGTCCCTTCGCGGGCGAGCCACAGCACGATCTTGTTGCAGCCCAGCTCGTTCATGATGTCGATCGACTGCAGCGACCGCTTCAGGGCGTACGCCCGGCACTTCGGGTCGTTCGACGTGTAGCCGCCGTCGATGGTCTGCGGCCCTTCCCAGAGCCGGGGCGCGACGAACTCCGCGACGAGCCCCTCGCCGTCGAGCATCCTGCGGACCTTCCGGGCCTGGGCGAGGACCTGCCGGGGCGACTTGCCGTCGATCTCGGGCACCGCGTCGTCGTCGTGGAATTGCACGCCCTCGAACCCGAGCTTGCGGTACTCCTTGAGCTTTCTGGCGAAGCTGATCGGCTGCCGTACACTCGGGCCGAACGGGTCCGCGCCTTCATGGATGTTCCAGGGACCGAACGAAAAACGATACCGGGTCAGTCTGGCCATGTGATTGTCCTCACGTTCTCGCGTTTTGAGTTCTCAGGCCGCGGGCACCACGCCGCCGCGGACGGTAGTTCTACCGGATTTCCGGCCGCTCCGCCACCCGACGTGCGGGGGCGGGGCGGCACGGAGCACGGTGCCAGGAGTCGTAGCGAACCGCGAAAGCGACATCCACCGGCATCTTCACGAACGGCGGACGAACCGCTACAATCCCTGACGGCCCGGTTCCATGTCGCGTCGGTCTCTGCGACGGTGCCGGGAGACGGAGCCTGAGTTGGTACGAGCCGCGAGAATGGACGACGTGCCCGCGATCCACGGGCTGATCACGCACCACGCCGAACTGGGGCGGATGCTGTTCCGATCGCACACGGACCTGTACGAGCACCTGCGCGATTTCCTCGTGTGGGAGGAGGATGGACGGGTGACGGGATGCTGCGCGGTCGAGCTGGTGTGGCGCGACCTGGCGGAGCTGAAGAGCCTGGCGGTGGCGGAGGAGCGGCGGGGGCACGGGATCGGGACGCAGCTCGTGAAGGCGGCGGAGGCCGAGGCGCGGCGGCTGGGGCTGGCCCAACTCTTCGCCCTGACGCGCGAGCGGGCGTTTTTCGAACGGCAGCGATACCACGTCGTGCCGAAGGAGACGCTGCCGCACAAGGTCTGGACGGACTGCGTGCGGTGTCCGGTGCAGGCGAATTGCGACGAGATCGCGGTCGTGCTCGATCTGGAAGCGAACCATGTCCAAGCCACGTGACCGGATGCCGTTGTGGAAGGTCGTCGTCCTCGGGGCGGCGGCGACCGTCCTGGGGGTCGTGTTCCTGTCGCTCAGTTGCTATGTGAAGCCGGCGGTCCCGGCGACGCAGCCGAGCGACGAAGCGGCGATTTCCGCCGGCCGGCTGTCGAGCCTGTTGATGCTGCTCGGAATGATGGGCGTCGCGGGGACGGGGATCTGCATCGGGTGGCTGAGTTACCGCTATTACCTGAGCATCCCCGCGTGGAAGCGCCGCAAGGGACCGCCGAAACGACGGTAGGCGCCGCCGGAACCGTCATGAGCGAGCCGGGAGGAGGCGAATACCCTCACCCCGTCCCTCTCCCTTGCAGGGAGAATCACAGGCCCAGCTTCGAGCGTACGGTTTCAGGCGTCAGGCCGGCGATCTGAACGGCCTTGCGCGGCTGCGTGTGGCCGGCGACGATCCGGACGGCGTTTCGCTTGACGCCGAGGGCCCTTGCGAGAACCTCGATCACGGCCTGGTTCGCCTTGCCCTTCTCGGGCGGCGCGGAAACGGCGATCTTCAGGGCATCGCCGAGCAACCCGGCGACCCGGTCACGCGAGGAGCCGGGGACGACCTTGACCGGGATCTCCACGCCGCCGGGGACTTCACGAATCGCGATGCTGCTCATGCGGTCCTGCCTCCCTGCATCCGGCGGTGGCGCCACTGGTCGAGGGCGACCGCCAGCACGATCACGGCGCCGATGACCATCTCCTGGACCCAGCTCGGTACGCCGACATGGTCGCAGCCGACGCGGAGGAACGCCATGATCAGCGCCCCGATCAGCGAGCCCGAGACCGAGCCCTCGCCGCCGGACAGGCTGCCGCCGCCGATGACGACCGCGGCGATGACGTCGAGTTCGGCGCCCATCGCCGTCGTCGGGTCGCCGACGGTCAGACGGCAGAACTGCATCACGCCCGCCATCCCGGTACAGAGGCCGGCGATCGCGTACAGGTAGAGCTTGACCCGCTCGACACGGATGCCGCAGAGGCGTGCCGTCGCCTCGTTGGAACCGATTGCGAAGATGTAGCGCCCCAGCGCGGTGTAGCGGAGCACGGCCCAGACGAGCACGGCCAGGGCGAGCATCGTCCAGACGCCCGGCGAGACGAGCAGCCACGCCGGATCGGGCCGGCGAACGAGCACGTGCGCACCGAGCCAGCCGGCGGGGGCGTCGATCTTCTGCTCGGCGGCGATGCCCTTCGCCAGACCGCGGGCCACGCCCCACATGCCGAGCGTGGCGATGAAGGGCACGACGCGCAGGCGTGTGATCATCGTCGCGTTGGCGCAGCCGCAGAGACCGCCCAGCAACAGCCCGGCCAGCACGGACGCGACCGGCGGCCAGCCGCTCTTGAGGCACCAGGCGGTCATCACGCTCGTGAGGGCCATCACCGAACCGACGGACAGGTCGATGCCCCCGCCGATGATGATCATCGTCATGCCCATCGCGGCGATGCCGACGGCGACGGTCTGGTTCGCGGTGGAGCGGAAGGTGTCGATCGTGAGGAAGTGGTTCCTCTGCTCGCGGATGGCCTGCCAGCGGGACGGCACAGGCGCGGCGGGCAGGCCGGCGCGGATGCGGCTCCCGGCACGTTCGAGGGCGAAGCGGCGGGCGTCGAGCCCGCCCTTGATCTGCGAGGCGGCGGCGAACGCAAGTATGATCAGGACGAGGGCGAGCAGCGGGCCCAGCAGGTTGAGGAGCCGCCGGAGGCGCATGGCGGGGGTGTCAGGTGTGTCGGTCACGAGCGAGTGACTCCGCGGAAAAGGGAGAACGGGAGGAATCGGGAAACGGCGAAAGACTCCGGGCCCCTCGCCCGCGCTTCGGGTTCGATTGTCATGATGCGCCTCCGGTTGCCGCCGCCATGATGGCCTGCTCCGTCCATTGTGGCGTGGGCCTTGTTTCGACGAGACGGCCGCGGCTCATGACGGCGATCCTGTCGCACACGCCCAGCAACTCCGGCAGGTAGGAGCTGACGAAGAGGATCGCCTTGCCGGCGGTCGCCAGCTCGCCCATGAGGCGGAAGATCTGCACCTTGGCGCCGACGTCGATGCCGCGGGTGGGTTCGTCGAGGAGAAGCACGTCGGCGTCCTGGTGAAGCAGCCGTGCGACGGCGACCTTCTGCTGATTCCCGCCGGAAAGGCTCCAGACGGGTTCGAGCGGACCGCGGGTGCGGATGTCGAGCCGTTCGATCCAGCGGCGGGCGGCCTGACGCTGGCGCGAGAGGCTCAGGACGCCGCAACGGCCGACGGTGCCGAGACGTGAGAGCGTGATGTTGTCGGCGAGGCTCATGGGCAGGGCAAGCCCCTCGGCCTTGCGGTCCTCGCTGAGCATGCCGACGCCCTGCGCAAGCCGGCGGTGCGGCAGGGCCCCGCCGTCGGTCATGGGGGCGGCGCCGACGACGGCGACGGTGACCCGGCCGCCGCGGACGGGGGCGAGGCCGAAGACCGTACGGACCAGCTCGGTCCGGCCCGCGCCGATGAGGCCGGCGAGGCCGAGGATCTCGCCGCGGTGAAGCGTCAGATCCACGCCGGTCGGCACGGGGTCGCCGGAGAGGGCGTCGAGCCGCAGGATCGGCTCGCCGGGCTGGTGCGGCACGCGCGGGAACATCTCATCCAGGCCACGGCCGACCATCATCTCGATGATGCGCGGCGTGGGCGTGTCCGCGACGCGGCCGGAGCCGGTGACGCGGCCGTCGCGAAGAACCGTGAAGCGGTCGGCAACCGCGCGGACCTCCTCGAGAAAATGCGAGATGTAAATGATGCTGACGCCGCGGTCGCGAAGGCGGCGGATGAGGGCAAAGAGCTGAGCGGTGTCGTCCCGCGAGAGCGAGCTGGTGGGCTCATCCATCACGATGATGCGGGCGTCGGTGACGAGGGCGCGGGCGACCTCGACGAGCTGCTGCGCGCCGATGCTCAGGTCCCGGACGCGGACGTCGGGGCGGATGTCGGGGTGGCGCAGTTGTTCGAGGGCGGCGACGACGCGGCGGCGCATGGAGTCGCGTCGGAGGATGCCGAGGCACGTTTCCTCGACGCCGAGCATGACGTTCTCTTCGACCGTCAGGTGCGGGGCGAGATTGAGTTCCTGGTAGATCATCGCGATGCCGCTCCGGCGGGCGTGGTGCGGGTCGGCGGGCTCGTACGGCCGGCCGTCGAGCGTCATGTCGCCGGCGTCGGGCCGGATCGCGCCGCTGAGAACCTTCATGAGCGTGCTCTTTCCGGCGCCGTTCTCGCCGATGAGGGCATGAACCTCGCCGGGTTGAACGAGGAGATCGACACCGTCGAGCGCGAGGGTGGGGCCGAAGCGTTTCCGCACGCCGGTCATCTGCAGGCGGGGCGAAGTGCCGGTCCCATTCGTCCGGCCGGACGGTCCGGGGCGTGCGTGTTCTGTCCAGTCCGAAGCACTCATCCGTCACTCCGCGGGCGCGGGGGTGCTCCCGTCCCCGCTCGATGCGTCGCCGGGCGTCGCGGAAGGCATTCTACCCACGGCGGCCGGGGCGGGCCACAGGTCACGCGCATTTGGCACAGCTTCTTCCCGCACGCGCGGCGCCGTGCGATCCCGCGCATGCAGGCGCGCGGGGCCGGGAACCGCCGACGCTACTGCAGATACTTCTCGATCGGCGGCGCGAGCAGCTCCTCGATCCGCGGGTCGTTCATGTTCTCGGGCGTCGCGACCTCGCTGCCGGTGTCGATCTGCGTGGGGACCGGCTCGCCGCGGAGATACGCCGCGAGCGTCTTGACGCCCGTGCAGCCCATGTTGACCGGGTCCTGCACCACGAGGCCGTGCAGGTGGCCGACCCGCAAGGCGTCGATGAGCTTCTCCGAACTGTCGAAGCCGACGAACTTGATCTTGCCCGCGCGGCCGGCCCGCTGCAGGGCGAGGAGCATGCCGAACGTCGTAGACTCGTTGGGGCAGAACACGCCGTCGAGCGCGGGGAAGCGGCTGAGCAGGCTCTCGGCCTTCTTGTCGGCCTCCTCGGCCGTGGCGCCGCCGTACTGATCGGACGAGACGATGCGGATGTCGGGAAACTCCTTCGCCATGACGTCGAGGAAACCCTGCTCGCGGCGCATCGTGCTGAGGAAGCCGACCTGGCAGCGGAGCAGCACGACGTCGCCCTTGCCGCCGAGGATCCGGCCGAGACGGCGGGCGCCTTTCTGGCCGCCGACGTAGCTGTCGGTGGCGACGTTGCTGGCAAAATCGTCGCAGACGGCGCCGTTGAGGATGCCGTCGATCACGACGACGCCGATGCCGGCCTTCACGGCCTCGCGGACCGGCTTGAGGAGGGCGACGTTGTCGTTCGGGGCGAGGACGATGCCGTGGACGCCCGCGCCGATAAGGTTCTCGACGATCTTCATCTGCGTCTCGCGGTCGCCCTCCTTGAGGGGGGCGTTCCAGGTGACGTGGACGCCCTGGAGTTCCAGTTCGGCCCTGGCGGCGCCCGCGTGGATGGCCTTGAAGAACTGGTGCGTGCCGCCCATCGGGACGACGGCGATCTTGAGCATGCTCCGATCGGCCACGGGCGCGCGCCGGCAGGTGGCGGGGGCGGAGGCGGCCGCGACCGGCGCGGCCGCCGGTTCCGTGGAAGAAGTCGAGGGCGGCGTTTCGGGCCTCCGATCACAGGCTGCAAGCGCCGCGACCACGGCCAGACACGTCCTCGAAACGCGCCGCATCGTGTTTTTCATCATGCGTTCACCTGTGCGCGGCCGCCCGCGGGCCGCTGTTGTCCCCGCGCCATCCCCGTGCGGACATCTTCTTCGAGCCGGAGGCCGTTCGCAAGGGTCGCCGCCCGGCCTGCAGCCTTGTTTCCCGCTGCGGATCGTGATGCCGTAATGCACGCAATGAGGATGCCGAACGGCGCCCGCGCGGTCGTGGAGGATGCGAAGCTGCCGGGCCATGTGTTGAGCGCGTCGCTTTCCGCCGGGGCTGATCCGCCGGCGGAAGGGCGCTCGGCCGGCTACCGGAAGATCACGTACAGGGTCACCATCGTCACGAACAGGATGGCGGACAGGAGCTTGTAGTTGCCGATGCCGCGCCAGGCCTCGCCGCGGAGGGCGTCGAGCGGGTGCTTCCAGACGAGGGCGTTGCCCGGGTGGCCGGCCGGCGGCGGGAACAGCAGCGAGACCACCGCGAGGATGGCCGAACACGCGCAGAAGAGGTAGAAGGCCGCCATCATGAACGAGACCGACCAGCCGGTGTAGTCCTTGAACCAGTCGAGCAGAAAGACGACGAACCCGAGGCACGACCCGGCCACGAGCGTGACAAACGCCCCGCGGGCCGACGCCCGTCGCCAGAAGACGCCCCACAGGAACACGACGGTGATCGGCGGCGCGATGTAGCAGATCAGGGAGTTTGCGCCTTTGTAGAGGTTGTCGAACCGGGCGATGAACGGCGTCCAGGCGATCGAGAGCGCCATGGCCACGAACGTCGCCCAGCGGCCGAGCGTGACGAGCGTGCGGTCGGCCACCTGGGGCCGCCATTGCCTGTAGATGTCGTAGCAGAAGAGCGTCGCGATCGAGTTCAGCGCGCCCGAAACGGTGCTCATCAGCGCCGCCAGCAGCGCGGCCGCGACGACGCCCCGCAGGCCGGTCGGCAGCAGGTGCTGGATCATGTGGGCGTAGATGTCCTCGGACTTGTCGCGGACGAGGTTGCGTTCCTTCAGCCCGGCCACGGCGGCATCGACGGCGGCGCGCCCCAGGCCCGTGGCGGCGGCGAGTTCGTCGGCGGACGCGGCCTTCTCGGCCTGGCCGCCGCCGGCGACAAGCGCATCGTACACCTTCTGCTCATCGTCGGTATGGGGCCTGGCGTCCCGGGGGCCTTCCTTGGCCACGGCCAGTGGCAGCGCCGGCATCTTCTTCTGGTGGATCAGGGCGAGACCGATCGTGCCGGGCATGACGAAAATGAACACCGGCAGGATCTTGATGAAGCCGGCGAAGAGCGGGCCCACGCGGGCGTGGTTCTCGTTCTTCGCGCCGAGGACGCGCTGGACGATCGTCTGGTCGGCGCACCAGTACCAGAGGCCGATGACGGGATAGCCGAGCAGCACGGAGTACCACGGAAGCTCCGGCAGTTGCTGCGGCGTCCGCATGACGGTCAGGTACACCGGATCGACGCTGGCCGCCATGCCGGACCAGCCGTCGGCCCGGACGTAGGCGATGGCCGTGATGGCGATCGCACCGGCCAGGAGGATGATGGTCTGGAGCGACTCGGTGAGCACGACGGCGAGCAGGCCGCCGATGATCGTGTAGAAGCCCGTCAGGAGCGAAACGCCGATGACGCTCGTCATCGTGTCGATGCCGAACATCTTGTTCAGGACGATCGCCCCGGTGTAGAGCGAGAAGCCGATGTGAATGAAGATGGCCGAGATGATCGAGAGCAGGGCAAGCCAGTTGCGGCTGGCGCGGCTGTAGCGCTTCTCGAGGAAGTCGGGCAGCGTGGCGACGGCGGAGCGGAGGTAGAACGGAGCGAAGAACAGGGCAAGGCAGATGAGCGTGAACGGGGCCATCCACTCGAAGCTGCCGTAGGCGAGGCCGCTGATGTAGCCGACCTGGGCCTGGCTGACGAGGTGGATCGTCGAGATGTTGGTCGAGAAGAGGGCCAGGCCGATGATCGGCCACGTCAGCGTGCCGCCGGCGAGGAAGTAGTCACGGCCCGCGGACGCCTTGCGCCGGCGCAGGCCGGCGACGCAGCCGATGCCGATGATGAGCGCGAAGTAGGCGACGATGATCGCCAGATCAACGCGGCTGATGGAAAGCTGCACGGCAAGCATGATTCACGGCCCGGTGCCGAGCGGTGCGGACGTCGGACCGCCCGGCGCCCGGCACTCCCCCGGACGTCAGTCGGTGTGGAAGATCAGTTCCGCCATCGCCCACCATTCGTCCTTTTCGCGTATGGGCGGGGGCGTCTGCATCGGATCGGTGAGCTTCCACCACTCGTGCATGACGGGGTAGGTCTTCATCTTCGCCCAGTCGGCCTTCATGTCCGTGCCCGTGTATTCGAAATAGCCGAAGAGCAGGTACTTGTCCGGCTCGATCTCCTTGACGAAGATCGAGTAGTTGCGGATGTTGCACTCGCGCGTCGCCTTGAGCACCTCGGGCCATGTGTTGGCGTGCAGGCGCTTGTACTCGGCAAGGGCCTCCTTCTTGACGCCGATCACCATGCCGTGGCGGGTCAGTCTGGGCGGCGTCGTGGCGCAGCCGGACGCCGCCAGACAGCAGAGGCCCGCCGTCCCGATCGTCAGTGCCATCTCGCGGAAACGGTTCATGAGTCCTGACTCCTTTCTGTCCTTCAGCCCGGATAACGGCAGGTCTCGCGGACCCGCCGCGACACGCGAAAAGGCCGACAAGAACGCCGGCACGCACAACGCGGCTGCGGCCGTGGCGGCCGTCGCGTCGGACGACGGCCCGGGTTCCGCCGCATGGCCGACGTCGGCCGGAGCACCTCCGCGCGGCGGGGCCGGCTCCGGTTCGCGTCGGCCGGCGCGATGATCTTAGTCGGGGTTTCGACGCCGTTGCAACAACGCCGGACGGAGCCGGAACCGGTCCCGCGGCGCGCGTTCACTTCGGCGGGCTCTTGACGCCGACCAGGCTGTAGAGCCCGTGGCCGTGGTTCTTGAGGATCGGCAAACGGTGCATGTAGGCGGTTACCGTGGCTTTGGGCAGGCCCGCGGCCAGGGCGAGCCGTATCAGTTCGCCGAACCGGAGGAAGGGACCGTGCTTGCGAAACAGGCGTACGACGGCGACCGCGTTCGACGTCAATGCGTCCGCGTGGGCGTCGCGCGGCGCGGCAAGAACCTCCTGCCCGCGCACGCGGCACCCGGGCATCTGTCGGCAGAACTCGATCAGGGCATCGGGCACCGGCGCCCGGCACCGGTCGTCCCGTTCCAGGGCGGCGCGAACCTCATCGATCCTGATTCGCGGCGCCACCGCCATGATCATGCGGATCCGCTCGCGAATCGGGTTTCGGCCCCCCTCGGCGTAGAAGAACGTCCCCGCGGAGCGGTCGAGCCAGCGAAACCCGCGTTCCGACTGGAGCATGGCCGTGAGCAGATCATCGGAGAGATTCGAGCCGACGCGCCGGACCCATCGCGCGCGGACGTCCGCCACGGACGTGAACCCCGACCGGACCATGAGTGCCCGGGCCATGCGGCAGGCGCGGACGACCAGGTCTCTCTGGCGGTCGTCGCCGACGAGGTGGTCCGAGCCGGATTCCTGCATGACGAGCCGCGGCTGGCGCTTGAGCAGCCGGGCCGCGCGGATCACGGTCCGCAGGTGCGTGCCGGGCCGGAGAAGTCCCTGTTCCACCAGCGCGTTCTGAATGGCGATACGCGAGTCGGGGATCCGTTTTCGAATGATGGCCAGCGCCTTGTCCACGGCCGGCGCGAAGGGCTTCGGTGCGGTCCGCGCCAGCGCAATCGGGTTGCAGATCTGCCGCACCCGTTCCCGGGTCACGCCCAGTCGCTGACCGATGGCTTCGAGCGTTTTCGCCGGCGCACGCCCGAGGCCGTAATAGGCGGCCACAACGTCGCGCCTCCGCCCCTTCCGGAAGAGCGTTCGCCCCGCTTCGCCGTGCGACAGGATTTCGATCAGTTCCTCTTCGCACGACATCCGCGACATGCGCCGGATCGCGTCCCGCAGGCTCACGAGCGCGTCCTCGTTCACCCGCAGCGACGTGCCGCGCCGCCACGCCCGGACAAGCTGGCCGACCGATGAGCACTTCGGCGCCGCCTGGAGAACCAGCAGGCCGAGCCGGACGTCCGTGCTGCGGATGTCGAGGGCCCCGGGCACGGCGGCAATCTGCGCCAGAAGGGCGCGGATCCGGCCGGGATTGGGCTTCCGCGGACGCGATGCGCCACGCGGCGGCGATTGCGCCGCACACATGCGCCCCAGCAGATCCGCCAGGCTTCGCGGGCCGAGCCCGCGAACGGCGGACAGCCGCTCCACGGGGAGCCCCCCGAGGCGACTGAGGTCCCCGGCCAGTCCGGCCCTGACCAGCGCGTTGCGCGTCCGGTTGGTCAGCCCGAGCGCCTGGGCGCACGTCCCCGGCGGCACGTGCGGAATGCGCCGCAACGCCAGGAGTGCCTCTTCGGTCAGCACGCACCCGGACGCCCGCGGGCCAACGGAACCACCTCGCTTGGAAGATCGCGCAGAGGGCATATTTCAGTGGCTCTCCTTGGTCGATTGCTCGTGACGCCGGCGACGGCGGCTACCCTTCTTCCACGACGTCGATGTCCAGGAAACGGGCCAGCCGCCGTGTGTCGGCCATATGATTGCCGTAAAAGATGACCCGGTGCAACCCGTACGACCAGCCCTCGAGCATCTTGCGGGCATCGCGGACCTTCACCGCGATCTTCGTACGGCAGCCGCTGTCCACGTCCGGCACGTCCACAATCCTGCCCGTCGAGACCAGCATCCGGTCGCAGCCGAAGCATTCGGGGGGGCTGGCGGCCAGCATGTGCTGCCGGGCCGCGGTCACCTTCGGATCGCCGCTGACGAGCTTGGCCATCGTGATTTCCTGCCCGACGCGCATCCTCGTCTGCAGGACCGCGCCCTTGTGATCCTCCAGGTGCGTCCGGATCACGTACGGCGCCGACTCGCCCTGCGGCCCGTCCATCTTCGTCGCCGCCACGCAATGCGCGTGGATCACCGTGTCGTTGGACGTGTCAAAGACCGGGTCCGTCACGAAGCCCGGGACGCCTTCCATGTGCTGATAGATGATCTGTGTGAACGTGCTCGGCAGGTCCGCCTCGCACACGCCGACCAGACCGATGTCGTTCAACCGCACGAACCCGAAGCACGGGTAGGCCGGCAGGCCCTTCGCCCCGAACAGCCCGAGGCAGTTGATCGTCATCGCGTGGGCCTTCTCCGCCGCCAGCACCTTCTGCATCGCCAGGCAGAGCCGCGCCGACTTGCCGATCTCCTCGCGCGAGGGTTCCTTTACCTTCTCGGCCCGCTGCACCCAGCGGTTCGCCTCGGCCTCGACGGCCGCCGCATCCATCGCGTCGTATGCCTCGACGAGCCGTTTGTGATCGATCGACACGACCTCGATGCCGAGCCGCTTCTTCGCCTCCGCGACGTATGCCGGCGCCGGCTGATGCCCGCCGCCGACGTACAGCACCTTCGTCTCCTTCATGCGGTGAATCGCCCGGAACGGGCGAATGGCCGCCTGTACGTCCTGGAAGCGGCTCGTGGCGATCAGGTCGATCTTCCTGCCCGCCCGCTGGAGGTCGGGGACGAGGTGCCATTCGTGCCCGCTGTACGGCACGTGGAACGTCATGACCGGCAGCCCGCTGTCGCACAGGACGTGGAGCAGATGAGACGTGCCGATGCTCACCTGCACGGCCAGGATGCCGTCGGCGTCCTTGTACTGCGCGATCGCCTTCTTCAGCGTCTCCGGGTCGCGGATGAGTTCGTTGCAGAGAAACTCGACATCCTCCATGCCCGGCACCTTGTCGAGTTCGGCCTCGATCCGCTTCTTTTCCGCCATCATGTCCAGGTCGGGCCGCGGCCATCCCGTCGCGACGCCGATGAAGACCCGCAGCACCCGCGTCTTCGTGAACGACGGCAGCCGGCCGACCGGCGCATCCTCCGCTCCGTACGCCGCCCGCCCCGCCATCGCCGCCGCCGCGACACCCGCCGACGCCGTCCCCAGAAACTCACGCCTCGAAAGCTCCGTATTCATGGCTGGCTCCTGTGCCTGGTTCGCTCCAGACGTCTCCCGGGGCCCCGCCGCAAAAGCGGCAGGACGCCCGCCCGATCCACCACGCACGCTTACGTTTCCGCCCTCTACGCCGAGATATTCTCCCACTCGATCCCCAGCCGCCGGATCGCGTAGCCGACTTCCTTGCAGCAGTCGCCGTAGACCATCATCCAGTGGAAGCCGCGCATGTCGTCCAGCAGCCGCTTCCAGTTCCCGTCGATCGCGATGTCCGACTGCGAACGGCAGATGTCGAGGAACGGGTTGTCGGCAACCTTGCCCGTGAAGCCGACCCACTTCTTCGACGCGAAGTCCGGCACGACGTTCGTACACACCTGGCCGATCTTCATGTCCACCTTCGGGGCCGCCCCGTAGTCCGATTCAAAATGCGTCAGCAGCGTCACCGGCTCGTAGTTCTTCCCGTCCATCTTCCGCGGCGCGGTGCAATGGGCGATCGTCACGATGCCGTTGTGCGGCCACGTCGGGTCATTCAGGAACACCGGCAGGCCCGTGATGTGGTGCATCAGCATCCCCGACGGAATCACCACGAAGTCCGACTCGCAGAACGCCAGGCAGCCTTCGTCGTTCAGCAGGCTGAGCGGCAGGCACGCCGTTGTCTTCGAGATCGGCATCACCGTGCCCATGCAGTGCTGGATCGTCATGGCCCGCGCGTCGTTCTCCTTCATCAGGTCCTTGAACGCCCGGTACAGGATGAACGCATTCTCGACGTACTGCTTTTCGGTCTGCAGCCTGACGTTCGGCTGCCGAAGATACGCCTCGGCCTCGGCCCGCGCCGCGGCCACGGCGCCGGCGTCCTTCTGCAGGGCCTCGATCCGCTTGCCGAGGTCCTCGTACGAAACCTCGCGGATGTCCAGCTGCCACTTCTCCCGCGCGATCGGCGGCGCCAGCCTGCGCCCGTCGCCCCAGCCGCCCGCCCCGCCGATCGCCACGATCCGCTGCCCCAGCGTCCTGCGCAACGCCGCCAGCGAACGCAGCTTCCACGCCAGCTCGGCGTAGTCGTCGATGACCACATCGTCCACGTTTACGCCGGGCTGCCTGTACGTGTCGGACGCCTTGCGCAGCATGTGCGGGTGCATGATCTCATACCACAGCGAGACCGGCCCCGGGCTGTGCCGCAGGAAGAACAGGTTCGCCCGATCCGGGTCGATCAGCGCCTCGATCGCGTCGCGTCCGGCGCCCGATGCGTAGACGAGCATCGCGTCGCACGCCGTCTGCTTGACGGCCTTGGCCTCGTTCGGAGTGCGCACCTCCGCAAGAGGCAGCATCTTCACGGCCAGGCCGTTCGCCGCCACCATCTCGCGCAGCTCCTTCTCGATGCGTGCCTTCTCCTCGGCCGCCTGCGCGGGCGTCTGGATGCCCCCCCACGGCCGCCAGCTCGTCTGCTCCTTTCGTTGCGGGATGCCGTACGTAAACACGGGCTGAACAACGAGTTGCGAGGCCGGCGCGGTCTTCGGGCCGGCCGCCGCCCGGGCGTCCTCCGCCTGGGCCGCGCCCTGTGCCCCGGCCAAGCCGGTCACGGCTGCCGCCGCACCCATGCCCAGCATGAAGTCCCTGCGCGAAACCGCCGCCAGAGCCGCCCGCTGGCTGCCCGAGCAGCAGGAACAGGCATGGGCCGGATGCTGTGAACCGTGTTCGTGCGACATTGGGATCCTCCGTTCGTCCGGTGTTCCGTTCCCCCCTCCCTTCAAGGGAGAGGGATGGGGTGAGGGTAACGGTCTACTCAGTCACCTGGTTATTCGCTCAATCATAACCCGTCTCTCTCTTCCCCTGCGTCACCTTGTATCCTCTTCACCCCATCGCTTCGATGATTGCGTTCGCAAACCCGTCGGTCGTGGCCGTGCCGCCGATGTCACGCGTTCGCCTGGCCGGGTCGCCCTCCTGCAGCACGTGATTGTACGCGGTTTTGATCCGCTCGGCCGCCTCGTGCTCGCCGAGGTGGTTCAGCATCATCACGCCGCTCATGATGCACGCCAGCGGATTCGCGAGGCCCTTGCCCGCGATGTCGGGCGCGGACCCGTGTACGGCCTCGAAGACCGCCGCGTTATCTCCGAAATTCGCCCCCGGCACAACCCCCAACCCGCCGACCAGCCCGGCACAAAGATCGCTCACGACATCCCCGTACAGGTTTTCCAGCAGCAGGATGTCGAACTGGGACGGGTCGCGGACGAGCTGCATACAGCCGTTGTCGATGATGAGTTCCTGGTACTCGATGTCCGGAAAGGAGCCGCTGTGGACCCGGCGGGCGCAATCGAGGAACAGCCCGTCCGACTTCTTCATGATGTTCGCCTTGTGGAAGACCGTCACCTTCCGGCGGCGGCGATCCCTGGCGTACTGGAATGCGAACCGGGCGATCCGCGTGCAGCCCGCGAGCGTCGCGATCTTCAGGCTCTGCACCACGCCGGGAACGATCTCATTCTCGATGCCCGAGTACAGCCCCTCGGTATTCTCGCGGACCACGACCAGTTCGACGTTGTCGTACCGCGTGCGGATGCCGTCGATCGACCGCACGGGGCGCACGGCGGCGTACAGGTTCAGCCGCTTGCGAAGTTGCACGTTGACACTCTCGTGACCGCGCCCGATGGGCGTCGTTACGGGCCCCTTGAGAGCCACGCCGTGCCCCTGGATGGCGGCCACGGTGCGTTCCGGAAGGACGCTGCCGTGCTCCCGCTCCGCCGAAGCCCCCGCCGGGAGGACCGCCCACTCGATCGGGACGCCGCTGGCCTCGATCACCCGGCGCGCGGCCCCCGTAACCTCGGGACCGATCCCGTCGCCCGGCAATAAACAGACCGTATAACTCATACGCTGGCCCCTGCCCGGCCGTCCCGGCGCGGGTGCATGACCGTTCCTGCACGCAGGGACTGGGTCAGGAACCTTTCTTGCCCTGGGCGAAACGCGTCAGGACGTCCACTCCCCGTGAACACGGTGTTCTGCCCCGCCGGCAAGGGTTCCTGACCCCTTTCGCACATACGGCCGTGCCCCCTCCCGGCGTTGCCTGCTGCAATGCCGGGGCCGGAAGCATTATAATGGATCCGCCGGAAACTACACACGGCTGACCCTTGGCCGAAGGGGTGTGGATTCCGGCAGGAAACCGGCCCCACAGTCGCTTCGCGCGGCCGTGGGGCCGTGTAATTCCCGGCGCGGAACCGGCCGGCCTACTCCCGGTCGCGGAGGCCGAAGAGGGTCCGGAGCGTCTCGACGTAGTGGCCCGCACGGCCGGCGGCGGCCTTTTCGCGGAGCGCCGTGGAGGGGGTGTGGAGGAGCTTGCGCGTGAGGCGGTGCAGCATCTGCTCGACGAGCCGGCGATCGTGGTCCGACAGCGACGGGAGCTTGCGGAGCAACCAGTCGAGTTCCTGGCGGCTGACCTCCGCGAAGTGCCGATCGAGGGCCTCGAGCGCCGGGCCGATGTCGCGGCTTCGCTGCCAGGCGCCGAACTCCTGAACGTGCGTTTCGATGATCTCGTGGCAGCGGGCGATCTCCTTCTGGCGGGCCGCGATGTTCGCCTCGGCGACCGACTGGAGGTCGTCGATGTTGTAGAGGAACACGTTCTCCAGGTCGCCGACGTCGGCATCGACGTCGCGCGGCACCGCGATGTCGATGATCAGGAGCGAGCGGTAGCGCCGCCGGTCGGGCAGATCGGGCACGTGCGCGCGGCGGAGGATCGGCTCGGCCGCGCCGGTGGTGCTGATCACAATATCGGCAACGACGAGGTGGTCGGGCAGGCGGTCGAACGGGACGACCTGGCCCGACACGCCGGTCGGCCGAATGATCCGCTCCAGCACGCCTTCGGCACGGGCCGGGGTGCGGTTGGCCACGAGAACGCTCTTCGGCCGCAGCTCGAGCAGGTGCTGCAGCGCCGCCTCGCCCATTTCGCCGGCGCCGATGAGCAGCACGGTCTTGTCGTCGAACCGGGAGAAGATCTGCCGGGCGAAGTCCACGGCGGCGCCGCCGACGCTCGTGCGCCCGCCGCCGATGGCGGTCTTCGTCTGGATGTCCTTCGCAACGAGCAGGGCCCGCTGAAACGCGGCGTCGAGCGTGCGGCCGGCCATGCCGGCGTCGCGGGCGATGCCGAGGGCGTCCTTGACCTGCGCGAGGATCTGCGACTCGCCGAGGACCATCGAGTCGATCGCGCCCGCCACGCGAAAGAGGTGCCGCAGCGCCTCGGCGTCCTCGTAGTGGTACAGGCTGTGGCCGAACTCGTGCATGCCGATCCGCCGCGACGCCGCCAGGAACGCGACGGCCTCCTCGAGTCGCGGGTGTCCGTGGACCGGCCGGGCCACGTACAGCTCCGTCCGGTTGCAGGTGGACAGCAGCACGCCCTCGCAACACGGGTACTTCTGGCGCAGATCGCGCAGGGCGTCGGCGCAGCCGGCGGCGTCAAACGCCAGCCGCTCGCGCACGTCCAGCGGCGCCGTCCGGTGGTTGCAGCCTGTGATGAACATCCTCATCGGTGCAGCGTCGAGATATGGCCCATCACCAGGAACACGATCACGAGCAGGACCAGCCCGGCGGTCGCCAGCGTCGCGCCGCGCCGCCCCCGCATCCTCGGCAGGAACCACACGGCCAGCACGGCGACCGCGTAGCACGCCCACAGGATCAGGGTCACGACGATGAACGGATCCCGGATCCACACGGCGGGCCCCGGGTTCGTCTGCCGCAGGAGGTAGCAGAACCCGGTCAGCACGCCGTACGTCAGCGGCGGAAAGCCCAGCACGAGCGTCCACCGCCCGAAGCGCTCGAGCGACTCGAGCGGCGCGACCTGCCCGAGCAGCACGAGCCGGCGCTTCCGCCGCAGCAATGCGGTGATCACGAGGTATGCGGCCCCGGCCGCGCCCGAGGCGGCAAAGCACGTCGCGCCGAGCACGAACGCCACCTGGTGGCTGATGAACCACGGCTTGTAGGTCACGGCGACCGTCGGCGCCCCGATCTGGAACACGGACGCGAACTGCACGAGCGCCGCCAGAAAGAGCAGCAGCCAGTCCAGCCCCCGCAGCGTGGGCGTCCGGCGGCTGCCCAGGGCCACGAGCGTGATCAGCGTGGCCAGGGTAATGCTGGACGCAAAACTCTGTCGCATCGACGGCAGCAGTCCCTGGGTGACGTGAAGGGCCCCGAGCC
Source organism: uncultured Planctomycetales bacterium (assembly GCA_964617875.1). Taxonomy (GTDB): domain Bacteria; phylum Planctomycetota; class Phycisphaerae; order UBA1845; family PWPN01; genus CAZMVY01. Next base: position 14,348 of record CAZUAI010000049.1, on the reverse strand, counting down.
CGACGACATTGACGGCCAGTGCGATCGCCGCGGCAATCGCGGACGCCGCGCCTGCCCGGCCGACCTGCTTCACCACGTGCGCGAAGCCCAGCGCCGCCGCCGCCAGCAACCCGGCCAGCCCGACCAGCGAAACGAGATACTCGGTGATCATGGCAAACGCACGATCGCTTCCATCCACTCGCGCCACGCCGCCGGCCCCTGCTCCGCGAGCCGCCGGATCGAGTCCTCGCCGCACAGCGTTGCGAATACGGCCCGGCGGGCATCGGGGCTCGCGACGCGCTCCTGCACCACCGCCCGGGCGCGTCGCAACTCCCGCACGAGTATAGCGTACTCCGGGCCGAAGGCGGATTCGAGCTTCTGTCGCACGACCGCCGCCAGTTGCGGGCTGGCCCCTCCCGTGCTGACCGCGATACGAAAGTCGCCCCGCTCGAGGCAGGCGGGCACGAAGAAGTCGCACCGGGCCGGGTCGTCCGCCACGTTGACCCAGGCGCCGACCGCCCGCGCATCCTCCGCGACCTGCCGGTTGACCGTGGGATCGTTCGTGCAGGCGAAGACCAGCGTCGCGCCGGCGAGCACGGACGGCGCATAACGTTCTTCGCGGATCCGCACGTTGGCGGCGGCGCGGATCGAGGCGTCGAGCGCCGGCGCGACCACAAGAACGTCGGCCCCCGCCCGCGCCAGCGCCTGCACCTTCCGTGCCGCAACGGCCCCGCCGCCGACAACCACGCACGTGCGACCGGCCAGCTTCAGTTCCAGCGAATACGTGTCAGGCACGTCGGCTCCGATACACGACTCTGCCGTCGCAGACTGTCGCGAGCACGCCCAGTTCGAGCAGTCGGGCCGGCGGGATCCGCAACGGATCGCCGCTCAGGAGAACCAGGTCCGCCAGCATACCGGGGGCCACGCGGCCCAGCCGGTCCGCCTCGCCGACCGCGGCGGCGCCCCCGACAGTATAGGCCCGCAGCGCGTCGCGCACACGCACCGCCTGGTGCATCTGCCAGCCGCCGGCCGGGCGGCGATCCAGCGTCTGGCGATTGACCGCGGCGTGGACGCCGACGATCGGATCGAACGTCTCGACCGGCAGATCGCTGCCGAACGCCATCACGACGCCCGCGTCCCGCAGCGAGCGGAGCGGGTACGTCCATTTCAACACGTTGGACCAGTGCCGCTCGGCGGCGTCGATGTCGCCGACAATGTGGCACGGCTGCACGGAGGCGATGACGCCCAGTCGGCTCATCCGGCGAACGTCGGCGGGCCGGACGCACTGGGCGTGCTCGATCCGGTGCAACAGCGGGCGCGGCTCGACGCGGCGGGCCGCCGCGAGGGCCTCCAGCGTTTCGTGGTTGGCACGGTCGCCGATCGCATGCACCCAGCACGGCAGGCCGGCCCGCGCGGCCTTGCACACGAGTTCGCGCAGTTCCCGCCCCACGCACACCGGGACGCCGCGGTCCCCCGGCCGCGTCGGGTACGGATCGAACATGTAGGCGCTCTGCGAGCCGAGCGAGCCGTCGCTGAAGAACTTGACGCCGGAGATCCGCAGCATGTCGTCGCCCAGACCCGCCTGCAGGCCCAGTGCGATCGCGTGATCGAGCTTCTCGACCGGCAGTGCGTAGCGGATGCGCAGTGTGAGCCGGCCGCTCGCGTGAAGCCGCTGGAACCACCGCAAGCCCCCCACGACATCGACGCTGTGCAGGCCGGTGATGCCGCAGCGATGGAGCCGGCGGATGCCCGCCCGCAGCGAGGCCTCGACCTCCGCGTCGGTCAGCGTCGAAGCGGCGTCGGGGAGGAGGTTGATCGCGTTCTCCTGCAGGATGCCCGTCGGCCGCCCGCGCGCATCACGCAGGATCGCCCCGCCGCGCGGCGGCTTCGTCGCCGGCGTGATCCGCGCCAGCCGCAGCGCCGCCGTGTTGACCCAGACCGAGTGTCCGTCGCGGCTCTCGATCCGCGTGGGGACCGCGCCGGTTACGGCGTCCAGATCGGCGGCCGTGGGGAAGACGCCCGATGTGCCGGATCGCGACGGGCTGCCCCCGGTTTGCGCCCAGTGGTTCTTGTCGAATCCACGGGCAACGACCCACTGTCCCGGCCGCCGCCGGCGTGCCGCGGCGGCGATACGGTGGAGAACTTCGGCCAGCGAGCGGGTATCGACGAGATCGACGACGTCGGGCCGGCACGCCCACATGTGCAGATGGGCGTGCGCGTCGATGAAACCCGGCATGAGTGTCGCGTCCGGCAGATCGATGACTTGCGTCGATCGGCCGCGCAGGCGGTGGACGCGTCGCCGAGTGCCGACGGCGCCTATCCGATTGCCGTAGACGGCTACGGAGGTGGCGCCCGGCGACGGCAAATGAGCTTCATGAAGGATCCGGCCGGCGTGCACGATGAGGGATGGCTGCATGGCCTGGATTTTGGCGGAAGTGCGGCCGCACGTAAAGCGGCTTGGACCGTCCAGCGGTCGCGCCGGTGCCAGCGACGCACTCATATGCGCATAACTCTATACAAAGAATAAGGTTACACCCTCAATGTGCCCACCTTGCCGGCCTGTGAGATGGTGGCCAGAGGGCCGCGTGGCCGATCCTGCGCACGGGGAGGGGCCAGGCGCGTCCCTGACCCTTTTCGCACATTCGGCCAGGCACCTTGGTCAGGGGGCCCACTTGCATGGCCGGCCATATCGCTTATACTGATGAGCCTGAAACCTTGGACCAGGGTTGTTTGAGGAAGCAGTCGGGCCGTCTTTGGGACCCGTGAAAGGAAGTCGTCGCGAATGATCAAGGTCAAGTCACGAGGCAACGAATCGATCGAGCAGATGCTCCGGCGGTTCAAGAAGATGTGTGAGAAGGAAGGGCTTACAAAGGAAATCAAGCGCACGAGCTACTACGAGAAGCCGAGCGAGCGCCGCCGCCGCCGTGTCCGCAAGTCGATCAAGCGCTACGAGAGGGTCGGCCCGTTCTAACGGGACCGGCCGCGCGTAACGCACCGGGCGTGCGGGACTTCCGCACGCCCGCAGCCCGCCGACCACGGGGTATCTCACGCAAACAAGGTCGAGACAAGGGCTGTGACCCGCCGTGAGGGTCTGCGCGAAGCGAAAGGCGTCGGCCCGTCGGGAACGAACGGCGGATCGGCGTTGAGCGGAGAGGGGCGCAGGTCGTACAGTCCTGAGCGCGCAATTCGTTACACGACAATCCCAGTGGATGCACGAAACAACGGGCTGAAGGCCGTTACGCCATCGCCTGGCGAATGGTCCGGCACGCCGCCCGGGCCACCGTGTCGGGGTCCGGCGTGTAGTCGAACGGCTCGACGGACACCCAGCCCTCGAAACCGGCGGCGAAGAGCGTCTTGAGCACCGGGGCAAAGTCGGTGCCCGGCTGTTCCATCCCGGGCCCCTTGCCGTTCGGCTCGTTCACGTGGAAGTGCTTTGCGCGGCGGCCGTGTTTGCGGATCGTCGCCTCGACGCCGTCGGGCATGGTCGAGACGGCCTTGTAGTCGAGCATGATGCCGATGTTGGGATGGCCGATGGAGTCGGTCAGGCTCAGGGCCTCGTCGGCGGTGTTGATGAAGTTGGTTTCGGCCGGGCCGAGCGCCTCGAAGCCCAGCGTGACGCCGCGGGCGGCGCAGAGGTCGCCGCAGGCGGCCAGCCCGTCGCGAGCCCGTTTCAAGGCATCGGGGTGGGTGTTCGGCGGCTCGACGCTCCGCTGCTTCGGCGAACCGAGGATCATGACGCGGCCGCCGAGGTCGCCGCAGAAGTTGACCAGGGCCTTGAGGTACTCGACCGTGCGGGCACGGACCGCGTCATCCGGCGTCGTCAGGTGCAGGCCCTTCGGCGAGACGAATAGCCAGTGCAGGCCGACGATCCGGACGCCCGCGTCGGCGGCGGCGCGGACGATCTCCCGCCGTCGCGCGGCCGAAATCATTTCGACGCTTTCGGCGATGGTGAACGGGGCGATCTCGACGCCGTCAAAGCCGATCTCGGCGGCCTTGCGGAAGATCGTTTCGATCGGGACATCGCGCCAGACTTCGTTGCAGATCGCGAGGTTCATGGGCACTTCCGGATTACGGCGCCACGGGCCGTGTCGTGGGCGGCGAGGCCTGGATCGCGGTCTCGGGCTCGATGCCCGGCGCCTTCACCACGTGGTCCGGCGCGGCCGGAGCCAGTTCGTGCGTGTCCTTGAGCAACTGACGAATTCGTTTGTGGGCAAATTCCACGTTGCTCTTGACGAACGTCTCCTTGTCGAGGACGTCCTGGTAGAGCCGCAGGGCCCGTTCGCGGTCGTGCAGGCGGTAGTCGTACACGGTGGCGGCCTCGAAGCGGACCTGGTACTGAATGTCGGGCTTCCATGTCCACGCCCGCTCGAAATACTGGACGGCGATCTCGTTGTCGTCCACCTGCTGGGCGACGTCGTAGAAATACTCCTTGTGGATGTAGCCGGCCCACCAGGCGGCCTCGGCGATCTTGTCGCTCGTCGGGTACTCGACCAGCAGGGTGTGGAACTTGTTGAGGGCCTGCTTCATCGTCCGCCGGACGTACATCGCCGGCGTGCCGTAGCCGCCTTTCTTCATGAGCTTGAGCCCTTCGTCGTAGAGCTTGTCGGCTTCGGCGATCGACTCCTGAGGCCGCAGGCCCTTGATCGGGATCGTCGCCGACATCAGGTACTGGTACGGCTTCACGTAGGACAATTCCTCGCGCTCGCGCTCGGCGCAGGCCTGCTTCTCCCGGTTCTCCTTCTCCGAATAGTAGCGGACGAGAACGTTGAGCAGGCGGTTGTACATCTTGCGGTGCATCGAGAGCTGCTCCACCAGGTCGATCTCCTGCCGGCCGGCGACCTGAATGTCGCGCAGCTTGAGCTGGCCGACGTCGGCGCCGTAGCTGAACGTCGGCACCTGGCGGAGGTCGGAGAGTTCGGTGTTTGCCCACCGGCGCTTGGTCAGGAAACCGTGGTCGTCATAGTACTGCACCAGGACCTTCAGGTAGCGCGCGTACATCGTACGGTGCTCGAGCAGCGGCTCGACAAGGTCCAGCTCCTGCTTGTCGCTGATCGGCAGCCCCGGCCCGCCCTTGAGGTCCTGCGGGTATTCGAGATCCACCCGCGGCCCCGGCGGCAGCGGCTTTGTCTGGACGACCACCGGGTCCATCGCGCAACCCGCAACCAGCCCCGCCATCACCAGTCCCGTAGCAATCCGTCCCGTACGTCGCATAAGTTCGCCTCCTGCGAGAAAGCTCCGTCGGAGAGGGCCACCCGTCTCACGCCGCAACATTGAACCCGCCCGACGGCTTTTCGTCAAGGGGGCTCCGAGGAAAACGGCGGGGGTGCATGGCCGTTCCTGCACGCAGGCAGGGGGTCGGGAACCTTTCTTGCCTTGGGCGAAACGCGTCACGGCGTCCACTTCCCGTAAACGCGGTGTTCCGCCTGTCCGGCAACGGTTCCTGACCCCGTTCGCACATACGGCCATGCACCCAAACCGCGGCCGGCCGTTGACAACCCGCCCCGGCAACGCCATAAACCTCGCCGGGCGCCAGAGCTTATGCGAGTGGACTTCCTCATCGGTTGCACGGGTTGCGGCAAGGGCCGCGTTGGACGACGGCTGGCCGAACGGATCGGCGCCGAGATTCTCAGCGTCGATTCCATGAAGGTCTACCGTCGGATGGACATCGGCACGGCGAAGCCATCGCCGGAGGAGCGGGTCCGCGTGCCGCATCACCTGATTGATGTCGTCGATCCCGCCGAGAGTTACAGCGTCGCCCGGTACGTCGCCGACGCCGACGCGGCGATTGCCGACATCGCGGGGCGTGGTCGGCGGATCCTGGCCGTCGGCGGGACGTGCATGCATCTCAAAGGGCTCTCGGAGGGGCTCTTCGATGGGCCGGGGGCCGACCCGGCCATCCGGGCGACCCTCCGCGAGCGGGCCGCGAGAGAGGGTACGGCCACCCTGCACGCCGAACTGGCCCGTGTGGATCCCAGGGCCGCCGAACGGATCCACCCCAACGACCTCCGCCGGATCGAGAGGGCACTGGAGGTGTTCCAGCTCACAGGCAGGCCCATCAGCGAACTCCAGCAGCAGTGGGACCAGCCGCGGCTCCGGTACGACTGCCGCTTCTTCGGTCTCCGGCGAGACAAGCTCGACCAGAGCAGGCGGATCAACCGCCGGGTACACCGGATGATCGACCTGGGACTTGTGGACGAGGTGCGGGCGCTGCTGGACGAGCCGGCCGGGCTCAGCGACGTGGCCGCCCAGGCGGTCGGCTACGCGGAGATCATCCGGCACTTCCGCGGCGACTGCACGCTGGAAGATGCGATCGAGGACATCAAGATCAACACCCGCCACCTGGCGAAGTCGCAGCGGACGTGGTTCCGCCGCTGGCCGAACGTGACGTGGCTCGACCTGGCGGCGGATGAGCCTGTGGAAAGGATCGTCGAGCGGCTTCTGCCGCTCGTGGGGGAATGATCGTTGCCGCCGGGCGGGAATCCCCCTCCGCCGACATGGAAGAGGGCGGGGCGGGCGTGTCCCTCCGCAACCCTTGAAGCGATTGTCGCTTCGGCACGTCGTTGGCGAACAACGCGGGCATCTCGTAAGATCCACGCCGCTGCCTGATGACGGAGCCCTGGCTTGACTCGATCGCAGGTCCAGTGCGTGCGCCTGTATCCCCTGGCGATCCCGCTGAAGAAGGCGTTTTCGCACGCCGCCGCCGAGCGGCGCATGGCCGATCCCCTCGTCGTCGCCGTCGAGCTTCGCAGCGGCGAGGTCGGCTACGGCGAGACGCTGCCGCGGCCGTACGTCACGGGCGAGACGATCGCCTCGGCCATCGAAGACCTGTCCACCGTCCTGACCCGCGGCATGGAGGCCTGGCGCCCCGAGAGCTTCATCGCGGCCCTCGAACGGATCGACGCGCTGCCGTACCGCGCGGAGAACGGCCGGCCGCTCCTGGCGGCGCGGGCGGGGCTCGAGCTGGCTCTGCTCGATGCGTACAGCCGGCACTTCCGCCGTCCGTTGACGGAGGCAGCCGGCTGGCTGGGGCTGCCCGGTTTCGGCCCGCCGGGAAGCGTCGGCCGTGTCACCTACAGCGGCGTACTCTCCGGCGGCGATCCGGCGGGCCTGCGCACGTCGGTCCGGAAGATGTGGTGGTTCGGCCTTCGCGATTTCAAGCTCAAGGTCGGCTTCGAGGATGATGATGCTCGCATCCGGGCGGTCGTCGCAACGCTGGGCTCGTCACTGGGCCGGCAGTGTACGCTCCGCATCGACGCCAACGGGGGGTGGACGGCCGATGTCGCCGTGCGCCGGCTGGAGGCGTGGGCGTCGATGCCGATCGCGTGCGTCGAGCAGCCGTTTCCGCGCGGGCAGGAGCACCTGGTCCGCGAGATCCGCCGCGTTTCGTCAATCGCGGTCATGCCCGACGAGTCGCTGCTGACGATCGACGACGCCGAGCGGATGGCGGCGGACGGCGTGATGGACGCCCTGAACATCCGCATCAGCAAGAACGGCGGGCTGCTGCCGGCGATGCGTCTGGCGGGGTTCGCACGGCAGAGGCGGCTGACGTTCCAGCTCGGATGCATGGTGGGCGAGACGAGCATCCTGTCGGCGGCCGGCCGGCGGTTCATCGAGTGCGTGCCGGGCATCACATTCGCCGAAGGGAGCTACGGCCGGTTTCTGCTGCGGGGCGATGTCGTGCGCCGCCCGGTGCGGTTTGGCTACGGCGGGCGCGTCAAGCCGCTCGCCGGCGACGGCTGGGGCATCCACGTGGAGCCCGGACTGCTGCGCGCCCCACTGGCCGAAGAGCCCGTCACGCTGCGATTCTGACTGCGTACGCTGGATCGCCCGTCCGTGGCACGGCCTTCCAGGCCGTGGGGTCACGGGCAGGATGCCCGTGCCACGCAGCCGGTCTTTGTGTGTCCGTACTCAGCCCGGCAGGACTCTCAGGAGATCGGTCACGGTATCCAGGCGGAGGTCCGGGCTGACCTGCTCGAACTCTTCGCGGGGGCAGGGGCTTTCGTCGTTGCGGACCAGGGCCGTCTTCATCCCCATCGCGGCCGGACCGGCAATGTCCGGGATCGGCGAATCGCCCACGAACAGCACACGCTCCGGCGGCGGCAGGGCCCCATTGCCGACGGCCGCACGCAGGGCGGTCTCGTAGAGGACGCGGGCGGGTTTGCGGTAGCCGACCTCGCACGAGAGCGTCACGCCGTGGACGAACGGGCGGAAGCCGTGGCGGTCGAGTTCCGCATGGACGTAGCGCGACGGCGTCCAGCAGTTGCTTGCGACGCCGAGGCGATAGCCCCGCGTGTGCAGCGCGGCCAGCGTATCCGTCGTCCATGGGTACACGTGCAGGCATCCGATCCAGTTCTCGCCGAAGGCGTGGACCGCCTCGTCGCGGACCGCGTCGCCCGGGCGGGGCCAGCCGCACGCCGTCGCCCATTCGGCGAAGAGGTCGTTCACGTCCACCTCGACGTGGCTCGGGTCGTGCTGGGCCCGGATCTCGGCCTCGTGGACCATGCGGATGAGCCGATCGGAGGCATCCGGACAGGTGAACCCGTGCCGCGCCAGAACGTCGCACACGGCCCGCGCCCCCCGCAGCCAGGCCTCGTCCTGCGTAGCCACGCGAGCCAGCGTCCCGCCCCAATCCAGAAGAATCACGTCGATCGTGTCCCAGTTCATCCGGGCATTATACACCGGTCCCGGCGGAGGGTCGTAACCCTTCACCGGGGCCTGCGGGCATCAACACGGGGTCATCCACCGCGACCTGAAGCCGTCGAACATCCTCGTGGACTTCGACGGCGATGCCGACGTGGAGCTGCCGGACTTCCGCGCGTTCTCGGCGCGCCTCGGCGGCCCGAACCGGCCCTGTGCATGCACGGGGTGAAGCAGTGAGTGATGAGCGGGGTTTGTGGGCGGCTATTCGTGCCGCAGCGATTCCACGGGGCTCAGCCTTGCGGCGCGGCGGGCCGGGAGCAGGCCGAAGATCATGCCGATCGTCACGGCGAAGAGCATCGGCGCGACGATGAGCTGCGGCGTGAAGATCGCCGGCCACTCCGTGAAGCGGGCGATCACCTTGCTGCCGACGACGCCCAGGGCGACCCCGAAGAGCCCGCCGACGCCGGCCAGCGTGGCCGCCTCGATCATGAACTGGTGCATGATCATCCGGCGGGACGCGCCCAGGGCCATCCGCACGCCGATCTCCCGCGTCCGCTCCATCACCGTCACGAGCATGATGTTCATGATCCCGATGCCACCGACGAGAAGGCTGATCGCGGCGATGCTGACGAGCAGCGTCGTCATCACGTTCGATGTGTCCTCGGCCGTCTTCGTGGCCTCGTCGAGGCTCTTGGCGGTGAAATCGTCGCCCTCGGTTCCGCGGATCTGGTGGCGCTGGCGGAGCAGCGTCTCGATCTGCGCGATTGCGCTGGGAATGTCCGACTCGTTCACCGCCGACGCCACGATCGCATTGGGCCGGTCGCCGCCCTGAATGTACCGGAAGCTCGCCGTGATCGGCACGATGATCACATTGTCCTGGTCCTCGCCGAGGGGGTTCTGCCCCTTCGGCGCCAGTGCGCCCACAACGGTAAACGGCGTGCCCTTGATCCGCAGCGGCTGGCCCACGGGATCGGACTGGCCGAAGAGCTGCTCGGCCGCCGTCCGGCCGATCAGGCACACCTTGGCGGCGGCGTCCACCTCCTTCGGCTCAATGGGGCGGCCGCTCTCGACGGGCCACGAACGGCAGTACAGGTAGGCGGGCGTCGCGCCCGTGACGGGCACGGCCCAGTTCGCCAGTTCGCTGACCGCCTGGCACACGAGGCGCGTCACGGGCGAGCAGTATGCGACGGCGGTGCACTCGCGCTCGATCGCCGCGGCGTCGTCCATCGTAAGCGACTGCAGAGTCCCCGCGCCGCCGCGGACCCCGCCCTGCGTGCTCGAGCCGGGCAGGATGATGATCATGTTCGTGCCGAGGTTGGCGATCTGCTGGAGAATGGTCCCCTTGGCCCCTTCGCTGATCGAGACGACGGCGATGATCGCCGCCACGCCGAAGATCACGCCGAGCATCGTCAGGATGCTCCGCGTGCGCCGTCGCCGCATCTCGCGGAACGCGAGGCGGAAGCTCTCCACCCAGATCACGGCGTCCATGAGGGCCTCTCCTGTGATCCGGCGCCGCCGGCTCCGGCGGGGCCGGCGGACGACGATTCGCCGCGCGCCGCCACCGTCTTGATGTGCGGGATCGGCGGCCCGCCGCGCGACGGCGACGCCTGGTCGTGCACGATCACGCCGTCGTGGAGGATCACCACCCGGTGGGCCAGCGCGGCGATGTCCGGGTCGTGCGTCACCATGACGACGGTGAGGCGCGCCTCGCGCTGCAGCCGGGCGAACAGGTCGAGCACGTCCTCCGCCGTCTTCGAGTCGAGATTGCCCGTCGGCTCGTCGGCGAGGAGCAGTTTCGGCCGCGTCACCAGGGCCCGCGCCAGGGCGACACGCTGCTGCTGCCCGCCGGAGAGCTGCGCGGGAAGGTGGTCCATCCGGTCGGCGAGGCCGACCGTCTCCATCGCCGCCTGCGCCCGCCGCAGCCGCTCGCGCCGGCGGATGCCGAGGTAGATCATCGGCAGCTCGACGTTTTCCAGCGACGTGCAGCGGTGCAGCAGGTTGAAGCTCTGGAACACGAACCCGAGCTTGGTCCGCCGACACGCCGCCAGCCGCTCCTCGCTCAGTCGTTCGACGCGCTCCCCGTCGAGCACGTACGTCCCGCCGGTCGCCTGGTCGAGGCACCCGAGGATGTTCAGCAGCGTGCTTTTCCCGGAGCCGCTGGCGCCCATGATCGCGGCGAACTCGCCCTCGGCGACGGCCAGATCGACGCCCCGCAGGGCGTGTACCTGCACCGCCCCGAGATCGTAGACCTTCCGAGCTTCATGCAGTTCGACGATGTTCGCCATGGGATGGACGCGGGTTCAGAACTTCCGGTTCTCCGGCCGTGAGAGCATGATCGCCTTCTGGAACGTGCTGCCCGAGGCGTCCTTACGGCGGGCCTCGGTCACGAACGCGGTCTCTTCGTCGACGCCGGGGCCGGCGGCCACGGCCGTTTCCCTGTTGTCGGTGAAGACGGTCCAGATCGGGACCGGCGTCCACGCTTCCGCCGCGTACCGCCACAACGTCGCCTTTGCCGGCTCGATCGGCGGGGGGCGGATGCTCAGCTCGGCGGGGCCGGTCGCGGCGGGCCGGCTCGCGGTGACCTCGATCGCCGGCGGCGGCGGCGGCCACGTCAGACCCTCGAGCAGCTTCCGCACCTCGTCCGGCGGCAACGGCGGCCGGAATCGCAGCGCGCTGTTCGCGATCCGCGTCACGGCGTCGCGGCGGACGATCTCGATGCTCACGTCGGCGGGCATGCCGGGCCGGAGCAGGTGGTCGGGGTTCGCGAGGCTGACGACGACGGTGTAGGTCACGACGCTGCCGGAGGAGTTCGGCTGGTTGCGGACCTGCCGCACGCGGCCGCGGAACGTCCGCCCGCGGTAGGCGTTGACCGTGAAGGTCGCCTCCTGGCCGGGGCAGATGTAGCCGACGTCGGCCTCGCTGACGTCGGTCAGCAGTTCCATCTTCGCGAGGTCCTCGGCAAGGACGAAGAGAACCGGCGTCTGCAGTGTCGCGGCGAGCGTCTGGCCGACATCCACCCGCCGGTCGAGCACGATGCCGTCGATCGGCGACGTGATGACCGTCCGGTCGAGCCGGTACCTGGCGAGCTGGACGCGGCTGTCCGCGCTCTGGATGGCGGCCTTGCCGGCCTCGATGTTGGCCTTGGACTCCTCGTACGCCGCCGTGCGGACGTTGTACTCCTGCTCGCTCGCCGCGCCGTCCTTGTAGAGACGCGAGACGCGCTCGTACTCCCGCTGCGCCTCGCGTGCCTGGACTTCGAGCTGTTGCAGTTGCGCCTTCGCCCGGGCCAGTTCGGCGGTCGCCTGCTGGTGCTCGGCGCGGTACAGCTCGGGCTTCAGGCGGGCGATCACCTGCCCGCGCGACACAGCGTCGTTGTGGTTGACGGCCAATTCCTCGACCGTGCCCGAGACCTCGCATCCGACGAAGACCTGCGTCGTGGGCGCGAGCCGGCCGGTCGCCGTCACGGTCATCGTCAGCGGGCCGCGGGTCATGTGGACGGTGCGGACGTCCATCTCGACCTTGGCGCGCGTGTACCGCCATACGCCCCAGGCCGCTGCGGCAAGGACACCCGGCACGATCAGTCGAAAAATCCACCTACCCACGCATCACCGCGCGTTTCCGTGATTGACAGTGCGCCCGCCTCCTGGCATCGTGGAGGGCCGACGTCATGAGACGGCAGCGTAGCATACGCGCAAGGGGGAGGCAACCCGCGTGAGCGAATCGGACACGCGCCGATCCGAGCCGATGCCGGAGGCAAGCCCGCCGATCCCCGGCGCGGTGCTTGACCCGTCAAGCACGACGGCGTCGCTGATCGCGGGCCTGATCGTGCTGGCCGGCGTCGCGAACAACGCGCGATCGCTCGGCTGGGGCTTCCAGTACGACGACTTCGTACACCAGGCCGTCCTGCGCGGGCTGGTCCACAGCGACCACCTCCGTCCGTGGAGCCTCTACGACTTCGGGGTACGGCCGCTCCACGACAGCCCGTTCGCGCAGCGGGGTTTCCTCCCCTGGTGGACCGATCCCGAATTCAAGGTCCGGTTCTTCCGGCCGGTCACCAGCGTCAGCATCTTCGTGGACTACATGGTGTGGCGCGACTGGGCGCCGGGTTACCACATCACCAGCCTGACGCTCTTCGGCGCCCTGCTCGCGCTGACGTACCGGCTCTATCGGAACCTGGGCGTGCCGGCGCCGGCCGCGTTGTGGTCGCTTGCGTTTCTCGCGTTCGAAGACTCGGCCGTCGTCCCGGTCGGCTGGATCGCGAACCGGAACACGTTGCTTGCCGCCCTCTTCGTCGTCGCCACCATCCTGATGATCCACCGTTACCGCCGCAGTGCGAACCGGTGGTATCTGTTCGCCGCGGTCGCGTGCTTCGCGCTCGCGTGCGGCTCGAAGGAGTCGGGCCTGGTCGCGATGCCGATCGTTGCGCTTTACCTGTTTCTTTTTGACGGCCCGTCGGCGACCGGGGCGCGGCTCGTGCCGTCGGAAACGGCGCTCGCCGCCTGTCGGCGAACGGCCCGGTCGCCGGTGCTGTGGGGCTTCGCCGTTCTCGCGTGTGTGTACGTGGCCGGATATGTGCTGGCGGGCTACGGCACCCGGGCGGGGCAGTATGCCACACCGTGGCTGGATACCGGCGAGTACCTCTACCGGCTCGCCGTCCTGGTCCCGCTGGGGCTGGCGAACCTGCTGCTCGGACTGCCGACGGACATCCTCTTTGGCAGGCCGCAGTGGATCGCCCCGGCCGTCGGCATTGCCGTGCCGCTGCTTCTGGCCGTCCTGGTCATTGTGGCCCGCGCCCTTCGCGGTTCACGGCCCGCGGCCTTCGCGATCGGCTGGGCGCTGCTTTCGTTCCCGCCGGAGGCCGGCGTCGACCTCTTCGACCGTCTCTTCCTCGGCGCAGGCGTGGGCACGGCTCTCCTGATGGGCCTGTTTGTCGGCTCGCTCCTGCCGTTGCGCGAACGCATCGCGTCCCGGCGGTATGCGTCGCTCGCGCTGGGAGCCTTCTTCATACTGTCCGACACGGCGCTTTCGATCGTCGGGACTGCCGCGCGGAGCATCGCGTGGAACGCCTTGGCCGCGTCGGACAGGAGCGCCGCCGCAAATGCCGAGCTGGATCGCCCGCCGCCGCCCGGGCAGACGGCCATCCTGGTCAATGGCCCGTCGAGCATGTTGGGCTGGTCCTTCCTGCCGACGTGGTCTGTTCTCCACGCCGACTCGACGACGAGGGCGTTCGCGCTCCAGTTCGGCCGCCGCCCGCTGGTGTGGACCCGCGACGGCGACCGCACGATGACACTGACGAGCGAGTCCTCGCCGTTCCTGAGCGAGCACTTCGAGCGCCTCTTCTTCGGGCGGCAGCCCATGCCGTCGGCCGGCACGACGTACGAGACCGCCGAGTGCACGGCCACCGTCATGGCGACCGAGCCGGGCGGCGTCCGCACGGTACGCTTCGAGTTCCAGAAGAGCCTCGACGATCCGCTCTACCGCTTCCTTGCCTGGCAAGATGGTCGCCTGGCCCGCATGGTGCCGCCGGCGGTCGGGGCGACAATCCGCTTGCCCGCCGTTCCCAAGCAGCACCCGGTCGCACCGTAGGCCCGTTTTCTCCGCCTCGCCGGCGGGCAGAAGGTGTCACGGTCGCGAAGAACGTGGCGTTCGGGCGCGTTTGGTGGTGGTGTCAGGAACGAATGGCACTGCCGTCCCAAGTGGTTTAGCCCAACCTTCGCACGCGGCCGGCG
>CAZUAI010000048.1:0-43222 GCA_964617875.1 uncultured Planctomycetales bacterium | reverse complement strand
CACGCTCGGTCTCTGTCCCGCACGGCGGGTTCTTCACGGCAGTGCCATTCGAGTCAGGAACCTTTCTTGCGCTGGGCGAAACGCGTCGGGCCGCCCACTTCGCGTGGACACGGTGTTCTGCCCGTCCGGCAAAGGTTCGTGACCTCTTTCGCACATACGGCCATGCACCCCCGCAGACCCGGCGGCTTGCTTCGGCCACGTGGGGCGTTTAGACTTTATGCGTTGGACAGGGCCCGGGGGGCCTCGATCGGAACCACGACGTGGCCGCAGGAAGGAACGCCCTGCAGTGACCCTGAAAGGCGGTGGCATTCGATGTCGAAAATGGTACGTTTGGCGCTTGCCGTGGCGTGTCTGGGCGGCCTGTTTCTGTTCGGCTGTGGCGGATCGACGGGCCTGATCGGCGTGAACCCGCCCGACTACTCGGTCCTGGCAAGTCTGGCGAACATCCCGGGCCTCGAAGCCCTCGCCAACATGGTCGGCCTGAACACGAGCGACGTAGCCTCAATGGTCGCGGGCCAGACGGTCCAGATCGATGTCGTCAACCAGACCACCTATACGGCGTCGCTGGTCATCTCGGTGGATGGCCAGGCCAAGACACTGAGTTGCCCCGCGGGCATGAGCAGCCGCTTCCAGATTGCCCCCTGCCCGGGCGAGGTGCGGCTGATTTCGGAGAACTGGCTCGATGCCGACGAGAACATCGTCGGCGGACGCGACTATGCCGGGGTGGACACCTACAGTTTCCTGGCCGGCAGCTTCAAGTGCGGCGCCACGCTCGTGTGGACGCTGACCCCGACGGCGGCGCGGGCCCAGGCCCTCTGACGCGCCCGCCCGGGCGTTGAGAGGCTCGCGGGATCGAATGCCGAAGCCCCCGCTCCTTGACCGGTTGTTGCTCATCGCGGCGCGGCACCACGCCAGGCGATGCCTCCATGCGTTCCTCGCCGCCGCCGGCCGGGCGACCGGCGTCCAGCAACGCATCCTCGACGACAAGATCCGCCGTAATGCCGACAGCGACTTCGGTCGGGCGTTCGGCCTCGCCGCGATCCGCACCTACGCGGACTATGCCCGACAGGTCCCGATCCTCCGCTACGAAGACCACCAGCCCTACATCGAGCGCGTCAAGCGCGGCGAGACCTCCGCCCTGTTCGGCCCCGGTCAGCGCGTGCTCATGTTCTCCCTGACCAGCGGTACGACCGCCGAGCCGAAGTACATCCCCGTCACCGATGCCTTCCTCCGGGAGTGCCGCCGCGGGTGGAACGCCTTCGGCGTCAAGGCCCTGCTCGACCACCCCGCGGGCTTCCTCCGCCGGATCGTCCAGGTCGCCAGCCGCATGGACGAAAGCCGCACCGAGGCCGGCATCCCGTGCGGCGCCATCACCGGCCTGATGGCCGCCACGCAGAAGCGGCTCGTGCGACGCTACTACGTCGTGCCGCCGCCGATCGCCCGCATCGACGATGCCGCCGCCAAGTACTACGCCATCATGCGGCTCGCCGTGCCGACCGACGTCGCCTTCCTCATCACGGCCAGCCCGGCGACCCAACTCGCCCTCGCCCGCACCGCCGACACCCACCGCGAGCACCTCGTCCGCGACATCCGCGACGGCACGCTCTGGCCGGAGCTGCCGGTCGCGCCGGCAATCCGGGATGCGCTCCAGCCGCGGCTGCGGCCCGACCCCGCCGCGGCACGGCGGCTCGAGGCGATCATCGAGCGCGAGGGCTCGCTCCGCCCGCGCGACTACTGGGACCTCGCCTTCATCGCCAACTGGATGGGCGGCACGATGGGGCTGTACCTCCGCGACTTCCCGAAATACTTCGGCAACGTCCCCGTCCGCGACGTCGGCCTGATCGCCAGCGAGGGGCGGATGAGCATCCCGATCGAGGACCACACGCCGGCCGGCATCCTCGAGGTGACGAGCCACTTCTATGAGTTCATCCCGCGCGACGAATACGAAAGCGGCAGGCCGATCGTGCTCCGCTCGCACGAACTCGAGGCCGGCGGCGAGTACTTCATCCTCCTGACGACGTCGGCCGGGCTGTACCGCTACGACCT
Source organism: uncultured Planctomycetales bacterium (assembly GCA_964617875.1). Classification (GTDB taxonomy): domain Bacteria; phylum Planctomycetota; class Phycisphaerae; order UBA1845; family PWPN01; genus CAZMVY01. The sequence goes on along the minus strand of CAZUAI010000048.1, from coordinate 41,176 downwards.
GGGCGACCTCGTCCGCGTGATCGGCTACCACGGCGAGGCCCCGGTGATCGAGTTCCTCAGCAAGGGCTCGCACATCGCGTCGGTCGCCGGCGAGAAGCTGACCGAGCAGCAGGTCATCCTGGCGATGAAGCAGGCGGCGGCCGACGTCGGCGTGCCGATCGACACGTTCGTGCTGGCCCCCCGGTGGGACGAGGTGCCCTACTACGTACTGCATGTCGAGACGCCGCCCGGCTCGCCGCCCGAAACGGCCCGGCAGCTCGCCGCGCGGCTCGACGGCCACCTCGCGGCCGTCAACGTCGAGTACGCCTCCAAACGCCGCACGAAACGCCTGCAGGCCCTCCAGGCCAACCGCGTGCCGGACGGCTTCTTCGCCCGGCACGACGAGCACCTGCGATCCCGATACCGCCGCGGAAACGAGCAGTACAAGCACCAGTATCTGTACACCACGCCGGGCGCGGACGCCGGGTTCCCGGCGGCAACGGCGGAACAGCGGGAAAATGAGAACGCGCAAAAGTGAAATACCATCGCCTGAAGGCGAGGGCCTGGTCCCCTCCCATCGGAAGACGGGAAGGCCCTCGCCCCTGGGGTGCGGGCTTCCGGCCCGCACGAAGCCGTGGCTCGTCCTTGCCCTGGCGACGATCGCGTCGGCGGCCTCCGCGGCCGACGCGCCCGGCGGCGCGGAATCGCGGCCCGCTCCGGTCATACGTCGTCTCCAACTGGTGACCGTGACCGACACCACCGCCCTCTTCACCTGGGAAACGACGACGCCCTCCGACGCCGTCGTGGAATACGGCCCGGCCGGCGGACCGCTCAATCAACACGCCTCTTCCGGCGGCAAGCCGGGCCGCTTCCACTGCTGCGAGGTCCGCGGGCTCCGGCCGGGCGCCGAATACGACTATGTCTGCCGCAGCGGTCCGGCGCGGGCGGCGGAGAACGGCACGCTGCCCGGGCGATTCCGGACGCTCGTCCCCCCGCCGGGCGAGGAACTCTTTTCCTTCGCCACGATGACCGACCTGCACGTCGGCCAGCAGCGGGTGGGCCGCATGTCTCTGAACGGCAAGGTGGTCAGCGAGGGCGTCTGCTGGCGCGAGCCCGGCGTGCCGTTCTGGCAACTGGCGATCGGGGCCTCCATCGACGGGATCAACGCCCGCAAGCCGGCGTTCACGGTGATCAAGGGCGACATCGTGGACGGCGGCGGCGCCGAACAGTGCCTCACGGCCAGGCGGCTGCTCGACCGCCTCGCGGCGCCGTACCACGTCGTCCGCGGCAACCACGACCCCCTGAACCCGTGGCTGCGGGCGTTCGGGCTCTCGCGTGCGTGGTACGGCTTCGACCACAAGGGCGTGCATTTCGTCGTGCTCGACACCGAGCCGCTGGCGGCTTCGAAGGACCCGGCCCTCGATCGCCAACTCGACTGGCTGGCCGACGACCTGCGAAAGCACCGCGATGCGTGGACGTTCGTCTTCGTCCACCGTCCGATCCCGCCGAAGCTCACGCGCAGCGAAGGCGGCGCGATCTCCGAGGAGCTGCTTTACCTCGGCGAGGGCCTGCTGCGGGACATGTTCGGCTCCGGGGCGGTCGGCGCGATGAACAAGGCGACGGGGCGAACGCCGAACGTGAATGAGGACCACGCCCGCCGGCTCGCCCGCCTGCTCCGCGAGCACGGCCGGGTGGCCGGCGTCTTCGCGGGGCACTTGCACCGCAACTACGTCGGCCGCTGGCCGGAAGAGACGGGCAATCTGCCCTTCGTCGAGACCGCCTCGACGAAGGAATACCCCTGCGGCTACGCGATCACGCGCGTCTTCACCGGCGGCTACATGCAGAACTACTACACGCCGCACGACCCGCGATGCCTCGAGTGGTCGGCGATGACGCAGGACGCCTTCGCCCGGCTGGGCTGGCAGAGCAAGGCAGGATCGCTCGCCGAACGGAGCCTCGTCGTCCGCTTCGACATGCTGCGCCTGTCGCCGTCTACCACGAGAGCGGCAAGTCGAGTACGATCAGGCAAGTGACCCCCGGCGCTGCGTGCCGCGGCGATGCAAAGCGGGAAAACGACAAAGCGGAAAAGCGAAAAAGGGCCGATAGAGCCATGACAATCCCAGGCAAGCGACTCCAATCCTCCGACCGCGTCGATCCCATGTTCGCCGGCCCGATTCGGTCCCCGGGACTCCGTCTTCCGTACCCGATCCCCGGCCCCCGGTCCTCGATTTCGCGTCGGGGCGCGTGGCTGTGTGCGGCCCTCGCGGCAACGATCTGGCCGGCCGTGGCCGCGGCGGCGGCGGCGACCCGCCCGGCGATCGACCCGGACAACCCGCCGCGCGGCCTGTTCGCCGACCACTGGTACGCCCTCACGTTCCAGGGCAAGAAATGCGGCCACATGCACTCGACCGTCACGCGCAAGACCGACCGCAAGAGCGGCCTCGACGTCATTGAGACCCGCACCGAGATGGCGATGCAGGTCGGCCGGGCCGGGCAGACCATCCGCATCGGCACCGTCGAGCAGTCCACCGAGACGATCGACGGCAGCATCGTGCGGTTCTCCTCCGAGACCGACATGTCGCTGTTGAGCATGAAGCTCGTGGGCGAGGTCAGGGGCGACGAAGTCGTCGTCACGACGAAGCAGCTCGGCCAGGCCGTCACAAGGACGTACCCGCTTCCGAAGGGCGCGCTGATGACCTGGGGCTCGTATCGCGACCAGGTGAAGCGCGGTCTGGCGACGGGAATGAAATACACCGTGCTTTCGTACGCGCCGGCGATCGCGCCCGACCGGGCCCTTGAGACGGCCTTCGAGATCGGCAAACGCGAGCCGGTGGATCTGTACGGGCGGGTCGTCAACGCCTGGCGGACCCGGCAGACGATGAAGGCCCCGGGGCTGCTCGGCCCGACGGGCATCGAGAGCATCGCCTGGATCGACGACCGCTTCACGCTCCTGAAGATGGAGATGGAAGTCGCCCAGATGCGCGTGACGGCCGTCCGCTGCGACCGGGCGATCGCCCTGAAAGAGGGCGACCCGCCGGAGCTGATGGCCGAGACGCTCATCCCCGCCCGCCTGCCCGCCGGCGCGGACAACGCCCGGTCGATCACGTACCGCATCTCCCGCAAGGGCCCGACAACGACCCGCTCCGCCGCCCGTCTGGCCGATCTGCCGCAGACGGCGATGCAGCGCTGCGAACGCAGGGGCGACGACCTCGTCGTCACCGTCACCCGGAGCGGCTTGGCCCGCGCCAATCCCGCCGCGCCGAGGCCGTCGAAGCGGCAGCTGGAAGAGATGCTCGCGGCGACGACATACACCAACACCGACGACCCGGAAATCCGGCGCCTCGCGAAACAGGCCGCGGGCGACGAAAAGAACCCCCTCAGGCTGGCCCGCAGGCTCCGGGCCTTCGTCAGCGATTACGTGCAGTCGAAGGACCTCGGCGTCGGCTTCGCGACGGCCAGTGAGGTCGCCCGCAGCAGGCAGGGCGACTGCAGCGAGCACGCCGTCCTGCTCGCGGCGCTCGCGCGGGCGTGCGGCCTCCCGTCGCGGGGCGTCAGCGGCATCGTTCACGCCCGCCGCTTCGCCGAGAAGAACGACGTCTTCGTCTGGCACATGTGGACGCAGGTGTGGATCGACGACCGCTGGGTGGACCTTGACGCGGCGCTCGAGCAGGACGACCTCGACGCGACCCACATTGCGATGGGGCTCGTGACGTTTGGCGACGCCGGCCTGGCCGAAATGGCCCTGCCGATCTGGAACCTCATCGGGCGGCTGAAGATCGACGTCCTCAGCGTCGAACCGAATCCGTAAGACGGGGTCCGCCGGCGCGCCGGCGCCGCGCCCGCCGCTAATTGCACGCCGGCGCAAGGTTCGGGCCGTTGAAGCACAACGCAAAGACGGTGAAGTCGGCCAGGTCGATGTCGCCGTCGGCGTCGAAGTCCAGGTAGCTGCACGCGGGGATCTTCGGGGGCTGGTTGGGCCCGTTGTAGCAGTAGGAAAACCCGCCGAAGTCGGACAGATCCACGTCGCCGTCGCCGTCCGAATCGGCGCTGCCGGCATTGTCGCGCCAGATCCGCCCGTCCTTCACTTCGATCTCGTCCACGTAGTTCACGCGGCCGCTGACGAGCGTGTTGCCCATCGTCAGGCTCACGCGGTTGAACCCGCCCCGGTAGGCCCGCGGCACCTCGTACGCGGCCGTGTTCGCCGGGTACCCGCCGAGGTTGTCGACCTGCAGTACGACGCTGTTCGTCTTGACCGTCATGCGGAAGAGGCTTGTCCCGCCGTCCTGCCGCTTCCAGAGGTTGACCGGCGCGCCGTGGATGTCCGTCATCATCTTGACGTAGTGCCATCGGGCGCCGTCGTAGTACATCGGCGCGCCCTTGGTGCCGCCGGCGTCGGGGCTGCCCAGGGGCATGTTCACCGCGGCGAACGACCCGAATGCCAACACACTGTGCTGCCGACCGTCCTGCCACGGGCCCTGGTCGCCGTTGCTCAGGTCCGGATCCTCGCTCGTCATGCCCGAACGCGGCGCCTGGTCGATCGCCGGGGCCTCGTCGCACGACAGCTCGACGTAGAAATTGGAGCGGCTGCCGTAGCTCTCGCCGTTGAAATCGACGGCGAACTCCAGAACGAGCGGGGCGTCGTCCCGGCCCAGCACCCGACTGCCGTTGCCGATGCCCTCGTTGCCCGCGCCGTACGTGGCGCTCATGTCCGGGTTCAGCGTGGCCGTCATCCGGTAGCTGTACGTGTTGGTGTTCATCGCCGCCCCCGGGGACGCCGTCATGCCCTTCCCCGGCGTGAACGTGCCGCTGCCGCTGCCGTACGTCAACGGCCAGCGCGACAGCATCGACGACTGGTTCCACGAACCCGTCTTGTCCGTGCCGGTGCGGGCGCCGTCGAACTCCTCATCGAGTCGCCGGATGCCCGGGCTCATGTCGCACGCATCGCCCGTCCCGTCGCCGTCGAGGTCCGCCTGGTCCGGGTTGGCGATCGACGGGCAGTTGTCGCACGCATCGCCCGCGCCGTCGCCGTCCTGGTCGGCCTGGTTCGCGTTGGCGGCCCGCGGGCAGTTGTCACAGGCGTCGCCCAGGCCGTCGCCGTCCGCGTCCGCCTGCGTCGGGTTGGATGCATGGGGGCAGTTGTCCGCCGTATTGGCGACACCGTCGCCGTCGAGGTCGCCGTCGCAGGCGTCGCCGATGCCGTCGCTGTCCTGGTCGCGCTGATCGGCGTTCGGCACGGCAAGGCAGTTGTCGCACGGATCGCCGACGCCGTCGCCGTCTGTGTCGGCCGGCAGCCCTGTCGCCAGCGACGGGGCCTGGACGATCTTCGCGGCGAGTTGCTGCCGCCAGCTGTAGAGCACCTCCGGGTCGCGCGTATACGTGGCGACCGAGGTGACGAGCGTGCCCGGGACCGCGAGCAACGCCCTCGATTCGTTGAGGAAGGTCTGCTGGGCCGTCGTCGGCGGGCACGCCGTCCCGATCCGGCGGACCCAGTCCGCGAGCAGACGGAGGTACTCGTAGTCCTCGAGCCCGTCACGGATGTTCTCGAGCCGGATCGTGGGGATCGGCCCCGTCGGCCCCGGGCAGAAGAGGCTGCCGTCGCCGTCGGCCCAGCCCTTCGGGTGCAGAAGCGACCGCGGGTCCCAGTTCGTGTAGGGCCCGGAGGTGATGATCGTGTTGCCCATTTCGAGCGGCCAGTTCACCGTGCTGTAGTAGAGGAAGCCGCCCGCCTTGTACTTGTACGACATCGCTCCCAGGAGGAGCCGGGCCTCGATCGCCGGGTACTCGACGAAAAAGTTCGCGTACGGGTGCCGCGGGCCGACGGCGATGTACCACCACATGTCCTTGCCCTCGGCGCGGAGGCCCTCGGCCATCGCCTGGTTGTACACGGGCGTCGTCGGCACCCAGATGTCCACGACGGGCCGCAGAAACGCCGTGCTGCTGGACGTGCCGAACGAAGCATCGCCGGCGGTGGTCATCGTGCGCAGCCCCGGGTACTGCGAATGCACCTGGCCGAAAACGGCGGCCATGCCGGCGAACCGGTCCGGCGTCGCCTCGTCGAACCCGTACGCGTACGCCTCGCCCAGGATCCCTTCCGATCGCAGGCTGTTGACGAGCGGGGCCAGCGGGGCGAGATCGCCGTTCGTGACGTTCTTCACATTGAAGGCGTTGGCCCCGCGGTTGCGCCAGTAGTGAATGTCGCCGAGGTCCTCCGTGTTGCTTTGATACAGGTGCGCAACGCTGAGGCGGTGCGCCAGCTGCATGTCCCAGAACTGCCTCACGATCGCGTCCGACCATTGGTTGCCGTACAGGGAACGGGCCATCCAGAGATCGCACGAAAACGCCGTCGGGAGCGACGAGCGGACCGGCAGCGTGAAGTCCCAGACGTGAACGACCAGCTGGACGGTTTTCGGCGTCTGGCCCGCGGCCGAGACGGTCACGGTGCCCGCGTAGTCGCCGGCGGGCGTGTCGGCGCGAGTCGCCACGTCGATCCAGAACGCGACGCGGTCGTAGGCGTTGACCGCGCACGTCTGCTGGAACGTCAGCAGCGGATCGGGCCACCAGCCGTGGTAGTCCGTGAGGTGCGCGGGGTACGTGATGTTCAGGTCGCTCAGCCAGTTGTCGGCGACGTCGCAGTGACCGACAAGCGAAACCTGCACGGTGCCGTTGAACGCTCCGGCCGGGCCCTGCAGCGGACCGACGCCGACGGTGCAGCTGCTCAGGGGCTGGTCCGGCATCACTACGACCTGGAACGCCTCGTGTTCGTACTTCGCAAGGTACAGGTCGTAGCGGTCGGCGATCCAGCCTTCAAAGGGCCAGCCGTTCTGCGCGCCCTGGATCATCACCTTGTGCATGGGCCGCGCCAGGCCGACCTGGAAGCCCGCCTCCGCATACCGCGGCGCTCCCGCCGTCCAGACAACGAACGCGACGGCAACGCCGGCAGGCGTCCAACGACTCGAACACGAACGGTACGTCATGTCTTTTCCGCTTTCCGGCCCGCCGGCAGGCAGGCCCCTCTTTCCGCTTTCCTGACGCTCCGGTACGCAATGCGGCGGTCCGTCCCCGCCTCAACCCTGCTTCCGTCCGACAGCCCCGCCGTCAGTTCGCCGATCCGCCCCGCGGCCACTGCGCCTGACGCGAGTCGCGAAGCCGCAGGATCTCTCGCACGCAACGAATCTCGTCCAGCAGGAGGGTTCCCCGTTGAACCGCGTCCGGTTCCTCGAGCATCCGCTGTTTGATCTCGACCTCGTCCGATCGTACCAACTTGGACGCCAGGATGTCGATCGCCCGTCCGATGGGCACGTCCGACCGGAGCAGCCCCCGCAGCCCCTGCACCCCCTCCAGCGCGTCAAACGCCTCTGCCGCCAGGACTTCCGCGATGGCGCCCCGAACGGTCATGGCGCCGTCGGGTTCGACGCCGGCGTCTGTCTCCGGCATCGGCTCGAGCAGGGCCAGCCGGTACGGGCCTTCGCGATACTCGCTCGTCACCCGCGCCCGGCAGAGGCCCTCCAGGTTCAGAAAGTAACGCCCGTCCGGCAGCAGGACGTACTCCCGAATGTACCCGACGCACACGACCGGGTAGATTTCCGCATCGTTCGTCTCGTCGTCGCCGCTCGTACCGTCCCGAAGCAGTGCCATCGCGATCAGCCGCGAGCCCTCCAACGCATCCCGAACCATCTCCCGATACCGCGGCTCAAAGATGTGCAGGGCCTGCGTCACCCCCGGAAACAGGACGAGGTTCGGCAGCGGGAACACCGCCACCGGCCGGTCGAATGCCATCTCGATCGGATTCACGTCCATCGCTTCTATTATAGACGTACCGGGTCCCGGTTCGCAGGGATACCCTTCCCACCCCTCACACCCTTTACACCCCTCTTCCGCGTTCCCCGCGTTGCGGCGCGCAACGCCCCTGTATACAGTGTCCGCGTGGCTTCCAACGGGACCAGTCGCGTCGCCGTCAGGCGTCGCCCGCTTGATGCCGTCATTCGCGAGGGGATCCGCTGGTTGCTTCGCCTGCGGTATCGCATTCGCTTCGAAGGCGTTGAAGCCGTCGCCCGAAGAGGCACCACCGGCATCCTCTTCCTGGCCAATCACCCCGCATACATCGACCCTGTAATCCTGTTGGCCTATTTGCACAGGCAATTCGCTCCGCGGGTCCTTGCCGACGCGGATCAGGCAGACCGCTTTTTCATTCGATGGATGGTTCGCCGGATGAACGCCCTCCTGGTCCCCGACCTCGCACGGCACGGCCCGGGCGTTCGCGAACAGGTGACGGCGGCGGTGGGCAGGTGCGTCGATGCCCTGCGGCGCGGCGACAATCTGCTGCTCTATCCGTCCGGGCACGTGTACCGTTCCCGGTTCGAGGATCTGCGAGGCAACAGCGCGGTCGAATCCATCCTTCGTCAGTGCCCCGACGTCCGCGTGGTGCTCATCCGCACCACCGGCCTGTGGGGCAGCGCCTTCAGTTACGCCGCCGGCGGCGTCCCCGGCGTGGGTCGCGTGCTTCGCAGGGCGGTCCGGTCGCTCGTGCTCAACGGCCTGTTCTTCTCGCCACGGCGACACGTCCACGTCGAGCTGCATGAGCCGGAGGACCTGCCGCGGCATTCCGACCGGAACGCGATCAACCGCTTCCTCGAAGACTACTACAACCGCGTCGCCCCACCGAACACGTACGTCCCCTACACGCACTGGGAGCGCGGCGGGACCCTGACGTTGCCCGATCCGTCGCCGCCGCGGCTTGCGGGCAGTTCGGCCGACGTCCCCGAGGCCACGCGGCAGCTCGTCACGGCCTACCTGCGGCAGGCAACCGGCCGCGCGCGGCTCGGCGACGACGAGCGGCTCGCCCACGACCTCGGCATGGACAGCCTCGCGCGGGCCGACCTGGTCCTGTGGCTCGCGAACGAATTCGGGTTCAACGCCGACGTGTACTCGCTCAAGACGGTCGGCGATGTCCTGCTGGCCGCGTGCGGCGAGTCGATATCGTCCGCCCCGGCGATGCTCAAGCCCGTACCGCCCAGGTGGTTTCGCCGGCGCGGCGATGCGCGGCTCGCCCCGCCGTCGGGGCGCACGGTGACCGAAGCCTTCCTGTATCAGGCCCGCCGGCGGCCCGACCAGGTGATCGTCGCCGACCAGACCGGCGGGGCAAAGACCTTCCGCGACCTCGTGACGGCGATCCTCGCCCTACGGCCGCACATCGAGCGGCTGCCGGGCGAGCGCGTGGGGATCCTGCTCCCCGCGTCGGTCGGGGCCGACATCGTCTATCTCGCGTCGCTCTTCGCCGGCAAGACGCCCGTGATGGTCAACTGGACCGCCGGCGCCCGGAACACCTTGCACGGATTGGATGTCGCCGAGGTGCGGCGGGTCCTGACCTCACGCGTGTTCGTCGGCCGGCTCGAGTCGCTGGGCACGGACCTGGCCGCACTGAAGGACCGCCTCGTCTGCCTGGAGGACGTCGGCCGGGCGATCTCACGGCCGGCGCGGCTGTGGGCGTGGCTGCGCGCGCGGACGACGTGGGCGTCGCTGGCCGGCGCACGGGTCCCCGAAACCGCCGTCGTGCTCTTCACGAGCGGCTCGGAAACGCTGCCGAAGGTCGTCCCGCTCTCGCACACGAACGTCCTGACGAACCTCGGCGACATCGCCACGATTGTCGCCTTGCGGGAGAGCGACCGCCTCCTGGGCATGCTGCCCCCGTTCCACTCGTTCGGGCTGACCGTCAACATGCTCGCCCCGCTGACCGTCGGCATCCGCACGGTCTATCACCCGAACCCGACGGACGGCGCGGTCCTCGCGAAGATGATCGAGGCGTACGGCGTGAGCATCCTCGTCGGCACGCCCACGTTCCTGAACGGGATCGTGCGGGCCGCGGGCGAAGGGCAGCTCGCGTCGTTGCGCCTGGCCGTCACCGGCGCGGAAAAGTGCCCCCAGCGGGTCTACGAGGCCCTCGCGCAAAGCTGCCCCCGCGCGGTGATCCTCGAGGGCTACGGCATTACCGAGTGCTCCCCGGTCGTCGCGGCCAACCGCGACGGGTGCGTGCGCCCGTTCACGATCGGGCTGCCGCTGCCGTCGGTCGAGCACGCCATCGTTGACGTGGACACGGCCCAGCCCGTCGGCGAGGGCCGGACCGGGCTGCTGCTCGTTCGCGGACCGAGCGTCTTCGCGGGCTACCTCGGCGGCGGCGCGTCGCCGTTCGTCGAGCACGACGGCCGCCTCTGGTATCGCACGGGCGACCTGGTCAGCCGCGATGCCGAAGGCGTGCTGACTTTCCGTGGGCGGCTGAAACGGTTTGTGAAGCGCGGCGGCGAGATGATCTCGCTGCCGGCCGTCGAGGCGGTGCTGGAATCGCTCTGTCCCGGCGAGGGCGACGAGGGGCCGGCGCTCGCCGTCGAGGCCACCCCCGACGAAAGCCGCCCCGAACTCGTCCTGTTCACCACGCGAGACATCGACCGGCAGGACGTCAACCGGCACATCCGCGACTCGGGCCTGTCGCCCTTGCACAACATCACGAGGGTCGTGCGCGTCGAACGAATCCCCGTGCTCGGCACGGGCAAGACGGACTACCGGGCGCTGCGGGACATGCTCGGCCGGTAACTGACGTCGGTCATTCGCGGCCCGCGGGACGGCGGCTCCGTCCGCCCGCCCGGCCCGGAGTCCCGCGGGGAGGATCGCCCCGGAGCCGGCTGTGGCATGCACGGCACGGCCGCAGACACGTAGGGCACGGTCGCCGCCCGCGCCAGACACGTAGGGCATGGTCGCCGCCCGCGCCAGACACGTAGGGCATGGTCGCCGCCCGCGCCAGCGGGCAAGACCTGCCGCCTCGGGCTGGCCACCCGGCAGAATCGCTGTGTCTGAACGAGCCGCGAGGCGGCGACCCGCTCAAACGCCGTGGATTCGCGAAGTCGCGGCAACCGGCATAGAATCGCCCGGCATGGAGGCATGCGCGGCGATCGGCGGCGACCTGGCGGATATCGCGGAGAAGGTCCACGCCGGGCGGCGGCTCGATCACAACGACGGCATCCGGCTCTACGAGTCGCGGGACATCTTTACGGTCGGCCGGCTGGCGAACGAAGTCCGCGAACGCTTGCACGGCCGCACGGCATACTACAACATCAACCGCCACATCAACTACACGAACTACTGCGTGCTGCGGTGCCGCTTCTGTTCATTCGGCCGGCCGTACGCGCCGACGAACCGCGAGGCCGCGCCGGATGACGCCCGCCGCGCGGCCCAAAGCGATCCGGGCGGAGGCTACGTGCTGCCCGTCGAGGAGATCGTGCGCCTGGCCTCGGAGGCCCGTGACCGCGGCGCGACCGAGGTCCACATCGTCGGCGGGCTGCACCCGAAGCTGCCGTTCGCGTATTACCTGGACATCTGCCGCGGCATCCGGGACGCCTGCCCGGGGATGCACATCAAGGCGTTCACGGCCGTCGAGATCATCCACTTCTCGCGCATCAGCCGGCCGCGCCTCTCGATCCGCGAGGTCCTCGAACAGCTCCGCGAAGCCGGCCTCGGCAGCCTCCCCGGCGGCGGGGCCGAGATCTTCGACGACCGCGTCCACGACGAGGCCTTCCGCAACAAGGTCGGCGAGCAGGGCTGGTTCGACGTCCACCGGACGGCGCACGAACTCGGCATCTTCTCGAACGCGACGATGCTCTACGGCCACATCGAACGGCCGGCCGAGCGGATCGCCCACATCCTCAAGCTGCGCGAGCACCAGGACGCCTCGCTCCGCGAACGGCGGGCGCACTTCAACTGCTTCGTCCCCCTTCCCTTCATCCCCGAGGGCAGCGCCCTGAGCCACCTGCCCGGCACCACGGGACTGGACGACCTCAAGACCCTCGCCATCGCCCGGCTGATGCTCGACAACGTCCCCCACGTCAAGGCCTTCTGGGTCATGCTGGGCCAGAGGCTCGCGCAGGTGAGCCTCAACTGGGGCGTCGATGACCTCGACGGCACCGTCGTCTGGTACGACATCACGAAGCGCGAGGGCGGCGGCACCACGCACCAGGAAATGACGGTCGAGCGGCTGAAACGGCTGATCCTCGAGGCCGGTTGCGTGCCGGTCGAACGGGACACGCTCTACCGGCCCTTCGTCCGTTAGTCCGTTGTTCCGTTCGTCCGTTATCCCGTTCTTCCGTTGGTCCGTTGCGCGGTTACTCGGTGACTCGGTTGCTCCGTCATCCCCGCGCAAGCGGGGATCCAGAACGTTCGCCTGTTGCTGTGCCCCCCCCCGGTTGCGGGGGGGCCCTGGGGAGGTTGCTCAGTCCTCAGCACTCAGTGCTGATCGCCCCTCACCGCCTCTTCGCCCGCCGTTTCGGCTTCGCCGGCTTGCTGGCGGCCTTGTCATCGGTCGGGCCCGCCGCGGGCCGGCTGGCCGTCGCCCGCGACTTCTCGTCGCCGCTCCGCTCGGCCGCGCCGTCGCCGCTGCCCTTCCACATCGCCACGTACTTCCGCGTCAGCTCGAGGTACGCCGTCGGCGACTCGCCCCAGCGGTCGATGTAGTGGCCCTGCTCGTCCTGCCGTGTCTTAGGCTTCGCCGGCGAGAGTTGCGTGCCCTCGACCAGTTCATTCCAGCTCTCGAGCACCAGCAGGTGCTTCTTGAAGCACTCCGGCGTGCTGAGCACCTCCTGCCACTGCCGCTCGGGCGAACTGATCCTGTCGTCCTCCCGGAAATAGCGGTACGCGCGCGGATACGCCGGCGAGCCGTCCGCGTTCCTCGCGTCGCCGCCGGGGCGCTTGTCCGCCTCCGCCCGGAAATAACCGTAGCCGATCGCGATCGAGTCCTCGCGCATCCGCGGACCGTTCAGCGAGGCGTGCCATGTGACCTCCTGGTCCACAATGCCGGCCCGCCGCGAGATCTCCACGATGCTCCCGTCGGCCTGCACGCCGTCCCACCCCCCGTACGTCGGACCGTGCAGGTGCTGGTTCACACAGATGTGGAGCGGGTAGCCCGTCATTCCCTGGAAGCGGCTCCGCAGGTCGCGGAACGTCGCGGCGTTCCAGCGGCTGATCCATTCGCTCTCCGGCTGCCCCTGCGTCCGGGGGTAGAACAGATGGACGACCAGCCGCGTGTTCTTCCGCTTGTCCGTGATGGCGGCGATCGCCCGCCGGGGCATGTTCGGCGGATGGTCGTCGTCGCCGAGAAACTGGCGATAGAACGTCCAGATCGGCTCGAAGAGCAGGTCGGGCTTGCCGTCCGGCGCGCCACGCACGTCGGCCTTCGAAAACGACGGGGTCTCGATCAGCGGCGCCAGTTTGACGGGCTGCTCGCCGCGCTGGTCCAGGTACTTCCACGCGCGGAAGAGTGCCGCCAGTTCCGGGCACGGCGAGCCCTTCTTGATCTTCCGCGCCGACGTCCGCGCCGGGCGGGCCGGCGCGCCGGAGCTGCGCCCCTTCCGGCCGGCCGGCCTGGCCGTCGGCTCCGGCCCGGATTCGACGCCGTCCTCCTTCGCGAAATCGTGCGGCCACCACGTATCCACGAAAACCAGATCGACGCCCGCCCACTTCATCGCCCGCAGCTCCGCCACGTGGTACAGCCAGTCGTCCGAGTCCGGCCATTTCGACGTGTTGGGCAGCCGGTTGTTGTACCACGCCGCCGGGTCGTTCAGGCCGAAGATCGCGGCGCCGGGCTCGTCCCGCGGCGGGTAGTACGGCTCCCAGGGCCAGTTCGCGGCATCGCCCGACGCAACCGCCCCCCCGTGCGGCGCGGCGCCGTGGTACTTGCACGCACGGCCATCGACGTACCAGTTGTAGTAGTACGTCGCGACGATGCGCTGGTCCGCCCCGAACGCCTGGATCGTATCTACGATCCGCGGGGCCTTCGGCGCCTTCGCGGCGGCCGCCAGCACGGCCAGCCGGACCACCCATTGCACGTCCATGACAGGCATTCATGCGCTCCTGCCGCAGGTACCCTTCTCACCCCTTCACCTCCCTTACCCTCCTCACCCTCCCCCGGCCACGGCGGCGCGGTACTGCTCCGCCGCCCACGCGGTGACCGGCCCCGGCTTCTCCTCGCCGATAGGCTTCCGCTCCACACGGCAGACGGGCATGACCTCCATCACCGAGTTCGTCAGGAATACCTCGTCCGCATCGAGCAGGTCGTGGATCGTCAGCGGTGACTCCTGGGCCTCACGGCCGGCGCGGGCCGCGGCCTCGAGAATGAACGCACGAACGACGCCCGGCAGCACCGGCGTGCCGGCCGGCGGCGTGCGGATGACGCCGTCGCGGACGACGAAGACGTTGCTGATCGAGCCTTCGGCGAGGAGGTTCTCCGGCGTGAACCAGAGCGCCTCGCCGCAGCCCTTCTCGTGCGCTTCTCGCAGCGCCGCCAGACGCGGCCAGTACGATGTCGTCTTGTGCCCCGCCGTCGGGTCCGCGGCCGACTGACGGCAGTGCGAGACCAGCACCGTCATGCCCTTGTCGTAGTACTCCTGCGGATACGCGGCGACCGCCGTCGCCGTCGCCAGGATCGTCGGCTCCCCGGGCCCCTCGTTTGCGTCCGGCAACGGCGTCGGACCGGGCGTGACGGTCAGGCGGAGCCGGGCGTCGCGAAGGCCGTTCGCGTCCAGCACCTGCCGCAGGGCCTCCCGGCAGCGGTCGAGATCGACGGCGACGTGCAGCTTGAGCGCCTCGGCCGACCGCCGCATCCGTTCGAGGTGGGCGTCGAGCCGGAAGATCGCCCCGTTGTACGCACGCAGCGTCTCGAACAGGCCCACCCCGTGGAGCAGGGCCGCATCAAACACACTGACCCGAGCCGCCGCCGCATCCACAAGCGCCCCGTTCAGGCAAACCTTCGGACGGTTGTTGTTCAAAGCGCACCTCGCCGGCAGAACCCGGAACGCCGGCGACGCGCCGGCCTGCGAACCCCGCAGGGAGCGGTTCTTCGCGACCGCGGATCCGCCGTCGCGAACGCTCGCCCGCCTGTTGACTCCTCACGCATCACGCATCCCCGGCTCAGCCGGCCGCCTTCAGCGATTCCATCGCCGCCTTCACGCCGGCGCCGAGGTCGAACGCGTGCCCCATCGACGCGAGCACCAGTTCCATCGCCGCCAGCGTCCCGAGCGTATCGACCGCGTCCACATGGCCCATGTGGCCGATGCGCACGATCCGGCCCGACAACGGACCCTGCCCCCCGGCGATCATCACGCCGTGCTCTTTGCGGAGCCGCCCGCGGAGAACCTTGTCGTCGATCCCCTCGGGCACGCAGAACGCCGTCACCGAATCGCTCGGCTCCCGGGAGAACACCGAAAGCCCGATCGCCGGACCCGCCGCCCGTGTCGCCCGCGCCAGCCGGGCGCTGTTCGCCCAGAGCCCCTCGATCCCCTCTTCGCGAATCGCCGCCAGCGACTTCCGCGCCGCCACGACCAGCGGAATCGCCGGCGTATACGCCGACTCGAAATCCGCCGCCAGCGCCTTGCGGTACGCCTTCAGGCACAGGTAGTACGCCGGGCTGCGGAACGAATCCGCCGCCGCCCACGCCCGCTCGCCGACGGCCACGAACCCGAGACCCGGCGGGAGCATCAGCGCCTTCTGCGAACCGGTCGCAACGACGTCGATCCCCCATGCGTCCATGCGGATCGGCAGCGCGCCGGCCGATGCCACCGCATCCACGATAAGCAGCACGCCGCGTTCCCGCGTCACCTTCGCGATCGCCTCCAGGTCGCATGCCGTCGCCGTCGAGGTCTCGCAGTGTACCACGATCACGGACCCGATCGACGCATCCTCGCTCAGGTATTCGGCGATCCGCTCCGCCTTCGGCGCCGTGCCCCATTCGAGGTCGTATCGCACGTGCTCGATCCCGAACGCCGCGCACACGTCCGCCCACCGCGCGGCGAACTTCCCGTTGCGGGCCACGAGGGCCTTGCGGCCCGGAACGCACGTCGAGACGATCGCCGCCTCCATCGCCGCCGTCCCGCTGCCCGTGATCGTCAGGCACGGCGCCCTCGTCTGGAAGACGTATTGCAGCCCCTCGGTGACCTCGCGGAGGATCCGGCGAAAGTCCTCCGTCCGGTGGTGGCCCATCGGCCGGGCCAACTCGGCCAGTACATCCTGCGGGACCATCGTCGGCCCCGGTGTAAGCAGACGAACACGCTTCATAGCGCGGACATTATACGGCCGTCCCCGGCCCGATGCCCACGCGACCGCCACGCCGGCAGCGCTTCCGCGATCCGATGGGGAGGCCGTGTCGAGGCAAGGGGTTGCGTTGGGACTGGGTGGGGATCCGATTCGCGAAGGGTTTTTTCGGCGGATTGGCCGTACGGGCGCGGGGCGCGGCGTTGTTGAGGATATCCGGAGGGCCTGGAGGACGCGTGCGTAACCGCGCCCCCTCGATTGACCTCCTGCGCCCTCAACCGCGATTACGGACACGCCGCAGGACGGTTCGGACCGTTGAAACACGCCTCGAACAACGCGAAATCGACGAGGTCAACGTCGTTGTCGCCATCGAGGTCAGCGTCGGCACAACAAACCTGCGCCAGCGGCCGGTTCGGACCGTTGAAACAACCCTGAAAGTGCGAGAAGTCCACCAAGTCCACGTCGCCGTCGACGTCGAAGTCCTGCCAGATAGCGCTCGTGGGGCTTGGGATGCACGCCGCCGGCCGGTTCGGACCGTGGAAACAGCCCTGGAACGAGCCGAAATCGCGCAGGTCCACGTCGCCGTCATCGTCGATGTCGGCGTCGTGGCAGTCCGCTCCGGCCGGCGGCCGATTGGGACCATTGAAACACGCCTGAAGTCGCACGAAGTCCGCCAGGTCCACGTCGCCGTCCGCGTCCGTATCGACCCGCAACCAGGTCGGGTTCGGGAAGGGCTCGTTGATGATCTGCCCCGGGTTGCCGACGAGCGTCTTGTAGTACAGGTGCAGGCCGTTGAGGTTCAGCATGCTGCACGGGGCGGCAAACGTGAGCGTGTCCACATAGAGGGCCTCGGCCGATCCGACAGGACCGTTGCGATGGCCATTGTCGATCATGTCACACAGATAGACGTGCGCCGCGGGGCCGATGACAAGTTCCGGAAGGTGGAAATTGCTCGCGTACCCGGCGGAGACGTTGCCCTTGTCCGACCCGGCGACTTCCAGGCTCACCCAGTTCGCCGGATCCCCACGTCGAGCGTCGATGCCGCCGTCCATTTCAAGCACGGCGGTCCCTCCTCAGGTCCACTTGCTCTCGTCGGTCATCGCGTACGACACGTGTCCCGTAAGGGCCATCGTGGAACGCGCCGTCGGCGGAAGCGTGAAGTGGACATCGATCGAGGCCGTTCGATCCATCCGGAGATTACGACCCGTCATAAACGTCTTGAACACTTCCAGCCGACCGTTCCGAATAAGCCGAATATCGCCCGACGTGGATACACTCGGCGGCGAAACGCTGATCGTCCCGCCGTCGGCAAGCCATCGCCCTTTCCCGTCCACATCGACACAGACCTCCAATCGCCCGCCGCTCTCGGCCTCCATGAGACCGTCGTTGGTCTTCTTCTGGCCTTCAAGCCGGATGATGCCGCCGTTCGCGTCAATGAAGCCGCGATTCACCAACTGCACCCGGACGTCTCCGCCGCAGCTTGGAATGTTCGTGACGGTCTGCCCCGCTTCGATCGTAAGCACGGATGCCTCGTGGGTGTACCTCACGGCGTCATTGCATCCGTAAGTATCGTTTCTCCCCGTCGCAAAGCACACGCGCCCCGTTCCCGACAACGTCACGTTGCCGTCCGCAATCAAAGCCACCTGCGAACCACAGTAGCCGCCTCCGGCCAGCCGGATCGTTCCGTTGTTCACGACGTTACCGCGAATCGTGAAGCTGCCCGTCGTGGTTACATCGTCCAGGTATACCCGCCGGGCCACGCCGTCGAGAACGTCAGAGGCATCCATCAGGATGCTCCCGCCTCCTTTCACCCTCACGTCGCGAAGCGTACAGCCGGCCGCTAACCACAGCGTGCCCCCCGTGTCGACGGTGCCTCCCGACAGCTCGGCGTTCAATCCGTGGATCGTCGTGCCGACCTCGCCCCTGATGGTGCCCTTCCCGTTGTCGACGTTGATGCCGAAGATCTGCAGCGTGCCGCCGTTTCGGGCCCGCATCGTGCCTTCGTTCGTCTTCGCCTGGCCTTCAAGCCGGATGACGCCGCCGTTCGCGTCAATCAAGCCGCGATTCACCAACTGCACCCGGACGTCTCCGCCGCAGCCCTGCTCGTCGGTAATGGCTTGCCCCGCCTCGACCGTGAGGACGTCTCCGGGATTGGCGGACACAATCGCATCATTGCACTGCAACTCGTCATTCCGACCCCTGCCGAAGGACACACGGCCACTTCCCGATAACGTCACATTGCCATCGGCAATCAAAGCCACCTGCGAACCACAGTAGCCGCCCCCGGCCCAACGAATCGTAGCGTCGTTGATCAGGCGCCCTTTCACCCGAAAGCTGCCGTTCGTGGTCACTCCCTCCAGCACTACCGGTTCCGTCGTTCCGTCCAACGTGTCGGAAGCATTGAGAGACACGCTTCCGATGCCCTGAATCGTCCCGCCGACGAACGTGGACTGCGACACGTTGAGTTGGCCATCTATTTCCATGAGCCCCACGACCGTGTCCGCGGTCGCGCCCGAGATGCTGAGCGTGCCGCCATAGGCAGCCCAGATCACGCCTTCGTTCGTCAGCGCAGCAGGCAGGACGAGCGTGCCGGACGTGACTTCCACCCACCCGGTCGCCGTATTGTTGAGCGCCTGGTTGATCGAAAAGGCGCCCCCACCGTCCTTCTTCGCCAAGGTGCCGTGATTGACAATTGGTGGGTTCCTCACCGTCAGCGTAAACGGATCCCGAACGTCCAGTTCCGCAAGCGGGTTTATTATCAGGGATTCGATCGTGGCGTTCTGATTCAACAGGGTGGCGTAGCTCCCGTCGATCTCGACGGCGAATTTGACCGTACCCGCCAACCCGACGGACACGAGGTTAAAGGGGCCGATGCCCATCCCCACGCTCAAACCGTCTATGCTCCTTTCCGTCGGGCCACCGCTGGCGATCGTCTGCACAAATTCATCCCAGTTGAAGACAAGGGTAGCGAGATTGCTTTTGACATCACTGAAGTGCCCGATGAAGGATGCCACGCTGCCCACCTTCGTCCAGTTCTCGACATCTCCCCACCACGCCCGCCCGTCAGACCTGGGAACCGCGGGGGTCGCCCCGTCCTTCGTCGCGATGCCGAGGACCGGAACCGGGTCGGTGAGCCGCAGCGTGAAGCTCGGACCCGGCGTCCAGGCAACATCCAACTTCCAGCCGTCAACGGGGTCATCGGGATTGTCGGAAATGACGGAGTAGCCGAGTCCCGGGGCAATCTCGCACTCATCGGGTATGCCGTTGTGGTTGTAGTCGCCGCTTCGCCCGCAACCCGGCACATTGCATCCGGGCCGGCCGCAATCGAGGTCACACGCATCGTCAATCCCATTGCCATTGCAGTCAGCGGCATACAACCCGCTGCTGAGGGGCGCATATACGATCGCTGCGAGCACGGCGACTGCCAGACGCAACGGCTGCCTCCGGTGACGCATGACTTGCCCTCCTGTTCCTGATGGAAATGGCAACACTACGCCGGCCCTTGAGCCCGCCGGACGTTCTGCACCCGCCCGCCGCGTGGACCGGCCGGCGAGCACACAGAGCCGACCTTCAGTATACAAGGTCACATATGGAAGAATCAATCCTCGCGGGCAAGCCAGCCGGCCCCGGACGCGGCCGGTGGCAGTGCGGGCGTCCTACCTGCCCCGAATCCTCCCGTCCCACAGAGACTTCCCGCGACAACAGCGTACAGCTGTCTTCGTGTTGCATACCTCCCCGACATGTGGAGCACGGGCGGTGATATATGGATTGGCGTACGCTCTTTGAAAACCGAACTGGCTCCTTCCCGTTCCAGCCGAAGCCCTTGAGCGACGACGCCGCGGCCGCAGGGCAGAATCGGCGGCGGCAGAACGCAACGTCGTGTCCGTCCGGCCCGCCGAACCCCTGCCCGGCGGGGGCCGCACGAGAAAGCGCGCGAGGGCGCCACGACGAAACGAACCCACCGGGCAAAAAGGCCGTCGCCCGTAAGTCCCTCATATGAAGCCACTTACGGCGATAATACCCCAGCGGCGCCCCTTCCGGGCCCGGTCAAACGAACCCACCGGCCCAACGCCACGGCCCGTCCGCCGGGCCGCAGGGGTCTTTGTCTTCGGCGACCCGATGTCTGACGCATCGAGCTGCGTCACGATCATGGGGTGCCGATGAAACGGACGTTGGTGGACAGGTAGAACGTCAGACCGTCGATCGTGTAGACGGCCTCACCGAAGACGGCGGCGTAGCCCTCCGCCGGGCGTTTCAGCTCGTGGACGAACGCCCCGTCGGTCAGCTCGAGTTCCTGGTCCTCCCACTTCGACTTGCGGAAGTCCTTCGTGGCCGACGTCGTCGTCCACGCACAGACCTTCGTCGGCCGGATGTCCGAGCGGATCGCGAGCTTCAGGCCCGCCTCGCTGTCACGCATGTCCCAGATCAGCTTGGGGAACGCGAGCTTGCCGGCCACCTTGCGGGCGAACGCGGACGCGCTGCTGACCACGCGGAGCATGTCGGGGCCGTGACCGGCGTTCGGCGAGTAGAGAATGTACTTCTCGCCCTCCAGGTCGTTGTAGTAGAGGTTGGCCGCGTCCAGCGTCCAGAAGGGATCGTTGCTGCCGAGGATGATCAGCTTGGGCATCGTGAGCTGCTTGCGGTAGGCGTACGGATCGACGATCGACACGAGCTTCCGGCCCTTCTCGGTCTCGAGCTGCTTCGGAAGGTCGATGTTGGTGTAGTCCTTGATCTGCTCGCTGTAACGGCCGTACATCTCAAGCTGGTGTTTCATCTGCGCGGGCATGTTCAGCACGTCGATCACCATCGGTGCGATGCCGACGGCGCGCTTGTCCACGACGCCCGTCAGCCACGTCGTCCAGCCGCGCTTCGAGCCGCCGGTCACCACAAACTGCCGGATGTCGAGCTTCCACTCCTTCTTCGTGAAGGCCTGCACGGTGTCCATCGCGCGGACGGCAGCCTTGGTCATCGGTAGCAGGAGCGGCCAGTCCTCCTCGCCGGTCTTGATGTACTTGTCGAAGGTGTAGCTGATGATCTGGTCTTCCTTGCGGCCGTCGAACATCGGCTGGAACGGCACCTGCAGAACGAACGCGACGGGCATCTTCGCCATCGCGGCGATGCCGCGGGCGATCGCCAGCTCCTTCGGTTTCTCGGTCGTCCGGGTGGTGTCGCGTGCCTCGTCCCACGAGCCGCCGGCGATGACGAGAATCGCATGCGTGCCCTTTTCCATGTCCGGCGGGCGGATGATGAAGAGCTTGTGCTTCCACTCGATGCCGCGCCAGGTCTGCGAGACCATGCGCAGCTCGGCCGTCAGGTCGGCCGCATCGGCGGGCGGTTCGTCGATCCGCTTCCAGGAGTAACTCGGGTCGGGCTTCTCCACATAGGACGGGAGGTCGGCCCGAACTGCTGCGCAAGCGATCGAAACAAGAACGACGATCGAAACGAACCTCGACATATGACGTCTCCTTGTGATGCAAACCGCCGCAGGGCGTTTACCGCGCCGCCGGGCGGCAGCTGGCCCGACTATCATATCACGGCGCGGTACGGCAGCCACAAGCCCGCGTCCGCCTTGACGCGGTCGGGGCGGCCCGTTATACGGGTGCCCGCGTCGCATGCGTGCGGCGACGCGGGAGGAGTTCTCGCCCCCGCCGCTCGAGCGGTGGGCACCCGTCCGACAATCCGGGGCCTGTGCGCCGCTGGGGATGATGGAATGAATCGCGATGGCAGCGGTTTTCGGCGAACGACGTGCCTTGGCATCGTGATCGCGCTGGGGGCATGGGCGCCGTGTCGCGCCGAAAGGGAACCGGCAGCGAAATCCCCCATCTGCCTCTTCGACCTTGCGGCCGCCTCGCCGGCGCAGGTCAGGACCCCGGAGGACCGCGCGGCGGCCTGGGCCATCGCCCACGCCGTCGCCACGCTCCAGGGCAACGTCAATCGCGACGAGGCTCGTCTGTACGTGCGGTTCATCGTTTCGCCGGACGCCCCGCAACGAGGAAACCTCGACGATCTCTGGCTCGACCGGCTCCGCCGTCCGGGTCACTGGCTGGCCGGGCGGAAAATCGAGCCGGTCGGCTCGCTGGAGGAACTGGTCCGCCGGTTCCGGCCGGCGATCCGGGGCGCCGTCGTGTACGACCCCGCCGTCGCCGCCACGAGCAACGTCGCCTCGACCATTGCCGGCGTCGAGCAACTCATCGCCGTGCGCTACGACCCGGCGCCCGGGTCCGTGTACGATCGGCTGATCCGGAAAGGGCCGCGGTTGCCGGTCAAGGTAAACCTCGTCGGCAAGGACGGTCGGTCGCTCTTCACCGCCCGCGGGAAGATTCCCGACATCAACCGCCCCTCGACGGGCAGCGCCAAGTGCGACGCGTACCTGTGGGCAAAGGCAAAGTACCTCGACACCGGCCTGTGCGACGGGCGGTACATGGGATACTACCCGGATGCCTACTGGATTGCCGCGCGGCACGGCGAACCGGTGTTCAACCACCTTCTGTCGAACCACGACTTCTTCGTGTCGCGCCGGGCCTTCTTCTGCGACCTGTTCGTGTGGCCGGACGAAGCGCCGCAGGATGACCCGGGGCAGAAGCCCGGAACGGACCTGCGGACGTTTCAGGAGGTTCTGCTGTCGGCCTATCAGCACGGCGGGGCGGGGTCGATGATCCACGTCGGAGGCTTCACGCCGTGGGGCCACAAGTACACGAAGCACACCGGCGGAAAGCACGAGCCCGTCCCGACCGAGTGGGAGACGGTGCGGCTGGTGTCGGCATACAACGGCTTTATCGACGCCGACGCCCCCGGCATCGGCGCGATGGCGAATGCGTCGTTCTACACGCATTACCCGCTGAAGGAGCGTTACCCGCAGCGGCCGTGGCCATCGACGGACGACCTGCAGCGCCGCGGCCTCCTCGATCCCGAGGGCAGGGTCGTCATCCACGACCGGCAATACTGTCTGATCTATGCGGGCGACTGGGACTCGGCGGCGTGGCTCTATCAACGGGCTCCGGACCTGTGGGACCACCCCGCTCGCGGCGAGGTTCCGATGTGCTGGCCCGTCAGCCCCGTCCTGGAACGGCGGGTGCCGATGATCCTGGCGTACATGCGCGAGACCGCCTCGCCGAATGACCACTTCGTCGCCGCGGACAACGGCGCGGGCTACGCCAACCCGGGCATGCTCCAGGCCCCGCGCGAGATCTCCGGGCTTCCCGACGGGCTGGACGCCTGGGTCCGGCACTCGAAGCCGCTGTACGCGCGATGGGACCTCACGATCACGGGCTTCATCATCGATGGCTTCGCCCCCGGGCTCAATCGTGAGGGGCTGGCAGCGTACCGGCAGTTCTCCCCGAATGGCATCGTGGCGCAGAAGACGCCGCCGGCGATCCTCTTCGACGGAATGCCCGTGTTGCGGGCCGATCACGATCTTCCGCAGCAGAGCATCGCCGAGGCGGCCCGCCACGCGTGCGAGCGGATCGCGAACCGCAAGCTGCCGTTCCACTGGTTCCGCACGGTTCTGTGCGCCCCGGACTTCTACGCCGGGGTCTATGCCGAGATGACACGGATCGATCCACGGGTACGCATCCTCGACGCCCCGACCTTCTTCGAACTGCTGCGGCGGTACCTGGCGGAACGTCCCTGACGACGAGGCGAAGCCGCCGCCGATCACAGCCCCTGAAAAATGCGCCGCAGGACGAAAAGATGCGCAAGCACTTGATTGAACGAAGGCGGGCGACGAAGGTTTGGGCGGGGTGCATGGCCGTTCCTGCCTATCACGAGCGAGGCAGGAACCTTTCTAGCCTGGGGCCAAGCGCATCAGGGCGTCCGCTTCCCGTGAGCACGCCGCTCTGCCTGTCCGGCAAAGGTGCCCGACTCATTTCGCACATATGGCCATGCACCTGTTTGGGCCACATCGGTTGCGGATTCTGGCGGCATGGCGTACCATAAAGGTTGGGCTCATTCCGCATCGGCATTGGGCCGATAAGAATGGATCGGTGTGGTTATGTCCATGCGATCTAACCCTCAGACATCGTTGTGCGCGCGGGCTGCGCTTGCCGTGCCCCTGATCATCGCCGGCGGCGTTTTCATTCGGCCTGCGGCCGGACAATACTCCCCCGGCTATGGCGGCACCTACGGGGGCTACAGGAACTACTACAACTTCGGCGTGGGACGAATGATCGATCCCGGGCAATTGCGGAGCACGGGGCAGCTCGCGCCCATCGGCGGGTTCCAGCGGGTCACGAACAATCCCGCTCTTCAGTCCGCGGTGTCCCGGGGTGCGCCGGTGCCCACCACGCCGATTGGCATGGGAACGATGGGGGCCTCGTCGCGACGCAACGGATACTGGCGTGATTACCAGCCGACGATGTCGAACTATTATGGTCAGACGTCCTCCCGATCAATGCGCCGGCTTTCGTCGATGCACACGCCCAGCATTCTCGGGATGCGCGGCTGGGGCAACCGCGAGATACGGATGATGAGCGCCGAGGAGTGGAACAGGCGAGGGTTGTCCATGGTGGGACAGCGGTTTCTCACCGGCGACCTGAGCTTCGTGCCGCAGGGCTCGCTCTCGGCGTCACTCGGCTCGCGCCGTCGCCAGTCCGTCTCCACGAGCGACTGGCTGGGGCGGGGGCGGTTGCTCAGCGGAACGCGGTCGCTGCGCAGCGAGCTGGGCGCGGGGGCCATGGTGGACCGTTCGGCCATGTGGAGGGAGAAGTTCCAGGCAAAGAACCCGCTGGCGTGGGACCGGGCGAACGTGGCCGTGCGAGCCCGGCAGGAGCCCCAGGAAACCCACCCGTCGCGTCGCACCAGCGAGACGCAGCCCGCCATACCCATGGTTTCGGTGGACCAGGTCGTCGCCGGAACCCTGCAGACGCAGTTGGACTACTACGTGAAGCGGGGATGGAGCCAGTTTCGCGCGCGGCGCTACTCGGATGCGTACAACTCGTTTGCGCTGGCCGATCGGATCCGGCCCAGCGCGGCGGAGGCGAAGAAGCTTGCCCAGGAGGCGCAGATCGGCCTGATCTTTTCGGCCATTGCGACGTCGCGGTACATCGCGGCGGCGCACGCATGGCTCAACCTGGTGAATCGCAACTCGGATGAAGATCTGCAGGGCTGGCTGGTCTGGGCGAAGGACCTCGCCTCACGGTACGGAAGCAACAGCGACTACACGGCGCACTACAGGGCCTTCGAGGATTACATGCGGCTGAACCGGACGCAGACCGCCGTGGCGCTGAATGCGCTCGTGCTGTGGGCGCGGGGAGACGAAGCGAACGCCCGGTTTACCGCGACCTCGGTTGCCGAGGGTGCGCCGGCGAACTCGCCTTACAGCCGGCTGGCGGATCTGATGGACCCGAATCGTGGCCGGGCCGGCGCCACGCCCCGCGGATGAGAATGAGGGTGGCGTGGCATACGACAAGCCAACAGCAGGGTTTTCGGGGCGGAGCGGCGGGGGTATCCCGTATCGCACGACGGCGGCCGTGCTCGCCCACCTCTTCCTGTTCGCGATGGCGACGCTCCTCGCCTTCGGCCTTGCCTACGATTTCAAGCACCGGGTCCCGTGGTTCTCGGCGCAATACCTCAAGGTTCTGCCGTTCACGCTGCTGATCAAGCTCATCGTCTTCGGCGTCATGCACCAGTACCGGGGGTCGTGGCGGTACGTGGGGCTGCGCGACCTCTTTTCGGTCGTGAAGGCGTCACACGTCAGCGCGTTCGTGTTCGTCGCGGTCTACTACGTCTGCGAGAACGTGGTGTACCGGCAATACGGCCGCCCCATCTTCGTCGAGTACACGTTTCCGCCGTCCGTCTTTCTGCTGGATTGGCTGTTCACGATCGCCTTCGTCTGCGGCGCCAGAATCGCGTTCCGGTTCTATCACGAAGAGATCCGCCCGAGCCAGATCGGGTCGCTCGTGCGGGTGGTGATCGTCGGCGCGGGCGATGCGGGGGAATCCGTCCTCCGCGAAGTCCTCCGCATGAGGGAGGAGCGCTATGAGGTGCTCGGCTTCCTCGACGACGACCCCGCCAAGCAGCACGGGCGGATCCACGGGGTGGAGGTGCTCGGCAGGACCGACGAGATCCGGTCGATCTGCACAAAGCTCGACGTGGACGAGGTGCTGATCGCCATGCCCTCCGCAAGCCAGCGGAAGGTCCGTCAGATCGTCGAGATGTGCCAGGGGACGAACCTGCGATTCCGGACGGTTCCGAGCCTGCCGGACCTGATCGACGGGCGCGTCAAGGTCAGCCAGCTCCGCGACGTCGATATCGAGGACCTGCTGGGGCGCGACCCGGTGAAGCTGGACGCTCATGCCATCGGCGAGTACCTGAACGGCCGGCGGGTCATGATCACCGGAGCGGGCGGTTCGATCGGCTCGGAGATGTGCCGGCAGATCGCGCGGTTCGGTCCGGCCCGCCTTGTCCTCATGGAACGGGCGGAGAACAACCTGTTTTACATCGAGCGCGAGCTGCGCCGCACCAATCCGGCCCTGGACGTGGTGCCGATCGTCGGCGACATCGGCGACGCCGCCCGCGTCGAGCAGGTCCTCGCCGCGCACCGCCCCGAGACGATCTGCCACGCCGCCGCCCACAAACACGTCCCGATGATGGAGTACAACCCCGGCGAGGCCGTGAAGAACAACATCGCCGGGACGAAGACGCTCGCCGACGCCGCCGTGCGGCACAACGTCGAGAAGTTCGTGATGATCTCGACCGACAAGGCCGTCAACCCCACGAGCGTGATGGGCTGCACGAAGCGCGTGGCGGAGATCTACTGCCAGTTGCTCAGCGCGCGCACCCGGACGCAGTTCGTGACGGTGCGTTTCGGCAACGTGCTCGGGAGCAGCGGCAGCGTGATCCCGATCTTCCGGGAGCAGATCGCCGCGGGCGGCCCGGTGACCGTGACGCATCCCGAGATGCGCCGGTACTTCATGACGATCCCCGAGGCGGCCCAACTCGTGCTGCAGGCGGGAGCCATGGGCCGCGGGGGCGAGATCTTCCTGCTCGACATGGGCGAGCCGGTGAAAATCGTGGACCTCGCCCGCGACCTGATCACGCTGAGCGGGCTTCGCCCCGGCGAGGACATCGAGATCGTCTTCACCGGAATGCGGCCGGGCGAGAAGCTCTTCGAGGAGCTGTCGATCGAGGGCGAGGACGTCGCCCGCACCGAGCATCCGAAGATCGGCATCATGAAACACCGCCCGCGCGACTGGGACGAGATCTGCCGCAGCATCTCGAAGCTGATCAGCCTGGCCAACGACGGCGACGAGGCCGCCCTCCGCCGCGAACTCAAGGCCGTCGTGCCGCAATACACGCCAAACCCCGGCGGCTCCGCCCCGGTGCAAGCGACGGCCGCAGCCGGCGGCGGCTCACCCGCAACGGTCCATTGAGACGGTCAAGAGCCGGAGCACGCTCCGCGAAGGCCTCGCCCTTGGCACTATTCCTTGTGGTGCAGGCTTCCCGCCCCGCCTGTCCGAACCGGCAGCGCCGGCAACGGGTGGCTTTGCCATGTCGCCCCATGCCCGATGTTCTTTCGATCGGGAGGACGCGCAAGCGTCGAAATCCTCGCGGCCCGCGAAGAAATCAGAAGACATCAACAAAGAACGAGGGAGCGGGAAAGACCGTGGCCGCGTACTTTACCGCCCGGAGGCGAGCCTGAGCTGCGTTTTCGCGCGGGCGACGGCGTCGTTGCGGGCCTGCCGGGCCGCGTCGTCACGCATCTCCATCCGCAGGGCCTCTTCGAGCGAGCGGTTCGCGGCGGCGGGGTCGATGGCCTGAGGCTGCAGCGCCCGTTGCGTCAGCACGGTGAGCTGGTTCGCGATCACCTGGGCGAACCCGCCGTCCACAAACCACTGGGCCACCTGATCGCCCCGCCGTACGCGCAGAACACCGATTCCCAGCTTGCAGAGCAACGGGGCGCGGTTCGGGAGGACGCCGATCTCGCCGTCATGCGCGGGAAGCGCCACGAAATCCGCGGCGCCTTCAAAGACCTTCGCCTCGGGCGTGATGACCGAACAGTGAATGTCGTTCACGTGAGCCATGACGATGCCCTTCTACAGCGGCGGCGCGGGCGCGTCAAGCCGTCGGTAGTGGATGTCCATGACGTCGAGACGCTTCACATGGCTGCGAAGCCGGGCGACGAACGCGTCGTAGTCTCGCGGCCCCGGGGGCGACCAGAGGACCTCGGCCAGAGCCGCGGCCCGCGGAAAGGCCATGTACTCGACGTGTCGCGGGTCCGGCAGGTACTCGGCCCACAACTGTCCCTGCGAGCCGAGGATGCGCCGGGCCTCGTCCTCGCGAAGGGTTGTCGGAATCGGCTCATAGGCGTACACGACCTTGAGCGGAAGGTCCGCGCCGATGGCGAGGGGTTCCTTGTCGCGCGGCCCCTGGTAGTAGTCGAAGTAGGTGTGCGACGTCGGCGTCATGATGACGTCGTGGCCGGACCGGGCGGCCGCGATGCCGCCTTCCTCGCCTCGCCACGACATCACCACGGCCCCCGGGGCGAGCCCGCCCTCGAGGATCTCGTCCCAGCCGACGAGCCGCCGTCCGTGTCGTGTCAGAAAGGCATCCATCTGGCGAATGAACCAGGCCTGCATCTCGGCCTCGTTCTTCAGGCCCAGTTCGCGGATGCGGGCCTGCACGATCGGGCTCGCCTTCCATTGGTCCTTGATCGCCTCGTCGCCGCCGATGTGAATGAACCGGCTCGGGAACAGCTCGAGCACCTCCGTCAGCACGTCCTGCAGGAAGGCGATCGTCTCGTCGGTGGGAATGAAGATGTCCGGGCACACGCCCCAGTGCGTCCAGGGCTTCAGCGGCGTGTCCGGGTTGCAGCCGAGCCGCGGGTAGGCGGAAATGGCCGCCCGTGCGTGGCCGGGCATCTCGATCTCGGGCACGATGTTGATGTGCCGGTCCGCGGCGTAGCGGACGATCTCGCGGATGTCGTCCTGCGTATAGAAGCCGCCGTGCCGCCGCCCGTCGTACTTCCACGGCTTCGTGGACGGGTGGCCGATCAGCGTCTCGTCGCGCCAGGCGCCGACCTCGGTGAGCCGCGGGTACTTGCGGATCTCGATCCGCCAGCCCTGATCGTCGGTCAGGTGCAGTTGCAGGCTGTTGAGCTTGTGCAGGGCCATCGCGTCAAGGAGCTTCAGGACAAACGACTTGGGCATGAAGTGCCGCGCGGTGTCGAGCAGGAGCCCGCGCCAGCCGAAGCGGGGGCGGTCCACGATGCGGACGAGCGGAACGGCCCAGGTCACGCCGTCCACCGCGGCCCTGCGAAACACGGCCACGGGCATCAGTTGCCGCAGGGTCTGAATGCCCCAGAACAGACCCGCCGGTCGCGCCGCAATGAGCGAGATGCCCTGCGGCGTCACCTCCAGCCGATAACCCTCGTCGCCAAGGTCCCGCAGGGACTCGTCGCAACGGAGCGAGATTGTGTTCTCGGTGGCCGGCACGCTCTCCACGAGCGGCAACGGAAACCCCATCGCCGGGGCAAGATAGTCTCGCAGCTTGCGCGCCTCGTCTGCGGCCGGTCCGGCGGCGACCATGGCGGTTGTCGGCGTGATGACAAACGTGCCGTGGTCCACCCGCATCTCAACCGGGCGGGGAATGACGGATCCGGGACTCATCGGCCCGCTTTCCGCCGCCGTAGCCGTTGCCTCTGTCATGACGCCTGCCCACACCGTAAGGAGGATTGCCGCCGTTCGAATCGCATCGGTCTCCATGCCGGATACAGTAACGATCGCGGGTCGGTTGTCCAGCCCGGTTGCCGCCGTACCGCGGTTCGTTTCAAATGACCCCCGATAATAGCTGGAGGCTGACCATGCACAGCGGCGGACGCCGGATCGTGGGGGGGTTCGTTCTTGCGTGGATCGGGATTGTTGCGGGCGTGCGGGGCACCGACCCGGTACAGCCGGGCAGCGCCTCGACGCGGCCCGGCGGGACGCCGCGGCTGAGCATCCTGCTCATCACCGCCGATGACCTGAACTACGACGGGCTCGGCGTGACCGGCTGCCGGATCCCGGGTATCACGCCGAACCTCGACCGGCTTGCGACCGAAGGAATGCGGTTCGTCCACGCTCATGTGACGGCGGCCGTCTGCCAGCCGTCGCGGTCGGTGCTGATGACCGGCCGCTACCCGTACCGGAACGGCGCGATGGGTTTCGAACCGATCCGGCGGGACGTGCCCACGCTGCAGGAATCGCTCCGCGCCGCCGGGTATCTGAACGGGATCTTCGCGAAGGTGCCGCACCTCACGCCGATCGAGAAGTTCTGCTGGGACACGGTCGTGGACGCGGCCCAACTGGGCGACGGGCGCGACCCGGCGGCATACTACGAACAGGCGAAGGCGTTCTTCGAGAAGGCGCGCACGGCGGGCAAGCCCTTTTTCCTGATGGCCAACGCGCAGGACCCCCACCGCCCCTTCGCGGGCAGCGAGGGCGAGCAGCGGCCGCGGCCCCAAAGGCGGGCCCGGGCCGAACCGATCGAACGCAGGGTCGCCAAGGCGTATGGGCCCGCGGACGTCGAGGTGCCGTGCTTCCTGCCGGATCTGCCGGAGATCCGCCGGGAGCTTGCGCAGTTCTACACGTCGGTACACCGTTGCGACGAGACCGTCGGCGAGATCCTCCGCGCGCTTCGGGAAACCGGCATGGCCGACAGCACGATGGTGATGTTTCTCGGCGATAACGGCATGCCATTCCCGTTCGCCAAGACAAACTGCTACCCGGCGAGCACGCGGACGGCGTGGATCGTGCGCTGGCCGGACCGGACAAAGCCGGGAACGGTGGACCGCCGGCACATCATCTCGGGGATCGACTTCATGCCGACGGTGCTTGAGGCGGCGGGGTTGCCGTCGGTGCCCGGCATGGACGGGCGGTCGTTCGTGCCGCTGCTGGACGGCGAGGAGCAGGACGGACGCGACCTCGTGTATACGGTCCTCCACGCGACGTCCGCCCGGCGGGAGTTCCCGATGCGGTGCGTGCAGGACCGGAAGTACAGCTACATCTTCAACGCCTGGTCGGACGGCAAGACGGTCTTTCAGAACGAGGCCCGTGGCTCGCCGTCGTTCAAGGCGATGGAGGCCGCCGCGAAGAACGACCCGGCGATCGCGGCCCGCGTGCGGTTCTTCTCGTACCGCGTGCCTGAGGAGCTGTACGACGTCGAGAAGGATCCGTGCGCGCTCCACAACCGGATCGACGACCCGGACCACGCCGCCGCCGCCGCCCGTCTGCGCGGCGAGATGCTGAAGATCATGGAACGCACCGGCGACCCGCTCCTCGAGGCGTTCAAGAAACAGGTAAAGAAGCGAATCGATACGGGAACGTAGCCGACCGGATCGGGCTCAGCGGCAACAGGCCGTCGTTTCCAGCGCCTGCCCGGCCCGGCGCATCATCCCTTCCTCCCCATTCGTCGCCCGGCTGGGGCGGAAGCCGCGCCGAATTGCCTGCCCGTTCGCCCGCGCGCTACTTCTTGGCACGCTCCACATATTCGCCCGTGCGGGTATCGACACGGAGGACCTCGCCCGGCTCGATGAACGCGGGCACGCGGACGCGGGCGCCGGTCTCGAGGATCGCGTCCTTCGGCTGGTTCGTGGCCGTCGCGCCCTTGACGACCGGCGGCGTCTCCGTGACGGCCAGTTCGACGACGTTAGGCAGGTCGATCGTCAACACCTTCCCCTCGTGAATCTGGCAGGTCACCTTCTCGTTGGCCTTCAGAAACTTCACGCCCTCGCCCAGGATGTCCGCCGGGACCTGCATCTGGTCGTAGGTCTCCGTGTCCATGAGCACGAGGTGGTCGCCCTCGCTGTAAAGATACTCGTATTCCTTGCTCTCAAGAAACGGCGTGTCGATCTTGTCGCTCATGGCGAACCGGGCGTCGATGATACGGCCGGTCTTCAAGTGCTTGAGCTTCGTCACCATGTAGCTGCGCCAGTTCCCCTTGGCCGTGTGCTGGCACTCCTTCACGGTGTAGATCTCGTTCTCGTAGATGATGACCCGGCCCACGCGAAGGTCGCTTGCTCCGATCATAACGCCAGAATCTCCTGCTCAATGCCGCTCGCGGCAAGTTTCCGAGCCCCTCATTCTCGCGGATCGAGCCGCCCGAGTCAAGGGTATTGCACCGGCTCGCGGCGCGATATGATACCGGCCATGATGAACCACCTGCTTCGCCGACGTCCTCGTCGGTGTCCGTCTTACCGGGCCTGCTGGTCGGTCTTGCTCCTGGCCGGTTGCGGCGCCGGCGGCCCCCATCCGCCTGCCGCCCAGGAGCCCGACGAGTTTCCCATTGCGTGGCAGCAACAGGGCACGTACTCCAACATCGCGCGCCCGCTGCGGGTCGTCGCCCGGGATGCCGCCACCCTGGCCCAGCTGCCCATCGCCGAAGTGCCCGTGGATTTCCGAAACCAGATGGTGCTGATCGCCGCCACCGGGCCCGCTTCCTCCGATCAACTCGGGATTCGGATCACGCGCGTTTGGAAAGACAACGGCCGGATCCGGGCACAGGTGCAGACGCTCCACCCGGGCGAGGCCAAGCACGGCGGCGTCGCGAGAACGAGCCCGTATCATATTGTGGTGGTGCCGCGCAGCGACCTCAACATCGTGGGCTTCTCCGCAACGGTGCCTCGCGGGGCCATCGCCTCGCCGGCCGTGCCCGGCACGCCGACGCCGACGCCAGGCCGCGTACGAGGACGCTGAGCAACAGCCATGGTGGAGTACCGGCTGCTGACGTCGGACGAATTGAACGCGGCGTTGCGCATCGTGCTCGCCCCGACCAACGGTGGCCGCGTCACCAACCAGCAGATCGACGCCTTTCTCTCCTACATCGAGGCCTCCCGGCTGAGCCTTGATCGACAATGGGGAGCGTTTGACGGCCGCCGCCTGTTGACGTCCTGCCTGCGGATCATCTCGCCGGGTCGTTCGGCCGTCGTGTTCCTGCCGCAATCTTTCGCCAATCTCGATGATCGCGCAATTGCGGTACGGCTTCTCCAATGCCTGATCGCAGACGCGCCGGCATGCGATTTGCGATTGATGCAGGCCATGGTCGAGCCCGGCAGAAGCAAGGAAGAGGCTATCTTAACGGACGCCGGCTTCCGCTTCCTTGCCGAGCTTATCTACATGCAGCGCGGCGCGCAGGAGTTGTTCGGCGCCGCGCGCCTGCCCGCGCCGGAAGGCACAACCTGGGTCACGTACACACGCGAGCGCCACGCGCTCTTCGCCGAAACGGTGGCGGCGACGTACGTCGACAGCCTCGACTGCCCCGGCCTCAGCGGCGTGCGAACGATCGAGGACACGCTCGCGACGCACCGCGCCACGGGCGAGTTCGACGAACGACGGTGGTTCGTGCTGATGCAGCACGGCGTGCCGGCGGGCGTGCTGCTCCTGACGCACGTACCCGCACGCGACGCGATGGACGTGGTTTATATGGGGCTTTCGCCGGAGTTCCGCGGGCGCGGACTCGGCCGCGCGATGATTCATCAGGCGATAAAGACGGCGCGTGACGCGAGTTGCGCGCTGATCACCCTGGCGGTGGATGCCGCCAACACGCCGTCGCTGCGACTGTACCAGAAATGCGGGTTCGCCGAGACGACGCGACGACGCGCGTGGATCGTCGCGCCCGGCCGGTGACGTGTTTTCGACTACACGCGCAACGTTCCGCCTCACCGAGGCATGGCGGCGTGCGACGGGGACGGCGGAGCCGGTTGTTCACGAGTTATCCACTTACGGCAGGACTTTGTGACCGATCCGTGGATGAGGTTTTTTTTTCGCGCGCAACTTCCTGTCAGAGCGATGTGTCGCGCTGTGTGCAAAGGAATCTCGCCGAAACACGTATTGACGGCGTTTTGCGAACGCGTTAAGATTCGGCCCGTTGGATTTGTTTGCGTTGCGTGGATGACATCTCTTGCGATCAGCGGGTAGCGCGACCGCGTACGCAAGAAACCGAAGCCGTGTAAGCAGTACCTCCTTACGTGAGATCGCGGAAAGGAGTTGGCCGTGCCCGCTACCGTTGCCGATACCGTTCTGCGCATTCAGGATCGGATCGCCGCACTGATCGGTCCGCAACGGTACAAGGTCTGGTTCAAGAACTCGACGCAACTCAGCCTGGCCGACGGGTTCATCAAGGTCGGCGTGCCGAATCCGTTCGTCGGGAGCTGGATCGAGAACCACTACGCCGAGGTCATCACAAGCGCGGCGAAAGACGTGACGGGGAACGACCTGAACGTCACGTTTTCGATCGATCCGAAGCTGCTGGGCAACATCCGCAAGCGGCAGCTCGACTCCCAGGCTGATTACATTGCGAAGAACACGGAGCGGACCGCCCGGCAGTTGCGCCGCGTCGGGCCGCCGCCGCCGAAACCCCTCAAGGGACGATTCGACGATTTTGTCGTGGGTCCGTCGAACCAGTTGGCGTTTTCCGCCGCGAAGAGCGTCGTGGAGAACCCTGCCGCCCGCTACAACCCGTTGTTTCTGCACGGGGGGTGCGGGCTGGGTAAAACGCATCTGCTCCAGGCCATCTGCAACGCGCTCACCGAGCGCAACCCGGCCTGCCAGTGGCAATATGTCTCGGGAGAGGAGTTCACCAACCAGTTCGTCTACGCGATCAAGGCGGGTCGCGTGGACGCCTTCCGGCAGCGTTATCGCATGCTGGACGTCCTCGTGATCGACGATATTCACTTCCTGGCGAACAAGCGGGCGACGCAGGAGGAGTTCCTCCACACGTTCAACGCGATCGACGCCGCCGGCAAGCAGGTCGTCCTCACGTCCGACACGCACCCCAAGCTCATCGGCCATCTGAGCGAGCACCTGGTCACGCGGTTTCTCAGCGGCATGGTGGTGAAGATCGGCGTGCCCGAGCCGGAGATCCGCCGCGAGATCCTCCGGCGCCGCGCGCTCAAGATGAGGCACGCGGTGCCCGAGGACGTCATCCTCTACATCGCCGACAGCCTCGATGCGAACGTCCGCGAGCTGGAGGGCGCGCTGCTGAAACTCGTCGCCTTCAGCGCGATCGGGCACCAGCCGATCACGATCTCGCTGGCGCAGCGGGCGCTGGCCGATCACCTGTCGCGGACGAAGAAGCTGCTGGACCTGAACGACATCGCGACGGCCGTCGCGACGTTCTTCGGGCTGACGCAGGCGGAGCTGCTGACGTCGCGGAAGAGCCGGACGATCGCGCTGGCCCGCGGCATCACCATGCTCCTGGCGCGACGGCACACGCCGATGAGCTTTCCCGAGATCGGGCGCTGCCTGGGCAACAAGAACCATTCGACGGTCATTCTGGCGTGCAGGAAGCTTGACAACGTGCTGGCGGAGAACGGCACGGTCTGCTGGAGCACCTCCGGGGGTCGGCGGCAAGCGCCGCTGAGCGAGATCCTGACGGAGTTGGAGGAACAGTTGGGCAAGAAGCCGGCCTCATCCAACTAGGCTACGGCTCGTAACCCCGAGGTGCTCAAGGACCGGCGGTCGGCGCGGACCGCCGGTCCTTTCCATTGCCGCCCCGCGCCGGGTGGAGCCGGCCGTCGCACGGACGCGGAGGATCCGCGCCGCTACGAAAGCTCCTTCTCGGTCTCGGCGATCGCCTCGTCGATGATGTCCAGGCCCTTCAGCAGGACCTCGTCCTCCATGACAATCGGGGGGCTCATGCGGAGGATGTGGCCCGCCGGGATCCACGCGAGGCCCTTGGCGAACGCCTTCTGGTAGACCCGCTCGCCCGCCTGGTTGAACGGTTCCTTCGTCGCCTTGTCCTTCACCAGCTCGATGCCGAAGAGGCAGCCCTTGCCGCGGACGTCGCCGACGATGCGCCGTTCCTCCTTCATCTTGCGCATCCGCCGCATCGCGACCTGCTCGAGATGCCGGGCGCGCTCCAGCAGGTTCTCCTCCTCGATCACCTCGATGCTTGCCAGCGCCGCGGCGCACGCCATCGGGTTCCCGCCGTAGCTGCTCGACGCGGAAATCTTCTCGAACGACTCCTTGAACGGCTCGCGGACCGCCACGCCCGTCACCGGGAACCCGTTGCCGAAGCCCTTGCCCAGCGACACGATGTCCGGCAGCACGTTCCAGTGCTCCATGCAGAGCCACTTGCCCGTACGCCCGAAGCTCGTCAGCACCTCGTCGGCCATGAGCAGGATCTTGTGCCTCTCGCAGAGCTTCTTGAGCTTCGGGAAGAAGTCGTCCGGCGGCATGACCGACCCCCCCCAGCCCTGGATCGGCTCGAGCACGAACCCGGCAACATCGCCGACGGTCCCCTTGTCGATATACTCCTCGTAGAACGCAATGTAGGCGTCGGTGTCGATGGAGCCGTCGGGCTTCTTCCAGATCGGGCGGTAGGTGTCCGGCCGGGGCACCATGTGCATGCCCGGGGCGCGGACGCGGCCGTACACGTGCGAGCGGATGTGCGCCAGCGACACCGCCCCGTACGTCTTGCCGTGGAAGTCGTAGAAGCACGAGATCATCTCGTTGCGTCCGCTGGCGGCGCGGAGGACGCGCATGCCGGCCTCGACGGCCGCCGTGCCCGAGTCGTAGAACTGGAACCCCGACAGGTCGCCCGGCAGAATCTCGGCGAGCTTCTCCACGAGGCGCGTCTTGATGTCCGTCGTGAAGTCGTGGCAGTTCATCAGCGTGCCGGCGTACTTCTGGACGGCGGCGGTGATCTTCGGGTGGCAGTGGCCGAGCGTCGTGACGTAGATGCCCGACGAGAAGTCGATGTACCTGTTGCCGTCCACGTCGATGAGCGTGCAGCCGCGCCCCGACTCGAACGCGACGGGGAAGAGCTTCACCTGGGCCGAGAGGCCCTTGAAGTACTTCGTACACCGTTCGTGCAGGGCCCTCGACTTCGGCCCCGGCGGCGGCACCTTGATGCACGGGTACTCGTTCAGATCGACATGGGCCCAGTTCATTTCGGTCGTTGCGGTCGTCATTGCTCGTGTCCTTTCAAATCAGGCGGACCCCCGCAGCCTCGAGCGCCGAGGCCAGCGTCCTGTCCACGCCCGGGTCCGTTACCAGTCCGTCCCATTCCGCCACGTTGCCGAACCGCGAGAGGGCGGTCCGGCCGATCTTCGAGCTGTCGGCCACGACGTACACGCGATTCGCCGCGGCGGCCATCTTGGCCAACATGCGGCCGACGGCCAGCGAGTTGTTGTACACGTTGCCCTTTGCGTCCACGCCGTCGGCGCCGATGAACGCCACGTCCGCCCGAAGCGTCTCGAGGTTTGCCTCGGTGAGCGCCCCGGCGAGATCCGGAGCCCCGCGCTGAACGAGCCCCCCAAGCAGCAACACCTGCACGTTCTCGCAAAACTGCAGCGCGGACGCGATCGGCAGCGAAGTCGTGATGACGGTGATCCCCTTGCGACCCCGCAGGTGCCCCGCCAGTGCGAGCGTCGTCGTGCCCGAGTCGAGCATGACGGACTGCCCGTCCCGCACGAGGCCGGCGGCCGCCGTCGCGATCGCCTCCTTCGCCTCGCGGTTTTCACGCGTGCGGCTGAGGAACTGGAACTCAAACGAAACCCGTTCCGCCGCCGTTGCCCCGCCATGCGTGCGGATGACCTTCCCCGCCGCCGCCATCGCCGACAGGTCCCGCCGCACGGTCATCCCGCTGACGCCAAGCTGCCGCGCCAGGAACTCGACCGAGCACTCGCCCTCGATGGCGATCAGCTCCGCAATACGGGCCTGTCGAGTGTGAGCGTTCAAGGTATCGATCGTTCTCCTCTGTTCAATTGTGTTCATTCTAAACGCGCGAGCCGTGCCTGTCAACCGGCTTCGACCACGCGGAAGACACGGCTGACTCCAATGCGGTGGTGCCGCCTTCGGCATTACTCAAACAGGAGTCCGAATATATTCATAAAGATGCCCTTGCCCGATCTTGTTGACGCGACTACCCTGTCCTTGTTGACAAAGGCTCCAAGCAACGAGGAGGTCGGATCGTGCCGATCAACAAGACGTTCTTATTTCTGTCGGCAACGGCAGCCGTCTTTCTGACCGCGACTATTTCCCGGGCCGAGGGCCCCCTGGTGCTGAAGCCCGGCGAGGCGCAGCTGTTTGTCGATGACCTGCTCATTGATTCGCAGCAGGGACTGAAACGCACGCTCCGGCAGCCGAAGAAAGACGACGGCGGCAACACCCCGCTCATCGCCCCCGAGGGACTCCAGACCCTCATGGCCAGCGGGACGATCGTCTACGACCCGCGAATCAAGAAGCACGTCATGTTCGCCCTGGCATTCTGGGAACCGCCGCAGGGACGTTACGAGATCGGGCTCTACCGCTTCACGTCCCCCGATGCGATGCACTGGACCGCCGGCGACGACGGCACGCTCGAACGGATCGCCGTCGATCTGAAGGACGCCGCCACAGGCCGAAGCGCGACAAACATCGACCTGTTCTCGTGCTACTACGACACCACCGACGCAAAGTACCCCTACAAGGGCTGGCTCTACTTCGCCAACTGGGGCGACGATCTCGAGGGGATCTATTACATGCGTTCCGCCGACGGCAAGGTCTGGGAGCGCGGCCGTCAGGTCGTGAATGCCTGGGCGGGCGGGGAGGATCCGAGTTGCCGCGAAATACGCCAGGACGGCCGCATCCTGA
Organism: uncultured Planctomycetales bacterium; assembly: GCA_964617875.1. Taxonomy (GTDB): domain Bacteria; phylum Planctomycetota; class Phycisphaerae; order UBA1845; family PWPN01; genus CAZMVY01. The sequence continues at coordinate 2,585 of CAZUAI010000048.1, read as the reverse complement.
AGGGCCCCAGCGACGTCACGATCTTCTACCATGACCCCGTTGACAACCGCTTTCTCGGGATCTTCAAGTTCCTCAGCGCCCCCGGCGGCGTCGGGCCGAACAACCACCTCCGCTCGCGGGCGTACGTCTTCTTCGACCGGCTCGACGAGCCGTTCGACACGAAGCGCATCGAACGGATCGCGCTGCTTCCGCCCGCCGACGAGCGCGACGGCGACAAGCCGCACGATGAGTACTACGCCTCGTCGGCCTGGCGTTACGAATCGCTCTGGCTCGGCGGCCTGAAAGTCTGGCACGGCGGAGGCGATTATCCGTATTCGGCGGCGGGCTGCGCGTTCCTGAAGCTCGTCGTCAGCCGCGACGGCCTCACCTGGAAGAAGGTGCCGTTCCCCAACGACGACGGGATCCCCGAGGTCTTCATCCCGAACGGCCCCGAGGGCGGCAACGGCGGGAAGAACGACGGCGGCTACATGACCGAGTTCAGCCAGGGCCCGCTGCGAATCGGCGATGAGTTGATCTACTACTATGCGTCGTCGTCGTACGGCAAGAACGCCCCGAAGCCCAGGCGGATCAGCGGCGGCGGCATCTTCCGCGCCCGGCTGCGGCCGGACGGTTTTGTTTCGGTTGACGGCGGCACGCTGACCACGAAGCCGGTCGCGTTCAAGGGCGAAGAGCTTCTCGTCAACGGCATCGGCCCGATCCGTGTCGAGGCGTTGAGCACGGACGGCAGGCCGCTGGGGTCGGCCGTCGTGGCCGGCGATTCGCTCCGGCACCGCGTGCGGTTCGGCGGCAAGCCGCTTCGCGAGGCCGCCGGCGGCGGCGAGGCCCGCCTGCGTTTCCGCGTCGAGACGGGCGGACGGCTCTACTCGTTCTCCGCGAAATGATCACGGTCTCGCAGCAAGCGAGGAGGCGTGACTCCGGCGTTACATATGCCAAGGCCGGGAAAGCGGGCAAGCGAAGAGGGGAGAAGTGAAAAAGGCATGCGCCGCGGCTGTTGTCCAAGGGCAGCATCGATCGCCATGGCAGGTCGGCGGCGGTGCCGGTAGCGAGGCGTGCGCAGTAAGGACAGCTCGGTCCGGTCATTGCCTGGCCGGAGCCGTTGCGGGGCGGGAGGCCGGCAGCGACGACGGCTGCCTTGCCTGGCGCGTCGTCGACAACTCGATGCGTCTTTCCCAACCCTCGGGGCGCGTTAGCGGCGGCCGGGCGTTCGCGGGTGTGCCACTCACCCCGGGCGTTGTGTACGTGTTGCGGGCGATCGTGTCGTCCACTCGGTAACCGGGTGGGATTTCAAACAGGTCGTCCGGGAGCGTCACGTTGACGCGAACCGACGCGATCGTGGTTTATTGAACGTAGTAGTCGCCGAGGTCCCTTATGCTACGTCGAAGCTCGGTGCGAAACGGAACGAACACGCCGTCGGTCTTCCTGAAGTCCCACGCCCGGAAGGTTTCTGCGACTTCTCCTGGAGGGCTGTAGGCAACCCAGCGGCTCAGGCGGTAGCCGAACTCCGGGCGAACAAAGAACCGCACCTCCTCCCGACCGCTGGCTCGATTACGCCCAATCACCTCAACTTCGCCCCGCACACCCTCCGGATGGGGGACCTCCAGTTGAAGCGCTCCGTCGAAGACCCTCCGAGGAATAATACCCAAGGCGAGGCGTTCCTCGTCGGCGTCGAACCGTTGCCCCGGGCCCCGGCCCCCCGAGCGCACCGTCGCCACAAAGCCCGCCTGCGGCATCAGGGACGTGTTTCGGTCGGGCTTGAGAATGGTAGACATGGATCTGGTGAGACTGAGCATCTGCGCAGGTCCCAGGTTGTTCTCGGCGCCAAGGCGCTGGAGGTCCCGCAGATCCGCGTCATCATACCGCGCCCGGGTGTTGGCGAAGTCGATCGAACTGGTTCTGGCGAACTTGATGTTCCGATTCAATTGGATCACGCGCATGTTCGCGTCCACGGCGGCGAGCTGCTCCAAATACGGCCTCTGTGTACGCTCCAGTTGTCTCGCATTGGCACCGCGCGCCTTCGCTTGCTCTACGGCGCGCCGCATCTGGTCCTCGATAACCCCGGTCATCTGGCGCCGGGCCCTCTCCTGGTCCCCGGGCCGTTCCCTGAAATCCTCAACGCGCGTGCAATCCAGTACGACCGTGCGCACCGCCTCCGCATTCCGCGCGTTGGCCACGGCGATGCGGTCAGTGATCGACTCCTCCTGCGCCGCATTGTACGCCGCCGAAATGCGGGGAGACGAGGCCATAACGAAGCCCCAAAGGCATGCGGTCGTCCCTACAAGAAGGGCCTGCGGACTGGTTGTCATAAGCAAGACTCTCCGGTGAAAAAGGGGCGCCGCCCCACTCTGTCACCATCCTCATTGCAGCACAGGCCCAACTCGGCGCAGTTGGCAATACAGCACTCGTCGGTGGGCTCGCAGTGCGCCGCAGCCGGGTCAACTAACAGAAGATGCGCGCCCGTCGCGAGGCTGGCGCCCGCCACATACCACACAGCCCGCGCGACGCATGGCGGAAACCAACCCGAGCCTGTTGATATACCCCAGCGTTGCATATTTCGACAGGCTTACGCGGCGGATCGTAGGGTTCGC
>CAZUAI010000047.1:0-44918 GCA_964617875.1 uncultured Planctomycetales bacterium | reverse complement strand
AGAAGGTCCACATCGTCACCGTCAACGACTACCTTGTGAAACGCGACGCCGAGTTCGCCCGGCCGATCTTCGACCTGCTCGGCGCGACCGTCGGGTTCATCCAGTCCGAGGTGGACCCCGGCGGCTACGAGGGCATCCGCAAGACGCAGTACGCCTGCGACATCACCTACGGCACGAACAACGAGTTCGGCTTCGACTACCTCCGCGACAACATGAAGATGCGGGCCAGCGACCAGGTGCAGGGCCCGCTCGACTACGCGATCGTGGACGAGGTGGACTCGATCCTCATCGACGAGGCCCGCACGCCGCTGATCATTTCGGGTCCGTCCCGCGGCGACCCGAGCGACTACAAGGCGGCGGACGATTACGCCGTGCATCTTGTGGACGAGCAGAAGAAGGAGACCGCCGCCACACGCCAGCGGATCGCCGAGTGGGAGCGCAACGGCATCCCCGAGGAGCTGAAAAAGCATCCGAAATTCGAGGATGCGTACAAGCGGTTCCGCGTGGATCCGTTCATGCTGACGGAGGACGAGGCCGAGGCGATCGGCCACAGGCAGTATTTCGTCGTGCAGCGGGACCGCAAGCAGGTCCACCTGACGCACGAGGGGGCCGAACTGGCGGCCAGGCGAAGCGGCCTCGGCAGCTTCTATGTCGAAGAGAACATGAACTGGCCGCACCTCATCGAGAACGCCCTGCGGGCCCGCGTCGTCTACGAGAAGGACAAGGACTACGTCGTCCAGAACCGCGAGGTCATCATCGTCGACGAGTTCACCGGCCGCCTCATGCACGGCCGCCAGTGGTCGGACGGTCTGCACCAGGCCGTCGAGGCGAAACACCGCAACGAAGCCGAAATCAAGCGCGAGACGCAGACCCTCGCGACCATTACGCTGCAGAACTACTTCAAACTCTACAAGTCACTTGCCGGCATGACCGGCACGGCCATGACCGAGAGCGACGAGTTCATGAAGATCTACAAGCTCGAGGTCGTCGAGATCCCCACGAACCGCCCCGTCAACCGCAACGAGCACAACGACCGGATTTACCGCTCGACCGACGAGAAGTACGCCGCGATCGTGGATGAGATCTACCACGTTCACCGGCGCGGCCGGCCGAACGATCCGTTTCTGCTCGCGGCGGTGTTCAAGCGGCTGCGCCCCATCTGCGAGAAGCACCAGCCGGAGCAGGTGCCGCTCGTCGACGAGGCCCTGCGGCGGTTCGACGCCGCCGAGACGGCCGACCCCGAAACGGTCGGCTTCATGTGCGACGCCTACGACCAGGTGATGGGCAACCTGGCGATGGGCCGGCCGGTACTGGTCGGCACGACGAGCGTCGAAAACAGCGAGATGCTGCGCCACAAGCTGCTTCAGGCGTATCCGCAGGACTTCCCGCCGAAGGCCGCCAAGTCCAGGGAAAACGAAGGGCTCGAGGTGCTCAACGCGAAGTACCATGAGCGCGAGGCCGAAATCGTCGCGCTTGCCGGCCGGCGATTCGAGGTGAAGTCCGCAAAGCACCCCGTGGGCCGCGTGACGATTGCGACGAACATGGCCGGCCGCGGTACGGACATCAAGCTCCAGGCCGATGTGGTCTACGAGAACTGCAAGGGCTCGCTCGCGCCGGAGCCGGACGATCCCGGCGCCGCCCATCGCAAGTGGCAGGAACGCAACCCCGACGGCACGCCCAAGGTCGGCACGAAGTGCTGCATCCACTGCCCCGACTACGACGGCGTCTGCGCTCACTGCTGGAAGCCGAAGCGCGACGCCCGCTTCCCCGCGATGGGCCGCACGGTCTGCCCGCTGAACAGCCCGTGCGGACTTCACATCGTCGGCACCGAGCGTCACGAGGCGCGGCGCATCGACAACCAGCTCCGCGGGCGAAGCGGCCGGCAGGGCGACCCGGGATCGAGCCGGTTCTTTCTTTCGCTCGAGGACGACCTGCTCAAGCTCTTCATGCCCGACTGGATGCTGAAGATGATGGAGCGGCTGGGATTCGTCGAAGGCGTCAGCCTCGAGGACAAGCGGATCAGCCGCGGCATTGAGAGGGCGCAGAAGAAGGTCGAGGAACGGAACTTCTCGACACGCAAGCACCTGCTCGAGTGGGACGAGCCGATGGACTACCAGCGCAAGGCGTTCTACCGGGAGCGCCAGGCGGTGCTGACCGCGAAGGCGCAGACCGACCTTGTCCGCCGGATGATCGACGACGCGATCGAGGAGATGGCCGGGCGCTGCCTGTCGGAGGACTACGGCACGCGGGGAATCGCAGGCCACTGCCGCGATGCCCTCAAGCTCGACCTCGAGAGCGACCGCTTCAGCGGACTCGATGTCGTGGAGATCCAGAAGGTTATCCGCGAGGCCCTCCTCGACAAGGTCCGGGATGATGTCTCGAACACGATCGGCGAATACATCGACCCCGATGTTCCGCCGGAGGAGTGGGACGCCCGCGGACTGAGCCGATGGGCGTCGTCGCTGGGCATCTCCCTCACCGAAAACCAGGTCCGCCGCATGTCGCCCGAGGACATTCAGCAGGCGATCGTCGAGTCGGGCGAGAAGAACGTCGAGGCGATCAACCTCGACTGGGTCGAACCCTATTTGGACCCCGACCGGGGGTTGAACGACATCCTGTCGTCGGTGAACCGCCGGTTCGGTCTGGCGGTGCAGGCCGCGCAGTTGCCCGACCGCAGCCCGGCCACGGTGCGCGAGCACCTTCGGCGGCAGGTCCGCGCGGCCTACGAGCGACGGCGCATGACGTTCCCCGTCGAATGGATCATCGAGGAGGCCTACGCGCGGCGCGCCGACCAGGGCTCGCAGGACAGCCGGTGGGGCCACGCCGTCGTCGCCGGGTGGGTCTACGCGAAATACGGACGGCGGTGGAACCCCGACGCGATGCAGGAGGAGTACCGCGGCGACATTCAGCGGATCGGCGACGCGATCTTCGCGCTCCAGCGCGAGTGCCTCGGCGCCGACGGCGACGGCAACGGAGCGCTGGCGGCGGAGGTGGACGAGGCCCTCGCACGCTTCGAGGGCAAGCCCGGCAAGCTGCGGGACTGGGCGCGGGAGCGGTTCCGGGAGGCGTACGACGAGGCGGTGTTTGATGCCGCGCAGAACAGCGAGCCGGGCGCGCCGACCCTGCGCGAGGCGTTGATCGACGCCGGCCGGCTCTGGCTTACGTGGGAGTTCAACCGCTTCGAGTGCGCCCTGTTGCTGCGGTCGTACGATGAGGCGTGGATGGACCACCTGCTCGAGATGGACCACCTGAAGTACGCGATCATGCAGCGGCCGCTCGGCGGCGACCAGACCCATCCGCAGAGCCAGTACGCCATCGAGGGCCGGGAGTACTTCGAGAAGATGTGGGGCCGGACGCGCGAGATGGTGCTCGACCGCGTGCTCCGCGTGCGGGCGTCGGGCGCAGTCGAAGGCCGGTCGATCTACCAGGCGACGACCGCGCGGCACGACGAAACCGTCGGCGCCGGCTTCAAGGGCGTGGATACGCCGGTCGGTGAGGCCGGCCTCCATGCGCAGGGCGAGGTCCGGGTGACGGAGCCCATCCGCCGCGAGCGCCCGCGCGTCAAGCCCAACGAGCCGTGCCCGTGCGGTTCGGGCAGGAAATACAAGAAGTGCTGCGGGAGCCGGGTGGCAAAGTCGTGAGCGGTGGTCGGATGGCGGCTTCCCCGGAGATTGTGACCGGCGACGCGACCGGTATAATCGGTCCGGTGTTCCGTGAACAAAGTGGATGCTGCGATTAACCGTCGCCGCGATGGCGTGCGCAGCGTGCTCAGCGAGGCACGTGCCCGGCGAGGCTGCGTGTATGGGGCTCGTTTGAAGAACTTGATCGTGTACGGTTCGGAAGCCCTTTCATAGCACGGTTGGAGTGGTCGCTATGCGGCAAAGCCATGTGTTCGTGCTCGGCCTTTTTCTGTTGTCCAGCCGTGGCTTTGCCCAAACCGCCCCGCCGGAGTTCCGGGCCGTCTGGGTCACCCGCTTCGAGTGGGCTTCCGAGAACCCCGAAGAGGCGAAGGCGAACATTGTCCATGCGTTCGATGCCATCGCCGAGGCCAACCTCAACGCTGCCGTGTTCCAGATTCGCGGCGAGGCGGACACGCTGTACCCGAGCACGATCGAGCCGTGGTCGGAGTTGCTCGGCGGCAGGGACCCCGGGTTCGATCCTGTCGCCCTCGCGATCCAGGAGGCGCACAAGCGGGGCATCCAGTTTCACGCCTATATCAACGCGATGCCGCTCCGATCGATGCGCCCCGGCGGCAGGGGGGCCGGGTTCGGCTTCGCCGAGTCGCGGCCGTCGCCCGCGGCCACGCAGCCGGGCCGGGAACCGGCCGGCGCCCGCGATCGCTCGCGCCGCAGCCGTCCAACCTCGATGCCGGCACCGAGGCCGCCGGCCGCCCTGAACCACCTCTGGTACTCCCACGGGCCGGATTCGCCCGAGCCGTGGGTGTGCATGGACGCGGCCGGCCAGCCCTCGCGGCAGGACTACTACTACATGTCCGCCGGCATCCCGGACGTGCAGGCGTATCTCCGGCGCGTCATCATGGACGTGGTCCGGCGTTATGACGTGGACGGGATCCACCTCGACCGCATCCGCTATCCCGGGCCCGAGTACGTTCACGACCGCGTCAGCGAGGAGCGGTTTCACGGCCGCGGCAACCCGAACCTGCTCGACCGCGGCGACTGGCAGCGCGAGCAGCTCGACAAGCTGATCAACGATCTCGCCGCCGAGGTGCGGGCCGTCAAGCCGAAGGTCGTCTTTTCGTGCTCCGCCTGGGGCATCTACAATCGTTACCACATTCCGGGCTACGCGGGCTTCAGCAGCGGCTATCACGACTACTACCAGGACACGTGGAACTGGTGCCGTCTCGGGGCGATGGACGTCCTCATGCCCATGATCTACTGGGATATCCCCGACCCCAGGCCGAACTACGACGAGTTGATGCGGGACTTCGTTCGCGGCGTCGGCCGGGACCGTTTCGTTGGCGGTCAGAGCGTCTTCTCGCCGGACGAAAACATCAGGGAGATCGAGGTTACGCGCGAGGTCGGCGCCCTGGGGACGGTCCTGTTCAGCCTGCGGTCTGCCCAGGGGCGCGGTATCCTGGCGAAGTGCCGGGAGACGATCTACGCCGCGCCCGCCGCCGTGCCGACGATCGATCGCGTCACCACGCCGAAGACCGGCGGCATCCTCGGCATCGTCACCACCGGGTCCGGCAAGCCGCTCGTGGACGCCTGGGTGTCGCTCCGCCCGACCGACGCGAAGGCGCCGCGGAAGGGCGTCTTCGCCCAGACGTGGACCAGCGGTGCCGACGGCCGGTTCGCCTTCCTCGACGTCCCGCCCGGCCCCGTGCAGGTGCGGGCGTACTACGTCGGCGCCCCGCCGGTCGAGTCCCCCCCGGTGCGGGTGAAGGCCGGTGAGATTGCGTGCATGGACATCGCAATCAAGGACGCCGAGGCGGCACAGAACAAGCCGTTCGTGCAGGTCCTGTCGCCGAAGGACGGCGGCGAAACGACCGCCGACGCCGCGCACGTGCTCGGCCGCACGTCGCCCGGATGCAAGGTGAAGGTCGGCGGCGCCGACGTCGAGGTCTACGCGACCGGCGCCTTCGCCCGCGACAGGATTGCACTGGCGATGGGAAGCAACGCGATCGAGGTCACGGCGACCGACGCCACGGGGCGGACGCAGACGACCGTGCTGAATCTCGTTCGCAAGGAGGCGACGCCGCCGTCCGCGCCGAAGGAGGCCCGCGTCGTCGAGCCCGCCGGTAATGTGGCCCTCCTGCCGGGCGACGCGCTTGCGGTGAAGGTCGTCGGCCCGCCGGGCTGCACGGGGTCGGCCGCGTGCCTGGGCTCGAAGCTGCCGCTGGCCGAGGCGAAGGACGACGACGGCAAGCCCGCATGCGTGTATACGGCGACGATCCGGGCGCAGACGCCGGCGAAGGCGGCCCCGGTCCGCGTCACGCTCCGTGGTCCGTCCCCGTCCGGGTCGCTGGAGTGCAGGTCTCGCGGGACGGTCGAGGTGTGGAACCCGGCCGTCGTTCGCATCGGTGAGGCGAAGGACGACGGCGTCGGCATCACCCTTGGCCTGCACGAGGTCCGGCTCGGCGGTCCGTGGCTCGCGCGCGTGCCGCGCGGGACGCGGTTCGAGATCGTCGGCCGTCAGGGGTCGAGTCTGAAAGTTGCCCTGTCGGCGTCGATGCGAGGCTGGGTTTCCGAAGAGCGGGTCGAACGGCTGGCTGAGGGTACGCCCGTCCCGCGGAACTATTTCACCTCCTGCGACATCGATGGCGACGCAACCTGTGATCGGCTGACGGTCGGCCTGCGGGAGAAGGTCGTCGTTGCCGTGCGCTCGGAGACGATCCCCGCAAACCGCCTCGTCCTCGACTTCTTCAACACGCACGATGCCCTGACGTGGATCAGCCACAAGTCCGGGGCGAAGGTCATCGGCACGGTCGTCGGTGAGCAGATCGAGGACGGCCGCTTCCGGCTGACGGTCCCCGTGAAGGGCAGGCAGATCTGGGGCTGCTGGACGGAGACGAAGGGGAACACGCTGACGCTCTGCGTGCGCCGGCCGCCGGCGATCGCCGCGCCGCCGGCCTCGCCGCTGAAGGGGCTGCTGTTCGCCCTGGAGGCCGGCCACGGCGGTTCGGGCAGCGGCGCCGTCGGGCACCTGGGCACCAAGGAGAAGGAGATCAACCTTGCGGCCGTGCGGGCGCTGCAGCGGGTGCTTGAGGACCGCGGCGCGAAAACGGTCGAGGTCCGCCCCGGCGATTCGTCGCCGTCGCTGTCCGACCGCGTGCAGACGGCCAACGACGCGAGCGCCGACTTCTTCGTCGCGATCCACGCAAACGCCGCCGGCAACGCCCGGGGCTTCCTGGCCGTTTCCGGCACGAGTACGTACTACAAGGACGAGCACTGCCGCCTGCCGGCCGAACTGGTCTACCGCAAGCTCCTCGGCCTCGGCTGGGGCGAGTTCGGCGTCGTCGGCAACTTCTCCTACTCGCCGCTGCAGAACACCCGCATGCCGTCGATCCTGATCGAGCAGGCCTTCATGTCGAACCCGTCCGACGAAGCCCGCCTGCTCGATCCGGAGTACCAGCGCAAACAGGCGCTCGCCGTCGCCGACGCCCTCGAGCAATTCGTCAATGCGGTGCGGGAGTAGGCTCGGGGCCAGCCGGAGGTCTGGGCCGTCCCTCAGTGCCGCGCCCCATCAAAGGGCCGCGGCGTAGCGCGACACCCCCCGATGCCCTCGAATGGATCGTTCCTGCATCCGCCGCCGCCATCCCGATCGCACCGGGCTTCGCCGTTGCCGCCGCCGCAATGACCGGCCCGGCCGATGGCGACCTCGTCAACCGCATCGCGATCCCCGTGCCGGCGGCGCCTCCTTTTGGGCCGGCCGGTTCACTCCCGCTTCGGCGCGCGGCCGGGTAGACTGAAGGGTGTGAGTGCGGTGCGGTTGGATTGTGGCGGGCTGTGCAACGGGTGCCGCGTTCTGCGGATCGAGAGCGACGTCCTGTGCATCGACATCCTCCCGGAACTCGGCGGCAAGATCTATCGCTGGCTCCACAAGCCGGACGGGCGCGACTGGCTCTGGCAGCATCCGACCGTGAGGCCCGCACGCGTGCCTGCCGGAGCCGGGTTCGATGACGCCTGGTGCGGTGGGTGGGACGACCTGTTTCCCTGCGACGCCGCCTGCGAACGCAGCGGCCTGGCCTTCCCGGACCACGGCGAATACTGGTACACGCCGTTCGACTGGGACGCATCGAGCGAAGGCGACTCGCTCACGCTCGGCCTGCGGGCGGAAGGGAGCGTCACGCCCACGCGCATGGAACGGTGGATCACCGTGCAGGCGGGCACGCCGGCCGTGCGCATCCGCTACCGGCTGACGCACCGGGGCGGACGGCCGTTCGAGTACTTCTGGCGCCTGCACCCCGCGTTGCCGATCCGGCCGGGCTGCGAGATCCTCATCCCGGCGGGCGCGGGCGTGATCGCTTCGCCGGGCAGCGGCCGGCTGTCGGCCGACCGGCTCGTGTTCCAGTGGCCGTACGTGCCCGGCCGCGACGGTCGCCTGCACGACCTCGGCCGCGTTCCCGCGGACGGCGTGCCGGATTACGAAATGGTCTGGCTGGCCAAACTTCGCGATGGCTGGTTCGCCGTCGCGGACCACGATGCGCGATCCGGCTTCGGCGTGGCGTTCGACAAGGCGTTTTTCACCAACGTCTGGCTCTTCCAGACGTTCGGCGGGTGGCGCGGCCTGCACGTGGCGGTCGTCGAGCCGTGTACGGCCGACCCGTATGATCGCCCGGCGGCTGGTCCCGAGCCGTCGCGTCAGGCGACCGAACTGCGCCCGGGCGACGTGCTCGAGACCGAGGTTACCGCTGTCGTGTTCACCGGCCGCGATTCCGTTGAGGGCATTTCGCGCGACGGCTGCGTGTGGTGAAGGGCGGGAAGGCACTCCGTCATGCATGATGCGGGACCGCGCAACGGAGCAACCGGGTGACGGCGTAACGTCCCGGCGGTCAGTGCCCCATCTTGCTCCACCCGCTTACTCCGATGCCGAGGAGCAGGATGGCGACGCTGACCGCCATGTAGCAGAGCGGCTTTGTCCCGCTGCCCTTCCACTCGCCGGTGATGAGTCCCCAGAGGTTGCCCGTGATGATCGCGGTGCCGATGTAGATCGCGAAGCCCATCGCCGGCCCCAGCGTCCCGAGCTTGTACGCGCAGATGCCGTAGGCCGCGAAGCTGCCGAACCACATCAGGCCCATCGCCGCCGTATGAAGCCAGTGGATGCCGCCGCCCTCGGCGCGGAACAGCCGCCACGTGCCGTTCCGGGCCATCAGCCAGCAGCAGTATCCGAAGTTCACGATGAAGCCGCCGGAGAGCGAGATGGCCCAGATCGCGTTCGGGGCAAAGGTCGGATCGACGTGCAGTTGCTCGACCGCGGCCGCCTGGATCGGCTGGCCAAGCACGTAGGCAATGTTGATCAGCGCCCCGCACGAGCCGGCGATGATGCAGATCAGGATGCCCTTGAGCATCGACGGGCCCGCCGTGGCCATTGCGGACCGGCCGGCGGCGGCGAGGGCGCGGTCCTTCAGCATGGCGGCCTTGGCACCCACGATGATGCCGACGACCATGACGGTCACCGCCGCGATGATCAGCAGCCCTTCGCGCGTCAACACGTTCGCGGGTTGCATGAACAGCGGGATCAGCGACCCCATCGCGACCGACAGGCCCATGATGATCGCGAAGCCCAGCGCGATGCCGACGTAGTGGACGCCCATGCCGAACGTGATGGCGCCGACACCCCAGCAGAGGCTCATGCCGAAGACGAGCGCGAGTGTCGAGGCCGGTACGGCGCGATAGACGTCGAACAGGTTCGGCACCGACACGGTTGCCAGTGCCCACGGCAGCACCAGGAGTGCCCACACGGACCACATGCCCCAGGTGTTCTCCCACTTCCAGCGGCGGGTGTACTTCATCGGCACGGTGAAGGAACCCTGGATGATGCCGACGGCCACCGCGATGAGGAGCCACGTCATGGGATGGTCCTTTCCGTTGCACGGCGCAACGACGCGAAAGCGAGAGAACGGGAGGCGAAGAAGCCTGCCCGGGGCCGCTCGTCCCGGAACGCGCCCGCCGTGAATGTCGCATGGGTACCGGTGGATGGCAAGTGTGGCCGGAACGCAGGGCGGGCGGTTCTCCGTGATCGCATGCTTGCGGTCGTCGGGATTCGCTCACCGGCTGATTCCGGCGGCGATTACCGGCTTCGGGCGAAGTCGCGGCCGTACGCGGGATGGACTCGACGGAGTTCCTGACGCTGGTACTGGTTCACGATGCGCAGGAGCCGTTGCAGGACTCTGCGCCCCTCGGGGGTGGCCTCGAGGCCGGTGAACTGAATCCCCAGCGCCACCGTGCCGTCGGGATTGGCCGACACGTGACGCAAGAGGGCGTCGAGGAGAAATCCGGGGCCGTCGGGCTCAGGCTGGAACTCGACGCCCACGGAATCGTCCGTGCGAAGGCCGGTCTGCGTTCCCCGCGGCAGCAGGACCCGCATCCCCCCGGCGGACAGGTCCGTGATGCGGCCTTCGCAGATCGGCAGCGCGTCCGTGCCGGCCAGGCCCCGCTGAGCGGCCCCGCCGCGCCAGATCAACGTCTTGATGTTCCGGACGGCCGACAGGGTGATTCGGTAATAGGCACGCCGCTGCACCTCCTGCACCTGGTCCGGCCACATCAGTTCGATGGCGTTGACGCGGGTCTGGCCGTGCAGCGTCACGTCGCCCAGCGAGAGGGCGACGGTGGTGAACAGGCACTTCTTGTGGCCGCGCCGAAAGGCGACCCCCACGTTTTCGCCGGGACGGACCGGCGGCGGGCCCTTGCCCCGGTGGGGCAATGAGGGGTATTCCACGTAGAGGCGTCTGCTTGGGCCGTTGCCCGCCAGGAACCGCGATTTGAACACCGACCAAGCCTCGTCTTGCCGAAGGCTCAGGACGACGGGCAGGTTTCGGCCCACCGCCTCATCGAGCGCCTGGTCGCGCCGGGCGGGGTCCATCGGGATGAGCGCGCTCATAGAATGGCTCCGCCGGACACGCGTGCATCCGACGCGACCGGCGCGATTCCGGCCCCGAAGCGGTGCAGCAGGAACTCATTCAGCCGCCCGGCCGGTCCGCTTGTCCCCGCCGAGGCCGGTTCAAGGAACTGCATACCCAGAATCAGCTTGTCCGAATCGGTGGTCGGCGTCTTGTTGCAGAGGACCGCGGCGATCTCGAATCGTTCCTCGTACCCGGGAAGCTGAAAGGACGCCAACGCCGTTTCGCCGATGAGCAATCCTTCCACGTCCGCGGCGGCGGCGAGGCAGGCGAGCCCCTCGCCGCTGATATTGCAGAGCCTCCCGGTCGCCGCAGCGGGCGGCGAGCCTTCGCCCCACTGCAGCCGCACCGATGATGACTCCGCCAGCCGGACGCGCCAGAAACGTCGTCGTTCGCAGACCTGCAGCCTCGACGGCCGGGCCAGATCGAGGTGCCAGCGCTGGTTCTGGAGTTCGGTGGTCACGACCTGTTCGCTGAAGAGGAACCGGTCGTGGCCGAGTTCGATCGTGGCGTCGCAGTAGGTTCCGGGCAGGTCGTTGAGGGCCATGATCGGCGGTTCGGTGATCTCAACGCGGACGGTGGCGGCGTCGCAGCCGATCAGGCGACCTTTCAGACCCTCCTCGGTGGGCCACGTAGCCGGCTCGAGCAGCGCGGTAGCCTGGTATCGGACTGCCTGCTCGAGCGTCCGGGCCGACTGACGAAGACTCAGATCAATTGCGTAATCCATGGCAAACCTGCCTCTGAAGACGACTGTAGCGCGGCGAAGCGCACCCCGGTGTGTCTTTCGTCGGTCATGCGGGGGCGCGACTTAATGGACCGTGGCCCATTCCGGTATGCCGCGTCGATATCGTCTGATAAAACCCGCCCCTCCGGCGATGGCAAAGCCCCACCGGAGCGACAGAGCAGAGACGGGGTTTGCGGGAACGCCGTTGCGGGCACGGATGCGAGCCGGTAAGATGGTATTATTGCCTGGCGCCTGCGGTTGCGCGTAGCGCCCGCCCGGCGCAAGCGGTCAGTCACACCCAGCTTAGGAGCGGAACATGCATCGCTCGTTGTTCGTGTCGCGATCCTTTGTGTTTGCCGTCTTTGCGATGGGGTTCGTCGGGGCGTCCGCCGCCCGCGCCGCTGTCGAGGTCATCGTGGACAACACCGACGCCGGCTTCAGCGTCCTTTCGGGCACCTGGAGCACCGCGACTTCGGCATCCGGGAAATACGGGACGAACTACCGCTATGCGACCACGGCGAGTTCTGTCACCGCCGAGGTGCAGTGGCAACCGAGCCTCCCCAGCGCGGGCAGCTACGAGGTCTACGTGTGGTATCCGGCCGGCAGCAACCGCATCAGCGATGCCCGATACACCGTGTATTACGACGGCGGCAGCCAGACCATCTCTGTGAATCAGACCGCCAACGCGGGAGTCTGGGTACTTCTCGGAAGCTGGAGCTTTCCTGCGGGCTCGAACCCGACCGGCCGCGTGAGCCTGACCAACCTCTCCGCGCAGACGGGGAGACGAGTCTATGCCGACGCCGTCCGCTTCTACCGGCCGGATCCGCCCGACCTGACCATGGCCGTCAGTCCGGCCGGCGCGGGGACAACCATTCCGGCGGTGGGGGGGCCGTATCCGAAGACCCTCAACGAGATCGTCAGCATCCAGGCCACGCCCACTGCCGGTTACGTCTTCAGTCAATGGACCGTTTCCGCCGGCTCTGCGGTGGCAAGCCCGACATCCGCCAGTACGACGGTTGCCATGGATCAGTCGAAGACCGTTACGGCCGTCTTCCTGCCAATCGAATTGACCATGGCCGTCAGCCCGCCCGGCGCGGGGACAACCACTCCGGCGGTGGGGGGGCCGTATCCAAAGACCCTCAACGAGATCGTCAGCATCCAGGCGACGCCCGCCGCCGGCAACACCTTCAGCCACTGGACGGTGTCGGCAGGTTCGAGTGTCGCCGATCCGAACGCCGCGTCCACGACCGTGACGATGGACACCGCCAAGACCGTGACCGCCGTCTTCAACACGCCGCCGCCGCCTGAGTTCCGCGGCTTTTGGGCCGACGCCTTCCACATCGGCATGCAGACGCAAGCCCAGGTGGACCAGATGATTTCGCTCGCCGTCGAGGGCGGCTACAACGCCATCGTTCCGGAGGTCCTTGCCTTTCACGACAACGAGGTGGGCTCCCACGGCGCCTACTGGCGGTCAAACATCGTCGCCCGCACAACGTACGTGACCGAGGACTTCGATCCGCTCGAGTACATGTGTCAGCAGGCGCATGCCAACGGTCTCCAGATCCACTGCTGGCTGGTGGCCTTCCGCGTGTCCTCCACGTGGCCTCCGCCGGGCAACGAGTTCCTCGCCGCTCATCCGGAGTGGCTCAAGGTCCCGCGGGCCAGCATGGGAACCGTCGCGAAGGTCGGCAGCTACTACGAGTTCGATCCCGGCTCGCCCGAGGTCCAGGAATACCTCATGTCCGTGGTCCGCGAACTCGTCACCAACTATCCGATCGACGGCATACACTGGGACTACATCCGCTACACCGCTCAGGACTCCGGCTACCCCGCCGACAACAACTACGCCAACTCCAGCCTCAAGCGATTCCAGCGGATCTACAACCGGTCCGACGTTCCCGCCGCCACCGGAGATACTCAATGGGACGACTTTCGCCGCCGCAGCATCACCGAAGTTGTCCGTCGGGCCCAGTGCGAGATCCCCCTGATCACCAGCAACCCGAGGCAGCCCGTCCGGCACAGCGCCGCCGTCGTCACCTGGTATCCGTGCAACACCAACTTCCACCTGACCAGGCCCTACTACGAGGTCTTCAGCGACTGGGAGGACTGGGCATCGAACGGCTACCTCGATTCGCCCGTCCTCATGGCCTACTTCGACGAGGACGGTACCTACAAGCAGACCTACCGCGACTGGGTCAACAACAGCATCAACCTCTGGCGGTACGGCCGCCAGACCGTCATCGGTCCCGGCATCTACATGAACTCCTTCGCCAACAGCGTCATCCAGATGCAGTACGCACGCAGTGCCGGGGCGGACGGGCTCTGCACGTATTCCTACAACGTCACCAATGATACGGGTACGACCTGGACCAACTGGTATCCGTACGTCGCCACGAACTTCTTCAACACGCCTGCCGCCTGCCCGCCGATGTCCTGGCGCGTCCCGGCGACCTCGACGGAGGGCACCATCTACGGCATCGTCACCGATGCAGGCACCGGCCTCCCGATAGACGATGCCGCCGTCCAGGTTGGCGCGCTTCCGAGTGTGCGGACCGACGCCAACGGCTACTACGTCGTCAACAAGCTCCCGGCGGCCGCCGCCGGCACCGCCTACAGCGTGACGGCGACCAAGGGCTCCCTCACGGCGACGCACACCGGCGTCCTCGTGTTCCCGGCCGGGCTCACACGGGAGGACATGCCGATCGGGAGCGGCGGCGCGCCGCCCACGATCACCCAGCAGCCGCAACCGACCAGCGTCTGCCAGGGAACGGTTGCCTCGTTCACCGTGGCGGCGACCGGCGACGGCGTGCTCACCTACCGGTGGCAGAAGAACAGCGTCAACCTGAGCGACGGCGGCCACTACTCCGGCGTCACAACCGCCGCGCTCGTCGTCTCGTCTACCGATGCCTCTGACGTCGGCAACTACCGCTGCGTCGTCACCAACGGCGGCGGCAGCACGCCCTCCGATCAGGCGGCGCTCACGTTGCGCACCGCGACTGTCGTCACTCAGCAGCCGTCGCCGCAGACCGTCTGCCCGGGTTCGAACGCCCAGTTCAGCGTGGCGGCTGCGGGCGACGGGACGATTACGTATCGTTGGCAGAAGGACGGCAGCTACCTCAGCGATAACGGGCATTACTCCGGCTGCCTCACGCCGACGCTCACCATTACGGGCGTGGTCTCGGGCGATGCGGGCAATTACCGCTGCGTCGTGTCTGCCACGTGCGGGGGCGCGATCTCAAACTATGCCGCCCTCTCGCTCCGGCCGGCGACGACCATCACGCAGCAGCCTGCGGCCCAGAGTGTCTGCGCCGGTGCCACGGCGGTCTTCACCGTCGCCGCCACGGGCGAGGGCACGCTGACGTACCGGTGGCAGAAGGGCGGCACCGACCTCAGCGATGGCGGCCACTACGCCGGCACGGCGACGGCCACGCTGACGGTCTCCGGGGTCGATGCCGGCGACGTGGCGAGCTACCGCTGCGTCGTCACGGGCGGCTGCGGCAGCGCCACGTCAAACGCCGCCGCCCTTACACTCAAGGGCGTGACGATCACGCAGCAGCCGTCGCCGCAGACGACCTGCGCCGGCTCGATCGCGGTGTTCGCCGTGGACGCCACCGGCAGCGGTACGCTCTCCTACCGGTGGCAGAAGGACGGCGTGGACCTCGTCGATGACGGCCACTTCTGGGATACGGCCACGCCGACACTGACCGTATCGGAAGTCACCCCCGGCGATGCCGGCGGCTACCGCTGCGTCGTGGCCGACGAATGCGGCGGTGTGCCGTCCGAAGCCGCCCCGTTGACGGTCAAGCCCACGGCTCCGGCCGACTTGGACGTCGATTGTGACGTGGACTTGGCCGACTTCGGCCTGATGCAGACCTGTTTCAACGGCGCCAATCGGCCCCCCGCAGAGGGTTGTACGGCGAACGCCGATCTGGACGGTGACGACGATGTTGATCTGGCGGACTTCGCGGCCTTCCAGACCTGTTACAACGGCCCCAACCGTCCTCCCGCGTGCTGAGGGCCGTATGGTTGCATACCGTTGTTGCGTACGGCACCGACGGATTTGATCGTCAACCGCCCCGGTGCCTTTGCTACTGGCAGGCCGCCGGGCGGTTCGGGCCGTTGAAACATCTCTGAAATACGGAGAAGTCGGCCAGGTCTACGTCGTTGTCCAGGTCGAAATCGGCGGGGCCGCACTCCGCGAACGTGGTCTGGTTGGGGCCGTTGAAACACATCTGGAAGAAGCCAAAGTCGCTGAGGTCCACGTCGCCGTCCGCGTCGAAGTCCGTTGCCATCCACACCGGAAGCGATACGGTCAGCGCCGCCGCCGTCGAACTGGCGACGCCGCAGCCGGCTGTGGCGATGCAGCGGTAGTCGCCCGCGTCGTCTCGGACGACGCCCGAAATCGTCAGCGTTGCCGACGTTGCGCCGGAGATGCGGCCGCCGTTGCTCAGGTTGGTGGTACCCTTCTGCCACTGGTACGCAACGGTGCCGTCGCCCGTCGCGAGCGCAGTGAATGTCGCGGAAGCGCCAAGGGCGGCGACCTGTGCCTGCGGCGGTTGCGCGAATGTCGTGGCTGCTTTCAGCGAAAATGCGGCAGCGTTCGACGTCGCGCTGCCGCAGCCGCCGGTCACCACGCAGCGATAGTCGCCGACGTCGAACTCGCTTACTCCGCTGATCATCAGCGTCGCGGTCGTTGCCCCGGAGACCGTGCCGCCGTCGTTCAGGTTGGTGCCGTCCTTCTGCCAGCGGTAGGTCAGTCCGCCGTTGCCGGTCCCGGCAACCGTGAACGTGACGGTCCCCC
The DNA here is from genome assembly GCA_964617875.1 of uncultured Planctomycetales bacterium. Classification (GTDB taxonomy): domain Bacteria; phylum Planctomycetota; class Phycisphaerae; order UBA1845; family PWPN01; genus CAZMVY01. The sequence continues at coordinate 28,814 of CAZUAI010000047.1, read as the reverse complement.
CAGGGCAGGCGCTTCGCGGCTGTGGCTGTTGTGTGATTGTCGTGGCGGCCGCGAGCGTCAACGCCGCCGAATTCGACGTGACGCTGCACGTCGAAGTCACCACGCAACGATAGCTCGCCACGTCGCCCGTGACGACGCCCGCGATCGTCAACGTGGCCGTCGTAGCGCCGGAGATGCGGCCGCCGCTGCTCAGGTTTTCCCATGTTGAGCCGCTGTATTTCTGCCACTGGTACGTGAGCGAGCCGCCGCCGGCCGCGACGTTGAATACGGCGGTTCCGCCGGCGCAGGCAACCTGGGGCCCGGGCTGTTGCGTGATCGACAGGGCGCAGCTCGACGTCGTGAACGTGAAGTCCGCGGAGGTTGTGGCCGTCGGCCAGCTCGGGTTCGCCGAGATCACCCGATAGTGGTACAGCGTGCCGGGCGTCAGGCCGGTCAGGGTGACTGAGTGGCTCGTCACGTTGGTGCTGTCGAGCGGCGTCGAGGTGCCGTACGCGGTCGTCAGGCCGTACTGGACCTGCGATGAGGAAGCCGCGTCGGTCGTCCAGGTGATCGTCGCCGTATTGGCCGTCACGCTCGTGGCCTGTACGTTCGTGATCCCGGTGCCGATCACGTGGCCCCGCAACTGCTCGTAGGTCCCGTTGAACACGTCGAGGTCGATGTTCCCGCTGAAGCCCGCCACCGGACCGCCACAATACTGCCAGAAGGTCCAAGTGGACCAGGGCGACGTGCTCGCGACGGCCCCGCCGTCGAGCCGAGGCACGTCCGTGTGCGGGTCGGCGGGGCAACTCCATCGTGCGAACCACAGGGGAAACGAGGTGTCGATGTCGCCGAGATAGTTGTGGGCCCAGTTGTAGTTGCAATACACCATGGGCTTGATGCCCGTCTGGCGGTGAATGTAATTCAACCACTGGTTGCCCCAGTCAGACAGGCTGGTGGCTCCGATGACAGGGCTCACGGCCCCCTCGAAATCCAGTACGGGGCGCAGGTATCCGTTCGTGATGTAGGGCCGGGCGTAGGTGAGAAAGTACTCCGCTTCGACGGCGGGCGTACGCAGGGTTGGCCGGGCGTAGTGGTAGCCGCCCGCGAGGAAACCCGCGTTGCGTGCGAAGGGCAGGTTAGTCGTGTAGTACCAGTCGGGGTCGCCGTGGGAGTCGCTTTCCACGCCGGGAACGAAGTAATGGGTGATGCGGATGAGTGCAAAGACCCGGCCGTCGGCGTAAGCGCTGTTCCAGTTCGCCTGCGACCGATATCCCTGCCAGGCGGACACATCAATCCCGAGCGGTCGGGCCCCAAACGCCGGACCGGACGCGAGGAGAGCAACCGTTGAAATCGCCCCGAATGCCAGCAACCTACGAAGAAAGCGCCCCCGTCGTGCGCACGATACCGGACGTTGCCGCATACACCTGCCTCCCGTCGAAAACGCGGTGCAAACACACCCTATACGCGAACCCGCTCTTCATGATTGTAGCGAACTGCGGCGCGTTTCGCTACTGTAGAATCGTCCGTTTTCCGACCCTCTTGTGGTGCAGGTGGGCCTGCCCGCGGAGTACCGCGGAAGCACCACCGCACGCATGTGCCACCGCACGCTGCGAACAACGAGCGACGAATCGTGGACAACGGAACGCCGGTGGTGGGGCGAGATCAGCGGGTCGTTGGCACGTCGCCGGCGGGCTCGCGGGCGAAGACGGCGTCCGTTGCCTTCTCGGCCACCAGACGCAGCCCGCACGCCCTCAGCAGGGTTGCCTCGGGACTGTCGCGGTCCACGCACACATAGGCGATGTCCCACGCCTGCAGGCCGCGGTTCACCTCGTCGGGCGTCGGGAGCGTGCCGCGGCGGTCGGGCCGCTGAAAGAACCAGCCGAGGCCGGGCGCCGCCTCCAGCGACTTGCGCAGCCGCGTCGGCGTTCGCGAAACGTAGCCGCCGACCAGTTCCCGCCCGTGCAGCGTCTGGCCGTAGAGGCTGTTCGTCGGCCCCGGACGCGGGTCCATGACGCGGCCCGGGCCGGGGCCGATCACGCACGGCGGCGGCTCGCAGGTTGGTACGCGGTAGGCGTAATCGACGCACGTGGCCGCGATGGCGGCGACGGCGGCGCCAAGGGCGACGCGTCCGCCGAATCGGTGTCGAATCGCCGCGATCAGCGACGCCACGCACACGGCCATCGCCGTGTAGCCGATGACCATGTAGCGGCCCGCCTGCCCGACGGTGCCGAGCACGGGGATGAATCGGTACACGCTCATGGGCATGCGGATGCTGTGACCGCCAAGGCGGATGATCTCACGATGCCATTGCAGCTTGGTCCCCAGCGCGAGCACGGCGGCGCAGAGGAAGAGCAATCCCATGAATCGGACGAGGGGGTCCTTCCGCCGCAGCCACCAGCCGGCGACGGCCATGGGGAAGACCAGCCAGCCGACGTACACGGCGATCTCGAGCTGGCCGAGGTTCCACCCGAGCGGATCGGGCGGCGCGAAACACTTGCGCCAGACCGACGTGACGTGAAGCGGCAGGACGAAGACCAGCGGTTCGGCGGCAAACGGCGCGCCGCTCAGACGCGACGGAAGCGCACCGTATCGCAGGCCGTAGTACGCGAGTACGCCAGCCCAGACGACGCCAAAGAGGGTCAGCGGTTTGAACATCCAGGCGAACAGCCGCAATTCCGCACGCCACTGACGATTGCGAACGGCCCGGTAGAGCAGACACCAGACGGTGATGTTGGCGGCGAAGACGAGCGTGTGCTCATTGGTGAAGAGGATGACGAGTGTCACCAGCGTAAGCCACGCTCGTCGCGTGCGGCTCCGCTCGTCGATCGCTCGCAGCAGGCAGAGCGTGTAGAGCGGAAGCAGGGCCGCCCACGCCACATGAAAGTGTCCGAGCAGCTTGCTCGTCATGAACGGGCACAGTGTGAAGACGACGCCGCCGGCAATGGCGGCGATCGTATCCTTCGTGACGTATCGTGCGAGGGCGTATGCGCAAAGGCCTCCGATCGGGCAGAGGCTCAGAACCACGATGTTGAGCGCCAGGGGCATGGCGACGAAATGCCACAGGCCGGCGACGATCAGTGACGGGATGATCGTCAGGCAGTGGTAGATGAGCGGGACGCCGAACGGGGCGTACTGCATCTCGCAGAAATAGGGGTTCTGCCAGTGGGCCAGGCAGCGGCTCAGCCACCACGGGTTCCACACGAAGACGAGGCCGTCGTATCCGTCACCAATGAACCGCGTGGCGAGCCAATGCCATTGGCCCGCCCAGTACGAGAGGCTGATCGCACAGTACAGGATCAGAACGGCCACCGGGGTGGCTACTCGCCGCCACAAGGGTCGCCGTTTGTCCTCGCCTTCGCTCAGCACGTGTGTCTCTCGCGGTTCCAGCAGGCGCGGCGAACTCTAACGCGGTTTCGGCGCGGGTGCAACGCAACCGCGGGCAGGGGGTGCGTGGCCGTATGTGTGAACGGCGTCGGGAACCTCGGCCGGATTGGCCGAACAGCTTGGCCACGCAAAGAGAACGTTTGGGCGCGTTGCACCCCAGTTGGAAGGGCCTTCCCCTCCTTCTTGACAGGTCACAGAGTGGGGAGTCTTCCCAGTCCGAAAAAAAAGTGCGACGCTCTGGCGGGTTGGGTAGTTGTACCCGGATCAACCCGCCTACCAGTCGTGGAGCGGCAGACGCCCCAGAACTACCAGCGGTAGGGCGCAGACACCGTCTAAAGCCCCAGTAATTGGCCAATTCAGGGCTTTTCTGACATGGCTAGGGCATCTTCCCGACTTGCCAGACGATGAGCGTGTGATAAATTAGCTACCGAGGGAATCACGAGGGCGGTCTGAGTGCCGTACTGCGGCACCGACGAGGCGAGAATCGAGCGTCGCCTTTGCCGGGTGCCGATGGAGGACGCAGGTGCTCGGATCGCGACGACAGGCAGAGACCCGTCGGTCCGGCATCTCATCTTCTTCATCGGGGTCGGTGAGCGGTCCAAAGATGGCGGTTGAGGGCGCGACGCGCGATGGCGTGGCGCAGTGAACCTGCCCGCGAGGGCGGACGGGTGACCATCGTGAGCGTCGATGAAGGTGGCGATTGCGCCGCTCCGCGAGATCGGCGATGAAGTCGTACCGAGCACATGGACGTGGTCGGTTGGATGAGACGGTTCGGCGGACCCAGGCAACAACCGTCTCTGAACGACCCGCATCGATGGAGAAAGGATGCTTCATCGATGCACTTTTGCGATCGGGTGAAGTTGGCCCGGTTGGGGCGGGCCCGGGTTAGAGATGTTTGGCGAGTCTCCTGGCAACCCTACTGTCAAGTGACATGCTTGGACTGCAGACCGCGCTTGATGGTTCCCTCGCTCGAAGCCCTTTCCCCAGGAGGCTTCGCCCCCGGGCCCGCCTCTTTTGTGTTGCCGGCGGGATCTCGCACGTCGCGGCTCGAGGAAGACGCCATGTTCGTGGATGAACACGATCAGCCGGTCGTTCGGTGGGCCATGGAGAAGGCCTATAGCTTCGAGTACTGCCGTCCGCACGATCTGCCCGATCCCTGCCTTCGGGTGCGGATGGGCCTGACCCACGCCTACTTTCACAAGGGCAAGCTCGTACACTGGTGGGGCGAGTCGGACGGCGGCCGACTCGATGAGCTGATGTTCGAGATGGCGTCGCTCTTTGCGATGTGTACGCGCGAACGGGCGTATGTCGGGCCCCACGTCGCCATCGTGCCACCCAATCACATTCAGTTTCGGTCGGCCTGAACCAGGGATTCGCGGGCCTCGGTCCGGCGTGAAGCGGTCTTTGCGTTCGTGGGCACGGCCATCTATACTACCCCTCGTTGCAGGAGGTCAGTCGGGTATGCCGGTTTACGAGTACACGTGTCGTGTCTGTGATCGCGAATTTGAGCACTTCCACCGCTCCGTGGGCGATACGGCCGTGCCGCGGTGCCCGTCGTGCGGCGGTACTCGGGTCGATCGCAAGCTGAGCGTGTTTGCGGCGCCCCAGGGAACGCCGAAGCCGTGCGAGGCGACGGCAGCCCGCTCCTGTTCGGGGTGTTGTGACGCAAGCAAGTCCTGCCCGATTTGAGGATCACTCGTTGGCTTCTCGTTCCAAGAGTCCCGCCTCGAACCAGACCGTCAACGGGGTTGTCGCCGCCGTGCTGAGTTGGCTGGTGCCGGGGCTTGGGCACGTTTACCTCGGGCATCGCGCTCGGGGCGTGATCATCCTGGTGGCGATCGGGTTGGCGTTCTGGGCGGGCGTGGCGATCGGGGGCATCAAGACCACCGTTCAGCCGACGGAGCGACAGGCGTGGTTCGCGGCCCAGGTGTGTACCGGCGTGCATGCCATGGCCGTTGTGGCGCTTTCGAAGCGGCTGGAGGACAAGCCGCCGTATGAGTACTCGCGCTATGTGGCCTACTACCCGGTGGATGACATCGCGGTTGTGTATACGGGCGTGGCCGGGCTGCTGAACGTCCTGGTGATTCTTGACGTGTTGGCCCGTGGGCCGAAGGTAGTGGAAGCGGCGGCGGCGAGGACGACACGGCCAGAGAGGGGCTCGGCATGATGGATGTGCTGGCGACGCTGTTCGTGGATCCGATGCCGGTGGCGGGCATCCAGCGCCTGTTGCTCCTGTTGCCGCTTTGCCTGTGCATCAGCGTCGTCTATAAGGCGGTCAAGTGCGAACGGGTGCGGGACATTCCGGTGGCGGTGCTGGGCCTATGGGCGACAATTGTTGTCGGAATGATTGCCGTGGGTGTGGGGCTGCTGATCGTCTACGAGCTGTTGGCGTGAGCAGGCACTATCCCTGCTCGGACCCGTCTTGCTGGTCGAACTCGTCGCCTTTGAAGGTGCTTCCGAGATAGGTCTTGCGGACGAGGGGGTCGTTGATCAATTCGCGCGGCGCGCCCTGCTTCAGGACGCGGCCCTCGAAGATGATGTAGCTGCGATCTGTGACGGAGAGGGTCTCGCGCACGTTGTGGTCGGTGAGGAGGATGGCGATGCCATGTTCCTGGCGGAGGCGGCGGATTTCTCGCTGGAGTTCCTCGACGGCGATCGGGTCTACGCCGCTGAAGGGTTCGTCGAGGAGCATGAGCATCGGGTTGGTGACCATGGCGCGGGCGATCTCGAGCTTGCGGCGTTCGCCGCCGGACAAGGTCCGCGCCTGTTGGTAGCGAAGTTCGTGAATCCCGAACTGCTTCATGAGGGCTTCCGCCCGTTGCCTTCGCTCGCGGCGGCCGTAGGTCTTTATGGTTTCAAGGATTGCAAGCAGGTTTTCCTCGACCGTAAGCCGCTGGAAGACGCTCGGTTCCTGTGAGAGGTATCCCATTCCGCGTTGCGCGCGCTTGTACATGGGCAGGGCCGTGACGTCCTCGCCGCGGAAGTAGACCCGGCCAGCGTTAGGGTCGATCATGCCGATGGTCATGCGGAAACTGGTGGTCTTGCCGGCGCCGTTGCGGCCAAGGAGGCCGACGATCTCACCGGGGGCGACGGTAAAGCTCACATGGTCAACGACCGTCCGACCGCCGTAACGCTTGACCAGGCCTTGGGTTTCCAACAGGACCGGGGTGTTTTGGATTGCTGCCTGGCTCACGGTGTTGGCGCGGCTCCGTGGACAAGTTGTGGACAGACAAAACGACGCCTAAACCGCGGCGGCCCGCCCGATATGGATGGGCAGAAAACCCCATACCATTCGACCTGGCGGTACGAGCGGCCGCAGGATCGATATCGCAACACTAGCCGGGACAAGGGATTGTGGCCGTGGGCCATTCCCGTGCTGGGCGTGGGAGAGTCTCGATGCGGGAATAGACGGATACTCGTCTCCGCGGCCTCGCAGGCAGGCCCGTTGATTGCCCGTCGTGTTTGTGAATAACTCATCGTATCCACCGCATTCGCCCGACGTTGGGAATCAGGTTGAGGCGGCTGAGTCCAGGGATCTGGAAGCCGCTGGGCCAGTAGACGAAGAAGGCGCGGCCGATCAATTGGTCTTCCGGGACGGTGCCCACCTGGTAGGAGGGGCCACGGTTGGCGAGATGAGGCCCGACCTCCCACCAGAGGCGCGAGTCCTTGCTGGCCGGGCTGTTGTCGCCGAGCATGAAGTATTCGCCTTTCTCGAGGAGGATTGGGTTTCCTTCGGTGGCCCAGCCGGGGCTTCCGCCGCGGCCGCTTCTGTCGGTGTCCAGGCAGAAGGGGTTGCGGCGGTTTGGGAATGCCTGGCTGAACGGTTCGGTGAGGGAGGGGTTGGTGTAGTAGACGTCGCGCTCAAGGACGAGGTGACGGAGTTCGAGGTCGAGTCTCTCGGCGGCGAGTTCAGCGACGGGCTCGGCCTGCTGGGCGGCAGGGGTGCCGGAGTCGGGGGAGGGGCGTGTACGCAAGAAGGCAATGTCGGGCCGATAGACGTCGTCGTTGGTGGCGAGGATTTCGCGGTCGTCGATCGTCAGCGAGACGCGGTAATCGACGTTGGTGAGGGCGACGGCGACGGGCTTTCCATAGGGGAGGGGAAGGGCCCTGGTTCCGATGGGAGTGCTGCGCGTCTTGCCGTCGGGGAGGCGGGTGACCATGGTGAGGGTGGCCTTGCCCTCGTTGGGGCTGAGTTCGGCGACGAATTCGTCGTTGTACTTGGTAAGGCGCATCTGAAAGCGACCGTCGCCGGCGAGCGGGGTGAAGAGACATCGAAGGCGGCGGTCGGCGACGAACTCGGCGGGGCGGCCGCGCGGACGGTCGCCGTCGAAGTTGTAGGCGTAGCAGTCGTGGGGTGGGCGACCGGCGAGGCGGACGGCTTCCAACGAACGATCTGCGCCGAGGAACCGGACGGTGCGTTGGGACGTGTCCCAGGCGGAAGGGGCGCCCGGGGGCAGGACGGGTTTCCAGCCGACGCCGGCGGCCCGCTGCCAGGGCAGGTAGTCCTGGTCGAAGACGACGAACCAGAGTGAGCGCTGGGCTCGCGTGAGATCCGGGGTCTTGCGTTGGATTCGCAGGTGCTTGTTCAGGACGGGGATGACCTTTTCCTGGAGGGAGGCGAGTTCCTGGTTGATGGCGGCGCGTTCGCGAAGGATTTTGCTGTCGACGCCGCCGAGATGGTCTTCGCCTTGCTGAAGTTCCATGCGGCGGTAGTTGTGCCGGCGGATCTCACGGAGGTTGGCAACGAGGGCCGGCTCGGTGCGTTGGAGGTCGGCGAGGGGCGCGGTGTAGACATCGCCGTCGATGAGTTCGAGGACCTCGCCGGGGCAGCCGACGAGGCGCTTGATGAAGTTGGTCTTGCCGTCGGCGGGATCCTTGAACACGGTGGGTTCCCATCGGCGGGGACCGAGATACTTGCCGCCGATGTCGAAGGGCCACTTGAGGACGAGAATCCGGTCGCCGGCCTCGACATTCGCTCGCTCGCTGTCGCTCACCCGGTAGTGGAAGCCGCAGTTGGGGCAGGTGGAAAGCGGGTCGCTGGGGGCCATGAGGCGCTGGCGGTCGTCGCGGGAGCGGCCGAAGGCGTATTCGTATCCGCAGTCGGTGCAGGTGTGGGTGTTGTGCTCGCCGTAGAGAGAGGCCGCCATCGAGCCGGTGGGGATGACGAATGCCTCGACCACGAAGGCGCGGAAGACGAAGGCGAGGATGAAGGCGACGACGATGGATTCAAGGGTGTCGCGGACGCCCTCGTGGGTCGTCGAGGACGACGAGGGGTCGGTCCGGGTGATTGTCTTTTTCGCGTCGGCGGCCATGATCCACGCTCCACGCTCGCCGGCGCCCGGCGCCGGCGATGTCTGCACGGGACGCATAACGGTACGCGCCGTGGGGCGCGCCGTCAAGCGTCACGGTGCGACTTCGTACACCAGGGCCCGCCTGGGCCGCCTGGGGTCGATCTTGCCCTCCGTTCGGTAGACAAGGCGAAACATGTCCTGTCGTGCGGCTGCCCGGGGCAGTTCGTCGAAGAAGGCCGGGTTGCGCCGTCGCAGGCGAAACTCGTCGAGAACGACGAGGTCGGGGCGTTCCCTGCGGACCCAATCGACGAGTACGGCGGGATCGGCGGTTCCGGGCCAGCGGATCGTCGCGGTGCCCTCGCGTCGCTCGCAGAGCGTGCCGCGGGCGTAGAAGGGGACATGCCACTGGTCGGTCAGGATGCGTTGCGGCCTGGGGTAGTGAGCGGCGATCCATTCGCCCGCACGACGCATGTAGGCGTCGTCGGTGTTTGGCGCCCGGAGGAGCCATGGCAGGGTCGGCGCGACGAGTACGGCGCCGATTGCGACCGCGGCATGCCGGGTCGCCCGGGGCGAAGGCCGAACGTGCGTCAGGAGATCCACGAGGGCGACGAGGCCGGCGGCCGTCCATGGCAACGTCAGGGCGGTCAGGACGAGCACGTGCCGGACGCTGAACAGGTCCCAGTAGTCGAAGGCGCGGATCAGGAGCACACACACGCCGGCGTGCAGGCACCATGCCGCCATGGCGACGCGCCGTGCGTCGGTTGGTTCGGGTCGGCGTCCGCGCAGGGCGAGCCACGCGATCGCCGGGAGGAGGAACATGACCCGAAGCGAGCGGACCCAGTTGAGGAGGGTCTTGCCCAGGGCCCGGGGGATGGTCCAGAGCGGCATTGCGGAGGCCGACGCGGGGGAAGCAGGAAAGTGGGAAAGCGAGAAAGTGAAGGCGGCGGCGGCGGGCGTCATGGAAACGGGCGGCGCGACGCCGTCCGCGAGTTGGACGGGGGAGAGCGTCTCGGCGGCGAGGAATCGGGCGGGTGGTTTCTTATGGATGAGGTGGCCGGTGGCGAGCATGTAAGGGCCGGCGATCACGAGGAAACTCAGGCTGCATGTCGCGATGCCGGTGAGTCTGGCCTTCCACGGCCATGGTCGCCAGAGGCACAGGGCTGCGCAGACGACGAGGGCGACCTCGCCGCCCTCCGGACGCACGAGGAATGCGAGAGCGGACAGGAGGCCGGCCAAGGCGAATCGCGACAGGATCGTTGCGTATCCGGCACGGGGCGCGGCAAGGCCGGGACGGGCTGTCAGGGCGGCCAGACCGGCTGCCAGTCCGGAGACGTAGAGGGCGAGGTGCAGGCTGTCCGACAGGACATCGACGCCGTAACGGCAGAACTCGGGGAGCACGGCCGTGCATGCGGCGGCGGCGACGCCGACCCGGCGGTGGAAGAGCACGCCTGCCAGGAGATACATGGCCGGGATCAAGGCGAGACTTGCCGCGACCGCAACGGTCTGGCCGGCCAGAACCCAGCGTCGCACATCATCGCCGTGCGCGACGCCGACACGATCGAGCAGGCCGTGCGCGAGGGCGATCATCGCCGGGTAGAGCGGGGCCTGACGCTGCCGGCGGATCTCGGTGAGAGGATCGGTCCGCAGGTTCTGCGCGTAGCCGATGAAGGTCACGCCGTCGCGGCTGATGACGGGCATGACCCGGAGGAGGTACGCCCGGAGGCCGATCGCGATCGCCATCGCAGCCGCCACCCAGCCGAGGGCGTTGCGAAGCGGAATGGTCGTGTTCTGCGTCAAGTTGCGGCCACTGTACATGTCGATTATGGTGCGGTCAAAACATGGCAATCGTCACGCTCACGAGCGACTTCGGCACGCAGGACCACTACGTGGCCTGCATGAAGGGCGCCATCCTCCGCGTGGAGCCCCGTACGACGATCGTGGACATCACGCACGATATCGCGCCGCACGGTGTGGTGCAGGCGGCGTTCGTTCTTCGGCAGATCTGGTCCTGGTTTCCGGCGGGCACGATCCACGTCGTGGTCGTGGACCCGGGCGTGGGGACGGGCCGGCACATTCTCGTCGGGCGGTACAGCGACCGGATCGCGATCGCGCCCGACAACGGGATCCTTTCGTTCGTGCACCGGGACGGGCAACTTCAGGAATTGCGGGTCATCGAGAACCGGCAGTACTTCGCGGGGCCTCTGAGCCGTACGTTTCACGGACGGGACGTGATGGCACCCGTTGCGGCGCATATCGCCAAGGGAGTGCGTCTCGCGGACCTCGGGCCGCTGACGGATCGGTTGGAGGTTCTGGATCTGCCGCACGTTCGCCGTGAGAGCAGCGGGTTGACCGGCGAGGTGCTGTACCTCGACCGGTTCGGAAACCTGATTACGAACATTTCGCAATTGGACGTGGCGAGCCTGACCAGCCGGCGGGGAAAGGTGATCGCTTTTGTCGGCGATCGGGAGGTGGGGCCTATTCAATCCACATACGGCGACGTGGAGGTAGGCAGCCCGGTTGCTTTGGTTGGGAGCACGCAGATGCTTGAGGTTGCCGTCAATCGGGGCAGTGCGGCGGCGTTCTTCGATGCGGGGATCGGGACGTCGGTGGCGTTGCGGTAAGGGGGCGTCCCGGGCGGGCCGGTCGCAACTGTCGTAACGACAATACGTTATCTCGGCACTTCGGGGCGTCACGCGTGGAATCGGTGGGTTCGTTTGGTCGTGGGCGCGGAGCAGGTGGCGTGGTAAAGCCGATGTGAAAAGGGAGGTCTTCGCCGCTTGCGCGCAAGGCGGAGCCGGCCTGCGCAAACGTGGTGCGGTTGGCTTCGTTTCGTCGTGGGCGCCGAGGGGTTGGCGTCGCAAGGGCTGGGTGACGGGGCAGACGTCGCCCGGTTTCGCGGGGGGCGATGCCGTCGCATGTGGGCGGGTGTTCCGGATCGTGGGTACCTCCCACAGCCAGATCGCCGCCCGTGCTCCACGGGGCGATAATGGACTTGAGATTCCGGTGCGGCACTTGCGTGCGTTTGGGCTTCCTGTGAGGACGCGGGGATGTAGGAAATCCGGTGAGCGCCGGGCGGCGACTGCCGAACGGCGCGTGTCGAATGCAGGGTGTTGAATGTGAGGCGTTGCGTTCTTCTCAGATTCGGGAGGATGATGCTCGTGCGTATTCGACTTGCGATCTTTTTCGGCGTGGCCGGGCTGTTGTTGTCGGCGGGGGTTGCGTGTCTTGGGGCGGGGCTTGTCGGGGTGTCCAAGGTTGAGGTAGCGGCGGATGGGCGGTTGCTTGTGAACGGCCGGCCGTTCTTCTTCATCGGGTTCTCGCCGGGGCCGCCGTTGAAGCTGGAGACGCCCGAGGGCGGTGATGGGTGGGCGGAGATGGCGGCGGGAGGGATGAGCGTCGTGCGTGGCGCCATTCCGGAGAAAGAAGGGACGCCGGAGGGAGCGAAGGCGTTCGGGGGCTATCTTGATGCGGCGGCGGCGCACGGGGTTTACGTGTGGCCGTTTCTCCACGAGTTGGTGGACGTGAACAGGCCGGGGATGAAGCAGCGGCTCGAGCGGTTCGTCCTCCAGTACAAGGACCATCCGGCGGTGCTCATGTGGAAGAGCGCCGACGAACCCGAATGGGGCAAGAAGCCCGTGGGGCCCCTGCGCGAGGCGTACGAACTGATCCGGCGGCTCGATCCCCACCACCCTGTGTGGTTCTGCCATGCTCCGCGGGGAACGCTCGAGACGCTCCGGCCGTACAACGCGGCGTGCGACGTGCTCAGCACGGACATTTATCCCGTGAGCGAACCGCCCGGCAAGCACTCGCTCGAGGCGAACAAGGGCCTGAGCATGGTGGGAGACTACACGCGGCGGACGGTGGAGCTGGCCGACGGGAAGAAGATGGTGTTCATGGTGTTGCAGGCGTGCTGGAGCGGGGTGAACCCGGCGCACAACCCGAAGAACCGGCTGATGTTCCCCACGTTCCGCGAGGCGCGGTACATGATGTACCAGGCGATCATCTGCGGGGCGAACAGCCTGTCGTTCTTCGGCATGCCCGTCGCGTTGACGGGACGCGATGCGGAGTTGGGCTGGAATTGGACGTACTGGCGGGCGGTGCTGCGGCCGTTGCTCGAGGAGATCAAACCGGGGAGTGAGCTGTATCCCGTGCTCGTGGCGCCGGAGTCGCGGTATTCGCTTCGGTTCACGGGGGCGCCGCAGATCGAGGTGCGGTGGAAGGAGGCAAGCGTGTACCTGTACATCTTCGCTGCGGCCCGCGAAGGGGAGACTCGGCAGGTGACGTTCTCGGGGCTTCAGGACGGCGAGGTCGCGGTGCTGCACGAGGGCCGCACGCTGACGGCCAGGGGCGGGGCGTTCACCGACACGTTTGCGGCGCATGATGTGCATGTTTACCGGGCGTTGCGTGTGCTGCCGGCAACGAGCAGGCCGGCCGGCGGGCGTGGAGGAGAAGGGGACTACCAGCGGCCGGCGGGGCAGCGGTGACGGGGGGTGAGAAGGGTGCGGAAGGGAGCGGCAGGAGGGGACGGGGGGCGTGAAGGGGGAGGGGATGTGGGCGGGGCTTTGAAGTGTTTGTGGGGGGGCGGTTGGTCGATATAATGGGCCTCGTATGGACCGGGTGGCTACATCGCTGAGTCGGGTTGCGGGACTGGCGGTCCTGACGCTCCTGGCGGCGGCGCTTCCGCCGAGCGCGCGGCCTGCGGTGCCTCTCGGCCGCGGGGAATCGCGGCCGTCGGATTCGAAGCCGTCTTTGCCCGAGCCGGCGTCGTCCGCGCCCGCTCCGGCTTCACGGCCGGGCGATCGATCGACAGGTCAGGATGGACACGCCGACCCGGCACTCCTCGTTCGGGCGGATCTGGGAAACCTCTGGCATCTGGCATCGGGCATCGGCTGCGATGCGAATGCGCGTTACCGCATCGGTCAGCCGGATCGTTCGTCGAATGCGGGGGGCGAAGGCTCATGGGTCGGGCCGGCGGCCCAGCAGGAGCGGGCGAGAACGGGCGAAGGGTACGCGGCCGTTCTCGCGGCTGTTCCGGCTCCGCCGCGCACTTCACGGACATTCACTTTTACCGATCGGGCGCAGGCGCCTCCGGCGGCGTGAGCGGCGCCCGGGTTGCGCTTTCCGGAATCCGGAGGCTCCCGGCGGACCATGCCGCGAGTCGGGCGCGACACGGGCGATGGTCCCGCGGCGTTCGGCGATTTCGGGCCGATCGGCCCGTGAGTCGAGCGAACAGGCCGATCCATGCGTTTCGAGGTGCAAGCAGCGAGTTTCGAGTTGTCAGCGATCGACGAGAGATCAGTGCTGAGTACGGAGTAACGGATCAACGGGTGCGACATGAGTGACAAGAATCTGGCGATGCGAATCGCGATTATCGTGGTGGTGGTGACGCTGTCGGTGTGGGCGATCTGGCCGCCGTCGCAGCAGCTCAAGGGCGGAATCGACCTCGTGGGCGGTACGAGCCTGCTGTACGAGATCGACACGGGTGGCCTGACGGAATCGGACAAGCGGGACCTTTCCGAGCGTGTGATGCGGCGGTTGAAGAACCGGGTCGATCCGCAGGGGCAGCGAAACCTCGTCTGGCGTCCGATCGGGCAGAACCGGTTGGAGATTCAGATGCCGCGTCCGCCGCACGAACTGGGCAAGAACCGGGCGGCTTACGAGGCGGCCCGGACGGAGTTGCGGAAGACGCGTGTGGACCGCGGGGAGATCGAAGCGGCGCTGACGTTGGCGGGCGCGGCGCGCGAGGCCGCGATGAACGATCTTGTGCGTGATGTGCCGGCCCGGCGGGAGCTGCTGGCAAAGCTGGCGGCGGCGAAGGACAAGCTCGCGGCGGCGGACGCGGCGGCGGCGACGCGTCCGGCGACGACCCAGTCGGCGACGCAATCCGCCCCGGCGACGGAGCCGTCGGATGCCGCGCTGGATGAGGTGCGCGAGGCCTACTATCAGGGCTTCGACCACCTGGCGGCGACGAACGTGAACCTGGACAAGCTGAGCGACCTTCTCGCGCTGGGCCAGGGCAGCAAGGAGCGCGAGGACAAGCTGGCGCAGTTCTGGTCGGAGTACACGGGCCGGATCGCGGACGGGCTGGGGATCGCGAAGGACGCGCCGGATCGCAAGGAGAGGATCGCGAAGCTGGAGGCCGACCTCGGCGTCATCCGCGGCCGGATCGACAACCTGAAGAAGACGCACGACATCTGGGCGAAGAACAAGGGGGCACTGGAGGACCCGAGCGACCTGATGCGGCTGCTGCAGGGGCAGGGCGTTCTGGAGTTCCGCATCCTGGCGGAGCGGGACGCGGCCGGCGACACGATCAACTCGCCCAAGCCGGAGTATCGCGAGCCGATCAGCAAGTACACGGACCAGCTGGCGAAGTTCGGGCCGCGGCGCCGCCCGGGCGACCGGTTCCAGTGGTTCCGGATCGGCAAGCCCGACGAGTTCAAGCCCGCGGGCAACCCGATCGAGGCGGAGTATCTGGGCAAGAAGTACGTGCTGGCCTACGCCGTCGAGGACCGGGACGCCGACATGGCCCTTCCGCACGACGGCAAGTGGGCGCTGACGCGGGCCGTTCCGGACCGCGACCAGCGCGGCCGGTGGTCGGTGGCGTTCACGCTCGACCCGCGGGGCGGGGCCCGGTTCGAGAAGGTCACGGAGGCCAACAAGGGCAGGCCGCTTTGCATCCTGCTGGACGGGGAGGCGATGTCCGCGCCGAACATCCAGTCGGCGATTCGCGAGCATGGGACGATCACGGGGGACTTCACGATCGACGAGGTGACCCGCCTGTGCAACATTCTCGAGGCGGGCTCGCTGGATGCGCGTCTGAAGGAGACGCCGCTGAGCATCAAGACGGTCGGGCCGAGCCTGGGCGAGGGGAACCGGCGGATGGGCATTCAGGCGTCGGTGACGGCGCTGGTCGTCGTGGTGGCGTTCATGGCGATCTACTACATGTACGCCGGCGTCATCGCCGACATCGCGCTGATGCTGAACATGCTCATCACGCTGGGCATCATGGCGCTGATCCAGGGGACGTTCACGCTGCAGGGCATCGCCGGCCTGGTGCTGACGCTGGGTATGGCGGTGGATGCGAACGTCCTGATTTTTGAGCGTATCCGGGAGGAGCAGGCGCGGGGGGTGTCGCTGAAGACGGCGGTGAAGCTGGGGTACGATCGCGCGTTCTGGGTCATTTTCGACTCGAACCTGACGACGGTGATCTCGGCGATCATCCTTGGCTACGTGGGGACGGAGGAGATCAAGGGGTTCGCGTTGACGCTGGGCCTCGGTTTGTGCGTGAACCTGTTTACGGCGCTGTTTATCACGCGGCGGTTCTTCGACGTGCTGGTGCAGACGAAGGTGAGCAAGGTGGAGGCGGAACGTTCGTGGGGCGGGGCGCTGGTCCTGGCGGCCGCGGGCGCGCTGCTGCTGGGGATGGGCTGGATGTTCCACCGGAGCCGGCCGGAGGGATGGCAGAACTCGGGGCTGGCGGGCCTTGGCGAGTTCGTGCTGGTCGCGGGGGTCTCGGGTCTGGTGCTGCTGGCCCTGATGTGGATCATGCGGTTCGTGGCGATTTCGACGGGGGCGCACCGGACGAACCGGATCCCGATGCTGTACCTGCTGAAGCCGACGAACGTGGACTGGATGGGCAAGCAGAGGTATTTCTGGGCGGTGTCGGGCGTGCTGACGCTGGGCGGTCTGCTGCTGTTTGCCCTTCAGCCGAACGAGCGGCTTCTGGATATCGAGTTCCTTGGCGGGACGGCGGTGCAGG
Source organism: uncultured Planctomycetales bacterium (assembly GCA_964617875.1). Taxonomy (GTDB): domain Bacteria; phylum Planctomycetota; class Phycisphaerae; order UBA1845; family PWPN01; genus CAZMVY01. The sequence continues at coordinate 12,401 of CAZUAI010000047.1, read as the reverse complement.
TGACGCTGGAACCGACGCAGGGCAAGCCGATCGTGGACGCGAGGATCGAGGAACTCGTGAAGGGCAAGGAGAAGCGGGAGCAGGCTGCCGGCTGGCTGTTGTGGGCGGCCGGTGCGATCAAGGATGCGAAGGTGACGAAGGAGGGGGGGGCCTTCATCATCGAGAGCGACAACCTCAACGAGAAGCAGATCGAGGCGATTCTGGCAAAGCCGCTGGGGGACAAGGTTGCCAGGAACTGGTGCCGCGAGGCGCCGGCGGGCCGGAAGGGCGCGGCCGTAACGCTGAAGGACGCCGCGACGACGGTCGAGCAGTTCCTGGGGGACATTGAGGCGGCGGCCCAGGGCGCGCGGCGGGCCGCGCAGGACATGAGCACGTCGGTCCGCGTGCAGTCGGTGGATGAATACGGCGAGACGACCGGCGGGCGCACAAAGCAGGCGTTCGAGATCGTCACGACAGAGACGAACAAGCAACTCGTCAGCGAGGCCGTGCTGGCAGCCCTCACGCAGCAGAAGGACTTTGCCGTGCGGGTGCAGCGCGGCATCGGCTTCAAGCTCGTCACCGACGAACTGCGTGCCCCGGACGGCGCGTACCCGGTCGGCGCGGAGGACCGCGAGCTTGGGCAGGTCGTGGGTGCTGCGGCCGGAGAGGCCGCCCGCTTCAACATCGCGAGGTTCCGGGGCGGCGTGGTGATGGTATTCGACAATCTCCAGCCGGCCCAGACGATCGAGGCGGTGCGGCAGCGGCTGCGCGACATGCGGCTCCAGCCGGACTACGAGCGATACGGCTGGCGCGAGACGGAGGTTCTTGGCGTGGTCGCGGAGGACCCGACGGCGGTGGACGCCGGCGGGAAGGCGGCCCCGACGTACTCCCGTGTGGCCATCGTGGTGAGCGACGAAAACGTCCCCTACTACGACGGCGAAGAGGTGTGGAGGCGCGACCTGGCGATGCCGGAGCTGCAGCTGGCGCAGGCGGCGTTGTCGAGCGAACGCTCGCTCGACAAGGTGACGCAGTTCGCGCCGCAGGTGGCCGCGCAGGCCGCGCAGCAGGCGGTGATTGCGCTGGTGCTCTCGCTGATCGCGATGATCGCCTACCTCTGGTTCCGGTTCGGGACGATGGAGTACGGGCTCGGCGCCATTCTGGCCTTGATCCACGACGTGGCCGTCGCGCTGGGACTGGTGACGGCGAGCCACTGGATCGCCCGGACGTTCCTCGGCGATATCCTGCTGATCAGTGAGGTGCGAATCGACCTGTCGGTCGTGGCGGCCTTCATGACGATCGTGGGGTACTCGGTGAACGATACGATCGTCGTGTTCGACCGGATCCGCGAGAACCGCGGGCGTCTGGCGACGCTGTCCCCCCGGCTGATCAACGACGCGATCAACCAGACGTTCCCGCGAACGGTCCTGACGGCGTTTACCACGTTTATCGTGGTGCTCATTCTGTACGTGGCCGGCGGGCCCGGCGTGCATTCGTTCGCATTCGCCATGGTCATCGGCACGGTCGTCGGGTGCTACAGCTCGATCGCCATTGCGGCGCCGGTGCTCTACAAGCCGGCGGTGATGCGGGCCATGCTGGGCATCATCGTGCTGGTGACGGCGATCGGCCTCGTGATCGGCAGCGAGAGTCTTGTTGAGCGCGTGATCATGGGCGTCGTGGCGCTCATCATGCTGGGGCTGCTGGGGCTGTGGCAGTTGCGCCGCCGTGCGGTCGAGGCGCAGGCACGTGCGATGAGCCCGGCGTAAGGGCAGGCGAACGACTCGTCGGCTCTGCGCTCGCTCTGCCGCGGCTTTGCGCCGGCGGGGGTGTGACGGAGCCTGCCGGTGCGCTCGTGCCTTGCGTGAGGCCGTCATGAGGAGACGCCGGTCCATGTTGCGGCGGTGGCCGTGGGTCGTGGCGATGCTGCTTGTGTGGCCGCCGTGGCTCGATGCGGAGGATTTCGCCGCGTACGTTCGGGCGTCCGCCGACTTTCGTCGCGTCCGGCAGGACGCGGCCATCCTGCTGAATCGGTGGGACCGGTGGGTGCTCATGCCGTGGCGGTACGAGTGGGGCCGCCCGTATGACGATGCCCTGGCGGCGGCGATGAGGCAGGCGGGCTTCAACGGAGGCTTCTGCGACCACGAGCCCGGCAAGGATGCCGACCTCCACGAGAAGAACGGCTTCCTGTGGTATCTCGACCATGCCGCGGGCAAGGGCGACCTGCACCTCAAGAACGTAACGAAGGCGCAGCTTGCGGCGGATCGCCGCCCGGTGTGCCTGCTGGATCCGACGGTGCGCGGGCGGCTGGCGGGGAAGGTTTCGCATGCCGTGACCGCGGCGAAGCGGTACCGCACGCGCGTCGCGTATGCCCTTGACGACGAGATCAGCTGGAGCACGTTCACGTCGCCGTGCAAGTGGGACAACAACCCGCTGACGCTGGAGGACTTCCGGCAGTGGCTGGTGCGGCGGTACGGCTCGGAGGCGGCCGTGCGCAAGCAGTGGGAGCCGCACTCCCGCCTGTACGATCAGCGGATGGCGACGCCGGACGACTTTCGGGATCTGTACCGGAGGCCGTGGACGGAGTGGAACCTTTCCGCGCTGTGCGATGCGTGGAGCTACATGGATTCGCAGTTGTGCAACCTGGTGGGCGACCTGGTGGGCGTGGCGAACCGGATCGACCCGGAGACGCCGTGCGGCTTTGTCGGAGGGCAGTGCCCGTCGCCGTACGGCGGGTACGATTATGCGAAGATCGCGAGGAAAGTGCAGTTTCTCGAGGCGTACGACATCGGGTGTACCGCCGAGATCATGCGGTCGTTCAACCCGGGTAACCGGATGCCGCTCGTGCAGACGGGCTTCGGGGACGTCCGCAAGCCGTTGACGGAGTGGTTCCACTGGTACTATTTCGCGCACGGCAACCGGGGTGTGATCACGTGGGCGCAGGACTGGTTCAAGCCCGGCCGCGATATGCTGGCGGGCGGGGCGGGCGTGAAGCGTCTGGCCGAGACCTCCGCGACCATCATCGGCGGCCAGTGGGTACACGACGGCGTCGCGATCTATTATTCGCATCCGTCGATCCAGACGAGCTGGTTCATCGACTGCGAGGCGCACGGCCGGACGTGGATGAACCGGAGCAGCTCGCTCAACAACCTGCATGCGTCGACGGTGGCGGCCTTTGCGGCATGGGCGAAGCTGCTCGAGGATGCGCGGCTGCAATATGACTTCGTGTCGTACGCGGATGTGCTGACGGAAGGGATCGATCCTGCACGGTACAAGGTGCTGATTCTGCCGCGGGTGCTGGCGTTGTCGGATGCGGAAGCAGCGGTGATTCGGGACTACGCGCGACGGGGGGGGCATGTGATTGCGGATCACCTGCCGGGATGCTTCGATCAGCACGGTCGGGGGCGGCCGCGACCGGCGCTGGCCGACCTGTTCGGAAGCGAGGGGGCGGTCGTCCGTCCGGGCTCGCTGTTCGGCGGACGTCTACTCGCGGAGACGGACCCGGACACGTACTGGAAAGCGAGCTTCTTGCAGGCGGCGGCGGACGTGTGGCCGCGGTGCGAGCGTGCGAAGGGGTTTGTCGTGGCGCAGCGGGGGCAGCCGACGTTTGTGACGCGCGTGGTCGGGGGCGGGTCGGCCACGCTGCTGAACGTGTCGATCATGGAGTACCTGTGTCATCGGCCGAAGGACGCTGCGCGGGCGAAGTCGCTGGCGGAGCCGGTTGTCGCCATTCTTGCGCCGTGCGGCGCATCGCCGCGTCTGAGCCTGACCGTTGCGCAGTCCGATCCGCCGTTGACCGAGGCAGTGTACTGGGAGAAGGGGGGGCGGCTGGTCGTGCTTGTGGTACAGAACCCGCTGCGGCTTGCGGGCGAGGCGGGGATGGGAGACGTGGATGCGCTGGCGTTCGATACGGTGCCGCTGACGGTTCGGTTTGCCTCGCGGCAGACGGACGTGCGCGATGAGCGGGCGGGCCGGCTGCTGGGCGACGGCGACACGTTTACCGTCGAGTGGAAACGAAGCGAGGCGGCGATCCTGTCAATGCGGAGATGATCCGGGTGCGGCATGGCGGGGGCCCCGCAGTTTCAGACGATCGACGAACGCGTGGAGCAGTTTCGGCGGTTCTACGCGCGCCGGAACGAGCGGCCGCTGCTGGGTTTCTTCGTGGGCAGCGAGTATCCGCTGCGGCGTTATGAGGCGTCGCGGACGCTGCCGACGGACCGGCCGCTGATGCCCGAAGACTTCGACGTGGCGCCGTACCTCGACGACTGCGACCGGCTGTTCGATCGCCATGAGGCGTGCGGCGGGGACTTCATCTGGAGCGCGAGCGCGTTCTGGGGGATTCCCTGGCTTGAGGCGGCGCTGGGTTGCCCGATCGCCGCGGACCACGCGACGGGTTCGATCCGGGCGGATCGGCCTCCGGGCTTCTCCGGGCCGCAGGGCGTCCCGGCGTTCGACGCTTCGGCGCCGTGGATGCAGAAGGCGGTCGAGTTCCTCGGGCGTCTGGCCGAGCGGAGCGGCGGACGGTGGCCGATCGGGACCACGCGGATGCGTGGCGTGGCCGATCTGCTTTCGACGCTGTACGGTCCGAGCGAGTTCGTGTTTGCGATGATTGACACGCCGGACGAGGTCCGGGAGGTGTGCCGCCGGCTGACGGATTTCTGGATCGCGTTTGGCAGGCTGCAACTGGACCGGATCCCGCTGTTCCGCGGGGGTGTCGGGTCGTTCTACTACAACCTGTGGGCGCCGGCCGGCACGGTGTGGCACCAGGAGGACGCGGCCGCGCTGCTCTCCGCCGAGTTGTACGATGCGTTCATCCGCGAGCATGACTTGCGGATTGCCGAATCGTTCGACGGCTGCATCATGCACCAGCACCCGACGGCGTTCGTGCCGACCGACTTCTACCTGGAGATGCCGTTCACGGCCCTGGAACTGCACATCGACGAGGGGGGGCCGACGGCCGAGGCCCTCTACGAGACGCACCGCAAAATCCTGGCCCGCAAGCCGTTGGTCATCTGGGGGAACCTGTCGAGGGCGGATCTGGAGTGGGTGTTCACGAAGTTGCCGCCGGGGGGGCTGGCGGTCATGACGGTTGTGGCGGGGCCGGAGCAGGCGGGGCGGATCTGGGAGTTGTGCCTGGGGTAGCCGTAAGGGCGGTGTGCCTTGGGGGTGCCGTGGTCTCTCAGGGGCCTTGGTAACGGCGGGCACAATGCCTTTCGGGCACGTCCGTCAGCGAATCGGGTTTGTGTGTCATATATACGGTACGAAGTGCTGTGTCGCTGATTTCCCTCGGGTTTATAGTTGTACCAGGACCCCTTGTCAACAGAAAGCCCTGTTTTTTGTTAACAGGACTATTGACACGAGAACGATGATTATGGTAAAGTGATGATCGTCGGTGAGTCAGACGGTCGGTCGGCTTCGGGTTCGCGGCTCCTTTCCAGTGTGCTCGTCCGAAGCTCCGCCGCCTGTGGTCGAGGATGACAATTGCGGTTGGCGCGAGCCGGCCGGGGTCGGGGTGGTTTCTGAAGGAGGTTCGCTCGTGAACGCCTCGCTTCGCCACATACGTCGTGGGTTTACGCTCATTGAGCTGCTTGTCGTGGTCGCGATCATCGCGCTGCTGATGGCGGTGCTTTTGCCGTCGCTGGCCAAGGCGCGGGAACAGGCGAAGCGGGCCGTCTGTCTGCACAACTTTCAGCAGCAGGGTGTGGGGTTGAACGCGTATTCGGGGGACCACAAGCAGGTTCTGCCGGTGCGGGGCGGCTTCGCATACGACCTGCGTGAGCCTGCGGCCTACATCTGGCCGCGCGTGAAGAACATCCCGCGGCTGTACGTGAATCAGGCGGGTCTGTATGGGAAATACTCCGGGAAGGACCTTTACTTCTACTACTGCCCGGCCAGCGTCCAGTTTGCGTACGAGCGCGAATCGAACGGCGCGAAATCATTCCTGATTGACGACGAGGGCGCGGGTGTGACGAACGGGAGTTACATGTTTGCGGTGCCCGTGCCGGGGGGGTTCTATCCGAGGGATGATGGGAGGGGCTGGCTGCTGTCGCGGTCGAACACGCGCGTGAACTGCGTGACGAATCCGGTGGCGGCGGACGCCAGCGGGGAGGACGTCCAGATCGGAGACCGGCTGGGCGATCCGTACATGAGAAGGAACACGTACGGGAATGACTTGAAGTCGATGCGGGCGTGGGGGTTGCAGCCGTATTATGGACGGGTGCAGGCGCTTGCGGTCGATACGCTGATCGGGTCGCCGTCGCACAAGAACGCATACGGGGTGTTGTTCCAGGACTACCACGCGCGGTTCGTCATGGACCCTCCGAATTCGGAGAATGTGACCTATAACGGCCAGAAGAAGGCGGCGGGTGTGCCATTGGTGCGGTGGTATGCGAGCTTCTCGGGCAGCGGGCAGACCGGGGCACCGTGGTTGTGCGCGGCGTGGAATCTGCTGTCGAGCAAGCCATAGGGTCCCGTGAGGGCGTGGGAGGAGCAGGGCAGCCGAATCGTACAATGCAGGTGGAAAGCTGGCACCCGCCGTGGGGCGGGGACGCCGTAGATTGGCTAGCCAGATGTCTGGTATGCAGGAGCGGGAATGCGTCCATACAAGGAGCACGTCATGAGGGCAGGCGATCGTCGCGGCTTGGTCGTGTTGTTGGTGACTGTAGGGATGGTTGGGGCGTTGGCGGCAGCGGCGTTTGGTGCAGTGAGCTTCACGGCCGTCGGGGCGCTCGGGGGGGCGGGGAGCCAGGTGAACGCGATGTCCCCGGACGGGACGGTGGTTGTCGGGCAGAGCGAGAACGGGTCGGCTCAAACGGAGGCGTTTCTCTGGTCCACAACGGACGGGTTGCACGGCCTGTCGTTTCCGACGCTTTTCGACTCGGTGCCGTACAGCGCTGCGACCGGCGTAGATCTGACGAGCGGCGGGGTGGTGAAGGTCGCCGTCACCGGTCGGCGGGATTATTGGCCCGATCCGGTCGAGAATCAGGCGTTCCTGTGGTCGGGCGACAAGACCGGGATGGGATCGTATGACCTGGACAATTTCCTGTTGGTTGGGGGCGGGTTCGCGAGCAACTCGGGCGGGCTGGCGGTCCAGGCATCGGACGAAGAGGTCATGATGACGGGCTGGGGGAAGGCGTCAGACTGGGACGGCATGAGCTGTGAGAACTGGCACGCTTTCCGCTGGCGAAGCCAGCCGTCGATGCTGGACCTCGGGAGAACGACCGTGACGCAGTATCCGGCCTACGGGCGCGGGATTTCGTACAACGGCCGCGTGGCCGGTCAGATTCAGCTGGGGACGGTGTCGACTCCGATTTGCGGCGGGGCGAGGCAGGCGTTCCTCTGGAATTCGTCCACGTTCTACCTGTTCCCGTACATCACGGGCGGGAATCAGAATTACGCGAACGCGATTTCTCGCGACGGTGAGTATGCCGCAGGCGCATCGTTGATGGTGGGGGGGCCGTCGAAGGCATTCGTGGGCCGGGTCAATTTCGGGGTGGCGACGCCGGCGATCAGCACGGTCGAGATCCCGTTCCTGTCGGGCGACGACCAGGCGGAGGCCTTGGCCCTCAGCGGGCAGGGCGAACTGGTTGGCGGACGGAGCCGGGCGGGCACGGGGCCGGCGCGGGCGTTCATCTGGGATTCGACGAACGGCACGCGGGACGTGAAGGCGTGGCTGTTGAGCGCACACGGCATCGACGTGGCGGCGCAGGGCTGGAGTGCGTTGACGGAGGTCACGGGGATTTCGGCAGACGGGTCGGCGATCGCGGGCAACGGCGTTCACAATGGAAAGACGGAGGGCTGGGTCGTCCGCGGACTGGCGATCCTTCCGCCTGCGATTGATGCGGTGACCCCGGATCCGGCGACGACGGATCAGGGCGTGGAGTATAAGAAGCAGCTTCGCCTGTCGGCGGGGATGTTCACGGGCGTGTCGTGGTCGAAGGTGGCCGGACCTGCGGCGCTCTCGGTGAACCCGGCGACGGGTTTTGTGTACGGGTGGACGCCATCGGCGGGCGATGTGGGTTCGACGTTCACCATTACAATCCGGGCGACGAACGCGGGCGGCAGTGTCGACGAAACCTGGGACGTAAAGGTCGCCAACCAGGGGCCGGGGCCGGGCGGTTCGAGCACGGGCGTGGCGCCGACGCTGTATCCGACAGCCACATCGGTCACGGTCAAGGGGATTACGTCCACCGGCGAGACGACGCGGGTGACGCTGTATCGCATTCGGAACGGTTCCGAGTCGGTCCTGACTTACGCGGACGAGACGAATCCGGCAACGCTGTTCACGGACGGGGTGCATGACTTCCCGATTGCGCTCGGCGACCTGCAGGCCGGGGACGTGGTGCAGGCGACGCAGACGCGCGGTGGCGTCGAAAGCGAGCGGTCGTGGTCGCGCGTGGTGTTCCAGCCGATCCCGAGTCCGCAGTCGCCGCCGCACACGTTCTGGGGCTTCAACGATGATTTCGAATCGTCGCCGTTGAAGCTGTTCTGGCAGCTGGAAGAGCCGATGACGCTCACGACGGTCAAGGCTCGCGGCACGCAGTCGCTCCTCGAGGACTCCGTAAGCGGCGGCCGGCTGGGCATGGACGCGGCACCGGGGAACTACCAGAACAGCACGATGGACCGGAACCCCGTGCTGTTCGAGTTCTGGATGTACGAGGAAGGGGTGCCGCCGTATACGGGTTCGTATGCACGGCATGTGGGCGGCATTCAGCAGTGCTCGGGGGGCGGCTACAACGTGGGCACCGTGCAGTGGCTCTTCGAGATCGGTTTGCTGCCGACGGTGAGGCAGCCCGCGAGGCAGGCCGCCGATCCGACGAAGTACCAGTACCGCTGCAACCAGACGGTGTCCGGCTCCAGGACGAACACGGGCGACATGGATCAGCCGGGTTGCCCGTTGCGGTCGCCGGGTTGGCACCGGTTCAGCATCAAGGTCGGGGCGAACAAGGTCTTTTACTACGTGGACGGAAAGCTGGGCCGCATCGAGCCCAATACGAACCCGGCCATCAATGCCGCGTATCTGGGGACGTGGTCCGGCAATACGGGAACGGTGAGCACAGGCGGCACGATTCCACCGACGACTGTGACACTGGACGGCAAGACGGCGTACTACGACGACGTTTCGCTGCGGCAGGTGGTGAACCATCTGCCCGTGCTGGACACCACGACCATCACGATCCAGGCGGGCAGGCCGGTGCCGGCATCGACGGCGATCACGGCGACCGACAACGATATCCCGGACCTGGTGACGCTGACGTATGTGTCGGGCACGCTGCCGGCCGGCGTGACGCTGGGGCCGTCTCCGGCGAAGGGTTCGCCGACGGCGCGCATCGCGTTGGAGGGCACGCCCGCGTTGAATTCGATCGGGACGTACACGCTGAGTTTCACCGCGAGCGATGACCTTCCGGCCGGAACGATCACGGGCAACGTGACGATCAACGTCGTTGCGGCGTGCAACAACCCGCCGCAGGACATTGACGGCGATAACGACGTGGACCTGACCGACTTCAGCACGTTTGGCGCGTGCTTCAACGGCCCGAACCAGCCGTGGAACTCCGCCCTGGTGCCGGACGCCGACTGCGCCTGCCTTGATGCGGACGACGACCTCGATGTCGATCTGGCCGATTTCTCGGGCATTTCGTCGTGCTTCAACGGGCCGAATCGACCGGCGGCGTGCGGGTCGTAGTGCGTGCGTGAGTCGGCGGGGCTCCGCGTGACGGTCCGTTTGTGGTGGAGACCGTCCGGGGTTTGGCGGAGCCCAACGGTAGATCATGAGGTTTCCGTTCACCGGCGATGCCGTCGCGGGGCGCCGTGCTTCCCCGACCGGTACCGCCGGTGAATGCTTATGCCGCGTGCAATGGCGAGGACTTGTGATGAAGCGCATGCATCGGTGGCCCTTGTGCTCGCTGGTTGTGGTGTGCGTCGCGGGCGGTTGGTGTTCTGTCGCGGATGCCGGGGTGACGTTGCTGGGCGTCCAGTATCAGCAGGATGATTGGTTTCCTGAGTACAACTGCATCTGGAAGGACAAGTACTATCCGAGTTCGTGCCCCGTGGGGACGGCCGTGGGGTGCAACGTTCATGCGTATTTCAAGAACACCGGCGCGTCGCCCGTATCGGTCAACAGTGTAAGCCTGGCCGGGTACAACCTGGGGACGGTCCTCAAGCTCAATGAGGGCGTGCACAACGCCCGGAGCATCTACTTCTACTGGGACAATCCGCCGCAGGACATCCTCGATGCCGGTGAACCGGTCTGGTACAAGGTCGATCCGTCCACAGCGATCCCCGCGGGCGGGGTTGCGCAGGTCGTCGTGCGGCTGCGTTTCGTCCCCGTGACGAACCCGGTCAGCCTGAGCATTGCGACCACCGGGGGCACGATCAACGCGAGCATCCCGGCGGACGCGAACGCGCCTCAGTTGGCCAGCGTGGGCTTCTCGCAGGACCGCAGGAAGGTCTATCTCCACTGGCGGCGGAGCGGCGGGGCGGCACCGGCGTCGATCCACATGGATGGCGTGGACGTGACCGCCAGCGCGACGACGGTCGGGGACCCGGGCGTGAATTACGCGGCGACGGTCCTGACGTTCCCGACGGCGCTCGACGCCATGTCGTACCACGTGTACCAGGGCGTTTACGCGGACGGCAAGACGGCGACGGCCTCGCTGCGGACGTGGGTCAACAAGTTCATCCACGGCACGTACAACACATTCAATGTGGAGTCGAACCCGAATTACACGATCGCAGACTGGATCGCCGAGTCATCGAATCACGGCATCAACAACTGTCAGGTGAGCGTGGGCAATGTCGTCGGCTACATCAATACGCCGGCGGGGGCGGCGGATTGTGTCGCGCGGAACTACGGCTATACCACCGGCGACAAGACCAAATTCGACACCCGCGGCCTCGGCCCGGACATGTTCTTCATCAACGACGAGATCGACGCCGAGGAATCCAACATGGAGCGCACGTTCTGTGGCACGGGTCTGAAGCTGCCGTGCGGCAAGAGTCCGATGGGGATCCTGGCGATGCGATCCATCGACGAAGGCGAGGCGCTGCGGGCGGTTCGTCCGCTGACGCCGACCTCGATCAACATGAACGGGAGCTACAAGCCCGAGAACTACTATGCCTACGGGCAGGCCGTCGATATCCTGCAGGTGGATCCGTACTATCAGAGGCGGCTGCAGGACGCGTACTGGCGCGACCAGAACGTCATCCCGGTCTACCGGAAGGCCACGTACATCTACGCCGTCGCCAGGGCGGTCGCCAGGGCGGCGGAGCCGAATCCGTCGAACGTGATCCTCTATTCGTGCTCGTGGAAGTGCATGGACACGAATGCGTGCGACCCGGAATTCGTCGGCCAGATCTGGCCGTTCGCGGATCCCGAGACCAAGCGCATCGAGGCGTATTACGCGCTGGCTGCCGGCGCCAAGGGATTGTGCTACTGGTGGCTGAACGCGACGGGCTGGCCCTCCATGGGCCTGGCCAACCAATCGACACAGGCGGCCCGGGATCTCTGGAAGGAGATCGGCCTGTATGGCAATGAGATCAAAACCATTACGCCGCAACTGGTCACGAGCCATCCGGTGGACATGGCGCTGGTGCCGAGCACGAACGTGTGGGCGCGGGCCCTGGCTTCGGGCACGGATACGATCATCCTCCTGGCGGTCAACGATGACTACTACAACGATACGACGGGGTTCCATTCGAATCCGGTGAGCAATGCGAGCGTGGTGGCGACGCTGCCGTCGTGGATGCGGACGCCGGCGCCGACGGCATTCGAGGTGCGGCCGAGCGGGTTGTTCGACGTGGCGACATCGCTGAACGGGAGCAACCTGACGGTGAGCCTCGGGACGTTGAATGTGACGAAGATGGTCGTGATCACGACAAATCCGCAGCTGCGCGCGACGGTGCAGCAACGGTACGAGCAGGAGGTGTGGCCAGGGGTTTGCGCGTTCGCGCCGGAGTACTGCCTTCCGCAGAACAACCCGCCGAGCATCACGGCGCAGCCGTCGAACCAGACGGCGGACCCGGGCGGCACGGCGACGTTCACGGTGGGGGCGGCGGGAACGAGTCCGTTGAGCTATCAGTGGCAGAAGAATCAGTCGAATCTGAGCAACGGTGGTCACTACGCGGGCGCAACGACGGCGGCGCTGACGATCTCGAACGCGGACTCAAGCGATGTGGCGAGCTACCGGTGCGTGGTGACGAACCCGTACGGGACGGCGACGTCGAACGGGGCGACGCTGACACTGAACGCGCCGGGCCCGCCGAGCATCGCGCAGCAGCCGTCGAACCAGTCGGTGATCCCGGGCGGGACGGCGGTATTTACGGTTGGTGCGACGGGGACGTTGCCGTTGAGTTACCGGTGGCAGAGGAATCGGTCGGATGTGAGCGACGGGGGGCATTACTCGGGGGCGACGACGGCGACGCTGACG
>CAZUAI010000046.1:0-45465 GCA_964617875.1 uncultured Planctomycetales bacterium | reverse complement strand
TGCGAACCCTACGATCCGCCGCGTAAGCCTGTCGAAATATGCAACGCTGGGGTTCATTGGCACGCGGGAAGGCGATTGGGGCCCTTGTAGCGGGACTGGAAATGGGCCCCTGGTACGCGGAGCGGCAGGCCGCGTACACTGATGGCCGATGGCCGACACGAACGCGATCAAGTGGCTGCGGGCGCAGGGGGTGGCGTTCACGGTCCGCGAATACGAGTTCACCGAGGTCGGGGCGGACCTGGCGGCGGCGGCCGTCGGCTGCCCGCTCGAGGCGTGCTGCAAGACGCTCGTCGTCAAGGCCACGGGAAACCAGTTCTGGATCGCGATCGTGCCGGGCGACCAGCGGTTCGACACGCGGCGCATGGCCGCGGCAATCGGGGCCAAGCAGGCGGACCTCGCCGGACATGACGAGGCGGAGAAGATCACCGGCTATCACGTCGGCGGGATCTCGCCGTTCGCGCAGCGGCGCAAGCTGCCGGTGGTGATCGAGGAATCGCTGCTGGCTCTGGACCGGATTCTGGTCAACGGCGGGCGGCGCGGCGTGCTGGTGGAGATGGCGACGGAGGATCTCGTGCGGCTGCTGGAGGCGCGGACGGCGGGCATCTGTTCGTAGGAACTCGGTTGCTCGGGTGCCGCGTTGGTCCGTGCGTCGGCGCGCCTGGTTGTTCGGCGGCTTTGCTGCTGCGCAGCGGACTTCGCTCGCCCTTGAGACCGCGCAACGGGGGCATGGTCACAAGTCTCGACGGCTGGAACCGGACGCTGGCATGCCGATGGCCGGACGGCTTGCCGCGCCGGCGCCGCGAGCACGGATTGAACGCACGCGTCAGGTCCCTTGAGCCGCGGCGGACGCCGCACGACCCGAGGGATCTTCGGAAACACGCTTGCGCCCGAAGAAGGCCAGCACGACCGCCGCCATGCATGACAATGCGGTGCAGGCCGCGCCAAGCCGGACGCTCAGCGGTCGATATCGGCACACGACGGTATGTGAGCCGGCGGGGAGCGGCAGGGCACTGATCAGGTAGTCGGCTCTTTCCGGCGGGACGGCTCGGCCGTCGATCGTGGCACGCCACCCGGGGTAGAAGACCTCACTGAGCACGAGATACCCGTCCCGGGTCGTGTGAGCCTCGACGACCAGATCGCCGTTCTCGTGCTTCGTCGCCGTGCAGGTGCCGATCGGAGAATCGGCGGCGGCCATCGCGATGCGTGGAGCGCGTTCCAGGATGACCGCCCTGGCCGGATCGAAGTCCGGGGCGCACACCCGGGTCAGGGCCGCAGCGTCGTCGGCAACCACTTCCGCGCGGTCTACCACCCAGACCCGGGGAAGGGGCGATGCGTCCTCAACGATCGTGGAAGTCGTGTTCCACCCCTCACGGGACATCGCCGTCGAAAAACGCACGTTCAGTATGCGCAAGGGCGAGGGCTGGTTGCCGATGTAGAGGTCGTCCTGAAGCTCCACTCGCTCTCGGCGAGGCGTGGGCATGTCGCGCATTCGGTATGCGAAGTGATAGAGTCGCTGCAGCGCGAAGGGCCAGTACCCGTTGACGTTCTCCACGTGCGCTCCCATCGCGGCATTGGCGATCACGTGCCGGCAGGCGAAATCCACGCGGAAAGGCCGCACGCCCGTTTCGCCGGCCTGGCGTACGTCCCGCAGGATTTCCGTGGATGTCCGGGCGGCCGGTGATCCTGCGTGCAGCGGGAACCGCGGCGTGCTGATGAACAAGTCCAGGGCGACGAGAGCGGCCACGGACGTGACCGCGCCGCGTTGCCACATCCGACGCAGCGTCAGCACCACGCCGAGCGAGGCGAGGATGCAGAACAGCGGCCTGACGAAGATCGGATCGAGCGGCCGGGTCAGTTGGTATTCCGACCGCCACCAGTTGGACGGGGCTCGGACGTCCTGCGCAAAGCCGACCGTGACCGCCGGGATGACCAGGCCGATCGCTACGAGAATCAGCAGGATCGCGGCGGGCCTCTCCCATCGGCCGGTTCGCCGGCCCGCGACAGGCGCCGCCGTCAGTTGCTCCATCCCGTAGGCGCTCATCACGCTGATGGTCCATACGGCAATCACGACGGCCCGCGCAGGGATGCGAAACATCCCGAGTCCCGGCAGCCCCAGGTACAGGAGGCGGTAGATGGGCGTCTGCCCGCCGAGCATCAGGATGAACGCGAGCACGAACAGGAACCGCGAGGCGCGAAGCGCGGGCTGGCCGCGCACGCCCAGCGAAACACCCGCCAGCAGGAGAGGGAAGATTCCTACGTACGCTGCGAACTCCCAGTTGAGATCGGCAGCCAGGATCCGGGAGTCCGTAATGACCCCCAGCCGAAGGATCTCGTTGCGCCACGGAAACAGGAACCCCAGCAAGGCGGATGGCGGGAAGGATCGATTCGTGGCGTACTCGTAGGTGTTGGCGGCCCGATCCGAGTTGGCGGCAAACTCCGCCGTTGGCAGGAGCTGAATGCCGGCCGTCAGGGCCGAGACCAGGGCGATGATCGCGAGACGGCCGGCCCAGCGGACATAGCGACGCGGACTCCAGCGGCTGTCCGGTCCCGACGACGGCATTCCGGCCGTTCGCACCAGGCCGTAGCTCGCTACGAGCAAGACGGTGTAGTAGCAGTTCTGGGCCTCACCGGCGATGAATTGGATGCCCAGGACGAAGCCTGTCCAGAAGAGCCACGAGAGGCGTTGCGTGGTCAGTGCGCGCTCGCAGCAGTACAGCGACAGGGGCAGCCACGTCATCGTGAAGAGCATCGTGAGATGCCCGACCGACGCATTGGCCATCACGTAGCTGCCGAACATCCAGGGCAGGCATGCGACCATCGCGGCCGTCGGACCGATCCCTGCGCGGCGCAGGAAGAGATACTGAAACGAACCGCCGAGGAACACATGCAGCGCGATCATCCATTTATGGGCCTGCACGACCGGCATGAGAAGGTACAGCCACGAGAGCGGGTAGAACACGGAGCACTGCGGGTTCGCCGCAAAGGGAACGCCGCAATACGTGTAGGGATTCCACAGGGGCACGCGGCCGGCCAGCAAGGCATCACGGGCGTACTGATGGATCCACAGGAAGTACTCTTCGATGTCGGGTGTCGCGATACACTCGCTGGTTGACGAAGCCAGCAACGGCAGAAAGAACACCCCCGTCAGAATCGCAAGGAAACCGAACGGCCACGGGCCGCGAAGAAACCTGCGGGGGAAAAGCTCCGCCGGCAACGAGGCTGTCTTCGCGATTGTCGCGAGACGTGTCACCGAAGAGGTGTCTCCGATACCCGCTGGCCTCCTGCGCTTTGGGTGGCAGGCGACTCGCCAGGTCCCGTGGTAACCGAAGGCGCAGGCTGACGGAGGACGCGAACCGCCACATCCCAGAGAGGCCCCAGGGGCATTACGATCTTCACCGATACGCGACCGTCGGACGCCCATTCGGGCGGGCCGACGGCACGCATGCGGCCCTCCAGCGATTTCAGATCCGACGACAGCTCGGGGTGCGACTCCAGCACGTCGCGGAAACGCCGGCCGTCGGGCAGCACCAGCTCGTCCACCTGCGACCACATGTTGCCGACGGCATCCTGCCGGGCCTCCGCCGCGGCGGCGGCCCGCGCGGCATCGGGAACCGTCGCGTCGGACAAGGCGTCTTCGACCTGGGCCTGGCCGATGGCCGTGAGGGTTTCGTTGGCCCAGGCGGGTGTTTCGACGGCGGGGAACTGACCGGGCCAGGCCAGCCGCACGGGCGGCGGGCTGCCTGCGCCCTCTACGGACAACGTTACCGGGCCGGCGTCTTCGGAAGGCGCACGGAGTTCGAGACGGTCCAGCGCGGCCTCGGCGGAGGCATCGCGTACCGCCTGGGCGAGCGTGTCCGCGATCTCGCCGAGCGACATGCTCAGCGGCTGACGGCAGACCGTGAACGGCTCGAAGACCGCGTCGCCCCTGATGCGACGGGCCAGGCGGCGCAGGAAAGCGTCCTCGACCGCCCCGTAGACGTCGAAGACGTCGCCGAGGGTTTCGGTCTGGCTGACGCGGAGTTCGCGGCAGCGGGCCCTCATGCGCTCGACGGCGTCCGAAACGGCCGCCCGCCGTGCGATGTCCAGCGCCTCCGGCGGGAGGTGCTCCCAACCCACCGCGGGTGACGGCTGAGACGTCGTTCCGCGCGGAAGGTCGTCGCCCACGCCGGCAGCGGTCAGTCGGCGGCCCTCGGCCTGGACGCTCCATCGGCGGATCTGCTCGAGTTCGCGTTCGAGGTCCTGGGCGGGGATCAGCGATTCGACGCGCAATCGGCGCGCCCAGGCACGGGCGACCTCCGAGAGGACGATGGACGCCTCGACGCGGCAGCCCCCGCCCCGGGGCGGCTCCGCGAAACGAAACTCGGCCGACTCATACGCCGCCCGGCGAAGGGCGAGGTCGATCGCCGTTCGGCTGCCGATCCACTGGTCCACCGTCTGGCGATCGCTCATCGGCAGGCGCAGCAGGCGAGCGGTGAGTTCCGCGAATGCGTGGGCGGCGGCGCGGCGGCCGCACGGATCGGCCGGGCGCGACGTCGCCATGGCCCCCGCCGCCGAGGCAGCGGTCACCCAGCCCCACCCCACGCCGATCAGGATGAGCCCGCGCATCATCACCGCCCGCAACGATAGCACCAGGGCCGCACCCGCGGCAAGTCGGCCTTGGCAGGCGGAGGCACGGCTCGTACCATACCCTCCGAGGTAGATGCACACGATGAAGATCCTGGTCGTCGGCAGCGGCGGACGCGAGCACGCACTGGTCTGGAAGATCGCGCAGTCGTCGCGGGTGAAACGCATCTTCTGCGCCCCCGGCAATGCGGGGACGGCGGAACTGGCGGAGAACGTCGAGATCGCAGCCGAGGATGTGCCGAAGCTGGTCGAATTCGCCCGGACGGAGGCGATCGACCTGGTCGTCGTCGGCCCGGAGGACGCCCTTTGCGCCGGGATCGTCGACGCGATGGAGGCGGAGGGGATCCGCGCGTTCGGGCCGTCGAGGGCCGCGGCGCGGCTCGAGGGCGACAAGGCGTTCGCGAAGCAGCTGATGCGGCAGCACGCGATCCCGACGGCGGAGGCCCGCATCTTCACCTCGTACCGGGACGCTCGCACATACATCGCCACGCGCGACACCGGCCTGGTCGTCAAGGCGGCGGGCCTGGCGAAGGGCAAGGGCGTGATCGTCTGCAACGAGCCGGCCGAAGCGCTGCTGGCGATCGACCGGATCATGAACCAGCGGGAGTTCGGCGCGGCGGGCGAGACGATCGTCGTCGAAGAGCGGCTGGCCGGGCCCGAGGCGTCGATCCTCGCGTTCGTGGACGGGCGAACGATCTACATCATGGAGTCCGCGCAGGACCACAAGCCGATCGGCGACGGCGACACGGGGCCCAATACCGGCGGCATGGGGGCATACAGCCCGACGCCGGTCATCACGGAAGAGGTGTTGTCGGCCGTCGAACGGCAGGTGTTCGTCCCGATCGTCGATGCGCTGAACCGCGAGGAAACGCCCTACCGCGGCGTGCTGTACGCGGGGCTCATGCTGACACACAACGGGCCGAAGGTGCTCGAGTTCAACTGCCGCTTCGGCGACCCGGAGACGCAGCCGATCCTGTTCCGGCTCCAGTCGGACATCGTGCCCGTGATGGAGGCGGTGCTTGCGGGCCGGCTCGACCGGGTCAAGCTCCAGTGGGACCCGCGGCCGGCCGTCTGCGTGGTGATGGCCGCCGGCGGCTACCCGGGCGAGTACAGGAAGGGCGCCGAGATTTCGGGGCTTGCCGACGCCGCCTCGGCGGACGTGTGCGTCTTTCATGCGGGGACACGGCGGCTCGGGGACAAGGTCGTCACGTCGGGCGGCAGGGTCCTCGGCGTGACGGCCAGGGGCGCGACACTGGCCGAAGCCCGGACGCGCGCCTATGAAGCTGTGGACCGGATTCGGTTCGAGGGGGCGTATTGCCGGCGCGACATCGGCGCCAAGGCGCTGGTCGGTGCGGAGGCCGGCGCGGGTTGATCGGCAGTGCCTTCCTGCAGGCGGGATGCCTGCATCACAACGGGAGTTGCCGTGGCAGAACGAGTGATCATCATCGGGTCGGGACCGGCGGGGTGGACGGCGGCAATCTATGCCGCGCGGGCGAATCTGAACCCCCTGCTCTACGAGGGCGAGCCGACGCAGTACATGGTTCCCGGCGGTCAGCTCATGTTCACCACCGACATCGAGAACTTTCCGGGCTTTCCCGAGGCGATCGGCGGGCAGGAACTGATGGCGCGCCTGCAGAAGCAGGCGGAGCGATTCGGCACGCGTGTCGCGAGCGAGGACATCACCCGCATCGACGTGTCGGGCCGGCCGTTCAGGCTGCACACGTCCGCGGGAAAGGTGGTCGAGGCCCACGCGGTCATCGTCGCCACGGGGGCACGGGCGAACTGGCTGAACCTGGAGAACGAGCAACGCCTCGCCCGCTCGGGCGGCGGCGTCAGCGCGTGTGCCGTCTGCGACGGGGCACTGCCGGTCTTCCGCGACAAGGAGCTGGCCGTTGTCGGCGGCGGCGACAGCGCAATGGAGGAGACGGACTACCTGACCAGGTTCGCCGGCAAGGTGTACCTCATTCACCGCCGCGACGAACTCCGCGCGAGCCGGATCATGCAGGACCGGATCCTCAAGAACCCCAAGGTCGAGGTGGTGTGGAACAGCGTCGTCATCGACGTGCTGGGCGACTCGATGATCACGGCCGTCCGGCTGAAGAACGTCAAGACCAACGAGGTGCGGGATCTGGCGGTCGGGGGCCTGTTCCTCGCCATCGGTCACACGCCGAACACCGAGTTTCTTAAAGGCACACTGGATCTTGATGAGAAGGGGTACATCGTGTGTCCCCGGAGTTTCCGGACGTACACGACCGTCGAGGGGATCTTCGCGGCGGGGGACGTGATGGATTCGTATTACCGTCAGGCGATCAGCGCTGCCGGAACGGGCTGCATGGCTGCGTTGGACGCCGAACGATGGCTCGCGGCGCAAGGCGTTCACTGAGCCGTCTTTCACCCTTCATTCCCCGTCTGAACGTACCGATAACTATCTGGACATGGAGCCAGCGAGCCTCGATCAGATCGTCGTCCATCACGCCGAGACTCTGAACGCGATCAAGGCGGAACGGCCCGCGGATGCCGTTCGGATCGCCGAACCGCGGGCCGCGACGGCCATCTGTGACCTTGCGGCGGCCCATGCGGCGGCGGGGAACGTGGCGGCGGCGGTGCGGCTGCTGCGGGAGACGGTCGAACTCCTTCCGGGCAATCAGGCCGTCTTTCACAACCTCGTCGCGGTGCTCCTGCGCGAGAACCGGTTCCGCGGCGAGCAGGTGCGCGGGTTGCTGCGGCACATGATGCGGAACTGGGACGCGAACCCGTGGCTCGCGAAGTACCGAAACCTGCTGTTCACGCCGGTGTTCCTGAACGTTGAGTTCGTGTCGGGCAAGTGCAATCTGAAGTGCCGGATGTGCGTGGGAACGCAGTCCGCCGAGTACCCGAACCGGCTGCGGAGCCTGGCGGCGGAGGATTTCCGCCGTACGCTGGTTTCGGTCCCGACGATCGACCGCGTCGTGCTGAGTTCGGGCGACAGCGAGCCTCTGCTGCACCCGGAGCTTGACACGATCCTCGACATCGCCCGGGCCCAGGGCGTCCACCTGGACATCTTCACGAACGGGCACCCGCTCGGCGCGAAAACGTGCCGGAAGATGGTGGAGACGCAGATCGTCGCGATGCTGAACGTCTCGATCGACGCGGCAACGCCGGAGACGTACCGGCGCGTCCGCGGGGCGAGCATGGAACGATTGCTCGGCAAGCTCGAGATGCTGTGCGCGATGAAACGCGAGATGAAGCGCGAGCTGCCGTGGCTGTCGTTTTCGTTCGTGGCGATGGCGGACACGATCCACGAGTTGCCCGGCTTTGTCCGGCTTGCGCAACGGTTCGGCGCGGGCCGCGTGTTCGTGGAGGACCTCATCGGGTGGGACGGCAAGGGAAGCGAGAACCATCCGGCCACGGAAAACCCGCGGTGGGCGGAGCATGTGGAGGAGGCGGCGGCCCTGGCGGCCGAGGCGAAGGTGTTGCTGCAGCTGCCGGAACGGCTTCGGCGGCGACCCGACGCGTCGGTCCTTCCGACGGAGGCGACGGCCGGGACCGTGGCCCCGCCGGATGCCGCGGAAGGCCCCGGCGCGGGCGAGCGCTGGGCCCATTGCAGTTGGCTCAACGGCGCGTACGTCGATTCGGACGGCGCGATGGACCCGTGCTGCCTGATCCACGGGGTGGCGGACATGGGGAGCGTGCGCGAGGGGCCGGTGCTGGCCAACGAAAAGTACCTGCGGGTCAAGCGGTTGCTTCAGGCCGGAAAGGTGTTCCCGGAATGCCGCAATCAGCGGATGTGCGCGTACGTGCAGCAGCAGATTGCGGCGGGGAAAGAGTTGCGGATCATGTCGCCGGCAGAACTCGCGGACGTGCGGCCTGCGCGGCCGCCGCGATGCGAGGCCGCACGGGAGCTTGCGCAGATCGGGGCCGGCGCTTGAACGACAGACGTCAATGATTGGCGTAGCGGGTCGCCGCGGTGCCGCGGGACAGGAGCGTCATGTAAGCGACCGCACCCATCGCCGTGGGGAATACCCACACGAAGAACGCCAGCGCATCCGCGGGCCAGTGCAGCAGGTCGGCCAGGCCGTTGAGGCTGTGCTGACGCTGCAGGAAAAAGGCCAGCGCCGCCGCCGCGGAGAGGACCGCCCACAGCACGAAGTAGCCGCTGAGATACGCGGCAATCTGCATTGCCGCGCCGAGAAGGTTCCGGCGTTCCGACCGCTGGTAGCCGAAGGCGACAACGCCCGCGGCCAGGATCGGAAACAGCAGCCCTGTTGCCGCGGTGAAATACCCCGCCAGCGGCAGGATGGAGGTGAGCATGTCCGGCGGAAGCGGCCGGCGGCCGAACGGGAGCCGCCCCGTATCAGCGGCGTAGCTGGCCAGTACGGCGACCACACCGACAACGAAAAGCAGGGGGAGGTGCATCGCGAGGAACGAACGGTGGTGGTCGCCGACCTGGCCGAGCCGGATTTGACGGCCGAACCAGGTGGGCCGCACGACGGCATCGACTGCGCATCGCCACCACGCCCGTGCGAAGCCGACCCGGCGCCGCCGCTCCCAGACGGCGCCCGGCCGTACGCCCGGTCCGAGCGATTCCATCACCGGGACGCCGCACTCGGGACAACGGGCACCCATCGGGGCGGTCGTCAGGTTGTAGCCGCAGAACTCGCAGGTCGGCGGCCGGTCGATGGACGGCGTGGCGCGCGCCACCCCGGCGCCCCGGAGCAGGGCCCAGAGAACCCATGTGGCGCACGCGAAGCCGGCGTAGCCCATGACCTCGTCGTCGTACTTCACGTACCAAGGGCGCCGCTCGTAGTAGCTGGCCCAATGCCGTTGCGTAGCGTTCGTCGCGGCCTGGACCTGCGACGGAGTCGCGTTGGGCGGCATGGCGGGCGGCACGAACCGGTTTGCCTCTCGCCAGTTGCGGGAGGCGGCGTTGAGAGTCACGATGACAAACGCCATGACAACCGCGACGGGGGCGGCGTTCGCCGAATGGAGCCAGACCCAGCGAAGGGCGTGGCGGTAGCTGTCGCGCATCTTCTCGGCACGGGCGCCCCAGGCCACGATCAGCAGGGCCAGGACGGCGTAGCCGATCTCGATGCTCAGAGCGGTAAAGGCGACCACGGCCGCCGTCTCTTCCGGGTATCGCCGGCAGTCCCGCCAGATGACCCTGGCGAGTCGCTTCACGGCGTCGTCAAACGCGAGGCCGTTTCGGTCGAGCATGATCGTCCATGCGCCGGCGAAGAAGATCAGCACGAGGACGAGCAGGGCGGCGAGGAGATGGACGCCCCAGGCGGTCAGCAGGCGGACGTGCGCGGTCTTCCGTGCCGTCGTCGCGGGGAACAGCCACGCGGTGATGATCGCCGCAATCGCGGGCCAGCGACGCTCCGTCGGCGCCGGCAGGTCGGCGGGCGCCGCAGTGATCTCCATGGCTGCCGCCGAGTCGTTCATACGGATCCTCGCTTGCGTCCCGGGCCCGTTCGGTTGCCCCGCCGTGGTATTGCCGGTTGGGGCCGCGGTATTCACGCGGCCCGGCCGTTCCCGCCGTACTATGCGACGCAGCCGCGTGCCTCTTGTTATCGCCTCCGGGCGGATGCAGGCTGGATGCCCCCGCCGCGTGCTACAGCCCCGCGTTCTTTCGCAGGCGCATCAGCGCCTTGACGGTCTCGTCGGGCAGAACGCCGTGTGTATCCGGCGGAACGTCCAGGAGCAGGTTCACGCCGCGGGCCAGGCACGTCCGCAGTTGCTCCGCGAGCGCGGCGTCGGGCCGGGGGGCGTCGCCGGGCACGAAGAACCACTCCTTGCCGATCGGGTCGCAGACCTCGCCGGGGATATAGTACTCCTTGCCCTCAATCGTGCGCCATTTCTTGTGGCCGGCCTCGGGAGGCAGCTTCCGCTCGATGGCGATCAGGTCGGAGGGCCAGGCGTAATCGACGTTGTAGTCCTCGCCCGTCGAGATGCCGCTGTTCATCATGATGACCGTCCCGGACTGCAGTTCGGCGATGCGGCGGTAGAGGTACTCGCGATAGCCCCGCCCGAGGACGCCGGGGATGTCGATCCAGACCTCGGCGATCGGGCCGTACTGGGTCAGCAGCTCGACGATCTGTGCCGTCTGGAAGCTCTGATACACCGACGTCGTGTAGGCGGGCAGGGGCCCGGCCGGGCGCGTCTGGGTGATCCGCTCCATCTCGGCGAACTTGTTGTTGCCGAACTCCCACTGGATGCCCGGATCGGACGGGGTGCGGCTGCCGAAGCGGTTGTGGTTGTCCCAGGAGCAGTAGTAGAAGCCGGGGCGCACGCCGCACCTTTCGCACGCCCTGACAAACTGCTCGACCGCATCGACCCTGTTGCCGCTGTTGGCAACGGTGTAGGTGGTGTGGCGACTGGGCCACAGGCAGTGGCCGGCGACGTGCTTGGTGGTCAGCACGGCGTACTTCATGCCGGCGTCGCGCGCGACGGCAATCCACTGATGCACGTCAAGCCGGTCGGGGGCATAGGTCGCGGGCGGCGCCTTGCCGTCGGGCAACTCGTTCTGCACGAAGGTGCTCATGCCGAAGTGGATGAACATGCCGTAGCGCCAGGACTCCCACGCGCGGAGCTGCTCGAGGCTCAGCCGCTGGGCGCCCCGCCCGGCGTTCGCCGCGGGCGTCGGCGATTTGCCGCTCTGGGCGTCGCCCCCCGGCCCGACGCCTGCCTCCGCACAGCCCGCCAACGTCGCCGCCAGGATGCCTTGCCCGCCTGCGGCCAGAAGATCCCGTCTCGAAAGATCCCGAATCGCCATCGTCTGATTCCTCCGCGCCATACACACACTGCCGTCCTTGTCGGGCGATATCCTAACCAACGCCCGTTCCGGCCGGTAGTCGCGGCGATTGCCCATCTTGACCCGACTTGTGGCCTCCCCGTAGAATGCCCCGGCCACCGCGGGAATCCGCGCGGAGAGCGACCGGAGGTCTTCATCGAATGGCAAGCCAAGAAGGCAACGTCAAAAACGGTCCGGCTGTCGGCCTTGCCGGCCAGAACCCCAGTACGCGAACCTTGCGCAGCATGGCGGCGGTTGCCGTACTGACCGCCGCCGGCCTGGTGGCCTGCGGCCTGTCCCTCGGGGGGTGCCCCGGATCGCCGTCCAATGAACCCGTGAGCCCGACCGGCAGCGGCACGAAGACGAGCAACGTGAGTTCGCCGATTCTCTCCTTCTCCGATCCCAGTGTTAGCACGGAGGCGACCTCGGGCTTCCCGGTTGACGTGTCCTGGACCTTGACCGACGCCGCGTACAACGCGGCGTACAGCGTCTGGATCGCGCCTGTGTCGGATCCCAACACGTGGCTTCCGCCGGATGCGGACCCCAGCGCAAACAAGAGGATGATCTCCAAGGGCTTCCGGAACGACATCCCGGGGGGCAAGACCGTCTCGTTCGATCCCGCGGGTCTGGCCACCGGGGAGTACGCCATCCGCGGCATCGCCTCGAACGGACTGAGCCCGACGGCCCGGGTCGCGGCCCTCGGCCTGGTCACCGTGGTCCCGCCGGGGACGCAGCCAAGGACCCGGCCGCCGACGGTCGATGTCACCGCGCCGACAAGCATCCAGGCCGTGATCCACGGCAGCAGCACGCGGATCAGCTGGTGCGCACGCGACCCCGACAGCAAGGCCAAGGTGCTGGTCCTGCTCGACAGCGACGACGACCCGAACAATGACGTGATCTTCCAGACACCGGCGCAGATCGCAGCGATCTGCGGCGGCACCTTCCCGCAGCAGGTGAACGGGGCCATCCTCCTTGCGTGCACGGACGAAGATGATTGCCTGACGCCGCCTCCGACCGGCCAGGCGAGCACCACGCAGCCGACGGCCGTCGGCGGCAACCTCGACATTACGATTGACGTGACCAAGATCCCGCCGATGCTCAACGGGGAGCACTGGCGCGTGCGGGTGGACGTGTCCGACGGCAGGAATACCCGGGTCCATGACTATGCGGCGGGCGGCATCATCGTGCTGGGCTCGGTGACGGGTCCCCTGGTCGATACGGGCCAGATCGGCCGTACGCTGCTCGGGGCGGTCTTCCGGGGAACGGACGAGAACGGCCGGACGGGCTCGTCCTTCTGCCCGGTCCCGGACATGAACGGCGACGGGGCGAGCGAGTTCATCATCGTATCGCAAAATGGCCGGGCGTTCGGCCGCGGGCCGTTCGGGATGGTGTCGATGGCCTACGGGCGGCCGCAACTGCGGTTTGGCGGGCGCAACCTGATTTCGAGCATCGGGCTTGCGGACCGGATCCCCGGGGTGGTGTTCGGGGCCCCGCAAGCGGACGTCAGCGACGGCATCACCAGCGTCGCGGTCAATTCGGACACGGTCCTCGATACCGACGGTCGGCCGGACCTGATCATCGGATTGCCTTACATCCGCAATGCCCTTTGGCAGGTCGGTTGCTCGCCTCCCTCCTGGAACTACTACGATTACCCCGTCTACGCCGGCTGGACCGACAGCTTCGATGCCAGCGGATACGCGCTTTACATTCGCAGTACGGGCTATTTCGACAACCGCTTCGTTGATTTGGGCCAGGCCGGAACGCCCGCGCCGTTCGTCGAAGGCGCGCGGTTTCTCGGAGCGTGGTTCGACATCGATTGGGAGGAAGCGATTTCCCCGAACGGCCCGTTCAACCGGAAGAGCCGCTTCGGTCAGACGGTCGCCATGATGCCCCCGCTCACCTCCGGTTCGCTCGGCGATTGGGGAATCGTTCCGGATCTCTTCACCATCGGCGGCATTTTTGATGTCGTCATGGATGCCACCGGCGCAACGGTCAGTTCGGGCAGCCGAAAGGACAACACCTCCGAACTCCTCATCTCCGGCCCGATGGCCGAGAAGGAACGCGGCCAGGTCCTGCTCTTTTTCGGCCAGCGGTTCTTCCGATTCATTGATCCCGAGAGCCCGTTCTGTGTCACGACCGTACCGCGATACGGCTGCCAGAGCGCCCCCGCCGGTTGCACCTTCAGCCGTCCGGCCTTCCGCAATTTCATCGGGAGCGTGCCGGGCGATCACCTCGGCTTCGCGGGAGCCGCGGGCGATTTCAACGGAGACGGCGACCAGGATATCCTGATGGGCGCGCCGGGCGCCGACCGGGACGGCATGGTCGATAACGGCGTCCTCTACATCGTCTTCGGCCGCGTGGACATCGGGAACATCAACGCCTTTGAGCCCAACTACCTGGGCAGCAGCCAATCGATGGAGAAAACCCCGCGTTTCGAGATGCACGGCATCCATGCCGGCGACGAACTCGGCGAGATGCAGAAACTGGTGAACGACATGAACGGCGACGGGCTGCCGGACATCGCGTTCGGCGTGCCGAAGTTCGACCCGCCGGGCCTGACGGACGCGGGCATGGTCGGCGTCATCTTCGGCGGCCGGTTCATGACCGGCGAAAACATCTTCTGGACGTCGCAGGTCGCGACGGACCAGTTGCCGGGCGTCATCTTCTACGGAACGCAGGCGGGTGGGCTGGCGGGTTCGTCGTTGGCGTCGGCGGGGGATTTCAACGGCGACGGCTACGGCGACCTGATCCTGTCGGCCCCGGCCGAGACGCGGAACCTCAACGGGCAGCTCCGGCGCGGCGTCGCCTATGTGATCTTCGGCGGAACGCACCTGTACAACCGGGCGTTCAACCTCACGCAGGTGGGGACGACGGTCCTGCCGGGCGTCGTGTTCGTGGGGCCGTACGCGGTCGGCACGGCGGACGAGGCGCCGATCCTGGCCGACGGCCAGTGGCGGATGCCCGTGGATTCGGCCGGCGATGCCGACGCCGACGGGTTCGGCGACATCCTGATCGGCAACCCGGATGCGAACTTCGTGAACCCGAACGACCCGAGCCAGCGGCGCATCCACGCGGGCGAGGCGTACCTGATCTACGGGACGAACGGCATCACCATGGCGAACCCGTGACGGCGCGCGACCGGTTGATTCAGGCCGCCGCCGCCACGGCGGCGGTCAGCTTGCTGCTCTGGGGGACCGCCGCGTACGGGCTTTACTTCCGCACGGCCACGTATCGGCACCGCGTCGAGGCGGAACTCACTGATTTCTTTCAACTGCCCACCGAGGTCGGACGTGTCGAGCCGCACACGCTCCGGAGCCGCGTCTTTCGCGACGTGCGGATCTGGCTGCCGGGCCGCCGCGATCGGGTCTTCGACTGCCCGACGGCGATCTGGCGGCAGGCCGGCCGGGGGAAGATGCCCGACCTGTATCTCGAGCTGAACGGCGGCATGCTCACGATCGGGTCCGAGCAGTGGCTGCCCGAGGACTACCGCCGGGTCCTCCGCGCGGCGTTCACGAAGAACCTCGCCGACGTGAACCTCCGCGAGGTGCAGTTCCACGGCGTCGATCTTGCGTGGCCGCGGGGCCGGACCCGCCTCACCGCCGAGAACGTCACGGGGCGGATCGTCTTCGACGAGCACCACCGGGGCGAGGCGACGCTGGTCGCCCGTTCGCTGAACGGATTCGCGGTCGGCGAGCCGATCCACATCCGGGCGAACGTCCGGCCGACGGAGGACGAGTTCCTCCCCGAGGTCCGGCTCACCGTGCCGACGCTGCCGATCGCCGTGCTGCAGCTCGACGGTGTGCTGAACGCACCCGTCCGCAGCGGGCGGTTCAGCGGGACGATCGCGTATCGCCAGGAGGGAACGGCGGAGACCGTCCGGATCGCGGGGCAGGCGGACGGGCTGGAACTGGGCGAACTGACCAGCCGTGCCCCGTTCGGCCCGGTCGAGGGGCGCCTGAGCCTGCGGATCGACGAAGCGAGCGTGGCCGGTTCGCCCCCGAGCCTGGTGTCGGTCCGCCTTGGCGGTCGGCTGGACGGTCTTGACCTGGGGCCCTTGGCACGCCGAGCGGGTTACCCGGAGATTCACGGCCGTGCCGGCATCGTCGTGCATCAGGCCCAGTTCGAGGGCCGGCACATCCGCGAACTGAGCGCGGGCGGGTGGGTTGACGGCGTGGGCCTGCGGGAGATCACGCGACGATTGGGGATCGGCGTCATTCACGGCGACCTGTCGGTCCGGGTCAATGCGTTGCGGATCCTGGAAAACGAGATCGCCCTGCTGGATGCCGACGTGGATATCCGGCCGCCGAAAGACGCGGCGGGGACGATCGACCGCCGAGTACTCCTCGAGACGTTCAAGCGGCTGGTCGGCCTGCGACTCCCCGAGCAGATCCTGCCGGAACAGGTCGAGTACAGCCGCATGGGCGCCACGGTCCGGGCCAACCGGGGGCGTCTTCGCCTGCTGGGCCGCGTCGGGCCGGGCGGAGCGGCGATGATCGTGCTGCGGCTGCTCCAGCAGGAGATTCCCGTGCCGCCGCCGTCCGAGACGTTTTCAATCCAGACCACGCTCGACCAGATCCAGGCGCGGGCCCGCGACGTGAATCTGGACACGCTCAAGCGCTGGTGGCGGACGCCGGCGTCGGTTCCGGCCACGGGGCCGACGACGTCCAGCCGGCCGCGGTGAGTCTCCGTGGCTTGCGCCGCCCGCTGCATGCCTTTGCCCCGCCGGGGCAAGTGGACAATCGGCACCGAACCCGTATAATCCGGCCCGGGGAAGGCATGATTCGCCTGCCGTGCGGCGAGAGTGGCGGGCAGAACAGCGGCTTATGGGTTTCATCCGACGTCCATATCGAATACGCGGGCTTCTCTTGTGCCTGACAATGCTGCCGGCGGCGTCGGTGGCGATCGCGGCCGCGCCCCCCGCCAAGGCGCCGAAGGAACGGTTCGTCGAAACGTGGCGATTCAATCCGCAGACCAGCGAGTGGACCGAGCAGGCGCCTCCCGTGCCGGGGACGGAGGACGGCGACCTCGACCTGGCAAGGCAGGCGCTGGCCCGCGAGGAGTACAAGGACGCCCTGAAGCGCGTCATGGCGTGGATCAGGCAATACGGCGGGCAGGCGCCGCGGTATCCCGAGGCGCTGTACGTGCAGGCGACGGCCCAGCTCGAGCTGGGCGATTACCGGGCGGCTCACGACGCCTACAAGGCGTTGCTGAACGACTTCCCCGGGTCGGTGTACGCGGAGCGGGCCCTGCCCGCGGAGTTCCGGATCGGCGAGCAGTACCTCGACGGGCAGAAGCGCAAGGCGTGGAAGGGCATGCTCAGGATCCGCGACTACGATGAGGGCATCAAGATCATGGACGACATCATCGCCAACCACGGCGGGACGGAACTTGCCGAGATGGCGTTGAAGACCAAGGCGGACTACTACTACCGGCAGGGCGAGTTCGAGATGGCGCAGGACGAGTATGCCCGGCTGGCCCGCGATTACGCCCGCAGCCGCTACCAGCCGTACGCCCTGCTGCGGAGCGCGCAATCCGCCCTGGCGAGCTTCGCGGGCGTCAAGTTTGACGACGCGGGCCTGGTCGAGGCGGAGGAGCGGTTCAAGCAGTTCCAGCAGCAGTACCCGCAGGTGGCGGAGGCGAAGGACGTCCCGGTCATCCTGGATCAGATCCGGACGACGCGGGCCCAGAAGGAATACGAGATCGGGCACTACTACGAGCGGACGCACAAGCGGACCGCGGCGGCGTTCTACTACCGCTCCACGGTCCTGAACTGGCCGGGCACGACCTGGGCGGCCCAGGCGGAGGCGCGGCTGGCGCAGCTGGGCCTGATGGCGGCGCCGACCACGCAGCCGGTGGCGCGATCGGGCGGGACCGGCGGACTGACGCGGGACATCGGCCTGGTCGCGGCGGGCCCGGCAGATCCATGAACGGAGGCGGCGTTCTCCACATGCGACGAATCACGCTCCAAGCCGTCGGGGGGATCGGCCTCGGACTGATCGCCTGCGCGGGCGGATGCGGCTACTCGTCCAGCTCGCTGCACCCGCAGGGAATTCGCACGGTGTACGTGGAGATGTTCCAGTCGAAGGAGTTCCGCCGGGGGCTGGAGATGCAGCTGACCGAGGCGCTGCGGAAGGAGATCGACCGCGGCACGCCCTACCGAAACGCCCCGAAGAACCGGGCCGACACGGTGCTCTCCGGCGAGGTGCTCGAGGTGCGGCAGGGGTCGCTGGGGCGGGATTTCATCACCGACAAACCGCGCGAACTCGCGGCCACGATCGTCGTCAGTTATCGGTGGAAGGACCTGCGGACCGGCAGGATCCTGGTGGAATCGCCGCAATTCACCCAGACGATCGAGTACGTCCCGCCGCTGAAGGAAACGTTTTACATGGCGAGCGAGGAGGGGATGAACAAGTTGGCCCGTCGAATCGTCGATAGCATGGAAACGGGGTGGTAGAGACGCTATCATTATCCGTGTGGACCGATAACGGGGCACGAGGGCGGCCGGCCGCGAAGCGGCCCGGGGTCGAGAAAGAGCGACGGCAGGACTATGGCGGATTCGCCGGATCAAGACGATCGCCCAACGCAGCGCGGGCCGGGGGGGCCCATGCGCATGGGCCGCGGCATCTTCGGTTGGGTGCTGTTCATCCTGTTCGCGCTCATGCTGGTCATGCTGCTCATGCAGCACATGGACCGGCGGCAGATCATCACGATGAACGACTTCTGGCGGTTCGTCGAGAACGACCGCATCGAGTCGCTCGTCATCCAGGACAACGCACTGAAGGGCAGGCTGACGCAGGACACGCCGAAGGGCGTGGATGAGCCGCGCGAGTTCGAACTCAAGTACCCGCCGGGGGCGATCGACAGCACGCTCGTGTCGTGGATCCGCGAGAAGTGCCGCAACGCGAAGGAGATCAAGTACGACGAAACCGGCACGATGTTCATCACGCTCCTGATCCAGATCGTGCCCTGGATCCTCATCTTCGCCTTCATCTGGTTCTTTGTCTTCCGGCAGCTCCGCGGCGCGGGCGGCGGGATGGGCATGCTGGGCAACTTCGGGCGGAGCCGCCACCGCGTCAGTACGAAGGAACATACGAACATCACGTTCGCCGATGTCGCCGGCGTCGACGAGGCGAAGGAGGAAGTCGCCGAGATCATCGAGTTCCTCAAGAACCCGAAGCGGTTCCAGAGGCTCGGCGCGCGGATCCCGCGCGGCGTGCTGCTCGTCGGCGAGCCGGGCTGCGGCAAGACGCTGCTGGCGAAGGCCATCGCGGGCGAGGCGGATGTGCCGTTCTTCTCGATCAGCGGTTCGGACTTCGTCGAGATGTTCGTCGGCGTCGGGGCCTCGCGCGTCCGCGACCTGTTCAAGCAGGCGAAGGACAACTCGCCGTGCATCGTGTTCCTCGACGAGATCGACGCCGTCGGCCGTCGGCGAGGGGCGGGCTTCAACGGCGGCGGGCACGACGAGCGCGAGCAGACGCTCAACGCGATCCTCGTCGAGATGGACGGCTTCGACACGTCGGACCAGGTGATCGTCATCGCGGCGACCAACCGGCGCGACGTGCTCGACGAGGCGCTGATCCGGCCGGGCCGGTTCGACCGGCAGGTCTACGTCCCGCTGCCCGACGTGAAGGGCCGCCTCGAGATCCTCAAGGTCCACGCGAAGAAGATCAAACTCGGCCCCGACGTCGATCTGCAGCGGCTCGCCCGCGGGACGCCGATGTTCAGCGGCGCCGACCTGGCGGCGATCATCAACGAATCGGCCCTGATCGCCACGATGGCCAACAAGGACTACGTCGAGCAGGCGGACATGGAGGAGGCCCGCGACAAGGTCCGCTGGGGCCGGGCGAAGAAGAGCCGCGAGGTGGACGAGAAGGAGAAGAAGGTGGTGGCCTACCACGAGGCGGGCCACGCGCTCGTGCAGGTGCTCCTGCCCGATGCGGACCCGTTGCACAAGGTGAGCATCATCCCGCGGGGGCAGGCGGGCGGGGCCACGTTCTCGCTGCCGGAGAAGGACCGGCTCGTCTACGGCCGGAAGTTCCTCACGGCCCTGATGAAGGTGACGTTCGGCGGCCGCATCGCCGAGGAGATGTTCTGCGACGATATCTCGAGCGGGGCCGCCCAGGACATCCGCCAGGCGACCGAGATCGCCCGCCGCATGGTGATCGAGTGGGGCATGAGCGACCAGGTCGGCTTCGTCTATCACGGGGACGACGGCCGGGGCGCCTGGCTCGGCTGGTCGGGGCCGCGCGAGTACTCCGAGCAGACCGCGCAGGTCATCGACGCGGAGATCAAGCGCCTGGTGGACAACGCCTTCGAGGAGACCCGCCAGCTCATTCTGGCCAATCGCGACAAGCTCGACGCCATCGCCCAGGCGCTGCTGAAGTACGAAACGCTCGACGGTCAGGACGTGCACAAGATCATCCGGGGCGAACCGCTGGATCGCCCGAGTGTGTCCGACCTGCTCGACGCCGAAGGCCCGGTGGCCCGGAAGGTCGCCGCCGAACCGCCGAAGGCCAAGCCGATCATCGCCCGCCGCGATCTCGGGCCGGGACCGCTGCCGCAGCCGGGATGATCGCGATGCGCCCGGCCCCAGGAGACGATAGGATGGAGTGCAAGAAAAAGACGAACCTCGAGAGTTGCACGTGCACGTATACGTCCTGCGACCGGCGCGGCGTGTGCTGCGAGTGCATCCAGTACCATCTGTCGCGCAAACAGTTGCCCGGTTGCTGCTTTCCCCCGGAGGCCGAGAAGACGTACGACCGCAGCTTCAAGGCATTCGCACGCGCCTGGGGGCTGTAGGACGGCCGCATGGCATTGAACCTCCTGTGCATCGGTGACGTCGTCGGCCGCCCCGGCCGGTACGTCGTGTCGCAAACGCTCCCCGACTTCACCAGGGACCGGGCGATCGACTGTGTGATCTGCAATGCGGAGAACGCGGCGGGCGGCTCCGGCCTGACTCCGCAGCTCTATGAGAAGTTCCTGCGATACGGCGTGGACGTCATCACCATGGGCGACCACGTGTACCGGCGGCAGGACCTGATCCCGTTGCTTTCCCAGACCGACCGCATGATCCGGCCGGCGAACCTGCCGCCGGTCGCGCCCGGGCGGGACCACCTCGTCTACACGACCGGCCGGGGGCTGCGCGTGGCGGTCATCAGCCTGCTCGGCCGGCTGTACATGCGGACGCCGGTGGACTGCCCGTTCCGCACCGTGGACGCGGTGCTGGCCAGGCTGCCGTCCGACGTGAAGGTGATCGCGGTCGAGATCCACGGCGAGGCGACGAGCGAGAAGATCGCGCTGGGCTGGCACCTCGACGGCCGCGTGAGTGTCGTGTTCGGCACGCACACGCACGTGCCGACGGCCGACGAGTGCATCCTCCCGAACGGCACGGCATACATCACCGATCTGGGCATGACGGGTCCGTACGACTCCGTGCTCGGACGGCGAAAGGACCGCGTGCTGCGGGCGATGACGACGTCGGTGCCCACGCCGTTCGACGTGGCGACGAAGGACCCGCGGATGTGCGGCGTCCTGGTCCGCGTGAACCACGCCACCGGGCGGGCGGAGCACATCGAGCGCATCCGCGTCGATGGCGCCGCGCCGCCGGAGGAAGACGACTCGGGCGGCGAACGGGATTGAAGAAGCGCCGCACAGGCGAAGAACCGGCAGACAGGGCAACCCTCCGCATCGGCGAGTCCGCGATTTCGAAGAACCGCTTACCCTTCCTGTTCGTCATTCGTGAAGACGCCGCGGCCCGGCTCAGCGTTGCGCGGCCCAGTCCGCGATGACTTGCGCGATCCGTTCCGCGGCGTGGCCGTCCCACTTTTCCGGCACGGTTGCCGGGCGCCGGGGCCCTGTCCGTACGGCGCGGTACGCACCGAGGATCCGGGCGGGGTCCATCCCCACGAGCTGGTTCGTCCCCTGCGTGAGCGTGACCGGCCGTTCCGTGTTGTCGCGCAGCGTCAGGCAGGGCACGCCCAGAATCGTCGTCTCTTCCTGGATGCCGCCGGAATCGGTCATCACCACGGCCGCTTCCGCCGTCAGCTTCAGAAAGTCGAGGTAGCCCAGCGGGTCGATTCGCTTGAGGCCGCCCATCGCAGCGTAGCGGTCGCCCAGCCCCATCGCCTCGATATTCTTACGCGTCCGCGGATGCACGGGGAACACCACCGGCAGGTCGCGCTGGACCTCCTCGATGACGCCCGTGATCGCCGCCAGCGTCTGCGGGTCGTCCACGTTGCCGGGCCGGTGCAGCGTCATCACGACGTAGCCCCCCGGCTCGACGCCCAGCGCCTGCAGGATCGGCGACGAATCGGCCCGCCGCCGGTTCGCCTGGAGCGTGTCAATCATCGTGTTGCCGACGAAATGAACCCTCGACGCATCGACCCCCTCCTTCGCCAGGTTCGCGAGTCCGCTGGGCTCGCTGACGAAGAGCAGGTCGCCGATCGCGTCGGTGAGGACGCGGTTGATCTCCTCCGGCATCCGCCGGTCGAAGCTGCGGAGGCCCGCCTCGACGTGGAATACGGCCACCTCCAGCTTCTTCGCCACCAGCGCGCACGCGATCGTCGAGTTCACGTCGCCGACCACCAGCACCGCCGCCGGCTTCTGCTCCAGCACCACGGGCTCGAAACGCTGCATGATCGCGGCCGTCTGCTGGGCATGCGATCCGCTGCCCACCTCCAGGTTGATGTCCGGCCGGGGGATCGCCAGCTCCTCGAAGAACAGGCGGCTCATCTTCTCATCGTAGTGCTGGCCGGTGTGGACAAGCAGCGGCTCGATCGACGGAAACGCCCTGTACGCCCGCATCAGCGGCGCGATCTTCATGAAGTTCGGCCGGGCGCCGCAGACGTTGATGAGTCTCATGGTCCGGTCGTCTCACCCGAAGAAGCGATACCGCGCAATCGCCCAGATCGCGGCGAGGCCGTCGCGCCACGTGATCTTCTTGCCCTCCGCGTAGTCGCGTCCGGCGTAACTGATCCCCACCTCGTAGACGCGCCACCGGCCCTTCGCGACCTTCGCCGTCAGTTCCGGCTCGATCGTGAACCGGTCGCTCCGCAGCGTCATGCTCCGCAGCACCTCCGCCCGGAAGACCTTGTAGCACGTCTCCATGTCCGTCAGGTTCAGGTTCGTGAAGGCGTTGCTCAGGCAGGTCAGGATGCGGTTGCCGACCATGTGCCAGAACAGCAGCACCCGATGCGCCTCGCCGCCGACGAACCGCGACCCGTATACGACGTCCGCCTTGCCCTCGAGGATCGGCGCGAGCAGACGCGGATAGTCCCGCGGGTCATATTCCAGGTCCGCGTCCTGGATCAGCACGATGTCGCCCGTGGCCGCCGCGAAACCCGTTCGCAACGCCGCCCCCTTTCCCCGATTTCGCTCGTGCTGAATCACGCGGATGTCCGCCGGCTTGAATTGCTCGCAGATCGACGGGTACAGCTCCCGCGTCCCGTCGGATGAGCCGTCGTCGATCAGGATCAGCTCCTTCTCCAACGGCACTTCCACCTCCAGCACCCGCCGTACGATCTGCTCGAGCGTCGAGCGCTCGTTGAACACCGGCATCACGACAGACAGCTTTTTCATAACGTCCGTACGGCCCCTTCAACGCCCGACCAGATCCACAGAACCGTGTGCAGAAGACTCGCGCACCGGGGGGGCATCATACGAGACGAGCCTGCGAACCCGCAAGCGAATGCAGGGGCGCATTGCCGGCACAGACTCCTTACCCTCGGAAAGCACCAATGGGGCGACTGGGGTAAAATCCCCACCCTGTTCTTTAAATCGGCCAGGTCATCACGAAATCTTTAGTTGCACATACGCAAAACCGGCGTTTTTTGCGCGATAACGCGCAACTTCATGCCACAGCGAAGGAAACGACGAACTCAGCCAGCGCCAACCAGCTCGCCGGCAAGGCGTTCCCGCAGAATGCGCTTGAGAACCTTCCCCGTCGGCCCGCGCGGCAGGTCCCGCTCGACCAGGATCTGACGCGGGACCTTGTAACCGGCGAGGTGGTGCCGGCAGTACTCGCGAAGTTCGATCGGCGCGGCCTTCATCCCCTCCTTCAGCGTGACGAAGCCCACGACGACCTCACCGCGGCTGCGGTCGTGAACGCCGATCACGGACGACTCGGCGACGGCGGGGTGCTGCTCCAGAACCGCCTCGATCTCCTGCGGGTAGACGTTCTCGCCGCCGACGATGATCAGGTCCTTCTTGCGGCCGGTGATGCGGATGAAGCCGTCGGCGTCGATGGTGCCGAGGTCGCCGGTCAGCAGCCGGCCGTCGCCGTCGATCACGGCGGCGGTGTCGGACGGCTTGTTGTAGTAGCCGCGCATGATGTTCGGGCCGCGGATGCACAGTTCGCCGGCCTCGCCGGGCGCGGCGGTTTCGCCGTCGTCGTTGATGGCGGTCACCTCGACGCCGGGCAGCGGTGTTCCGACGGTGCCCGCGCGCCAGGCCCACGGGAGGTTGATCGACACGACCGGCGCCGTCTCGGTCAGCCCGTAACCCTCGAGGATCGTCAGGCCCAGGCGGTTGCGGTAATCGTCGAACACGACGCGCGGGAGCGGCTCGCCGCCGCTGATCGGAAGCACGAGGTGCCGGAAGACGTCGGACGAGGTGGTCTTCGCCTTCGCCAGGGCGGCGTACATGCTCGGAATCGCGATGAAGATCGAAATGCCGTCGTGCGCGAGTACCCGGACGACTTCCGCCGGCTGGAAGCGGGCGTGGTAGTGCGTGGTCGCGCCGAGGAATGTCGGGGCCACGAGCGTCGCCGTCAGCCCGAAGGCGTGGAACAACGGCAGCACGCCGAGAAAGCGGTGGTCGGCCGTCATCCGCGTGTGCTGAATGCACGCGGTCGCGTTCGAATGAAGGTTTCGGTGCGAGAGGCACACGCCGCGCGGCACGCCGGTCGTGCCCGATGTGTACAGGATGACCGCAATGTCGTCCGGTTCGGTCTTCGGGATGCGCGGGAGCGGCAGGATCCGCGAAAACAGGTATCGCCGCATCAGACCGGCCTGCTCGAGACAGATCGCCCGCGCGGGCAGTTGCGACACGAGCGGCCGGAAGTGGTTGCACGTAAGAATCAGGTCGATGCCGGAGTCCTCCACCACCGCCGTCAGTTCGCCGGGGTTGAGCAGGAAATTGAGCGGGACGACCGTCTTGCCCGCCCACAGCCCGCCGTAGAGGCTGGCCACGAAGGCGCTGGTCGACGGCAGAAGCACCCCGACGTTCGACCGTCGGGTCTCGGCGTCGATGAGCCGCTTCATCGCCGCCGCCAGCGTGACAAGCTGGCGGTACGTCAATTCGCGCTGGATGTCGCGGATCGCCGTCTTCTTCGCGTGTCGGCTCGCGGCCTCGAGAAACGTCGTCAGCAGCATTGCGCGGTCCGCCCGGGAAACGCCGGCAACCCCCTGTGGCCGTGCCGCCGACGCAACACGGGCGTCTTAGAGCCGCTTCCGGCAGGTCGTGGCACGGGCATCGTGCCCGTGAAGTCACGGGCTGGAGGCCCGTGCCACAGATCTACCGGGATACGCTCTTACCGGACGGCGGCCGGGGCGTTCCCGGACAATCCTAGTATCGACACAATCGTCCCCGCCATATAATCCCGGATTATCGTGCACGACTATCGTATTCGCAGCGTCGGTCCTGGGGTCTTGCGGGGCGTTCGCAAGGTTCCCTTCGCCGTCATGACGGCGGGGCTGCTGGCCGGTTGCGGCGCCGTTCCGCCGGCGGCACAGCAGCGATTGGCGCAGGCCAGGGAGAACTACGATCGGGCCGCGTATGCCGCCGCGGAGCAGTTGGCCACGGGCTTTCTGAATGAATACGCCTGGTCCTCGACGGCGGCCGACGCGTACTACTTGCGGGGCCTCTGCCGGATCGAATTGGGGCAGCGCGAGCGGGCGAAGGCCGATTTCACCGCCGGCGTCGCGGCGGCGGGAAAGCGGCAGGACGCGGGAGCCCTCTGCCGTGCCATGCTGGGCAATCTGGCCGCCGAAGACGGCTATGCGAACCTGGCGATCGAGTACTACACCAATGCCGTACCGCTGTTGCCGGCGAGGCCGCCGACGGACGAGGCCCTGTACCGCTACGGCGTGTGCCTGCAGAGGGTCGGCCGCTGGAGCGAGGCACGGCGGGTCTTCTCGCGGCTGCTGCACGAGTTCGCAACGAGCCGTCACGCCCCGGCCGCGAGGCGCCGGTTCTCGTGGCGCCACGGGTTCTTCACGATCCAGTGCGGCGCGTTTGATCGGGTGGACGAGGCCAACAAGGCCGCGCAGGAACTGGGCACCAGGGGCCTCGCGGGAAGTGTCGAGTACGGCGACCTCGACGGCCATCCGGCCTGGCGTGTCCTGACCGGCCGTTACGCCACCTACGACCAGGCGACCGCCGACCTGGAGCGAGTCCGCGAGGCCGCGCCGGATGCCGTAGTCGTGCCATAGGACTGAGTGCGGAGTGCCGAGGACTGACTCTGAGATGATGACGAACGGGTAGGGTGGGCGGTTTTTCGCGGCCGCGTACTCGCGGCGGCGAAGGTTCGCCCACCTGTTGCGGTGCAGGCATCTTGCCTGTACTTGAGGCAGGCGGGAAGCCTGCACCACAATGGGTGACGACCCCTCTGACATGAATGATATCCGCGACACAGCGCCTCCCGCGCCGGTCGCCGCCCCGCGGCTCTTCCGCGCCAAATCGCTCGGGCAGGCATTGGGCATCTACCTCCCTGCGACGGCGGCGTTCCGCCTGATGGGGCTGGTCCGGAGCGTCATCCTTGCCTGGCTCATCCCCAAGAGCGACTTCGGCCTGATGCTCGTTGCCCTGCTCGTCGTGAACGTCCTCACGCCGATCGGCGGGCTCAGCCTCCATGATGCCGTCGCCCGCTACGTCCCGATGTTTGAGGCCCGCGGCGCCGTCCGGGCGTACCTCCGCACCGTGACGCCCCTGGTGCTGGTGATCGCCGCGATCGTGGCGGCGGTCCTGCTGGCGACGGCCGACCCCGTCGGCGTGTGGCTTTTCCGGTCGCTGTCCGGCGGCCCGCGTACGGCCTCGCCGGAGACAACGGACGTCACGGAGGTCGTGGCCCTGGCCCGCTGGGTGGCGGCGGCCGTCCTGGCGATGGCGGTCTACTTCTTCCTCCTCAGCGTGCTCAAGGGCCTGCGGATGTTCCTCGCGATGAGCCTCATGGAGATGGCACAGGCCGCGCTCTTCACGGCGGCGGCGGTGTCGGCGGCGCTGCTGGGGGCGAAGTCGGCCCGCGCCGTCCTGATCTGCTACACGATGGCGGTTCTGGCGATTTCGCTGGTGTTCGCGGAGGCGATCCGCCGCCGGCTTCGCGGGTGGTCCGAGCAACAGGCGGCGATCGGGCCGCACGAACGTTTGACACGGCGGATGCTGGGCTTCAGCCTGTGGTCGATGGGCGCGGCCGTGATGTACCAGGTCCTGCAGAACTACCCGACGTGGTATCTGAACAAGATCCACGGGCCCGATGCGACCGCGATCTTCGGCGGGATGCGCACACTCACGCAGGTCTCGCTGCTCCTCTCGGTCGCCATCGCCGCCGTCGTGGCGACCATGGTCACGCGCACGTGGGAGGCCGAGGGACGCGAGGCCGCCGACCGCCAGTTCCACGTCGCGTTCAAGTGTACGGGACTGCTGCTGCTCGCGCTGTCGGCGGCCCTGGCGGCGGGCAAGCCCGTGATCGTGCTCCTGTTCCCGGCGAGCTTCGCCCCCGGGCGCGACGTCGTGCAACTCCTCCTGCTGGTGTTCCTGCTCGGCTCGTACCTCACGCTGCTGTCGCTGCACTTCAACCTGATCGAGAAGACGCGGCTGCTGTTTCTCGTGTGGACGGTCGGCGTCGCGGGCACGGTCGCATTCGCGGCGATCCTGATCCGGCCGCTGGCGGCGGCGGCCGGGCCCGGACACCTCCGCGAGCAGCTCATTCCGGCCGCGTGGGCGGGCGCAGCCGGCATGGCCGTGGCGATGGGGGTGTGCCTGGTCCTGCTCCGCATCGAACGCCGTCCCCTCGATCGCGGCTCATGGCTGGTCATGTTGGCGAGCCTGCTGCTGTGCCTGCCATGGCCGGCGACGGCGGCCGCAACCGCGGTGCTGGTCCTGTTCGCAAGGCCGCTCGTGTTCACACGCGAAGAAATGGCGCTGCTGCGGGCACGCGCAGCACACATCGTGGCACGACCATCGACGGCGTAGGGTGGGCGGTTCTCCGCGACCGCGTACGCGCGGCCCCGGAGGTTCGCCCACCTGCTGGTCCGTTGTCCGTTGCTCGGCCCGCCCCGCCTTCGGCACCGGCTCGGGCCCTGAGCGTCTCGAGCGAAGCTGGCCCCGGGGGTTGCTCGGTGACTCGGTTGCCCCGTTCTCATCTCTCCCTTTTTCGCGTATTTCGCGTGGTTCGCGGTTCCTGTCTTTCGATGAAGACCGTACGAAGGTCAGATCTGTCCCTTCTCGCGGCGGTGGTCGATGACGCGCCTGGCCTTGCCGGCGGAGCGCTCGAGCGTCTGCGGCTCGACGAGCTTGACGTTCATGCGGATGCCGGTGATCGACTGGATCTCGCGGTCGATCCGGTCGTGCAGGGCCTGGACCTGCGACATCCGGTCGCTGAAGTCCTGCGGGCGCATCTCGACGTGGACCGTGACGATATCCATCGTGCCCGGGCGGTCCACCTCGATGAGGTAGTGCGGCGCCGTGCCCTCGACACGCAGCAGTGCCTCCTCGATCTGCGACGGAAAGACGTTCACGCCGCGGATGATCAGCATGTCGTCGGTCCGGCCGACGACACGGCTCATGCGGACGGTCGTCCGGCCGCACGGGCACGGCGACCGGTCCAGCGACGCCAGGTCGCGCGTGCGGTAGCGGAGGATCGGCATCGCCTGCTTGGTCAGCGTGGTGAACACGAGTTCGCCGAGCCGGCCCTCGGGCACGGGCTGCAGCGTGTCCGGGTCGATGCACTCGACGATGAAGTGGTCCTCCTGGATGTGCATGCCGTTGCGGGCGACGCACTCGCCGCTGACGCCGGGCCCCATGACCTCGCTCAGTCCGTAGTTGTTGAACGCCAGCAGGCCCATCTCGCGCTCGATCTGTGCCCGCATGTCCTCGGTCCACGGCTCGCCGCCGAAATGGGCGAACTTCAGCGGCAGCGTCCGCGGATCGACGCCCTGGGCGCGGGCGACCTCGGCGATGTTCAGCGCATAGCTCGGCGTGCAGATGAGGACGTCGGCCGCGAGGTCCTGCAGCAGCATGATCTGCCGGGGCGTGTTGCCGGACGCGACCGGAACGATGCCCGCGCCGACCTTCTCGACGCCGTAGTGCAGCCCGAAGCCGCCCGTGAACAGGCCGTAGCCGAACGCGATATGGACCAGATGCTCCGGCCGCAGACCCCCGGCGACGAGGAACCGCGCGCACAGGTTGGCCCACGTCTCGCGGTCCTCGGCGGTGTAGGCCACGAGCGTCGGCTTGCCCGTCGTGCCGGACGAACCGTGAATCCGGGCGATCCGCTCCCGCGGCACCGCCACGAACCCCAGCGGGTAGCTCCGGCGGAGGTCCTCCTTCGTCGTGAAGGGCAGGCGGCGGACGTCGTCCGCGTCGCGGATCACGTCGGGCGTGATGCCGTCGCGGGCGAAGGCGGCCTTGTAGAACGGGACTTCGGCGACCCGGGCGACCAGGTCGCGGAGCCGGCCGGCCTGAAGGGCCCGCCGTTCGTCGGGGCCCATCGTCTCGGCCGGATCCCAGATCCGGTTCTCGAACGGAAAGGCTGGCATGGTGGCTCACCGCCGATCGACGGCCGCGCTACGTCTCGACGCGGTTGAAGAGTTCGACGTCCCCGACGAGGTTGACGCCCTTGCCCTGCAGCCGCTGGATGGCCTCGTCCGGGTTCTCGAAGCGGAAGACCAGGACGGCCTTGTCCTCGCGCCGGAAGGTGAAGGCGTACATGTACTCGACGTTGATGCCGAGTTCCTCGATGACCTCGAGAACGCCGCACAGGCCGCCGGGGCGGTCGGCGACCTCGACGGCCACGACCTCCGAGACCTTGACGACGCAGCCGGCCTTCTCGAGCAGCGACCGTGCCCGCTCCCAGTCGCGGACGACGATCCGCAGGATGCCGAACTGCTGCGTGTCGGCCAGCGAGAGCGTGAGGATGTTGATCCCCGCGTCCGCCAGGATCCTGCAGGGGACGGTGAGACGGCCGGGCTTGTTCTCGAGAAACACGGACAACTGTTTGATCTTCATGGCGACCTTCCTTGCTGGCGGGCGGATGGCTCCGCGGACTACATGTTCCTCTTGTCAAACACGCGCTTCGCCTTGCCCTCGCTCCGCTGGATCGTGTGCGGCTCGACGAGCCGGACCTTCATGCGAATGCCCACGATGCGCTCGATCTCCTTCGAGATGCGCGCCTGCAGGGCCTCGAGCGCGCGGATCTCGTCGCTGAAGACCTGCGACGTCACCTCGACCTGGACCTCGACCTCGTCCAGCCCCTTCTCGCGAGTGAGGATGATCTGGTAGTGCGGCAGGGCGCTCTCGACGCGCAGCAGCGCCTCCTCGATCTGCGACGGGAAGACGTTCACGCCGCGGATGATGAACATGTCGTCGCTGCGGCTCCGGATCCGGGTGATCCGGCGGATCGTCCGGCCGCAGGCGCACGGCTCGGGGTTGATGCTCGTCAGGTCCCGCGTGCGGTAGCGGATCATGGGCATGGCGTACTTGCTCAGCGTCGTCAGGATCAGCTCGCCGATGCTCCCGTCGGGCAGCGGCTCGCCGCTCTCCGGGTCCACGATCTCCATGAGGAAGTGGTCCTCGAAGATGTGCAGGCCCGCCTGGCACTGGCACTCGATGCCGACGCCCGGCCCGATGATCTCCGACAGCCCGTAGATGTCGTACGCCTTCACGTTGCTGTGGGCCTCGATGTGCCGCCGCATGCCCTCCGTCCACGGCTCCGCGCCGAACACCCCCGCCCGCAGCGGAAGCGTCTTCATGTCGATCCCCATCTCGCCCGCCCGCTCGATCAGGTGGATGAAATAGCTCGGCGTGCAGCAGATCGCCGTCACCCCGAAATCCTTCAGGATCATGATCTGCCGGTCCGTGTTGCCGCCGGACGTCGGGATCACCGTCGCCCCGAGCGCCTCCGCGCCGTAGTGGGCGCCGAGCCCCCCCGTGAACAGACCGTAACCGTACGAGTTCTGGATGATGTCCCCGCGGTGCAGGCCGCAGGCCGCGAAGCTCCGGACCATGACGCTCGACCAGACGTCGATGTCCTCCTGCGTGTAGGCCACGACGATCGGCTTGCCCGTCGTCCCGCTCGAGGCGTGCAGGCGGACGACGTCGCTCATCGGCACGCAGAACAGGCCGAACGGGTACGTGTCCCGAAGGTCGGTCTTTACGGTGAAGGGCAGCCGGGCGATGTCCTCGAGCCTCTGGAGATCGTCGGGCTTCAGGTCCCGCTCGACCATGCGCCGCCGGAACAGTTCCTGGTGCTCGTACGCCTGCCGGACGATCGCCTTGAGACGCCGCAATTGCAGTTCCCGCAACTGCGGGACCGACAGGAAGTCCATCGCGCTGGCGGGATGAAAGCCGCCGGCCGTGTCGAACGAGGGATTCGTCATGGGAACACGCCTCCGGTTGGGGTCTACAATGCCTTGGCCGCGTCGCGGCCCAGCCCGAACGCCGCCAGGTTCGCCTCGTGCAGCTTCGGCGCCAGGTTCGAACGGAGGGCCTCCAGCCAGTTCTCCAGCGGAATGTCCAGCTTCGTGCTCAGCGCCCCGAGCAGCGCCACGTTCAGGCTCCGCCGGTTCGCCAGCCGGCTCTCGTCGATCAGGTCCGGACCGAGCAGCAGCCCGCCCGGGCGGAGCTGCCAGCGGTTCACCTCGACCTGGTCCGGCGCCAGCACGACGAGGAAGTCCGCCTCGCCCGGCGGGACCATCGGGCTGAGGACCTCCTTGCCGAACCGCACGTCGCTGGTCACCGAGCCGCCGCGCTGGCTCATGCCGTGGATCTCGCTCTTCTTCACGTCGCAGCCGGTGCGGAACACGGCCTCGGCCAGGATGTCCGACGACTTCAGAACGCCCTGCCCCCCCAGCCCGGCCACCACCACGTTGATCACGCGATCTGTCATGCTAGTCGCTCTTGCCCGCCGTCGCGTCGCAGGCCGGCTGGCGGCCGCCCGCGGCCTTCTCGTATTCCTTGATCTTGCCCGCCGCCAGCAGGCAGGGCCGCCGCGTCACGATCAGACACAGCTTCTCGCTCGCCAGGCGGTCCGCCACGAGCCTCTCGAAGGCCGCCGGATCGTCCGTCGGGTCCAGCACGTCCACGTGGGCGAAGCCCAGCATCCGCGCCAGGTCCTCGAAGACCACCTTGCCCGTCTGCCGGTGATCC
This sequence comes from uncultured Planctomycetales bacterium, assembly GCA_964617875.1. Lineage (GTDB taxonomy): Bacteria > Planctomycetota > Phycisphaerae > UBA1845 > PWPN01 > CAZMVY01. The sequence goes on along the minus strand of CAZUAI010000046.1, from coordinate 13,712 downwards.
AGCGTCCGCCCGGTCCCCGGGTGCTCCTGGAGCCCCGTCATCGCCGTCGTCCCGTTGTCGAGAATCATCAGCACGTGCCCCGTCGGCGGCGGGTTGTACACCATCTCGACCATGCCCGTGATGCCGCCGTGGACGAACGTGCTGTCGCCGATCACGCTCACGACGCGCCGGGCCTCGTCGCGCGGCAGGACGTGGCGCAGCCCCAGCCCCACGCCGACGCTCGCCCCCATGCACACGCACGTGTCCATCGCCTCGAACGGCGGCAGAACGCCCAGCGTGTAGCAACCGATGTCGCCCGCGACGATGCAGTCGAGCTTGCGGAGCGTCTCGAACACCGTCCGGTGCGGGCAGCTCACGCAGAGCTGCGGAGGCTTGCCCGGCGGCGGCGGCGCCTCGGGCGAAGTGTCGTTCGCGAGGATCCGCCGGACCCGTGCGACATTCAGCTCGCCGAAGCGGTACATCTCCGCCTTGCCCTCGACCGTGATCCCGGCCGTGCGGAGGTTCTCGACAAGGTACGGATCCCCCTCTTCCACGACCACGCACCGGACCACGCTGTCCCGGAAATCCCGGATCAGCTTCAACGGAAGCGGGTGCGTCACGCCGAGCTTGAGGAAGCTGGCGCCCGGCGCCGCCTCGCGGGCGTGCACGTAGCTGATGCTCGAGGTGATGACGCCGAGCGTCTTGTCGCCGTCGATCCGGCGGTTGTAGGGCGAGGTCTCGTTCCAGGCCTCGATCTCGGCGAGCTTGGCCCGCAGGCGGCGGTGCGCCGGCCGGGCGTACGCCGGGATCATGACGCGCCCTTTGATGTCGTGCTCGAAGTGCGGCGGCGCCGCCGGCCCGGGCAACGCGCGGGGGCGCACGATCGACTTCGAGTGGCACACGCGCGTGACGAGCCGCAGAAGCACCGGAATGTGCCACCGCTCCGAGATCTCGATCGCGGCGGCGGTGAAGTCGTAGGCTTCCTGCGAGTCGGACGGCTCGAGCATCGGCACGCCGGCCGCGACGGCGTAGCGGCGGTTGTCCTGTTCGTTCTGGCTCGAGGCCATGCCGGGGTCGTCGGCGGAGACGACGACCAGCGCCCCGCTGACGCCCGTATAGGCCGCCGTGAACAGCACGTCCGCGGCCACGTTCAGCCCCACGTGCTTCATCGTCACCATCGCGCGGGCGCCGGCGAAGGCGGCCCCGAGCGCCACTTCGAAACCGACCTTCTCGTTGGGGGCCCACTGGGCCTTCCCGCCGAGGGCGCCGAACGCCTCGAGGATTTCCGTCGAGGGTGTGCCGGGATACCCGCTGCCGAGCGCGACCCCCGCCTGGAAGGCGGCCAGGGCGACGGCCTCGTCTCCGCTGATCAACATGGGTTTCGTGAGATCCACCGCGCGCTCCTGAGTCGTAACAGGTTCCGCATCCCCAATACCGGATCGACGGAAGAAAATCAACCCCGTCGTCGCCTCACGCGGCGGCGCGAAGACGAAAAGCGACCGGCCGCGGAACGGAAGCGCCGCCCGGCGGCCGGTCCCCAGCCTCTTCCGGTTCCGCGTCTTCCGTGGTTCGGTTCCGCCGGGCTCAGTCCGCCCTCGACCGCAGTTGCGCGAGGATGGTTTCGATGAGTGTCGCCCGGTCGATGGGTTTGCTGGCGTGATCCGTACACCCGGCGCGGATGCACTTCTCGCGGTCGTCCGCCGTCGTGTGGGCGGTGAGGGCGATGATCGGGCCCGTGTACTTCTTCTGGCGAAGGAGGCTCGCCGCCCCGAAGCCGTCGAGAACGGGCATCTGCATGTCCATCAGGATCACATCGAACGGCCGGCCCTCGTCCCGCGCCGCCAGGGCCTTGTCGATCGCGACGCGGCCGTTCTCGGCGAGCGTCACCTCGGCCCCGGCCTTCCGCAGTACGAACGCGATCAGACGCTGGTTGTCCGGGCCGTCTTCGGCCAGAAGAATGCGGCAGTTGTGCAGCCGGTGCGGATCGCCGACCCCGTCGTCGGGGCGGACCGCCATCGTGCAGCCCGGATGCGACACCATCTTCACGCCCTCGACCGGTCCGGTGGCGATCGACAGGCGGAAGGTGCTGCCCTGGCCGAGCCGGCTTTCGACCGTGATCGTGCCGCCGAGCTGTTCCGCCAGCCGCTTGCCGACGGCCAGCCCCAGCCCGTTGCCCCCGAAGCGGCGGGTGAGCGAGGAGTCGCCCTGGGTGAACGGCTGAAACAGGCGGGGCAGTTGCTCCTCGGCGATCCCGATGCCGGTGTCGATGACGTCAAACTGAAGGCAGGGCGCCCCCCCGGACGTGCCGCCGACAAACCGCGACACCAGGCGGATCATGCCCTTCTCGGTGAACTTCACCGCGTTGGCCAGAAGATTGAACAGGATCTGGCGAAGCCGGACCGAGTCCGTCTGCACGGTCTGAGGGACCGGTCCGGCGTATTCGACCTCGAGACGCAGCCCCTTGGCCTCGGCCTGCGCCCGCATGACCGACTGCACGTCGGCCACGACCTCGATCGGCGAGCACGGGCCGATCTCCACCTCGAACCGCCCCGCCTCGATCCGCGAAAGATCGAGCATGTCGTTGAGGATGTGCAGCAGGTAGTCCCCGTTGCGGCGGATCGTCTGCACGGCGTCGAACTTCTCCGCTTCGGTGAGGTTCGGGCTCAGCAGGTTCTCGGCGAACCCGATGATGGCGGTCATCGGCGTGCGGATCTCGTGGCTCATGTTCGCGAGAAAATCGACCTTGGCGCGGTTGGCCTGGTTCGCGGCGTCGAGGGCGAGCCGCAGGTCGGCCGACCGCTTGGCGACCTCGTTCTCGAGGTGGACCACGTAGGCACGCTGCTCGCGGATCCGCTGCTCACGCTCCTCGATGACGCTGGTGACCGTCGCGGCGTGCGACGCCTTCAGTGTGTCCTTTTCGGCCTCGAGGTGGTGGACGCGCGTCTGGAGCGCCGCGGCGAACCGCGCGGCCTCGATTGCGGCCAGGGCCAGCGAAGCCAGCCGGGACATAGAGACGGCTTCGTCGTGCAGACGCTGGGCGGTGGCCGCCGGACACCGCAGCAGGCCGCCGAGGAACATCGCCCGCCCCGCGGGACCCGGCGCCGCCAGAATGAATCCCGTGAGCCCCGCCTCGGCATCCGCACGGATGCACAGCTCGCGCGTCCCGATCTGCGCCGCGAGTTCGCCCGCCAGTGCGCGAACCCTCGCCGGAGCGGCCCCGAGGCCGTTGTCATAGACCGCCGACACCGTCCCCGCCGCGTCGGACGTCCAGAGCACCGCCGGATCCATGTCGCGCAGGGCGTCGTGGACGACCCGGAGCGCCCCCGTACCGTCCGCCGGCAGCCGCTCCTCGCCCAACAGCGATTCGATCTGCGCCGCAATGTCCATCATGCTCTCTCGCTACAGGTTGAACAGGTGCTGGTGCAGCGTGATCTCGTGGTCGAGATCGACGACCAGCACCTTGACGTCCTCCTTGCCCAGCCCCGACGCCGCGAGCGCATCGGCCGGCACCGCCAGCAGGTTACGGCCGATCGAACTCACGCCCTTGAGCGTGCAGATCCAGTTCGCAATCTCCACGCAGCGGACAATCGCCCCGTCCGGCCCGCGGTAGTTCTGCGACATGTGGTGAAAACGGATGCAGGCGCACACGATCGGCGGGAAGCTCCACTTCTCGGCCACCCGGTTGCCGATCGTCGTGTGATCGAATCCCAGGTACTCGCGTTCGGCCTCGACGAGCGTTCGGCCCTCGACGAGTCCGGAGATCATCGCGGCGAACGGTTCGTGACAGTGCTGGTCCTCCAGAACGATCCCGATATCGTGCAGAAGGCCGGCCAGAAACGCCTCGTCGAAATTGGGCAGGCGCCGCCGGGATGCGATCATCCGCGAGCACACGCCCACCGTGACCAGGTGCCCCCATAGTTCGGAACGGCGATACGGCCCGATCGCGTCGCCGGCCTTGAAGACCTCGCTGACGGAGGCCGTGATGGCCAGGTTGCGGATCTGGTTGAATCCGAGGTAGCTGATGGCCTGCTGCAGGTTTGTGATCTCGGTCCGGAGCGAGTAGGCGGCCGAGTTGACGCAGCGCAGCACGCGGGCGCTCAGCGCGGGATCGCCCTCAACGATCGCTCGCAGGTCCCCCGCCCCGGCGTTCGGGTCGCGCGCGACCTCGAGCACACGCATCGCGACGTGCGGAAGCGTCGAGACTTCGTTGACCCGACGCATGACGGCTTCGATGTCGGCCGCTGACGGCGGCGCCGCCACCGTTGACTGGGTTCCGCCGGCTGCACTTTCCATCTCCGTGTCGATCATCCTGAAGCCTCGTATCGCACCGATGTCCCCGTGTCCTGCCGTCGCCGGGCATGCGACGGCATACTGGTATCGGTAAAATCCCCCATGCTCTGCACGAAGTTCTCCGCCACAGTCCTCGTCCGCCGCGGGTTCCCGGGCCCGCCGGCAACGTCCGCAAAAGCCGCCGATCCGACGGCCGCCGTGCCCCGGCAACCGTGTTCCGCCGTCGCTTCCGTCATGTCCGCCCGTCCGTACCTGCCGTCACGCGGGGCATACGGTCCGCGGAACCCGCCGGATACAGGCCGAAATCGTTTCCAGCAGCTTGCGTCGATCGATCGGCTTCGTTGTGTAGTCGTCACAGCCCGCGGCCAGGCACTTCTCGCGATCGGCGGCCATCGCGTGGGCCGTCAGCGCGATGATCGGTCCCGTGTACCCCGCTCGCCGCAGGCAGCCGGCGGCCGTGTAGCCGTCCAGGACCGGCATCTGCATGTCCATCAGGATGACGTCGAACGGCCGGCCCGCGTCCCGTGCGGCCAGGGCCATGTCCATCGCCAGCCGGCCGTTCTCGGCCAGCTCGACGTCGGCGCCGGCCCGCTTCAGCACGAACATGATCAGGCGCTGGTTGTCCGGGCCGTCCTCGGCGAGCAGGATGCGGCAGTGCAGATGCGGCGTCGGGCCCGCAGACTCGGCCGCCTCGTGGTGGCCGGGCGCTGCCTCGGACGGATGGCTGACCAGTCTCACACCGTGCAGCGGCCCCGTCGGAAGCGTCACGCGGAAGGTGCTGCCGGCGCCGGGCACGCTCTCCGCCACGACATCGCCGCCAAGCAGTTGCGCCAGCCGCCGGCTGATGGCGAGACCGAGGCCGGTCCCGCCGAAACGGCGCGTTGTGGACGAATCCGCCTGCGTAAACGGCTGGAACAGCCGCGCGAGCTGCTGCGGGTCGAGCCCGATGCCGGTGTCGATGACGTCGAATTGCAGCCGGGGGTGCGACGCCGGATCGATGCCTTCCAGCCCCGGCGCGATCGCCAGAGCCGATGGCGGTTCCGCCGTCACCGGCTCGCGTATGAACCGGATCACCGTCCGCACGCCGCCGTGTTCCGTGAACTTGATCGCGTTGCCCACGAGATTGACCAGGATCTGGCGAAGCCGCGTGGGATCGGTCTGGATCGTTTCGGGGATTTCGCCGAGGATCTCCGTGTTGAGGGCGAGACCTTTCGCCTCGGTGCGGATTCGCATGAGCGACTCCACCTCCGCCACGATCTGGAACGGGGAACAGCGGATCTGCTCGAGCTGGACCCGGCCCGCCTCGATGCGCGACAGGTCCAGGATGTCGTTCAGGATGCTCAGGAGGTAGTCGGCGTTGCGGCGAATCGTGTGGACGGCGTCGAGCCGGTCGGCGTCCGTCATGTCGGGCTGGAGCAGATTTTCGGCGAAGCCGAGAATGGCCGTCATCGGTGTGCGGATCTCGTGGCTCATGTTCGCCAGGAACTCGGTCTTGGCCAGGCTGGCCGACTCGGCGGCGCGCTTGGCCTCCTCCAGGTCGCGCGTGAAGGCCACCAGCTGCTGCTGCTGCGCCTCGAGCTGCTCCTTGTGCGCGCGCAGCTCGACCAGGGCGTTCTTGAGCGAGTGTTCCGACGTGCGGAGTTCCCGGTTCATCGCCCGGATCACCGACGTGCGGCGGAGCATGGAGGCCAGGTAGGCCGCCGCGAACGCCGTCAGCACCAGGCCGCCGCCCAGGGCGCTCGGCGGTGCCCACCGGATGCCCGCGACCCGGAACGCGTCGCCGGCCCGGACGACGAGAGACCAGTTCTGATCCGCGACCGGGATCGGATACACGGCCCGGCGGCCGCCTTCTCCGTGCCGCTTCGTCGCGGCGTCGTGCCGGGCGGACACGGCGATCGCTCTGTCGTAACCCGCCGACGCATCGTAAAGATCCATCTCCATTCCGTGTGCGTCGAGCCCTTTCAGCGCGTCACGCAGCAGCGCGGACGGGCAAAGCTCCGTCAGCACGAAGCCCTCGAGGTTCTCTCGCTTCTGCTCGAGGGTCTCCGTCGGAGCCTCTGCACGATAGACCGGCGCGACCAGCAGGATCGGTCTCCCCTGTCCCGGCTCGCCCGGGACCGAAACGTGGATGGGATCGCTCGCGACCACCTGCCCGGAGTCCGCGGCCCGCTCAAGGGCAGTGCAGGCGGCGGGCAGCGTTCGCAGGTCCAGTCCCTCCGCCAGCCGGACCGCGTCGCCGGCCGCGCAGGGAACCAGATAGTCCACCACGACGTATTCCGCGCGTTCGCCGGCGGGGCGAATGTCGAAGCCGGGCAACCCGTCCGATTGCGTCCGTGCCACGAACGCGGCCCGCTGCGGACCGGGCACTCGCCGCGCAAACGCGAACGCCCGCATGTGCTCGCGCAGCCCGCTCTCGCGCGAAACGTACCGCTGAAACTCCCTTCGCTCGACCGATTGCGAGCTTTGCCACAAGGCCTCGAGGTGCCGCACGCGATCGACCTCGTCCTCCAACATCTCTGCCACGACGGCGGCGGCGCGAGCGCCCTGCCGGTCGAACACCTGCTGCACCGTCTGCTCCTCCACCGACGACACAAACCGGTAGGCCAGGATCGACAGGACGACGCCGGCCGCGACCACCGCGCCGACGGGCTTGTAGCCGTGTGCCGATGCGCTGTGTTCAGCATCCGGCGATTCGGTTGTCGGGAACCATTGCGCGGCGATTGCCGTGGCGGCCAGGCTCGCCATCGCCAGCAGAGCCAGAGCAGCCCCCGCCCGCCAGATATCCCGCCGCGCCCGCTGAGACGCCAGCAGAGGGGAGAGGTTCGCCGTGACGGCCAGCTCCGCCACCGGTTCCCCGGCCCAGCCGGAGAGCTTCAGACTCCGGCAGACGATCCCTTCAGCTGCCGCCCGGTCCTGGAACGCGGCCTTCTGCTGTTGGACATCACACTCGGCCGTCCGGCCTGCCCGCGCAAGCTGATCGTCGCTGATGGGCCGCACCATCGCGAGGTATCCCGCCGCCGGCCCCGTGCCGTCGGATCGCAGGACGGGGCGCAGCGCGAATTGCGACGGCCGCCGGTCCGGCCCGATTGTGAAGCCTTCCCGCTTCACCGAGGGCTCGAGCTGCCGCAGCCAGGACGGCGGCGGGTCCGGCATCGCATGGGACGCGGCCCGGCCGCCGATCGGATCGTAATCCTGGCAGACCAGCACGTCACCCTCCGGAGACAGGAGCAGGACCCGGCTGAAGCCGTTCACTGCAATGACGCTCGACGAAAGGCTCTGGCGGCGGAACGCATCGTCCTGCGCGCCGCCCATCGCGAACTGGTACATCGCGTCCCAGTTCGACCAGTCCACGCAGGTCTTGACCAGCCCGCCGAGCTGTTCGTCCAACACCCGGCGGACCAGGTTGACCCGCGCGTCGATCGCCTCGGCCCGGTCCCGCTCGTTGATGGCGGTCGTCGCCGGGACGACCCACCAGCGGACCACGGCCAGGACGCCGAGCGGGACGGCCAGGGACATTCCGGCGATCACGCCCGCGGCCTTACGCTTCATCGCCGACCCCCCGCAACCGGACGCCCGAACTGTTGCTCTGCCTGCGTTGCCGCATCTCACACCCCTGTCGGTCCCCCTGCCCCTCACAACAGTCTGCCGCCGTCCGTGTTCCTTCCCGACGGCGAGCCCTCCGCCGGAAAAGGTCGGCGGCTTCGTATCGGTTCCGCATCGGCGCCGGTCCGTCTATCATCATGGGGGCCGTCATGCGGCTGCGCTCTCGCGTTGGCGATGACGCTTCGCTGTCGCCGCCCCGATTTATCAAGTCCAGACGCCCCATAACGGCTCCGGGCACGCCCGCGTTCCCCGCGCGCGGATAACGCGCGAAGTACGTCGGCACTGACATACTGCCGATTCATCGTCTTGGCGCCCCGCCCTGTTGACTTACCGCGCCGCGGATCCTGCATCCGAACGCACGCCCGCCTGTCCGGGCGGCGGTCCGCATCGCCCGTCCGATAGAGCAAAGCGTTTCAGCGTCGCCCATAACGCTGTTCCCGGACCCGGAGAAGCCGGGGCCCCCGTCATGGACGGAGCCGTTCTGTGACGCAGGCATCTCGCCTGCATGCGCTTGCGGGCTGGAAGCCTGCGCCGCAGGCCGCGATGGTGTGCCGCTGGAACCGGCGTCAGTGCGCAGGGGCCGTGGTGAGCACCGGCGGCGGTCCGGTGAGCCAGCGCAGCTGCTGGCGGCGGGTCTTGCGGGCGTTGAACAGGTCGAGGACGGCCTTTCGCTGTTCCCCGGTCAGCCGGGCGAGGCCCTTGTCGTCGATCCAGCCGTTCGACGTCGCGACCGGCGTATCGTAGTGTTCGACGCCGAACCGCGTGTAGTCGAAGTGCGACACGGCCGCCCAGTTGCACGACCACAGCACGTTGCGATAGTTCGGAAAGATGCCGAACGGCCAGACATTCGGTCGGCTGTGCGTGTCCTGGTAGCAGCCGTGGACCATGATCGCGTACGGCGGCACGTCGAGCCAGAACGCCTTGTCGTCGAAGGTCGCGCCGATACAGTCGCTGTTGAGGAACGCCAGCTCCTTGCGGTGCGCCGTGACCAGCCGGGCGAGGTCGCGGCAGAGGCGCATGAAATGCGGTCCGGCGTAGTCGCTCTCCGGCCCGGGGGTGATCGCCCCGTCGCGGATCATGAACGTCTCGTCCCACACCAGGGCGTCGATCTCGTCGCCGTAGTCCGCGAGCAGCGCCTTCAGATAGGCCAGAAACCACCGGTACACCGCCGGATGCGCCGGGTTCTGGCAGTAGCTCTTGCCGATCGTGTCGGGGCCCTGCCAGCCGCCCCACGTGAGCACCTTGTCGGGGGCGAACACCTTCGCCGCGTCGCAGGCCGTCAGACCGTCGGCGAAGTACAGACAGATGCGGAAGCCGCGGTCCTTCGCGTAGCGGATCCGGCGCCGCATCTCGCCTTTGCTCATCCGCACCGGCTCGAGCGTCGGAAAGCCCTTGTCTTTCATCGCTGCGGCGTTCGAGAAGGCGGTCCACTCGTCGGCAAGCCGCCCGGTGGCGATGTCGAACCCGCCGTACTCGCCCAGAAGCCCGTACCAGCCGTGCAGCGTGAAGACGACCTTCGACCGGTCGGCACGCGGCACCATCGTCTCGGCGACGTCGATGTCCTCGAACCACCCCTTGCCCCCGTGGCTGAGGTAGTCATAGTGCTGCCACGCGACCTCGTGGAGCCAGTCCGGCCCCGGCGGCACGTCGGCCAGGGCCGTCGCGTACCACGCCTTCATCGCGTTCTCGGGGCCGCCGGTCTGAACCACCGTCCAGAACGTCCGCGTCTGCGCCCCGGTGATCGGTACCTTGCTGCCCAGGTAGATGCACGCGAAATCGCCCGGATGCCCGGCCTTCGCGTCCGCCAGGCGGAAGCGGGTCGCGAAGAACGGGTCCGCCACGTGTGTCACACGCCGGGCCGGATCGCCCGCCGACTGGCTGACCATCGGAATCGCCAGGTGCTCGGCCACCCCGTTCGGCGACGGAACCTCGCCCGCCAGCGGCCAGATCCACTGCATGGCCGGCCCCGGCGCGACGTCCCCGCCGATGCCGTCCTTGCGCGGCACAAAGACTTTCGGTTTCTCGCCGGGCGGCGCCAGGTTGCTTCCCAGCAACAGTACGATGTCCTGCCGGATCGGCTCGGCCGCCGGGGTCAGCGTCACCTGACGCCGGACGACGACGCCCTCGCTCTGCCCGGCCAGCGCAACCTCGTATCGCAGACGCAGCGCCGCCGGTTCGCGCAACTCATACTCGAAAACGGCGGCGCTGCCCGTTCGGCTTGCCTTGGTCGGCGCGCCGAGGGCCGCCATCGCCGCATGATCGCCGCGCCAGCCGACGGCCGGCGCAGCCCCCGCCGCCCCGATCGCCGGAAGACTCCCGTCCGGCCTGCCGACGGCGAACTCGGGGCCGTCCTTCTCCCGAAGGCTGACGACCCCGCCCTGGTCGGAGACAACCAGCGTCCAGGCACCCTGATTCAGCGGCCATTCGTCGGCCACGACCGACGACACGGCAACGAGAAACACGCATACGAGACGGATGGACCGGAGCATCCGCGACGCCTCCATGAGATATGCGGGGGCGACGGCAGAAGACATTCTGCGGCGAAGAGTTCGCCGCCCCTCCCTGAGAAACCGCAACCGCCCGTCGGCCTACGCGCGACGGCGGCACAACAGAAGGAGCGGGGCGCCCAGGAGCAGCAGCGTCCCCGGCTCAGGAATCGCCAGGGCACGCAGACCGCCGCGGTCCTTCTCGCCTTCCTGCGCACCGTCGCGCAGGGATTTGGCGATCGCCTCGATGGCCGAATCGTTGAGGAAGGCCGACGGAAGCGTCGCCTCGATCAGCGACATCATCTCGTCGTCCGACAGCATCTCGCCCGCGGCGGCCTTCGACCGCAGCGACGCCACGTTGCGGCTCTTGGCTTGGGCGGCAGTCGCGTCCTTCATGCGGTTCAGAGGGTTCGTGCCGTTCAAAAAGTCGAGGAAGATGTTCCCGCTGATGTCGATGGGGCCGAGGTCGAAGTCCAGCGTCTCGCCGGTGTTCGGATCGAGGCCGCGCCCGGACATCGAAACGTGCAGGCTGTACGCGCCGAACAGGTTGATCGAACCCGAGTTGTCCACCAGAATCTGGCCGGTGATCGGTCCGTTCTCGAGGCCGCCGTGCGTCCGGATCGAGTACTTCAGAGGCCCGTTCAGCGACTTTGACGCGAACTCGACCGACGGCAGGATACGCCGGGTAAAGCTCACGCCCGTCTCGACGCTGCCCTGCAACGTCACATCCGCAAGGCCGACGTTCCACCGCCCGACGTTGGCAAGGCCCAGATCTCCCAGCCCAAGGCCTTCAAGGCCCAGGTTGGTCGTTATCCGGTACAGGGGGCCCGGGAAGTCAAAGACGATGTCGTAGCCCTGGCCGAGCCAGTTCTCGCGCCCTGCGGAGGCCTGAACGTCCAGCGCCGCCAGACCCCGCACGACCTTGCCCCAGGGCGAAGCGTCAACCGCTGAACCGACTGCGAGCACGATCCCCACCGCAACGACCGAGCCTCTTGGAATACTTCTGCCTGTTTTCATGACCGTTGTAGCCCTCGTCCCATGCGGTCCGCGCCCATGACCTGCGGACGCGCCAGCCCTTCCATTGTACCTCCGTCCCCTGCACCCTGCGGGGAACTCTTCGGGGCTCCTCGCGGCTTGCCGCGACGCGGAGTGTGCCCGATCCGAGTCCCAGAATCAAGTCCCGCCGGGCCCGACGCGCGCACAACAGGGCACTGCCCCCGCTGGCCGTATAACTATCGACACAAGCAGCGATCCCCGTTAGCCCGGACATCGCGAGTTTCGCACGAACGGTGTCAGGAACCTCCCGGCCCTCCACAGGCCCACGAGGCTTCGATCCCCTGTTCAAACTCCACCGGCTTACCCCCGCCTTCAAAGCTTCCTGACATGCTGCATCGCCTGGTTATCAGACGCGATCGGCCAACTCTTCAATCAACGCCGCCGCCGAGCGGGCCCCAGCATACAGATCTTCTGTGTCGAAATACTCGTTCGCGCTGTGGGCGTTGCAGTCCGGCATGCACAGGCCGAGCATCAGGCTGTCGGCGCCAAGCTCGCTCTTGAACAGGGGCAGGATCGGCAGCGTGCCGCCCTCGCGGATCAGGCCCGGTGGCTTGCCGTAGCCGCGCTCCAACGCCCGGAGGGCCGCGCGGACGCCGGCTGAATCGAGCGGGCAGACATACGCCGGACACTGCGAGAACGTCTGAATCGTCAGCCGTACCGTCGGCGGGCAGGCGGCCCGCACGGCCCGGTCGAAGGCATCCGAGATCTTCGCCGGATCCTGGTCCGGGACGATCCGCATGCTGACCTTGGCGAAGGCCCTGGACGCGATGATCGTCGCCCCGCCTTCGCCGATGTAGCCGCCGCAGATGCCGTTCACATCCAGCGTCGGCCGGCAACCGCGCCGCTCGATGGTGGTATATCCCCGTTCGCCCGCCGCCGCGGGGCTGCCGAGTTGCTCGAGGTAGGCGCGCTCGTCGAAGGGCGCCCTGTTAAGAGTCTTGCGCTCCGCGGCGGTCAGCTCGCGTACGTCGTCATAGAACCCGGGGATGGTGATCCGGCCGTCGCGGTCGTGCAGCGACGCCACGATCGCCGCAAGCTCGTTGATCGGGTTGGCGATCGTGCCGCCGAAGGTCCCGCTGTGGAGATCCTTCGACGGGCCGGTGATGTCGATCTGCTTGTAGACGATGCCGCGCGTGCTGTACGTCAGTGCCGGCGTGGCGGCGTCGAGCTTGGCGGTATCCGAAAGGACCACGTAATCGCAGGCGAATCGCTTGCGGTTCGCACGCACGAGTTCGCCCAGGTGCGCGGACCCGACCTCCTCTTCGCCCTCGATGAGAAACATCATGCGGATGGGCGGCAAACCGGCCGTCTTCATCCATGCCTCGGCAGCGAGCACATGGGCGAAGACCTGTCCCTTGTCGTCCGCGGCGCCGCGGGCGTAGATCCGGCCGTCCCGGATCGTCGGTTCGAACGGCGGCGAGTGCCAGAGCTTTTCATCGCCCACGGGCTGCACATCGTAGTGCCCGTAGACGAGAACGGTCAGCGGCGCGTTCGCCGGTCCGGCTTCGGCGAAAACGGCCGGGTGCCCCCCCGTCGGCAGGATCTCCGCGGCGATCCCCGCGCCCGCGAACTGCGCGACCAGCCACTCGGCGCACGCCCTCATGTCGCCGGCGTGGGCCGACTGCGCCGAGATGGTCGGGAACCGCAGGAACGTCAGCAGGCGTTCGAGGTTCGCGGTGCGATTCGCCTCCAGATTCGCAAAGACGTCGTTGACTGTCATGATGGGGAATGATAAGGCCCCCGGGCTGGCGGACCAAGTGCCGCCGCCGCGGCCGAGAGCGCGGGGCAGCGTTCAGACCCCCATCGGTCTGATCTGCCAGTAGTCCATCCCGCACCTGCAAAAATGATGACCGTTCAGCCCCCTTCGGTCCGAGGGGTCGCCAGTCTACCCACCTCGGTCGAAAAAGCAATAGAACAGACAAGAAGTTGTTCGCGCCCTGGTGTTGCCTGCAACTGGCGTTCCATAAAAGGTTATGGCCGATCCGATTCCAGATCCCGCACCGGGGCGCCCAAAAATGGTCGCTGTTTGCCAGGCTGGTGGAAGAGGTCGCCGAGCCGGGTGGCCCGTCCTTCGCGTCAGCGAAGGGGCGGCACGATGGTCGGAAAGCGAGTTGGGACACTGGCGTAACGGTAACAACAGCCAACTGATACAAACGCATTGCGTTTCATCATCGCGGCCCCATCCATCCGGCCACGCGGATGGGTGGGCGACCCGCCGGAACAGGTTGACCGAGACGTCGCCGGACTGCTAGCCCAACCTTCGCACGCGGCCGGCGTCAAAGCGGCTGGCGATAGCGC
>CAZUAI010000045.1:0-45931 GCA_964617875.1 uncultured Planctomycetales bacterium | reverse complement strand
GGGACCAGGGCACGCCGGAAGAGCTGGCCGATTTCGTGGCCAACATCAAGAGCGGGGGCAAGCGCCTGCCGGAGGCGAACATCGAGACCGGCCGCATCTGTTCGCTGATGTGCATCATGGGCCGCATGGCGATGGTCAACAGGGAGAAGAACCAATACGAGCCGCGGGTCGTCCGCTGGGAAGACATCGGATCGAAGACGGAGATCTGATCCGCCTCAAGGGGCAACCGCATGAATCGCAGACTCGCAATTGCGTTGTCGATCATGACACTGTGCGGCATCGCCCTCGCCGGCTGCGGGGCATCCAACCGAACGGCAGGCCCCGGCTCGCCGCCGGCCGCGATTTCGCCCGTGGCGGTCATCGACCGTGCCGCGTGTTCTTCGCTCTGCCAGTGCAAGCAGCCGCTGGAGACGATGTGCAAGGCCGTCGCCGACATGGGCTTCCGCTACGTGGACCTGTCCGCCCTGGGCTGGTCGCCGCACATCCACATCGGCGAGCTGGTGAAGGACTTCGACAAGGAGGCGGCGAAGGTCGAGAAGGCCCTGGCGGCGAACGGGCTGGGCGTGTCGAACCTGACGTTCGAGCCGATCGAGAGCCGCCCGTGGGACGTCTACCAGCAGCAGTTCGACGCCCTCGCGAGGCTCGCCGCCCGGCTCAAGACGCGGCTGATCAACATCATGGCCCCCGGCGTCGCCTGCGACCGGCAGGAGATGGCTGGCAAGCTCAGGACCCTCGTGGCCATCGGGAAGCGCCACAACGTGCTCGTCTCGATCGAGACGCACTGCAACCAGATCACGGAGCGGCCGGCCGACGCCCTGTGGATGTGCCGACAGGTGCCCGGCCTGGGCCTGACGCTCGACCCGAGCCACTACTACGCCGGCCCGAACCAGGGCGCGAGCTTCGACGAGCTGTACCCGTTCGTGTACGGCACCGGCTTCCGCGCCGGCGGCATGGACTGGAAGTCGATCCAGTCGCCGTGGGGCACCGGGCCGATCGACTTCGCCGCCGTCGTCAAGAAGCTCCAGGCCGCCGGCTACGCGGGCTTTTACGTGGTCGAGTACATCGAGGGCTTCAACCAGCTCGACCCGCTCGCCGAGTCGCGCAAGTTCCTCGACTGGGCGAAAAAGCTGTGAGTCGCGATGCGGAGGGCGCGTCATCGTGACGAAGTACGAGGCCTTCCTGCGGACGATCGAGGCATGCCTTCAGAAGGGCAGCGGCTACGTCTGGGGGCCGTGGCTGCTGATCCTGTTGTTCGGCACGCACGTTTTCCTGACGATCCGGCTCCGCGTCATCCAGCGGCATCTGGGCCGGGCGATCCGGCTTTCGTTTGAACGGTCGCGCGAGGGCGAGGGCGACATCAGCCACTTCGGCGCCCTGACGACGGCGCTGGCCGCCACGATCGGCACGGGAAACATCGTGGGCGTCTCGACGGCGGTCGCCGCGGGCGGCCCCGGCGCGATCCTGTGGATGTGGCTGACGGGCGTGTTCGGCATTGCCACGAAGTACGCCGAGGCCGTCCTCTCGGTGAAGTACCGCATCCGCAACGAACGGGGCCAGTTCGCCGGCGGGCCGATGTACGTCCTCGAGCGTGGTCTGGGGGCCCGATGGCTGGGCGTGGTGTTCGCGGCGCTCACGGCCGTCGCGGCCTTCGGTATCGGCAACATGGTCCAGGCCAACTCGATCACCTCCATGCTGCACGAGACGGCCAGGGTGCCGTTCCGCCTGAGCGGGGCCGTCATGGCGGCGCTGACCGCGCTGGTGATCCTGGGCGGGATCCGCTCGATCGCCCGCGTGTGCGAGCTGCTTGTGCCGTTCATGGCCGTCTTCTACGTCGCCGGCTGCCTGTTCCTGCTGGCGGCAAAGGCTTCGACGCTTCCGTCGACCGTGTGGCTCATCCTGAGCAGCGCGTTCGAGGGCCAGGCGGCGGTCGGCGGCTTCCTCGGCGCGGGCATGAAGGAGGCGATCCGCTACGGCGTGGCCCGCGGGCTGTTCTCGAACGAGTCGGGGCTGGGCAGCGCCCCGATCGTCGCCGCCGCCGCCCAGACGAGGGACCCGGTGCGCCAGGCCCTCGTCTCCTCGACCGGCACGTTCTGGGACACCGTCGTCGTGTGCCTGATCACCGGGCTGGCGGTGGTCAACTCCGGCCACTGGCAGGACGGGCTCAAGGGCGCCGCCCTGACCAGGGCCGCCTTTGCCGGCATGGGCTGGTTCGGACCGACCATCCTGGCGGTCGGCCTGCTGACGTTCGTCTTCTCGACGATTCTCGGCTGGTCGTACTACGGCGAGAAGGCGTGCGAATATCTGTTCGGCACGCGGGCCGTCCTGCCGTATCGCCTGCTGTGGGTCGCCGCTGTGTACGTCGGATCGGTTTCGACCCTGCACGCCGTGTGGGATTTCGCCGACATTGCCAACGGCCTGATGGCGGTGCCGAACCTCGTCTCGCTGCTCCTGCTGAGCGGCGTCGTGGCGAGCGAGACCCGCACGTACCTGCGGGACAGGGACGCCGAGGCCGGTGCGGCCGCGTAGGGCGGCCGCCGCCGATTGCGGCGCGGACATCGTGCCCGCCCCCCGAGTCCTGTCCATCGACGGAATGCCGCGAGGCCGCCCACGCCTGCGCGGCCGGTCCCCGGCGGCGCCTACGGCGTAACGTTTCGCAGCACAAACGGCTCAAACAGCCCGTACCCCACCAGCGAGTATTCGCTGCCGGCGGGCGGCCCCGGGTTCGGGCCCTGGTGGAACATGCCCGGCCAGGCCAGGCCGAGCGGCGGCTTGCCGTGGTGCGGGCCGAGCGTGTTCTTGAGCGTGCCGATCACGATGACCTCGATGGTGTTTTCGCCGGGCTTGATCCACCGCGTGACGTCGCACTCCCACGGTGGCGAGACGACGTAGCCCGCCGGCGCCGAGTTGACCAGCACCCGCGCCACGGCCCCGTACCACGACGGCAGCGCCACGCGAAACGTGCCCGAGACCGACGGCACGTCGAACTTCTCGACGTAGGACACGCCCTCGGCATAGAAGGGGCAGCCCTGCTCGTTCCACTTGCCGAGCCGCACGCCGCGGTCCGGCGTGATGACGAAGCCGCGGTCCGTCGCCTTCAGCGCGAAGTCGCCGAGCACGTACGCCGGCTCCAGCTCGTGGTAGATCGTGAACGGCGAGGCCTGGATCGTGACCAGGTTCTCGCCGGCCTGCGCCGCCGCCGTGATGTCGATCTTGCCGAAGGCCTTGTCGAGCCACCACGAGTTCTTCGCCGCCGTCACCGCCTTGCCGTTGCACGTGACCGTGTAGAGGTCCGGGCGCTCGATCACGATGTACAGCGGCGAGGGCACCTTCTCCTCGATCACGAAGCGGTACGTCGCTTCCACGCCGCTGCCCTCGGGGAACGTCTTGGTGATCAGCTCGTCGCGGAACTGCACCGCGCTGTCCCACGGGTTGCGGTCCATGCCGTTCTTCTGGAACGCGAACTGGTTGGCGGCATGAAAGTAGGCGTTTGCCCGCCGTTCGCCGCCGGCCGCCACGTCCATGTAGTCGATCGTAAGCACGTTCGGCGCGATCCGCTTCGCCGCCACCGGACCCGCGGGGCGGATGACGGCGGCCTTCTCGCTCCGCGGCGGGACGGCCGGGCGTTTCGCCTTCGACAGAAACAGCAGCAGGCTGCCGGACGGCGGCAGATCGAACGCCGCCTTGATGCCGCCCTTCGTCGCCTCGAACGGGTACGGCGCCGCCTTGCCCGTGTAGAGGTCCCAGCGTTCCGCGCCCCCCATGGCCGACTCGACGGTGCCGGCCGACGGCGCTTCGATGCTGGTGTTCACCAGGAAGAGCAGCTCGCCGTCCGCCAGCTGCCGACGGTGGTGGAAGAGGATCCCCTTGTCGCCGTCGGTCCGGCGGATCGTCAGGCCCGCGGGCGCGAGCGCCGGCGGCATCTCGAACACCGTCCGCACCTCCATCGCCTTCCAGCCCGGGCCCTTCGCCGCCTTCGCGCCGCGGTCGGAGGGCCGCCCATCCACCAGCGCGGGCGGCGCGCCGTAGCACAACACCGTTCCGCCCGCCCCGGCGTACGCCTCGAGCAGATCCATCGTCCTGGCGTTCAGCGTTTCCGTCCGCGGCGGCAGGACGACCGTGCCGTACGCCCGCCGGCCGACCTTCAGCGTTCGTCCGGCGGCCGATCCGTGCCGCGCCAGGATATCCTCGCACCCGATGTCGTACTCGACCTGCGCCCGCTCGAACGCCATCACCATGTCGAAGAACGCCTTGCCGATCTCGCCGAGCGTTGCATCGGCCGGCTCGGCGTTGTACAGCCATGCCGTCGTCGTCGGTTCGATCAGGAGCACGGGGTTGACCTGCTCCCCCGACGAGAGCGCCGCGGACAGCCGCGTGACGTACGTCGCCGACACGTGGTACGCCGGCCACCACGGCTCGTGATAGGAGAAGCTTTGCGGGTGGTCCGCCTTGCGCGCGCCGCGGAGCGTGATGTAGGACAGGTGCTCGTCCAGCGTGTTCACGCCGAGCACGTACAGCCAGTCGGCCTGCCGCTTCATGTCCTCGAACCGCAGGTCCCAGCCGCCGGCCCCGTACAGCTCGCAGAGCGTCCGCGGCATCCCGAGCTGGTTTGCGACGCTCGCGACCTCCTTGACGACGCGTGCGTTGCCGAACTGGCCGTGCGTGTTCTCGTTGTACTGGTTCATCAGGATGTCGATCGCCGGCCGCTGGTGCCAGGCGTACATCGCCATGTTGTCCGGCACGCCCAGGCAGTTCGGCCACTCGTGGTCCCAGTAATGCCCCGTGAACTCGAGGTTGTTCTTCGCGCAGTACTCGGAGTAGGGCCTGGCCCACCGCTCGATGAACAATTCGCTGAGCGTCCGGAAGTAGTTGTGCCGGACGCGCTTCCAGTCGCCCACCCGCCCCGTCAGGCACGGCAGATGGTCCGTCAGCCTGTAGCCCCACCGCTTCTCGAACTGCTGCGGCAGGTCGTCGGTCCACGGCAGGCCGCCCGCCGGACGGATGTTCGGCTCGTCCGTGAACACTCCGGGCACCCGCTTGCCGAACTGCTCGCCGACCTCGCGCTTGTAGGCGTCCAGCGTGATTTCGAGGAACTTCTGCGTCACGCCCGGGTAGAGCAGATCGACGTAGCACCGGTTGCCGTGCCACGGCGAATTGCCCGCCCGCTGCACGTGGAAGGTCCGGTAGCGCCCCTCGGCCAGGTCGTGCCCGGCGCGGACCGCCTCGGTCACGTTCTCGAACCCCCCCTCGGTCATACGGAAGACGCCGACCGTGTTCGCCTCCGCCTTCGGCGGCTTCGTGTCTTCACGCACGTGCAGGCCGCGCCCGCGCGACTCCGGCATCCGCTCGGGGACCCACCCGCCGGCGAAGCCCGACGGATACGAGTTCTCGTCGTAGATCCACAGGTTCATGTCGAGCCGCTCGGCCTCCTGCAGCGCGATCTTCCACAGCCGGAACCACTCGTCCGACAGGTAGGGCGTCATCAGCCCCGGCCGCGGGTGTACGAACGCCTGCTTGACCTGCTGCCCGGCGAGGTCGCGGAGTGTCTGCACGACCTGCTCCTCGGTCAGCATGTCGTTCCACACCCACAGCGGCGCGGACGCATACTGCCGCGGCGGATCGGCAAAGATCGCCTTGACGCTGGACGAGTCCACGGCCGCCGCCGCAACCGGCACGGACGCGGCCGAAACGGCGAAAGCAGCGAAGACGGCGAGCACGACGGTGGCGTGCGGAAACCAAGCCGACGGTTGACGCGTACGCATACAAGCCTCCTGGCCCAGGGCCCCGGCCCGCCAACATAGCGGCCTCGCCGGCGGTCCGCAAAGCCGGCCGGTATCCGCCGGCGGACCGGACGCCGTCGCCGGAGGCCGTCGGCGAGGCGGGCGGGGTTACGCGTCCGGTTTGCCCATGTCGAACAGTTCCACGTCGGGCAGAGCGGCGGGCTCGGGCGGGGGGGCGGCGTATTTCTGCGGTTCCGGCTCGGGCACGGCCCAGAGGAGGCGGTTGATGAGTTCGACGGCGTCGAGCCCCTCGGCCTGGGCGGCGAAGTTCAGGCCGATGCGGTGTCGCAGCACGGGGATCGCCACGCGCCGGATGTCGTCCAGGCTGACACTGTAGCGCCCGTCCATGGCGGCGAACGCCTTCGCGCCGAGGATCAGGTACTGGCCGGCGCGCGGGCCGGCACCCCAGTCAACCATCCTGCGGATGAAGTCCGGCGCCGTCGGATCCTTCGGCCGTGTGGCGCGAACGAGCCGCGCGGCATACTCGATGACGAACTCGCTCGCGGGCACGGCGGCGATGAGCTTCTGCATGTTGATGAGCTGGCGGTCGTTCAGCATCTTGTCCACGTGTACCGCGCCGCCGGAGGTCGTGCCGGCGAGGATCAGCTGCTCCTCGCGGAGGGTCGGGTAGTCCACCCAGACGTTGAACATGAAGCGGTCGAGCTGCGCCTCGGGCAGCGGGTACGTGCCTTCCTGCTCAATCGGGTTCTGCGTCGCAATGACGAAGAACGGGTCCGGCAGCGGATACGTCTCCTGGCCGACGCTGACCTCGCGTTCCTGCATCGACTGGAGCAGGGCCGCCTGCGTCTTCGGCGGCGTGCGGTTGATCTCGTCGGCGAGGATGATGTTGGCGAAGACCGGGCCGCGGACGAAGCGGAACTCGCGCCGGCCGTCCGGCAGCTCGTCGATCACGTTCGTTCCGGTGATGTCCGACGGCATCAGGTCCGGCGTGAACTGGATCCGCTTGAACGAGAGCGTCATGATCCGCGCGAGAGTCGAGACCATCATCGTCTTGGCCAGCCCCGGCACGCCGACGAGCAGGCAGTGCCCCCGCGCCAGCACCGCGGCCAGCATCTGGTCGATCACGTCGCGCTGGCCGATGATCACCCTGCCCAGTTCGGCGACGATGAGTTCCTTGCACCGCTTGAACTGCTCGAGGAGAACGGCGTACGATTCCCTGGCCATCGCTGGGGTCCTCTTCGCCCGTGGGGCGCGGGCATCCTACCCGCGGACGACAGACCGGGGCAAACGCCGCCAGGGGCCCGATCGCCCGCCCGCCTTCGATTCGAGCCGGAACGGGCCGAGGGTGATCGAGCGGTCCGCGGACTTGCACATGTCGTAGATGGTCAGGGCGGCGATCGCCGCCGCCGTCAGGGCTTCCATCTCGACGCCCGTCCGGGCGGCGACCCGGGCCGTCGCCCGGATGTCAATGCGGTCCGGCCGCCGGACCTTGAACCGGACATCCACCCATTCGACGCCGATCGGGTGGCAGAGCGGGATGAGTTCGGCCGTTCGCTTCGCCGCCGCGATGCCCGCGACGCGGGCGACCGTCAGGACGTCGCCCTTCGGCATCCGTCCTGCCGCGATCCGCCGGAGCACCGACGGCGAGAGCGCGACCCGGCCCGTGGCGACCGCCGTCCGCACGGTCGGCCGTTTCGACGACACGTCAACCATCCTCGCCTGCCCGCGCGCGGAGACATGCGGCAGTCCTCGCCGCCTTCGTCGCTTCGCCGCCTCGCCGCTCCGTCGTTTCGCCCGGGTCGCAGGCGCGGCCCGCGCCGCGCTCTTTCGTCGTTTCTCCCGATTGCCGACGTTGCGTCTCATAACGGGCGGTCTTTCTCGCCACGGCGTGGTCATGGGCAATTCAATCTGAACACCCCCGCTCGGATATCCGATAAGCGTATGTTCTGTCAACCGGTTCGGAGACGGCTCGGCCAATGTCCGTTGGTACACGGGATCGGTGCTGGGAACGTTGGTATCGGCGCTTCCGCTGGAGGCGCCCACGGCGGATCCTGCTTCTCCTGACCGCCGTGTGGGTCGTTCAGGGTTTCGACCTGGGGTTCACGCTGTTTGCCCACGAGTGCGGTACGCTGCTGGAACTGAACCCGGCGGCCGACTGGGCGCTCCAGCGCGGTCCGGGGACCACGATCCTCTTCAAGGTCTCGCTCGTTCTCTTCGGCTCGATCATCCTGTGGCGGTACCGGTCCCGGGCCATCAGCGAAGGGTTGCTCTGGGTCGTCGCCCTGGCATGCGTCGGGCTGTCGCTTCGCTGGCAGACCTATTTCGCCTACTTTGTCGAGCACTCAACCACCGTTGAACTCGTCCAACCGAACGATGCGTGGGCCGCGCATCCTGCCCCCTGGTTCTCAAGCGTAAGGGAGCCGCAATCGCCGACGCCGGCGCGAGACAACGCCTACGACCCTGGAATCCAGGCGGCGGCCGGGTGGTCCGAACGGAAGGAACAGGCCGCGTCCGCCGGGCTTCCCGAGCGACACATGGACTGAACAACAACGGGCCGGGCAGTCGTAACTCCCGTCACGGAAACGCATTACACGCCGGCGAAGCGCCCTCGACCGAATCGCTGATCCCGAATCCAGGATCCGTAGCCCGCAGACCGCGCGATATCGATGAACCGCGTTCAGGCCGATCGAGCACCGAGCCGATAAACACGGCGGAGGTCGTGCGCGCTGATGCCCATCCAGGCCCTGTTCGATACGTTGCGTGAAAGCGACAACCCGGCGGCGGACGCCGCGCTGGTCACAGCGCTGGCCGAGGCGGAACCGGAGGCGATGGAGGCCATCGCCCGGACGCTTCTCGCCCGCGGCCGGCTGCCCGGCCTGACGGGATTGGTGGCTCACTACCACCGCATGCCCGAGGACCTGCGACGCGAAATCCGCGAGTCGGTCAATCAGCTCTACGCCGCGCTTCGTGAAGCCTGCTCCCTGGACGATCCCGATGCCCGGATGAACGTGATTTCCATCATCCAGGAGGCCATGGCGTTCCCGCTGAGTTACCTGCTGAGCGTGCTGTTGCGCGATCGCTCGCCTCGCGTGCGCAAGGCGGCGGCGGCCACGATGCAGGCGCTGACCGACCACTTCCTGAACGAAATGGCCGCGCTGTCGAGCACCTGGTCGGGGGAGTCCGTGCCCGCCGCCGAGGCCCTCGCGGCCGGCGAAGAGGAACTGCGCAAGCACCTGCAGAACCGGGACCACCTGATGGAGGCCGTCTCGGCGGGCCTGGAATTGTTCGAGAAGCACCTTCACCCGCCGGTCATCGAGACGGCGATGTGGCTGATGGACTACATGCCGGACCGGTTCTGGCCGGTGCTGCGGTCGGCGGGCGGCCACGCGCGGCGCGCGGCGATCGACATCGTGCAGACCAACCTGACGCCGCGCCTGGTGCCGTTCGCCATCGAGGCCCTGGCCTACGACGAGTTCCGCCCGACGATCGTGCGGCTGCTCTCGGGGCGCCTGTCGGAAGAAACGATGCTGGAGTGGGTCAGACAGGCCTGGCGTCTGGACGCCGAGTGGCTCCGCAAGCCCATGCGGCTGGTCAAGCAATGGCCGCAGTTCGTCGAGACGTTCGGGCACATCGAGGTGTGGACCGAAGCCGACCAGTGCCGCGCCGTGTACCTGCTCGAGCACACCCACCTTCCGGCGGAAACGAAGGTGAGTCTCCTTCGCAAGCTGCTGTCGCACGGGCAGGGCAGCGCCAAACGAGCCGCCGTCTGGGGGCTGTGCGAACTCAATTGTGCGGCTTCCACGATGCTGCTCCGTGCCGTCGCCGAAACCGGCATCCCGGAACTCACGCAAATCGCGAAGCGCGAGATCCGTCGGCGACAGGCGGCCGAGGCGAAAGAGCGGACCGCGGAGGCCGCGGCCGGCGCGGAGGCCGCCGAGGCCGACGAGATCGACCGTTACTGGGCCGAATTCGAGGCGCTCGACGAGCGGGAGCAAGTCCGGCGGGGCTCGGCGCTGCTCAACCAGCCGGGCAACGTGGCGGGCTTTCTGAAGACCCGGCTGAGCAGTCACAGCGTGCCCGTTCGCGTCAAGGCACTGCGGATCCTGGCGGTGACCGGGTGCGCCCATCTGTTCGAGCAGGCGGTCTACGGGCTCGCCCACGACGCCGACCCGGTCGTCCGAAGCGCGGCGATGAGCGTCCTCGGACAGATCGCGACGGCCACGAGCGAACTGCTTCTGCGGGGGGCGCTGCGCGACCCGGACAGCCGCGTCCAGGCGAATGCGCTGGAGTCGCTCGACCAGCTCCAGGCGACGGCGCACGAACCGGCGGTCCACGAGAAACTGCGGGACGCGAACAACCGCACGCGCGCCAACGCCGTCAAGGCGCTGCTCAAGCTTCGCGTGCGCGAGGCGGCCGAGGCGCTCTACGGCATGCTCCGCGACACGGATCCCGAACAGCGGCGCAGCGGGCTCTGGGTCGTCGGGCAGATGCGGCTCGTGCCGCTGGTGTCGCGGATTGTCGAGCTGGCGAAGTCCGATCCCGACCCGCAGGTACGGCACCGCGCACAAGCGATTCTCGCCGGCACCAACTTCCGAGGCGCGGCGGAAGCCGCCGAGTCCTCGCCGCAAGAGGTGGCCCCATGAACCTGTTCGCAATCCTGTCGCAGGTGAACACCGATTCTTCGACGGACAATCCGATCGAAATGATCTACAAGGGCCTCTTCAGCGACAATCCCGCCGCCAAACAGACATTCCTGCGAACGCTGATGCTCTTCGCGGCCATTCCGCTCGTGCTGTGGCTGGTCTACCGCGTGCAACAGCGGTGGAACTCGTCGCCCTCGAGCCATCCGGCCCGGCTGCTGTGGGAACTGGGGAGCGCGGCCTCGCTCGGGATAACCGACCGGTGGCTGCTCATGCGGATTGCACGGCAGGAAAAGCAGGAAAACCCGGCCGCCCTGCTCCTCAGCGCGAACACATTCGACCGCGTTGTCGGAGGCTGGCTGCGGAAGCGGGGCAATGCGAAATCGGCCCGGCTCAAGCGGCTCCGCCAGCACCTCTTCGGCGGCGACACACCCCCGACGGCCGCGTGAAAAAACCACCGCGAGGCAGGCCTCCGCAGCCCCGAAACCTCTTGTCAACCTGACGCGGCGCGCGTATAATACCTATGCATTTGTTGCTGATCGTGGCGATTCGTCCATCATCATTTCGGGCATCGCCGGGAGGCAGCGGCCATGTCGGGACAAGGTCAATGTCAGGACAACTGCGGGGCATCGGATAATTCCTGTCAGCTTCTTGCGGCGACGGTTCGGGCCTTCACGCTGATTGAATTGCTGGTGGTCGTGGCAATCATCGCGTTGCTCATCGCCATCATGCTGCCGTCACTGTCGCGGGGGCGCGATCAGGCCCGTGCCGTCTCCTGCGCGGCGAGAATGCGAGAGTGCACGCACGCAACGGCGATGTGGATTCTTGAACAACAGAAGGACCGGATGCCCACGAATCTGGGGTGGGGCGCCGGTGCCTTGTTCCAGGCCGGCGGCCAGACGGAGATCTTCACCTGCCCCGCCGATTCGAAGCCCATCCCGGTCCCGGCGTTTCTGATCCGGATGTACGAGGGCGGGTTCGTCCGTCATCGGGCCACCGCCTCGCCGGACGGCCCGTTCAATCACATCAAGGAAGGCAGCACGAGATGGAGCGTGAACGTGCAGGATCGGGTCGATGCCGACGGTTTCAATGACAATGACGGGGCCGCCGGGATCGACTACGACCTGCTCTTTGAGTATGCAGCGTCCAAGAGGGCAACGACCAGCACCGTTCTGCTGCGGGCCGTCGACGCGGGTTGGGACTTCAAGATTGCCACGTACAAAGGCGCAACGATCTTCGACAACGCCAAGTCGAGCATCGGCCGCAAGTTCTCGGCCCCCCTGCTGTGGGGCAGCTACGCCATGAACGCCTCCTGCGGGCTGAAGGGGCAGCGGTTCACGGGCATGCTCCTGCTGGTCGAGTACGCCGAGTGGGGGGCGTTTCCGGAACGGTTGGGCAGCTACGAAGCGGATGAGTTGCCGAAGTGGGTCCGGTTCCGTCATGCAGGCGGGCAGAAGGCCAACGTCGGCTTCACGGACGGGCACGTGGAACGGCTGGGCAAGTCCAGACTGCTCGATGCAATACCGGCATCCGGCCTGGGATCCGATGCGCCCATCTGGCACCCGAGGCGCCTGCCCGGCTGGACGCCGGAGTTCTGACAGGCTGTGAGGGCAGAGGCGCACGACCGTTCTGTGGCTGGGAACGCGTCCGATCGGCGCGAGACGCACGCAGGTTACCCCCGGCCGGGCCGCACAAGGCCCGGACGCGATCGACAGAGGAGCCGGCTGTACGAATCAAGACAACACATCGCTGCGCAGGCGGCACGCCTGTCGTGTCGGCGCAGCGCCCGCGGAGAAGACGCGTGCGGCGCAGGAGACCGGGTACCGGCAGGGCACGTTTCCGTCATCGTGTGATGTCGGGGCCTGCCGGGCCGTCCTCGCTGCCCGCACACTCAGGAAAGGAAGTGGAACCATGAGAAGCCTGACAGGACTGGGCCTGTGGCTGGCCGGGTTCGTGCTGGCGGCAGGCGTGTTGGCCGGCACGCCGGCCCGAGCGGACTTTTTCGACGATTTCGAGAGCTACTCCCCCGGCCCGGTGCCCGAGTATCCGCCGCCGCCCGTTCCTCGCGGTCAGATCGGCCCGTGGATTGTTCTGGATCTTCAGCAGGTCATGACGGGCGGGGCGGTTCACCCGTTCACGACCGCCATCGACAACCTGTGTACCATGAACAATCAGGGCCTCCTCGGCCTGTTCGTGCCCCCCCGGGCGCCGGGGGCGGATGTGATCGGCGTCGCCATGTACACGGGCGAAGTCTTCAACAACACCAGTGTGCGGATGAAGATCCGCTACACGTGCCATCCCGCCATCAGCTGCGATCCCTGGGAAGGCGTCTGCCGGGTTGACACGCAACAGCAGAACTCGCTGATCAACATGCGCAACCGCTTCCTCATCACGGGATCGTACGATTCGTACTGGGTCGAGCTTCACGACGACGGGGCGCTGGAGATCGGCAAGGCGATCCACATCGAGGGGACCAGCACTCTCGGCACGCCGCGGGTCAATGAAGGTGCGCGCATCCCGCTCAATCCCGCGCGGGACGTCTGGCTGAGGGCCGAGGTCCAGACGCTTGCCGACGGCAGCGTACGGATTCGGGGACGCGCCTGGCAGAACAACCCGCAGACGCCGGGCGACGGCACCGAGGACGAGCCCGTGATCTGGCACGTGACCGGCCTCGATACGCCGGGCCCGAATCCGGACCCCTGGGAAGTTGCCGAGAACGTACCGGCCACGGAGTATAACCCGTACGTCCTTCCCGGCATGGTTGCCATCGGCTGGGACGGCGACTTCTCGTCCTCGACACAGGATCCGTTTGTCATGGAACTGTCGAACATGACGCTCGATGACGTGACCATCACAGGAGCGGTCAAGGGACCGGGGCTCGCCGCCGGCGACCTGGACGGCGACGGGGACGTGGATGTGACCGATTTCACGATCTTTACGTCGTGCTTCAACGGGCCGAACAACCCGCCCGCGTGTCCGTAACCGCGCCTGGACGGTGCGGCCGGACGGGCAGCCGATGGTCCGGGATTCTGCAAACGGGTGCCCCGGCCGGTTGTGCGGGGCACCTGCGATCTTTCCTGCTCAGTTGCGCGTCCGCTCCAGCAGCCACTGGATGTTGCGGGCCAGCTCATCGAGCGTCGCGAGCGCTTCCTGGTCCTGCGCGATGTCTCCCTCGCGCAGCGCCTGCCCGACGTTCCAGTAGCTGCTGCCGGGCACGACCATCCCGTTGATCAGGAACCACATGTTCAACTCGGCAAATGTGAGCAGTTGTCCCGCCCGCCGGGCCGGGACGACCGCCGCGCCGATCTTCCGCCGCAGGAAGCCGTCCGACACGCGGCTGACGAAGCCGACGCGGTCCATGTAGGCCTTGATCTGGCCCGTGAGCGACCCGAAGTACACCGGCGAGCCGAGCAGGATCACGTCGGCGGCGCGCGAGCGGGCGATCAGGTCGTTGCACGCATCCTGCGGCCCGTGGCACAGGCCGTCCTTCGTCTCCATGCAGCACATGCACGCGTCGCACGGCGCGATGCCGAGGCCGTGCAGGTAGGCCGTGTCCACCGTCACGCCCGCCGCCGCCAGGCGATCGCACACGCGGCGGAGCATCATGTGCGTGTTCCCGTGCTCACGGGGACTGCCGTTGACGCTGAGTACTCTCATGGGTTCCTCCGCTACTCGTGCCGATACTTCACCAGCCACGGATCCTTCGTCTCTTCCTGCCACCGCCGCAGGCGCCGCCGGAGGTCCTCCAGCACGCCCGCGCAGGCCGGGTCGGCCGCGACGTTGCGGCTCTCGTCCGGGTCCTTTCGCAGGTCGTACAGCTCCTCACGCGGCCGGTGCAGCAGGGCGCTCACCGTGCGCCGGCCGTATTCTACATCCTTCCGGCGCAGCACGCCCTGCCAGGTCCGCGAGTCCCAGAGGTCCGACGCGAACGGAAACTCCAGTTCGTGGGCAAGGTTGAGGATGTACTTGTATTCGCGCGTGCGGACCATTCGCATCGGGTAGTACATCGTGACCTCGTGGCACATGTGCGAGCCGTAGACGACATCCCAGCCGGCCGGATCCTCCTCGGCGAGGATGGGCAGCAGCGACCGGCCGGCGAGGTCGGCCGGTGCCTTTGCGCCGGCCCACTCCAGGATCGTGGGCGCGATGTCCACGAAGCTTGTCATCGCCCGGCTCACGACGCCCGCCTTCTTCTGGCCCGGCGCGCGGATCAACAGCGGCAGGTGAACGCCCGGATCGTACAACGTCGTCTTGGCGCCCGGGAACGGCGGGCCGTTATCGCTGACGTAGATTACGAGCGTGTCGTCGGCGTGGCCCGTGTCGCGGATTGCGTCGAGCACGAGCCCGATGCCCTGGTCGAGCCGGCTGATCGACTCGTAGTAGTCCGCCAGTTCGTCGCGCACATCGGGGTTGTCGGGGAGCCACGGCGGCACGACGATCGCCTCCGGCTTGTACTCGATCCGCCGGATGCCGCGGTGTTTTTCGCCCCTGCCGAAGCCCCCGGCGACCCGGTGAGGATCGACATAGCCGACCAGAAGGAAGAACGGCTTGCCGGGCTCGGCCATGAACGTGCGGGCCGCCTCAGCCACCGCCGCCACCTGCCGCGGACCGCCGGGGCAGGGGAGGTGCTGTTCGAATGCGTACGCCGATTCGGGCAGCACGTGGTACTTCCCGACGATCGCCGTGCGGTAGCCGGCCTCCCTGAGCAGGTTCGGCAGCGATCGCACGCGATCAAAGGAATGAAAGTTGTGTACGTCATGCGCGAGGCCGTACTGCCCGTTCGTGTGGTTGTGCTGGCCTGTCAGGATGACCGCTCGCGAGGGACTGCAGCTCGCGACGCCGGCGAAGGCGTTGGCGAACCGTGTGCCCTGTGCGGCGAGCCGGTCCATCGCGGGCGTCTGCGCGACAGGGTCCCCGTAGCAGCCGACCTGCAGGCCGTGGTCGTCGCCGATCATGAGCACGACGTTACGCCCGGCGGCGAACGCGGCCGACGCCGCCCCCAGGACCAGCAACATCGATGCAAACGTCCGGATCCAGTAACGCATGACAATCACCTCCTCGTTCGCAGGAAAGGCGTCAGAACCCTCCGACGGCGAAAGCCCCGTCCTCTCGATCCGCAGATCCGAACCCCGCGCTCCGCCGGCATGGCCAACGGTTCCTGACACCTTCTTGGCACCTACTTCGCCGGCTTTTCCTGCGCCGGCCGGATGACGAACCGGTACGGCGTCGGCCGGGCCGTTGTCCGCTGGAGCGCTTCGATCTCGGCGTTGAGCCTGTCGGCCTGCCGGTTGATCTCGTCGAGATTCGGACTGTGGGGCAGATACAGCGGCGTCAGCCGGCGTGACGACTGGAGTTCGAACCGCGCGTCGGTGAAGTTCCGCAAGATCGTCGCCTGCGCATCCCACGGGCCGCCCGGTTCCCACGCGTCCAGCGTGGCCGACGCGATGTTGACGCCCGCGGCCAACTGGTCGTGGCCGTACGTGCCGATCCGCCGGTCGTCCGCAAGCACGTCATACCGGCCCGGCTTGAGGTTGCGGACGGTGAGCATGTAGCGGTTCAGCTCATCGGGGATCGGCACCCAGCGGTACGCGAGCAACCCGATCAACCCGAGGTTCAGCGGCAGCTGCTCGTCGAGCCGGATGAACTCGAGCATCTCGTCGCGGCCGGTGAGCTTCGTGACGCTGCAGCCGGCGGCCTCGACGACGGCCGGGCCGCGGGCATCGACGACGACGGACGACACGTCCGCGGGGGCGTTGAGTCCCTTGAGGATCGCATAGGCCATCGCGATCTGGCCGTAGTCGTTCAGGTGGATGCCGTCGGCGGCGTGGAGCGAGTCCTTCTCCTTCCCGGTTTTGGCCGTGGCGTTGGCGGCCCAGACCTTCCGCTGGATCTCGCGCATGATGCCCTGCACGTCGATCGCCCCCTCGCCCATCGACCGGGCGATCTCCATCCCCTCGTTGCACATCGTCTGGAGGAAGCCGTTCCTGGCCGTCTCCGGGTTCTCCGCCGTGACCGCCGCCGAGCAGATGTAGACCCGCACGTTGCGCTTCCTGCACCGCTCGACGATCGCGCGGACGCCATCGAGGTACGCTTTCCTGTGCCCGGCGTCGGCCCGGACGCCCCAGCCGATGTCGTTGATGCCGAACGCGACGGTGACGAGCGTTGCCCCCCGGTCGAAGACGTCGCGGTCGAACCGCTCGAGCGACCCCGCCGCCGTGTCGCCGCCCTTGCCGGCGTTGAAGAACCGCACCTTGCGATCGGGGAAGCGGAGCAGCGTGTAGTTCTCGATGATCTTGCCGTACGTCCCGGCGGCCGTGATGCTGTCGCCCACGAACGCGACGACGTCGCCGTCGCGAATGGCGAAGTCGGCGGCGGGGACCGAGCCGGCGGACAGGGCGAGGGCCGCGAACGTCCGCGCGAGACTGTATCTGAGCATCATAATCACTCCATCAACAGATCAAGAATCGTCGGATGCCGCTTTCGGCCGGCCACGTTCGTTGTGGTGCAGGCATCTTGCCTGCATTGCGGAGCAGGCTGCAAGCCCGCACCACAACCGGGCATGGCCCCCTCGCCGGCAACGGCACCGGAGCGACCGACCGGCAACAACCGCCGGCAGTGTACGCGATCTCACTTTCCGACGCACACGGTACGATCCAGCACCTTCTCGAGCGATCACAAGCCCCGGCGGAGCACGAGCAGATCCGCCGACTCTACCGTGCTTCCGTGCCGTCGACGCTGGCACGGCCTGCCTTGACGCCCGCGGCCTCGGCGCTCCATGATTTCGCTGTCGCACCGCCGGGAATTGCTTCTCGGCGGACCTGAGTCGCGGTCTCCGGCAAGGCCGCACCCCACAGAGGCGGGTACTTTATGCTCATGATCGAGAAGACACCGGGACTGGTCCTGATCGCCTGCGACGGGCGGCCGCTCCTCCAGTACCGCGCGGACGGGCGGAGCAGCAAGCCGTATTTCGACCTTGTGGCCCTCCCGCCGACGGCGCGACGGCGGGCCGGCGAGAACGTCGCCCTCCCGCGGCCGCACGACCACGTCTGGCACTTCGGCCTGTTTTTCTGCCAGCGGTACGTGGACGACCTGAACTTCTGGGAAACCGAACTGATGGCCCCCGAGGGCAAGCCGCACGGGCGGTGCGACGTCAAGGGCGACATCGCCACGCGGGTCGGCGGCGACGGCAGCGTTGCCTTCGCTCACGGGCTCGAGTGGGTCACGCACGCGGGCGAGACGTGGGTCGCCGAGCAGCGGGAGGTCCGCGTGAACCCGCCGTCGGGCGACGGCTACCGGATCGACTGGGTGTTGCGGCTCACGGCCGTCGGCAAGGACCGCGTGCTGCGCTCGGCGCCGCCGTCCAACGAGTACTCGGGGCTGAGTTACCGGTGCCTGCGGAGCATGGACAAGGGCGTCCTGCTCGACAGCGAAGGGCGCAACGACCCCAGGACGATGCTCGGCCAGCCGGCCCGCTGGGCCGACTACAGCGGCAAGCTCGACGACTGCGCCGTCTGGGGCGACCCGGACTGGGCCGGCGTGGCGATGTTCGACCACCCGACGAATCCGGACCACCCGGTGCGGTGGTTCTGCATGAACGACCCGTTCGGCTTTCTCTCGGCCAACCCGTCGTACGGCAGGCTGCTGACGCTGCCGGCGGGCAAGGCGTACGTCGTGCGCTACGGCGTCTACGTCCACGCGGGCAAGGGCGAAAAGGCGACGCTCGACAGACAGTGGGAGGCGTTCGCGAGAGGCGCGTGAACGAGACGGTGGAAGAAGAGCGAAAAAGCGGGAAAACGAGCCGGCGAGAACGTGCAGGCCGGGCGGTTCTCCGCAGCCGCGTGGCCGGGGCCGCAAGGGTTCGCCTACCTGTTGTGGCGAGGCGAGCGGAGGGGCCCCCGCTGGCGCTTCGGGTTCTACTGGCAGGCTGTCTGTGGGCCGGGTTGTGCGGCTGTCGTCCGCCGACTCGCGCTACGAAGGAGAACCACGGAACCATGGACATCGGCGGCGCCTCATTCACATACGACCACGGCGGCATCGTGCGCGGCCCGCGCGACCGCAAGCGGATCGCCCTGATCTTCACCGGCGGCGACTTCGGCGAGGGGACGGAGACGATCCTCGACGCCCTTCGGGCCCGCGGCGTCAAGGGCTCCTTCTTCGTCACCGGCGACTACCTGCGGAAGCCGGCGCATCAGCCGTTCCTCCGCCGCATGGTCGCCGAGGGCCACTACCTCGGGCCCCACTCCGACGCGCATCCGCTCTACTGCCCGTGGGAGGACCGCACAAAGACGCTCGTCACGGAGGACGCCTTCCGCGCCGACCTGGAGAAGAACCTCGCCGGCCTGTCCGCTTACGGCCCGCGGCGCGAGCAGATGCGGTTCTTCATCCCGCCGTACGAGTGGTACAACGAGCAGATCGTCGAGTGGACCCGGCGGCTCGGCATGGTCCTCTTCAACTTTACCCCCGGCTCGCGCTCGAACGCCGACTGGGCCCCCGACGACCACAAGAGCTTCATGCCCTCGCGGAAAATCTACGAGAGCATCCTGGACTTCGAGGCGACGCAGCCCGACGGCCTCAGCGGCTTCCTGCTCCTGCTGCACGTCGGCTCCGGCCCCGGCCGTACGGACAAGATGCACCCGCTCGTCGGCGACCTTGTGGATGAACTCGCGCGGCGCGGCTACGAGTTCGTCCGCGTCGATGAGATGCTTGCCGGCGCACGGTAAGCCTTCCGGAGCGCGGCCCCTCCGGAAACCGCCCCGTTTCCCGCTCGTGTTCCCCGTTGACCCACGCGGTACAATATCCGCCGGTGTCTCGTGCGTTGGGTGACGTTCGCCATCCTGGCCGGTCTCTGCCTGGTCCTGCAGACCGCCCTTGCGCCGCACCTGGCGATCGGCGAGATCCGTCCGGACTGGCTTTTCGTGCTCGCGGTGTTCTACGCGGTCATGGGGCCCTGGCCCGACGCCTGCCTCGGGGCGTGGGTGCTCGGGCTGCTGATCGACCTCGAAAGCGTCAACGGCAGCGCCGGCTACGGCCACCTCGGCCTTTTCGCATTCAGCTTCGGCGGGACGGCGTGGCTGATCTACCACGTCCGCGACCTCGTGTTCCGCGAGCACTGGCTGACGCACACGATCCTGACCTTCCTGGGCGCGATGCTCGTTCAGTCGGTCGTCGCGCTGTACCGTTCCGCCACCGCCCCCGAGGGCACGTCGCCGGCCACGGGCGTGTGGACGTACGCCGTGCTCACCGCGCTGTACACGACGTTCTGGGCGCCGTACTTTCACTGGCTGCTCATCCGCATGCGACGGCTGACGGGCCTGCGGGCAACGATGGCGCGGGGAAGGCCGGGATGAACGGTGCAGGGTGCCGAGGGCCAGGCAATGAGGGCCGACCTGTGAGAAGCGTCTTCTGGCATGCGATCGTGTTTGTGTTGGCGTGGGGAACCGCGGCGGCGTCGGCGGGGGCGGCGTCCAGGCCCAACATCATCTTCATTCTCTGCGATGATCTGGGCTGGGGGGACTTGAGCTGTTACGGACACGAGCGGCTGCGAACGCCGCAGATCGACCGGCTGGCCGCCGGGGGCACGCTCTTCACGCAGTTCTACGTGAATGGGTCCGTGTGCTCGCCAAGCCGCTGCGCGTTCCTGACCGGGCAGTATCCGGCCCGACACCGCATCCACGGGCACTACGCCGAGCACGCGCAGAACGCCCAGCGCGGGATGTCGAACTGGCTGGATCCGAAGGTGCCCAATGTTGCCGCGCTGTTGAAGGCCGCCGGGTACGCCACGGCGCACTTCGGCAAGTGGCACCTCGGCCACGGCCCCGGCGCGCCGGACCCGACGGCATACGGCTTCGACGTCGCCCGGACGATGGTCTCGGTCAACCCCGGATGGAAGGAACCGCCGGCCGCGTTCTGGCCGAATTCCACGGCCCTCTTCGTGGACGAGACGCTCGCGTTCGTTCGCAAGAACAGGGACCGGCCGTTCTATGTGAACCTGTGGACGCTCCTGCCGCACGCCGCGTTGAACCCCACCGACGAGCAGATGAAGCCCTACGAGCGATTCAGCCCTGGACGGGGCATCCCGCACAAGTCCGCCGAGACGATCTACTACGCCTCCGTCGGCGACATCGATGCGCAGATCGGGCGCCTGCTGGACGAGCTGGACAGGATGGGCCTGGCCGACGACACGATCGTGCTGTTCTCCAGCGACAACGGGCCGGAGGACATTCACATCGCCAACGCGGGCCACAGCGGCGTGGGCTCGGCCGGGCCGTTCCGCGGGCGGAAGCGCAGCCTGTACGAAGGCGGCATCCGCACGCCGTTCCTCGTCCGCTGGCCGGGCCACGTGCCGGCCAGGCGGGTCGAGGACGCCGCCGTCGTCGCGGGGGTGGACTTCCTGCCGACTCTGTGCAGGCTTGCGGGCGTCGAACCGCCGGTCGGCCATGCGCTGGACGGCGAAGACATGAGCGACGTCCTGCTCGGCGGGTCGCGTCCGCGGAAGACGCCGCTGATGTGGGAGTGGCGGTTTCACATCTTCGGCGAGCCCTTCCACCGCAGCCCGATCCTCGCGATCCGCGAGGGCGACTGGAAACTCCTGATGAATCCCGACCGCAGCCGCGTCGAGCTGTACGACATCTTGCGCGACCCGACGCAGTTGAACAACGTGGCGGACGGACACGCGGACGTCGTCGAGCGGCTCGCGGCCCGGGTGCTCGCGTGGCAGAAGACGCTGCCCGAAGGCCCCCTGGAGCCGACGGCCGGCAAGAACGACTACCCCTGGCCGGGGACGCAGGGACCACCCCGGGCGGACACGCGGCGTCGTGCGGCGGGCAGGTGAAGCGATGTCGTCAACCATTTCGCTCAAGGAACTGCTGAGCCGGCACACGATGGCGGCGGCGCCGGCGCTGGTGCGGCAGGAGGGGGAGGGCATCTGCTGTCTGGCGTGCGGGCACCGGTGTCTCGTCCACGAGGGCAAGGCGGGCGTCTGCCGCGTCCGGTTCAACCGGGGCGGCGAGCTGCGCGTCCCCGCCGGCTACGTCGCCGGGCTGGCGGTCGATCCGATTGAAAAGAAGCCGTTCTACCACGCCTTTCCCGGGCGCGACGCGATGTCGTTCGGCATGCTGGGATGCGACTTCCACTGCAGTTACTGCCAGAACTGGATCTCGAGCCAGGTGCTGCGCGACGACGAGGCCGTCACGACGCCGCGGTTCTGCACGGCGGAGCAGATCGTGCAACTGGCCGTGCAGCACGCGACGCCCGTCATGGTCAGCACGTACAACGAGCCGCTGATCACGAGCGACTGGGCCGTCGAGGTGTTCAAGCCGGCACGGCCGCACGGGATCGTCTGCGGCTACGTTTCGAACGGAAACGCGACGCCCGAAGTCCTCGAGTTCCTCCGGCCGTACGTCGATCTGTACAAGATCGACCTGAAGTGCTTCGACGACCGCAATTACCGCAGGCTCGGCGGCGTCCTGCAGACCGTGCTCGATACGATCCGCCTCGCGAAAACGATGGGCTTCTGGGTCGAGGTGGTGACGCTGGTCGTGCCGACGTTCAACGACGGCGACGACGAACTGACGCAGATCGCGGAGTTCCTCGCGTCGGTCTCGCCGGACATCCCCTGGCACTGCACGGCGTTTCACCCGGATTACAGGATGACCGGGCCGCCGCCGACGTCGGTGGATACGCTGCTGCGGGCGCACCGCATCGGCAAGGCCGCGGGGCTGAAGTTCGTCTATCCGGGCAACATCGCCGGTCGCGTGGGCGACCTGGAGAACACGGCGTGCCCGAAGTGCGGCGCGACGCTGATCCGCCGGCAGGGGTTTTACGTCCGCGAGAACCGGATGCACGGCGACAAATGCCCCGACTGCGGCACAGTCATCCCCGGCGTGTGGGAAGCGGCGGCGCCGAAGGCGAGCGACGGCACCGGTGTGCCCCGCGCGGTGCGGATTTGACGCGCGGCGAGCCGCTCGCCTCGCACACTGCGCGCAGTTTCTCGCCTGCCGGGCGTTGTGGGCGTACGTCCTGCCCGTATTCCGGCGCGGCCCCGTCGTCGTGACAAGCGGTCGCGGGGGATTACGGGCGGGCCTGTGGCTGGGTTGAGGCCGGCCCGAGCTGCCGGAGCAGGTTCTTGGCGAAGGCGTCGTCGGGGCTGATGTCGAGAATCGCGCGGCAGGTGTCGGCAGCGGCGGCCGTCTTCTTGACCTGGGACTGCACGGAGGCCAGCTCCCGGAGCACGCTCACGTTGCGCGGCCACAGTTTCACAGCCGCGTCCAGCAGATCCAGCGCCTTGTAGAGCTGCATGGCGTGCTCGATGGCCGCCGCCTCCTGGAGGGCCCGGGCGCGTTCCAGGATGACGGCGGGGTCTGTTTTCGCCCGATCACGGGCCGCGATCCTCTGGAGAACGGAATCCAGCGTTCTGCAGGACTTGGCCATGGCATCGAGAAGCTTGGGGTCGTCGGGCTTGGCCTCGAACCGGCGGCGTGCGGCCTGCAGGGCCCTGGTGAGCGTTTCGCGGGCCAGGTTCAACTGTTCCAGCTGCTTCTTTTCGTCGCTCGTCGGGTCCTCGCTCACGATGGCCGCGTATGTCGCGGCGGATTCGAGATCGTCCGGGCTCACGCTCAGGGCGGCGGCGGCGGCCTTCGCGGCCGCGTCGAATTCGCGCGCGGCGTGGTGAGCCCAGGCCAGGGCGCGCAGCGTCTCGGCGTCGCGGGGGTTCAACTCGTCCGCTCTCTTGAGCGACGCGATCGCCTGCCGGTAGTACCGGTTTGCGTAATACTGCTTGCCGATGGCGAGGTAGCCGCGGTAGTCGCCCCGCCCTGTCTCGGTCTTCTGATACCGTCGGTAGACCTCGATGGCCTTCATTTCGCGGTTGGTCGCCAGGTACACGGCGCCGAGGCCAAGGAAGACGCGCGGGTTGGTCGGGTCCATCGCCTGCGCGTCGAGCAGCAGTTGTTCCGCCGCGGCGTACTGCTTCGCCTCGATGGCGGCCTCCGCCCCATCCAGCCCGTACCGGAACGCCTCGGCGGGGTTCTTGAGGTTGGTGAACACGGCGGCCATTCCGGCGAGGGCCTGGATGTTCTTCGGCTCCAGTTTCAGAATGCGCGTGAAGTAGACTTGGGCCGCCTCGAACTGTTTGGCCTGGAGGGCTTTCCGGGCCGCCTCCATCAGGCCGTCAATCGTCTCGCCCTCCGGCTGCGACGCCGCCGGGGCCGTTGCCGTCGGGGCCGTCGCCGCGGGCGCGGTGGCCTGCCCCCGGACCGCCATAGCCTGCGCCGCCACGATTGCCCCGGCGAGGACCGCGCCCCAGCCCGGCCGGCGCCGGGGGCCGTTGCCCTGTCTCGAACTGTTCATCCGCCTGGACCTCCGCTGTTTCCTACGTCCCCAGGGCCCGGACCGTTCGTGCGCACGGGCCGGATCGCACTATAGGGCCCGTTCTTGCCGTACGCAACGCGGCGGACTACCGGGCCGGTCGTGCGCCCATCTCAACGACGCCCAGCCCCGGTTTATCGGTCAGCGTCAGCACGCCGCCCGCCCCGCCGATGCCCTCGAAGGGATCATCGGCCAGCAGCAGGTGCCCGTCCAGATCCACGTGGTCCACCAGCGGCGCGAGGTGCGCCGCGGCCGCGATGCCCACCGACGTCTCCACCATGCACCCCAGCATGATCTTCAGCCCCAGGGCGCGGGCGACATGGATCATGCGGAGCGCCGGGCGGATGCCGCCGCACTTGCTCAGCTTGATGTTGATGCCGTCGAACTGCCCCGCGCAGGCTGCCACGTCCGATTCCTTCACGCAGCTCTCGTCGGCATACAGCGGAGCGATGCCTGCCGCGCGGAGTCGCCGCATCGCGGCGGCGTCGCCCGGCGGGATCGGCTGCTCGATGAACTCGACGTTGAAACGGACGGCCCGGCGCATCTCTTCGATGGCGTTATCCGGCGTCCAGCCGCAGTTGGCATCAACGCGGAGCGTCTTGCGCGGCGCGGCCTCGCGGACCGTCCGCAGGAGCGTCTCGTCGTCCTTCGTGCCGACCTTGATCTTCAGGATGGGGTACTCCTCCGCCTCGCGGATCTTGCGCGTCACGGTCTCCATGTCGTCAATGCCGATCGTGAAGGACGTCGGCGGGGCCTTCTCCGGGCTCAGCCCGAACAGCTTCCACACGGGCACGCCGAGGAGCTTGCCGATCAGGTCGTGCAGCGCCCCGTCGATCGCCGCGATGGCCGCGGACTGATCGCCGATCTCGCGCCACAGCGTGGCGTGGATCTCCTCGAGGCGGAACGGCGACGTGCCCAATCGGTTGGCCACGCGCTTGAACGCCGCCTCGGCCGAGTCCAGAGACTGGTGGTAGTAGCTGATCGGCGCCGCCTGGCCCCAACCGACATGCCCCCCGTGGTCGATCTGCAGCAGCAGCACCTCTTTCTCGGTGTTGCTCGTCTGTGTCATGCGGGCGATGTTGAACGGGTGCCGCAGGTGCAGAATCCGTCGGTGCCATGACAGTTTCACGGGGTGGTTCTCCTGGCTCGTTTTTCCTTGACTCGGCGTCGCAGCGCGCTATCCTAGAGCGAGTACTCCGACGGCGGACGGCCGATATGGTATCGGCTTCCCGCCGGATGCTCCAGTGGGCTTATGAATCGAGACAGGAGCCGACCCATGACAACGCGTCGCGAATTCATCCGGGATCTGGCCGCGATCGGGGGGCTGGCCGCCGCATCAGGACTCGTAGCGAAGAACGCCCGGGCCGCAGAGGCCGCCGGGGCCTCGTCGGGATTCGTATTGCCGAAGCTCCCGTACTCCTACGACGCCCTCGAGCCCCACATCGACGCCCGGACGATGGAAATCCATCACTCGAAGCACCACCAGGCGTACGTGACGAACCTGAACAAGGCCCTCGAAGGCCATCCGAACCTGGCCTCCCGGACCGTGGAAGACATCCTGGCGCACATCCAGGACGTTCCCGAGGCCATCCGGCAGGCGGTGATCAACAACGGCGGCGGGCACGCCAACCATGTGCTGTTCTGGGAGATCATGGGGCCGAAGAAGGGCGGCGAGCCCCATGGACCTCTGGCCGATGCGATCCGCTCGACATTCGGCGGTTTCGCGAAATTCAAGGACGAGTTCAGCCAGGCGGCGATCAAGCAATTCGGGAGCGGGTGGGCCTGGCTCGTGGTGGACGACAAGGGCGCTTTGCGGATCCAGCCGTCGGCGAACCAGGACTCGCCGCTGTCGAAAGGGCTCGCGCCGGTTCTCGCCCTGGATGTCTGGGAGCACGCCTACTATCTGAAGTACCAGAACCGACGGCCGGACTACATCGCCGCCTGGTGGAACGTGGTCAACTGGGACCGGGTCGCGGACCTGTACGAAACGGCCCGGAAGGGTCGCTGACTCGGGTCGTGGCGTACGGGGCGCTCAGCCGGCCCCGGCGCGCGAGCAGGAGTTCCGGAACGTTTCCCCGTCAGGGCCTGAACGCATCCGCGCGTATCACTCCTGTGGACGGGCTGCGCCGCCGGGCCGGCCAGGGCTCCAGACCCCTTCCGTACATCCGCCCGCTTGCTCGAAAGCCCCTTCGCGGATACAAGCCCGGCGAATGAACGAACCAGGGCCCTGGCCCGCGGAGGATTCAACGTGACGTCAGCCGATATCCGGCGCTTCTGCGCCCTTGTTGCCTGTCTGTTCCTGTGGTCGTCGATTCCCGCGCGGGCGGACGATGCGATCCGACCCTCGGTCGTGAAGGTCCTCGCGACGCGGCGCGGGCCCGACGTGATCCGCCCGTGGATCAAGCAGCCGGCGGCGGAGCAGGGGGGCACGGGCATCGTCATCGACGGCAAGCGGATTCTCACCAACGCCCACGTCGTGACGTACGCGAGTCAGGTTTACGTCCAGGGCTACCAGTCGCCCGATAAGGTAGCGGCCAAGGTCGCCGCGATCGCCCCCGGGATCGACCTTGCCGTCCTGCAACCGGAGGACGAGGCGTTCTTCGCCGGGCGGCCCGCCCTGCCGATGGCCGACCCGCTGCCGGCCCTGAAGGACAAGGTCAACGTCTACGGCTATCCGATCGGCGGCACCGAGCTGTCGGTTACGGAAGGCGTCGTGTCGCGCGTCGAGTTCGAGGGCTACAACTACAACACGATGGGGCTCCGCATCCAGGTGGATGCCGCGCTCAACCCCGGCAACAGCGGCGGCCCGGCCGTTTCCCGGGATCGCGTCGTCGGCCTGGTCTTCAGCCGCATCGCGCAGGCGGAGAACATCGGCTACCTGATCCCCGTCGAGGAGATCCGCACGTTCCTGGCGGACATCGCGGACGGCAAGTACGACGGCAAGCCGGCGTTTCGCGACGGCGTCCAGACGACGGAGAACGAATCACTCCGTGCGAAGCTGGGGCTGCCGAAGGACGCGGGCGGGGTGATGGTGCGGGAGCCGTACCTGACGGATGCCGCGTATCCGTTGAAGGAGTGGGACGTCATCACCCGCGTGGGCGAGCACCGCGTGGAGAGCGACGGCAAGGTCCGCGTGCGCGAGGA
This sequence comes from uncultured Planctomycetales bacterium, assembly GCA_964617875.1. Lineage (GTDB taxonomy): Bacteria > Planctomycetota > Phycisphaerae > UBA1845 > PWPN01 > CAZMVY01. Next base: position 19,044 of record CAZUAI010000045.1, on the reverse strand, counting down.
CCGGTCGTTTGACTTCCGCTACCTGGTGCAGCAGGAAGCCAGAGGCGGCACGGTGGGCCTGACGATCCTGCGCGACGGGAAGGCGCAGAAGATCGACCTGCCGCTGAACGTCCGGCGGGCTGACCTCATCGCCCCTCTGGAGACCGCGTATCCCCGCTATTTCATCTACGGACCGCTCGTGTTTTCGCCCGCGACAGCGGAGTATTTCGCGGTCGCCGGCGAGAAGACGCGCTCCCTCATGTGGCTTCACCAGAGCCCGATGATCGCGCGCTACAGCGACCGCGTCGCGTTCGAGGGCGAGGAGCTGGTCATCGTGGCCTCGCCGCTGCTGCCGCACAGGATCTCGAAGGGTTACGGCGACCCCGTGACATGCGTCGTCGGGGAGGTCAACGGCGTGCGGATCCGGAACCTGCGTCACCTGGCCGAGACGCTCCGGGACGCCACAGGCACGTACGTGGTCTTCAAGTTTCAGGACCGTCGGGCGGAGACGCTGGTCTTTCGCCGGGCGGAGATCACGGCCGCGGCGGAGGAAATCCTGACGGACAACGGCATCCGCCAACCGTATTCGGACGATCTGCGTGACGTGATGGAGAAGAGGTAGCCGTGCCCCGAACCCCGCCGGACTGCGACCGGAAACGTCGGGTTATCGAACCGCGCGCCGGATCGGCAGCGGCCGGCGGCCGGCGAAGCCGTCCATAAGCTCGTGCCAGAAGCCGACCGTGTCCTCGCCCAGCCGCCAGCAGAGATAGACTTCGCGGCCGTCGATGACGGAGGGAAAGTCGATGAGGCCTCGCTCGTAGTCTTTCAGTTCGCAGCCGATCAGCTCGAGTTCGTCGGTCAGCTCGCTGAGACGGCCGGCGACCTCCTGCCGCTGGTCGCGCGCGGTCTCGAGCGCCTCGGACGGTCCCTGGCGCAAGAGGATCTGGTACTGCTTCTGCACCTCGACGAGGCGGCAGTACTGGTTGACGACGTCGATGACGATGCGTCGAACCAGCGGGAGGGCGCGTTGCGCCGACTCCACGGTGAAGACCTTCCGGCCCTTGAACTCCTTGCCCGCCTTTGACGTAACAGCCTTGAACGCATCCATGACGACTGAGGCTCCCGTCCGCGCTGATTGTGCCCCGCTCTGGCTCGCTCTTCTCGTTGTTTCTATCAGGCAATCGCCTTCTTGTCAATGGGAAATGTGTCAACTTTCGCGGTTCTGCGCACTTTTCCTGCGCGGAGCGCGAGCCATCGCGGGCATGCACCGGGGCGATAATATCGGCGCATCCGCGGTCGTGATTGACCGCCGCCGATAAGGACGCACACAGCAGCGTTGATACGCAGGGTTTGCACCGAATCGGGCCTTGCGCGGGACGAACCCGTTCGGCGAACCATCAGCGGCCATCGGCGCCGCCCTGGGCCAGCTCCTTCTGCTCCAGGGCCCATCGCCGGAGGTCCGTGGGGAGTTTTCCCGAATCGCTCGCCCGGTCGAGCCACCGGACGGCATCGCGATTGCGCCCGAGGCGACGGCACAACTCGCCCGTGATGTACATGGCCACCGGACGATTGGCCGGTGCCACCTGCTCGGCCAGCAGCGCCCGCTCCATATGCGTCACGGCCGCGCGCTGATGCGCCTGCTCCGCGGCGATGGAATCGAGCATCCGCCCGGCCGCCGTGCGCAACGGCTCTTCCAGGAGCGTTTCTCCTGCCAGTTCCTCGAGCAGCGGGGAGGCCTGTTCGTTTTCGCCCTGTTTGCGCAGAAGCATCGCCACAAAGAACCGTACGTAGGGGGCCTGGTAGCGGCTGAAGCGGCCCTCGGCCAGCGCGGCGGCCGCCTGCGTGACCATTTCCATCTCGGCGTCTGCCTGGTTGGTTCCCGGTGTACGTGCCGGGTGCCAACGGCGTGCGTACAGCAGGATCCGCTCGAGCTTCGGGGTTCGGGGCACGACCACGGCCATATCGCGGACGACCCAGGATGCCCGCAGGTGCAGCCACGCGATCGCCTCGTCACTTCGCTGCCGCCACTGATAGCACGTGATCGCCAGTGCGTACCGGTCACGGGCGTCGATGAAGCGCTGGTCCGTGTCCTTCGTAACGCCCGCCGGACGCGGCAGACGCGGTTTTTTCAGGACCTTGGCGATCACATCGGGCGGAACCACGCCGGCGGCCGTGAAGTCCGTCAGGTAGCCGCTGTAGAGGCACGCCGGACACGTCGAGACCCGATAAAACTCCGGCTGCGGTCCGATCGCCCGGGCGAAGAGGTCGCGGTCTACCCCGCCGGCCCCGTCTTCCTCGACGCCGGCAAATGCCTCGAAGGCGTAGCCGCAAACCGGGCAGGTCACCTGCTGACGGGCAATCGTCGGCGCGGGCAACGGCGGCGGTGGAGGCACCTGGGCCGCAAGCAGGCACGCAATGGAGAGAATCGGCAAGGGCACGGCGGCATTATACGCGCGGCGAGGAAGATGTGGTCACCTACCCGACCAGCCGCCGTACCACCTCGGCGATCCCCTCCTCGAGAACGAGCGGCAGTTCGCCGCCCATGAGCCGTCTCAGTGAGTCGGCCTCGATCAGGCCGAAGTCGTGAACGGGGTCGATTCGGACCTGTCGCCTGTCCAGTTCCGGGACCAGCCGCGTCAGGTAGTCGGCGATGCCCTGCATCTTGACCAGATTCAGCCGGTCGAACGTATCGGTGGGGCGGTGGTAGTGTTTCCACCATCCGCAGGAGAAAAACAGGAACGGCCGGCCCGCAAGCCGGAAGGCGTGGTGGTCGGACATGTCGCCGATCCGGTGGTTCGCCAGCATGTAGATCGAAACGGCGGCCGCTTCGGTTGCGCGAATCGCCTCGACCAGGGCATGCGAATACTCGGCCCCCAGCACGAACAGGGCGTCTTCACAAGCGGGAATCGCCACGTCGTGACCGCACAGGTCCAGCACAACGGCGCAATCGAGCGTCTTCAGGTCGAACGGGCAGTGTTCGGCGAAGTAGACGCTGCCCATGATGTCGGTCTGGAAGTACGGCGGCTCCTCGAGATCGAAGAAGCAGAGGGCCAGATTGTGCTCGCCCTGCCACGGGCCGAGCGAGCGGCACACCTCGACGAGGATCGAGAGGGCGGCGGCGTTGTCGTCCGCTCCCGGGCAGCCCCTGAAGTGGTCGTAGTGGGCGCCGAGCAAAATGGTTCGCCCGGACCGGCCCCGCCGGATGCCCGCGACGTTCTCGCCCACGCGCTTCCGCCCGTCCATCACAGGCTGGAGCCACGAGCCGTTGAAGAGCGGCTCGAACGCGAGACACTCCAGCATCGCTTGCAGATACTGCTTGGCCGCCTCGTGCCCGTCGCCGCCCGGATGGCGACCGTCGAGCGTCGGATCGCTCAGGAAACGACACACATCGGCCATCGAGGGAATTGCTGACATGCCCGGTATCTTACCCGCTGTCCGTCACGAAGCTTCGAGACGTTTACCGCGATGCGGTGGGGCGGATCCAGGCAGACAATGAATCGTGCTGTCCCTGAGCCCGCACGTCCGGCGAGGTTACTGTGGCGCCGTTGCCGGTTGGGATGCGGGCTGGCTCGTCGGGATGTTCCACGTCCACGCCGTCGGTGACGCCGCGGATGGTTGCGCGGGGGCCGGCGCCGGGGCCTGCGGCGCGGGGGGCGGTGGGGCCGGCGGCACTGCTTCCGGAGCCGCGGGCGACGGCTCGGGCTGTGGTGGGGATATCGGTTTCGCCGTCGTCGGCCGCAGGATCCGGCCGATGTGCTCGGTCAACCGCGCTTTTGCCGCGAGATACGTGCCGAGTTCCTCCTTGTCCACGCCCTTCGTGGCAGCCGCTCGCCGGTAGCAGTCCAGGGCGCGGACCGCGTCGCCCTTCAGCTCGTACGCGACGCCCAGCGCGAACATGTTCTCGTGCTCGTCGGGGTCTTTGCGGAGTTCGGCTTCGAGCTTCTGGATCGCGCCGTCGTAATCGTCGGCCCGAAGCAGCCGGATACCCGCCTCGCCGTCCTTGCCGCGTCCGACCAGGTTGTACTTGTAATCGACCTGCACCGGCACCAGCCCGCTGACGAACTCCTGCGTCGCCCGCTCGACCAGCTCGCCGATAAAGTGGTCCACCGGGTCGAGGTCCGCCTCGCTCATCGCGCTGCCGAAGAGGAAGTGCGGCGACGCCGTATCCTTCTTCTGGTACGGTGCCGGCGAGTACTGGGCGATCGCCTGGCCCGTCGCCGCGTCGATGAGGCTGAACGAGCACTGCACGGTCAGGTGCCGGCTGATCTCCTCGACATCTTTTGTCTTGAGCGTCAGCCCGCCGCCGGCGGCCCTGCCCTCGCGCCGCTCCACGACCGGTGGGCCGGGACGCCGTTCGTATGCCGATCGCGGATCGCGAACGTAGCGTGGATCGCGGAACAGTCGCGGCTTCGGCGGGCGCTTCGGCTCGCGGGACTCGCGGGATTCCTGCAGGCCGCTGACGACGCCGCCCATGACGCCGACCCAGTCGATCGTGGACTTCGTGCCCTTCTGGATGTCGATCTTGACGGTGATCCGGCTCGTGATGAGGCCCTGGACCGCGAGGAGCCTCGCCGTCCGCGTGGCGGTCTCGCCCTCGACGAGGCCCGCGAGCTTGAGGTCGTGCTCGGCGAGGACCCGCGCCGTGTCGCGCCGCTTGGCGACGGCCAGGCCAACGCCGAAGCGCTGGCTGCCGGCCTGGAGCATGGCCTCGATCATGTCGGCGGCGATCGTGGACCACTTCCGTTCGCGGTCGCTCTCCTGCGCACCGACGGTCTGGACGCCGGAATCGAGCACGGCGACGGCCTTCAGCCCGGGCGGGAGAGGCTGCTTCGGACCGATCACATACGAGACGTTGGCCGTGTACCGTTCCTTGGCCGTACAGGCGGCGGTCGTGGCGGCGGCCAGAGCGGCCCCCACGACGATAGCGGCTCGTTCCCGGCGTTTGGCGAAATCCCCGTTCACGCGGACCAATCCTTCCTCTCTGGTCTACACCTTGGCCACAGGGGCCATGTAGATCACGAACTCGTCCTTGCCGTCGAGGCGCAAAAGCCGATCGACGGCCTCCTGGTCGTACGCCGCGACGGCACAGGTGCCGGCCCCGATCGCCTCGCAGGCGAGATACAGGTTCTGGCACACGTGGCCGGCATCGAGCAGCATCGCCTTGTGCGCCGCCAGAGGATACCGCCACTCGCCGCGGTATGGCACGCACGCCCAGACGAAGACGACGGCGGCGTCAGCGAGGAAGTCCTGCCGACAAGCCGCCTCGGCAATGCCTTGCATGGCCCGCCCGTCGCGAAACCGCAGCGTCAACTGGTGCGACAGCGGCAGGTATCGGTACACGCCGGGCGCCACGTCCGCCACGCGGTGGACGAACAGATAAGTCTCGAACGGGTGCCGCGCCCCCGCCGAGGGCACCGTGCGGAGGGTACAGTGGCCGCCGTCGAGCACGCGCTCGACACCCTGCGTCGCCCACAGCAGGAAGGACAGTTCCGCCATCGTAAGGTTAGCATCGCAGTAATCCCGGCGGCTCCGGCGGTTCCTGATGCAGGTGAACAGGTCGCGGACCTGCAGGACGGCGGCGTCCGGAGCGGGAAGATCGATGAGTTCCGCCCCTTCGTCCGGCGCCAGCTGCAGCGGCGGCGGCGGCAGCCCCCTGGATTGGTCCGACTGCACGCCGCGCATCGCCCCGAAACAGGACTTCATGAACTCGCGGTGCTTCTCGATGGATTGCATGACGGCGTCCCCCGCGTTTCGTCGCGGCGACCGGCGGCCTCAGATGCGCCCCGCCAGCTGGAGGTACAGGGCGCTGGAGTCGTACGTATTGGACCAGAAGCTGCTCCAGGACGCCTGCACGCCGAAGTGGTGGCAGATGTCCCAGCCGACGGCGGCGTCGTAACCGATGCCGCCGATGCCGTTCGAATCGACCGACCCGCTGATGCCGGCCTCATAGTAGAGCTTCTTCTGCTCGACGTACTGGTCATTGTTCAGGTAGTGTCGCCAGGACAGCCGCCAGGTGTTGACCGTGAAGGGGTTCGGCGAGTAGTAGGTCGGCACGTCGTCGCGATACCACCACGTGAAGCCGCGGTATTCGAGCTGGAGGATCTTCGGGAACAGCGAGAAGCGGTACGCCGCGCCCCACTTCAGCTCGTCGAGGTCATTTTCCGGGGTGTAGATCCGCGGCGGTCGGCGCTGCCCGGGGGGTTTCGGCGGCTGGTACGCGCCGTCGCTCAGCCACGAATGTCCGTACTCAACCCAGGCGTCCAGCCACGGATTGATGTTGCTGAAGAGGTTCACGAAGAGACGGTTCTCATTGATCGCTTCCTTTACGGTCGCGCGGTTCTGCCGCCACGGCTCGCGTTCCCAGCCGACGGTGACGGCGAGCCAGTCCACCGGCTTGTGCGTCAGGGCCGCGTCGGCGATCCACCGCTCGGGCTCGGCGTTGTCGTCGTTGAACATCGCCCAGCCGGAGGAGAGGTGCCCCCAGGTCTGCAGGTTGAACCGGTGGTCGAGGCGGAAGCGGTAGTCCTGCTCATCGATGCCCCGTCCGCCCCATCGATCGAACCGGTGCCACATCTGGGTCGCGATGAAGGACAGGTCCGTCCGCCGGGCGATCTCCTGCTTGATCGTCTCGGTCAGGCTGCACGTCGTGATATCGAGCAGGTCGCCGTAGCCCTGCTGCTTGAACCAGTTCCACTCCACCGTGTACTCCGGCTCGTGATACAGGCCGTTCTTGTAAAGGGCGTCGCGGGCGCGGCGATGGCGCGCGTCGATGTTGAGGATCCGGTTGTACTGGTCGGCGGCCTCTTCCCAGTGCCGGTTGCGGGCGTAGACCTGCGCGAGGTCGAAGCGGGCCTCCTGATTCGCGGGCTCCTGCTCGAGCAGCCTGGTGTAGTGATCGACGGCCTGGCGGTCGCGGACCCACCAGTCGGCGCGCTTGGCGTCGCGTTCGCCCCGCACGCGTTCGCGCCAGGTTGCTTCGGGCGGCGAGGCGCCGAGCGCCGACACCGAATCGTCGTAGGACCGGAGGCTCAGGCGCAACTGCTTGTCCCAGCCGAGGCTCCGCGCCGCCTCGCGGCGGATGGCCATGTCGCCGGGCTCCTGCCGGATCAGTTCCTCGTAGAGCGGCTCGGCCTTCCGGAACTCCCGGTGCCAGCTGTACGTCCGCGCGAGCCCGCGCCGGGCCTTCGTACACTGCGGGAGGGCCGCGAGGATCTTCTCGTACGCCGGCTCCGCCTCCTTGTAGACGGCGGTGATCGCCAGGCCCTCCGCCCGGAGCAGCGCGACCGCGACATCGTCCGGGTCTCGTGCGAGCGCAACGTCACAGATGCGCACCAACTGCCGCCCTGCGAAAAGCGCCAGGAGCAGATTGCCCGCCTCGATCAGCGCCGGGCGCTCCACGGCGCCCTGCGCGATCGCCTGTGCCAGCGGCTCCACGTCAGGGCTTACGGCGGTTGGGCCGCCGCGGGCGTACTGGTCGAGGGCCTGTCGCGCGAGCTGCGTCGCGGGTGCTTCCCTGTCGGAGGCTAGCGCGGCACTCAGCCGCTCGGCCAGCCTGGCGCGCTCGGGGGTCGTGCCGTGCGACACCAGCTCGCAGACGAGCACCAGGAACCAGTCGCGGACGTCGGGGCGTTCCTGCAGACGCCGCCGGGCCTCATCGGTGGCCAGGGCCTCCGCGCACGTGTCCATCGGCACGGGGCAACCGGAGGGATCCAGCACCCACGTCGTCAGGAGCCCGATACAGGCACGAGGTTCATCCGGGTCCTTCCGGCGAATCGTCTGGAGGACCGCGTTCGCCTCGGCCAGGTGCCACGACTTGAGCAGGCTGCGGGCCAGGATGATCCGTGCCCGCCGTCCTGCGTCGCCCGCGTCGTCGGCGTAGCGCCGGCAGATGTCGATCGCCTCCGGATAGCGGTCGGCCGTGAAATACGCGAGGGCCAGGTCGATCGCGATCTCGGCGTTGCCGGGGTGTCTGGTTGCGAGTTGCCGCAGCGCCTGGATCGCCGGGTTGTAGCAGCCGAGGGCGATCAGCAGTCTCGCGTGCGATTGCGTCAGGGCCGCCGCGTCCGGGTTGGCCTCGACGCTCCGCTGCATGGCCTCGACGGCGGCGGCACTGCCGGATGCCCCGACGATCTCGCCCCAGAGCTTCAGCGTTTCCGCGTCGGCCTGCTGTTGCATGAGCGGCTCGAGGACCTTTCGCGCGTCTTCCGGCCGGCCGGACCAGAAGTACGCCCGGCCCATGCCCAGCCGCGCGGCACGGTTGGCCGGGTCGGCCGCCAACACCTTGCCGAACTCGGCGACCGCCTCGTCATAACGGCGTGCGAGCAGCAACGTTTCGGCCAGTTTCAGCCGCGTGTCGGCCGGCGCCGAAGCGGCCGGGCCGGCGGCGTTGGCATCTTGCGCCGGCGTCGCCGTCGTCATCGACAGCCACAGCGGCCCGCCGAAAGCCAGCAAAGGAATGCAATAGCGCTTCATTTCTGGTTCTCGCCCAACGCCTTGCGGAACTCCACGGCGGCCTCGTCGAACTTGCCGGCCCAGGTCAGCGTCTCGGCCAGCTTCGTGCGCAGCTTCGCGTCGTCGGGGTTTCGCTCCAGCAGTTCGCGATAGATCCGGATGGCCTCGTCGTACTGCTGCATCCAGCTCAGCACTTCGGCGAGGCGGCCCTTGAGGCCGTCGTCCTTCGGGTGCTTGCCGACGGCGTCCCGCAGCAGCCCGGCCGCCTCTTCGTACTTTTTCTGTGCCGAGAAGATGTCCGCCCGGAGCAGGATCGCCTTGGGCGATTTCGCGGCCGTGTCGGACAGGTCTTTCAGGAGCCCGGCGGCCTCTTCATCCTTGCGCGACGCCAGCAGCGCCCGCGCGAGATCCATCCGCAGGTCGTCGTCCTTCGGCGTCCTGGCCAGGGCGTCCCGCAGCTTGGGAATGGCCTCGTCGGAGCGGCCGGCCCAGAACAGGATCTGTCCCTCGAGCTTCGCGACGTCCGCGGCCAGCTTCGGGCGTGCGCGAAGCGGCGCCAGCTCGGCCAGTGCCTTGTCGCACTGCCCGGCGAGCCCGAGCGTTTCGGCATAGTTCAGCCGGTAGTCGTCCGTCAGGGCCGAGTCCTTCTTGAGCCGTTCGTAGAGCGCGAGGGATTCCTTGAACTGCTTGCGGCCGGCGTGGATCCTCGCGCGGCCGGCCATGGCGGCGGCGTATTGGGGGGAGCGGGGCTTGATCTGGTCGTACTCGGCGGTGGCGGCGGCGAGGTCGCCGCTCCGCTCGAGCGCCAGTGCCAGGCCCAGCCGTGCCTCGTCGTGACGGGGGTCGGCGGCCAGGATCTTCCGGAACTCCTGCGCGGCCTCGGCGAAGTCCTTCTTCCACAGCAGCACGTACGCCAGCTGGCACCGTCGCTGGACCAGCGAGTCGCCCTGTTCCTGTGTGGCCGGCTCCGCGGCCAGGGCGCCCAGCGGGGCAACCGTCGTCAACAGCGCAAGAAACGTAAGCCTTCGGGTTCTCAGGTTCATGTTACTTCTCCGGTTTTGAGTCCAGTGCCTGACGATATTGCCGGGCGGATTCCTCGAAGCGCCCGCCCCAGGCCAGCACTTCGGCCAGCAGAAAGCGGGTCTGCCGATCCTCCTTTTCGGTCAGGAGCGTCTCGAGCAGCTTGACGGCTTCCTCGATCCGCCCCTGCGCGCCGAGGTTCCGGGCGATGTTCATGCGTGCCTGCCGTATGCGGGGATTGTCCGGCGGCAGAAGTTCGGCGACGCGCTTCCACGCCTGCTCGGCGTCGGCGAATCGGTCGGCCCACTGGAGCGCCTCGGCGTATTCGACCCACCAGGCCGCGCGGTCGGGCTTGAGCGAGGTTGCCTTGCCCAGGGCCTCGGCGGCGGCGGCCGACAGTCCCTGGTTCTTGCGGCTCATGCCCAGCCAGTACCAGGCCTCGGCGCTGTTCGGCCTGGCCTGGGTCGCGCGAAGATAGGACGTCTCGGCGAGGTCGAAGCGGCCCGCCTCGTACTCGCGCCGGCCCTCGGCCGCCTGGATGTCGCCGGCGCGGTACTTCTGGTAGGCGACCCCAATGACGGTCCCGATCGCCACGAACAGGATGGCTACAAGCCACAGCTGGCGTCGTGCCCTGTCCATGATCAAACCTCCTTGATTGATCGTAAGGTCATTATCGGCACGGTGCGCGCCGCGGGTCAAACACAGGCCGGGGGGACCACCCGGCCCCGCCGGACGGCCCGCGCCGCACGAATCGCGATCGCGAGGCCCCCTACGGACACGCTGCCGGGCGGTTCGGGCCGTTGTAACAGGCATGGAAGGCGACGAAATCGACCAGATCGACATCCGTGTCGTTGTCGAAGTCTGCGTCGAACGGGCATACCTCGATGGGCGGGTTGTTCGGACCGTTGAAACAGAGCTGGAAGACGGTCAAGTCGGACAGGTCGGCGTCGCCGTCGCGGTCGAAGTCGGCAACGGCCGGCGGGCGCGTATCGAAGAATACGCCGCTCGCCCGGGCCGCCGGTGGCCATGCGAGCGAGCCCGAAGCCACCCGGTAGTAGTACCGCGCCTGCGGCAGAAGCCCGCCCAGGTCGAGCGCGTGCTCGGTCACGGCCGTCGCATCCGCGGTCGTCGAGCCGTAACCCGTCGTCCGGCCGTAGTCTGCCTGTGAGCCGAGCGGGCTGCGCGTCTGCCAGGCGATCCTCGCCGACAGCGTGGTGACGTGGCTCGCCCGCGCATTGGCCAGCAGCCACGGCACGCGGTAGACCGGCGCCGCCGCTCCCGATTCGCTCGTGGTGATCAGGTCGCCGCCGTCGGCCCTGTAGCAGATGGCCTCGCCCTGCGGCTCGCCGGACAGGTCGATCGCGGCCGGCGTCGTCTGAAAGATCTCGTCGAATGGCCGCCCCTCCGGCAGCGTGAACTCGTACGCCGTGCCATAGTCCCGCACGACGAGCCGGCGGCCGTCCCGGTCGATGTCCATCGCCGTCGCGAACCACGGCCCCTTCGCTGAAATGTCGGCGACGAACTGCGCGACGTGGACCGTGGTGGAGTCCCACGCCAGGCCGGCGGCGGCGAGCCTGTAGACGCGCGCCACGGGCATGTTCGCGTTGTTCCGTTTGGTGACCAGGTAGAGGTCGCCGCTGACGGGGTGCACGCCGAGCGATTCGCTGTCGTATCGCTCGTCGTTCGCGTCGGCCGGCAGGGCCGGATTGGCCGCGTCGGGGTACTCGAACCGGATGGACGACCATGCGACCGACAGGGCGACCGGCGGGCCGTTCGGGTCGATGGCAGGCTCGGCGAACCGGTGGATCCGCTTGTTGGCGCGGTCGCACGGCGGGTTGTCGCCGCCGTCGAAGACGTAGATGCAGTCGCCCGGCGGGCCGGCGGCGATGTCCTCCCAATCGACGCTCGACGCCCCGGGCAGGTCCACGAAGCCGAGGTTCCGTGCGATACCCGCGGCCTCGTCCGCCGCCGTCAGCCGGAAGACCCACAGCCGGGCCGGGTGGCCCGAGTCGTTGTGGGTCCAGTAGACGTCGGACTGAAGCCGCCCGGCAACCACGCCGCTCGATTCGGGCGCCTGATCGGTCTCTGTCGCGGCGGCCTGGTAATGCGGGCCGTAGATCTGCGTGTCCCACCCCAGGGCCGTCGCGCAGCCACACAGGGCCACCGCCGCGCAAGCCGGGAATCGTCCAAGAAGGGGTGCATCGCCTCGCATATGCGCATCATAGCCATTCGCGCGGGCGGATGGCCAGTGCGATTCTGCCGCAAGTCATGCGTCGCATACGTCTCGCAGAAGCCAGAACGGCGTCGAGGCCGCCGCATTCCAAGGGGGCGGTCCGAGGCGTACTATGGAGTGCGCCGCCGCCAGCGGCGCTTGGGATGGCGGCGAACGGCTTCGGCACGTCGCCCGCGTCCCTGGGACGCGACGGCGCGATTCGGGTAGACTCCGTTTCGCCGAAGCGGGGGGTGCCTGAACAGGAGAGATGTCGATGCCGCTGACACGCTTCTGCAGGAGTTCTGTCTTGGCGGGGGTGGTCGTCGGGTTCGCCCTCGTGCTGGGGACGCAGGGAGCCCGGGCCGCGGCCGATTCGAAGGGGCTCGAGCCCGGGTCGGCGTTTGACGCAGCCCCGTTCGGGTTCGCGATCCGCGAGGCCGACGGCAGGGGCTACGGCGTCCGCTGGGGCGAGCCGCGGAAGATCCGCCGTGTCGTCGTCGAGTTCGACGGTGCGGCGCCGCCCGCCGACAAGGTCCGCCTCCAGTACTGGCACAGCACATGGAACGGCCGGCCCGATCCGATCCTGGCCGAGCATGGCGCCGGCGGCGTCGGCTGGGCGGCGACGGACGACTGGACGAACGGCAGGTGGAAGGACGCCGACACGCGCCTCCAGGCCGACGGGACGCGATGGATGTTCACGTTCGCACCGACGGGCGAAACGGAGTTCGAGAAGCTGGGCCACCCCGGCGTCGCGTATCGCCGGACGCTCAAGGTTCGGCTGATCTCCGACGTCCCCTTATCCAGGCCGAAACGGCTCCAGACCTTTACGGACGCCGTCTGTCGTCCGCTGACCGTTCGGATCCGCTGGGGCCACCCGGCGCCCGGCGGCATCCCGGAGCCCGACGGCGACGACCCCTGCCGGCTCGAGGCGTACAACGGGGCCGTCGTGGCGGTGCGGGCGATCCCCGGCGGGACGATCACGACGCACGAAGGCCGGCAGTGGCTGCTCCGTCCCGGCGCGGAGAGCGGCGTCGAGGCCGACGTGGTCATGGCCGTAGACCCCGCGAACGGGCACTACGACCGGACCATTTTGACGGTTCGGTCGAAGTACCGGCCGTTCTCGTTTGCGGCCGACGAGGCGGCCCGCGGCGACCGGATCCTCGTGGACGATCTCGGCGTGCTCGTCACGCGCGGCGATGACGCGATGACGCTGGAAGGCTGCCGTACGGCCCGGTGCGAGTTCGCCGGCCGGACGATCTACGACCGCGTCCTCGACGAGGGCGAGCAGACGCTCGCGCGGGCGTGGAACGATATGCCGCTCAAGCGGCCGCTCTATTTCGTCCACGGCCTTCCGGGCGACCGCAACGCGATGCACCAGAAAGCCGACGGCACGATCGAGATCACGAGCAGCGGGCACTGGTTCCAGCGCCCGCCGAGCCCGCGGGACACCGACCGCAAGCACTGGTCCGGCGACCGCATCGCGCTGCGGTTCGGGTTCCCCGACGCATTCCGCGGCGGCCGCGAACTCAAGGACGGCTACCTGCCCATCCTGCGGACGTGGTGGCAGGAGGGCCCGATCCAGTACGAGCTGACGTCGGTCCTGGACAAGCTCGACGGCGACCTGCGCACTGTGGCGATTGACGACCCGACCGTCCTGCTGATGCAGCTCCGCCTGGTCAACACGTCGGCGAACGACAACGGCACCGCGCGACTGCACCTGCAGACCCGGCACGCCGACAGCGAGAAGCTCTACCTGGAGCACGACCGCGCGATGGCCGTCTGGAACGACCGGCCGCGGATCCGCTGCCTGCTGCTCGGCGACCGCGGCGAGGCGGACAACGGGCCCGACGGCGTGCGCTGCCGCCTCGAACTCGGCCCCGGGCAGTCGCGCCGGATGTTGCTGCTCGTTCCGTCGATCACGATCAACGACGAGGAGGCCGACACACTCGCCCGGCGGGACTTCGACGCCGATTGCCGTCGCATTGCCGGGTATTGGCGGGCGATCACCGACCGCGGCACAAGGATCGACACGCCCGAGCCGTGGCTCAACGACTTCCACAAGGCGCACCTGCGGCACCTGCTCGTCAACTGCTACAAGGAGAAGGACACCGACCGGCTCCACGCGCACGTCGGCACGTTCGGCTACGGCGTCTACCCGGACGAATCGGGCATGATGATCAGCGACCTCGACCGCCGCGGCTACCACGACGAGGCGCGGCGCTGCCTCGACTCGTACCTCGCCTATCAGGGCACCGTGCAGATGCCCGGCAACTTCAAGACGACGGAAGGGCTCTTTTACGGCTCCGGCGGGCACGACACCGGCGGTTACAACAAGAGCCACGGCTGGGTGATGTGGAACATGGCCGACCACTGGCTCATGACGCGCGACCGCGCGTGGATGGAGCGGGCCGCGCCGAAACTCGTCGCCTCGTGCGACTGGGTCACGCGGGAGCGGAAGGCGACGATGGTGACAAACGAGGACGGCACGCGGCCGATCGAGTACGGCTGGCTGCCGTCGGGCTCGCTCGAGGATGTGACCGACTACTGGTACTGGATGGTGACGAACGCGTGTACCGTGTGGGGCTTCCGGTCGCTGGCCGACGCGCTCGCCGACTACGGCCACCCGGAGGCCGGCCGCCTGCAAAAGGACGCCGAGGCGTACCGCCGCGACTTCATGGCCGCGATGACCGAGGCCCGCATCCGCACGCCGGTCGTGCGGCTTCGCGACGGGACATACGTGCCGAAGTACCCGTCGCACCTGCACGAACGCGGGCGGTGCCACGGCTGGCTCCGCGAGACGCTCGAGGGCTCGATCCACCTGCTGATTACCGGCCTGGTCCCGCCGGACGCCCCCGAAGCCAGGTGGATCCTCAACGACTTCGAGGACAACCTCTTCATCTCCGAGGACTACGGGTACGCCATCCCCGCGTTTGACACGTTCTGGTTCTCGCGCGGCGGGTTCTCGATGCAGGCGAACCTGCTCGGCCACCCGCTGCCGTATCTCTACCGCGACGACATCCGGCACTACCTCCGCGGTTACTTCAACGCCTTCGCCTCGGCGTTTTACCCGGAGATCCGCATGTGCAACGAACACTCGCTGCCGGAGCTGGGCTACCCGGCGGGCGATCACTTCAAGTCGTCGGACGAGGCGCAGTCCACGTACTGGCTGCGGCTGATCTTCGTGCACGAGCGGGGCGGCGACCTGTATCTCGGGCAGGCGGTCCCGCGCTACTGGCTGGCCGACGGCAGGAGCGTCGGCATCGAGCGCGCCCCGTCGCAGTTCGGCCCGCTCTCGCTGCGGATCACGTCCAGGGCGGCCGCCGGCGAGATCCGCGCGACGGTCGATCCGCCGCAGCGGAACCGCCCGCGGACGATCTACGTCCGCTTCCGCCACCCCGACGCCAGGCCGATCCGGGGCGTCACGGTCAACGGGGAGCCGTACGACAGGTTCGACGCGAAGAAGGAGTGGGTCGTCCTGCCGGGCGACGTGAGCGCAAAGCAGGAGATTGTCGCCCGCTACTGACGGCGCCGACCTCGCACGGGGCACATGCGCTGCGCGCCGCCGCGCGAGGAAGAACGACGCCTGCCCGCTTGAATCGCAACGGCGAGTCGGCTTACGATACCGCCATCATGATCCCGGATGCACAGATCAACATTCGTCGGTGGCGGCCGGAGAGCGGGGTGGAGCCGGTCGTGCGCGTCGGCGTGGTGCTCGACGCGGACGCGATGCCGGCGATCGAGATGGCCGTGCCGGACGCCGCGCATGAGATTGCGGCCGCCGGGTCGGCGGGGCAGCCGATCCGGGCGGCACGGGTCCGGGCGCAACTCGCCGGGGCGGGCGTGTCGCTGGCCGTCAACGGCGGGGCGCCGCAGACGGCCGCCTCGTGGTCGCTCGCCCCGCGCGAGCCCCGGCCGCCGGCCCGCGGCGCCGGCGTGCTCGTGAAGGACGTCGTGGCCGGGCGCGGGTTCCACTGGCACAAGCGCGTGGACCAGACGCTCGCCGGGCGGATCGAGCTGCTGCCGGGGCGGCGCGGCGTGGTGCTGGTGAACGAACTCCCGCTGGAATCGTATCTCGCGGGGGTGATCACGGCGGAGATGAGCAGCCGCTGCCCGGCGGAGTTCCTGCGGGCGCAGTGCATCGTCGCCCGCTCGTGGCTCCTGGCGTTCACCGAGCCGAAGCACGACGCCGACCCGTTCGACCGCTGCAACGACGACTGCTGCCAGCGGTACCAGGGCACGGGCGACCTGGGCGAGACGGCGATCGACGCGGTGGAGTCCACGCGCGGGCGGGTGCTCGTCGCGGACGACGGGCGCGTCGTGGACGCGAACTACTCGAAGAGCTGCGGGGGCGTCGTCGAGCTGCCGGAACACGTGTGGGGCGTCCACAAGCCGGGGCTGGCGGCGGTCGTCGATGCGCCGGCGGACTCGCTCGCGGCACGGTTCCTCCCGGTCACCGACGAGAACATCCACGAGTACGTCGAGGGCGACTGGCTCCGGCAGACGGATGTGTACTGCAGCCCGCGCGTGGTGCCGGAGGAGGAGCTGGGGCGCTATCTCGGGCGGGTGGACGAGACAGGGCGGTATTTCCGCTGGAGCAAGCGATACCGGCGCGAGGAGCTGGAGGACCTGTTCCGGCGGCGCGTGCCGGAGGCGGCGGAGTTGGTCTGCCTCCGCGGCTTGAGCGTCACGCGGCGCGGCGTGTCGGGCCGGGCCACGGAGATCGCCGTCGATTTCGACGACACGAGCGGGCGGCGACGGCAGATCCGCATCCGCGACCAGTACCGCATCCGCGAGGTGCTGCACGACCGCTTCCTGTACAGCAGCGCGTTCCTGGTCCGCGTCGAGCGCGATCCCCAATCGCCGGACGGCCCGCCGCGCGTGATCTCGCTGCGCGGGGCGGGCTGGGGCCACGGCGCGGGGATGTGCCAGATCGGCGCGCTGGGCATGTCGCTGCGGGGGATTGACCACGAGCGGATCGTGACGCACTACTTCCCGAAGGCCGACCTGCGGCGGCTGTACGGCGGCTGATGTCGCTCGCGACACGATGGCCGACTGTCGGGACGCGGCATGCGCCAACGACTGAGTGTGCACCGACTGGGCCTATTCGGGGCGCGGCCCCGGCATTTCGCCGGTCGGTTCAGCATTCGGGGACGCGCCGCAGTGGGTACACGCGACGGCAGGCACCCCGCGGAGGTCGGCCCCGCACTCCAGACAGGCCCGGATGCCTCGCCTCACCAGTTCCCTGCGCAGCCGCCGGCGGATCGTACGGCGGGTGATCCAGGGCGGTACCACAATGAGGGCGAGAACTGCCGGCACCGCGGCGATCGCGCCCGCAGCCGCTTGTGGCAGACGGGGCCAGGCACGCATGAGCGCGCGCGGCCCACGTCGGGAAAACGCCCGGACCGTTTGCGAACACTCACGGCGCGACCGAGTATCAGGGGGCAGCGCCGGGACGAGGCTGCGACGCGGCGTGGTGATCCTCGGCGGGCTGGCTGCTTGGCCGCGTCCCGGGAAGCTCGATGCGGATGGTCTTGGGCGCAGGCCGCGTAAGCGGGGATAGCCGGCGACCGCTGGCGAAAGAGGCCCATTGTTCGATCGCCACGGCGGTGAGGACATCGGAATTGGCGTCCCTGCCCATATTCTGAGCGGCCTGCTCGACCGCAAGCACCATGCCCTCCAATTCGGGGAGACCCATTATTTGCGAACGCTCGGTCTTCTGGCGCACCATGCGGTGGTCGCTCAGCACAATGAACACGCTTGTCCCTTCGGGTGTTTCGAGGGCGAAGTCGGCTTCGGTCAGTGGGATATTGAACTCCGCCGACGTGATCCGGGTCACCGTTGTCGAGAGACACCGTCCCGACGAGGGATCCCACTGCTCCTCCGTCTGCAGGAAGGGGTAGGGTATGCCGCTGATCGCGCGGTAGTCGTCGGCCATGACCTTTTCCATGAGGCGGCCCTGCGGATCGCGAACCTCGTAAAGGCGCAAACGGTGGCCCATCGACGGGTCAAACGTCGCCCTGTACTGGGTCGGCGTTTCCGACGCCACAGAGCATACTCTCACAAGCTCGCGTCCGCCCTCCCGTACCCTGTCCACGCTCTTTGTATTCAGGCGGAGCGCCGATAGGCAGTCTGGCGAGGGGATGCCCGCGCTGAGGGGCGGATCAAGCGTGGTACCCGCACGCGAGCCCATGAATTCGAGTGTCAGGGCGCGGGCTGCGTCCTGTCGTTGGCCCCAGAAGAACCCCCCCGTAGGCCGCCTATCCAGAACGTGGACGCCCGTTCGCGACATAAGTGCGATGTCGGCGCGGTCCTTGGCGGTCTTGCCGGGCCCCATGATGGCATTGAGATCCCTGAGGTCGCGGACCTCGGCACGGAGCCGGCCTGTTGTTGGGTCGAAGACGTATTGGATTTCCTCGTGGCTCTGCGCCTCGGCGGGGCTGCGCCATTTCTCGCGCTCTACGTGGGCACGGAGGGCCGCGGACGCGCCGGGCCGGGCCAAGAGCTTCTCGATGCTCGTATTCAGCGTCTCAGGGTCCCGCTTGGATGTACGCAGCAGCGATATCCGACCGGTTGCCGCCGCCACCGCGTCCCTGGCGCGCGTGCTTGCCGCCTCAATCTCGTCGAGCCCGGCGGCCCGTAGTGTGTACGCGTATCCGATGATTGCCATGAACAGGACTTGGCTCGCACGCTTTGCGGAGAGGCTGGTTCGGCCAGGAGCAAGCATGGACGTCTCCTTTCTCATAGCGTGCCGGCGCAGCTGTCTGGGCCGTCGCCACGCGAGCATCGCGATGGCGCCGAGGCTCCATGACCTCCCGCACCGCACCAGGGGACCACACGATGAACATACTGCGCAGGGGCGCGATGCCGGCCAGCCTGCGTGAGGCCGATCAGGTGCCTCCGGTCGCGAACTCCATGCATCTACAGGGACCGTGCGCTTCGTAGGTCCAAGCTCCCCATGCCGTAATGCAGATCTCGACGCCGAGGTTGGGGTCCCGGACGCGCGTGCACACTCCCCCCCGGCGCTTGGGGTAGGCGTCGAACGGCCCCATCGGGTCCTCCAAGCAGTCCTCATCGGCACTTTCGCATTCCGGTCCGGACGGGTTCCTATCGCACCCGTAGAAGTACACCTCGTAGGGGCCGGGATAGACCGGAGCACAGGTGGACGTACAGCCCCCACCCGATGAAAACTCGGACACGAACACACAGCTACCCTCCGGGTACTTGGGGGGCGGCGAAGGCGTTCCGAGGGTGTCACTAGGAGCGTTCATGGCCAAAACGGCGGCCCAGAGCGCGGCGGCCGCACCGAACGGGATCGCGAATGGTCTCAGTGGCGAATGGCACTGCCGTCCCAAGTGGTTTAGTGCCGGGCGGTTACGTTTTCA
>CAZUAI010000044.1:0-45981 GCA_964617875.1 uncultured Planctomycetales bacterium | reverse complement strand
TTCGCCTGCGCGTGGATCACCTTCCGCGCCGCAGGGGTTTTGGGATAGGCTCTAATCAGTGATGTCCCCTTTTCTGCTCCGATTCGCCTGTACCATGCTCCGCAAATGGGGCACACACGACTTCGGCACTAAGCAAAGAAGCCACCACTCGTTGTCACCGGACGACTGCCGATCCGCACAATCGTAGATCGCGGCCGCCTGACCTGGCTCGAGATGACACTCGCAGGTTTGCCCGTCTGGCCCCAACACGACAAGCGTATCGCGCATAGTGGCGCGCAGTCGCACGGAATGCACACCAGTGCCGATATCCGAGTCCTTCACTCCAAATCGCCAGTTCACGGTTTCCGACGACACAGGGGCTCCCCCCGTCAACACAACAACGGCGAGGTTGAGCCTCATATCGGCGAAGACCGCCTCGCTCTCGCCCCCGCCGGGAGGATCCGGGCGCCAGCACGGCAGGCCTGGCCGATCGGGATGGCATCCGAAGTGGTTGTTGAACATCGGCCGCCGTTCCGTGACGATGGAGACGCACAGCAGCGGAGAAGACACGGCAATCGCAACGACTATCAGCCTCGTTGTCTTCAATGAAATGCGTCTACCAAGTTGCATCGCTGTCTGCTCCAGAGCAAGACCCGCGCCAATGCGTACAGCAGCCAGCGCGGTCATGTGCGAAATGACGAGTCTCTTCCATGCCAACCCGTCGATCCACATTCACCCACCCCGGCATCGCACGACAATGTAGAGATGGCAACGTCACTTGCCGTCTACCTTCTCCCAGAAATGCTCCTTACTGTTGCTCCGATTGCCAAAGAATCCAAAAAGCCTGCCGGGATACACCTGGGAATTCGGCCTGCAACTCTTCCGGACCTGGCTGGCCGAATACCACCCGTTATGCCCAGCACACGTCCACTCAATCCGTCCCCTCGTCCCGACTCCCGCGTAGGCGATGCGGTAAGCTCGAACGTAGTCCATCGCTTCGTCGAGCGTGTAGGAGTAGTCGTCAATCAAGCCGTAGCTGACTATGCCGGCATCGTGACACAGCTGGTTAGCGAGTCCCCAGAGGAAGTAGTTGACCTCCCCGGCAGCATAGCATTCGCCGCTCACGGTCACCGTGTCGCTGCAGTCGGGAGGACTCCCGTTAAACTTCTCTTTGTTGAAAGCTAGATCTTGGATGTCCCAGCCACGTCCCAGCCACTAACTGGGTTAAAGATCTTGTGGCAAGCCGCCACTTGCTGTGCCCGGGGGGCCTTGTTGAATGAAGTCGTGAACGCGGCGCGCATCTTGCGCAGATGCGGGGTGACATCTTGGCCGCAACACCCAACGCTTTTGAGACCAAGAGGATCAACGGTGCCAGTGGGCGAGTTTCGTACAAATGCAAACAGGTTCGGATCCAGGCCGAGCGAAAACCGCGTTACTTGGTTGTTCGGTTGACGTTGCGTATCGTCTTGTCTAGTCGCACGAGCCGAATGACCAATGGGATCCCTGCTGACCCACCTCCCCAGCCGCGGGCTATAGTAGCGGTAGCCGTAGTAGGCGAGGGCGGTCTCGGTGTCGAGCCATTTCGTGCTGAAGCGGATCGGGTTGGCGAGGGCGTACGCGGCGGCGTGCTCCTGCCAGTCGCCGTCGCCGTCCGGGTCCGGGCCGATGACGTTGCCGTACGGGTCGTACTCGTACCGCGCGGCCGGGCTCGAGGCCACGCCGTTGATCGCGCCCTGGCCATCCTTCGTCGTCGCGAGGATCTGGCCGACGTTGCCGTTGGCGTCGTAGAGATACCAATAGCTCGCGTCGTCGGAGGTCGATGGCGTGCCCTGCGTCTCGCAGACGGCGAGCAGCCCCCCAATGCCGCCGGCGCCGTGAATCCCGGCCGCAGGCAGTGATGCCTGCACCACAACGCCGGCGGACGTTGCGTTGCCGGACAGCCCCGACAGATCGAGACCCCACGTATACTTCTTCGTCGTCGCGTTGCTGTTCTTGCCGTCCAGCACGAGGACCACGTTATACCCGTCGTACACGAAACGCCAGTCCTCGGTCGGCGTCGCCGGTCATGAACCCCTCTCCCATTCCAGGGAGAGGGACGGGGTGAGGGTGCCTGATTCCCCCTCTCCCTCCCAGGGAGAGGGACGGGGTGAGGGTGACCGATCCCCCTCTCCCTCCCGGGGAAAGGCGGAAGGGCGGACGACAGCCAACGGACTATTCGTCGATCTCGTACACCGCCTTGCCCAGCACGAGCACGACGCGGGAGCCGAGGGCGAGGTACTTGCCCAGTTCGGGCGTTGCGCGGAGCAACTCGAAGTAATCGTCGGAGAATGCCCGGACCTTCTTCGCCGGGGCCTTGCCGTCGTATTCGCTGTCGGTCCAGCGGCCGTTGTCGAAATAGAACGTCTTGCCGCCCACCGGCCTGATGAGCGGTTCGGCGGGTCCTGCCTGCGAGGTCGCGGTAATCTGTCCGGCAACGCCCGCTGCCCAGCCGTGGCTGCCGGCGGCCCAGGCGTCCGACACCTTGAGATCGCTCGCCTCTTTCGACGCCCGCACACCCAGGACGCCGCCGTTCGCCTGACCATAGAGCCGGGCCTCGCTGATGGCCCGGTCGTTCGAGGCGTCGCCCGCCACAATCCGTCGCACGACCTGCGCCGCCGGAACGGCCGGCGTTCCGACGACGTGCGGCCGTGCGCCGTCCTCGACGATCAGGTACGAGGTGTACGGCGTGATGATCGCGTAGCGCCTGGCGAGACGGAGGATCTCGTCCTTCAGCTCGGCCGTTTCGCCGTGGAGGCGGATCTCGTCCATCAGGTAGCCGATCCGCCGCGTGGCCCAGAGCCGCGGCAGGAAGTCGTTTTCGGCGCTGCCGTCGGCGAACACGGCGGGGTACTGCCAGGTCATCCGCTCGCCGGCACGACGGCCGTCGATGGTGACGCCGGTCCGGCCGGGCTTGCGGTAGCGGCCGACGACGACGAGTTCGCCCCCGTGGAAGAGGTCGGGCAACTGCTTCGGGTAGACGTCGAACGTGTCGGCGTCGCCGAAGCGGATCGCGATATCGCCGAGTACGGGGTCGGCGACCTTCCTGAAGAACGAGGAGATCCTGACCTCGATGTCCTCCTTCTCGTCGATGTAGTCGCGGGCGCCGCGGTTGTCCTCGGCGAGCCGGTCGAGGAGCTTCGTGTTCAGGTCGTGCCCGACGCCGAAGACGAACAGCCGGCAGCGGCCCTCGTTGGCCCCGGCGACCGCGGCCTGGATCGTCGCCGGGTCGCGTTCGCCGATGGTCGGCTCGCCGTCGGTGATGAAGACGATCATGTACGGGCGGTCCTGCCCCGCCGGGCGGCGATCGGGCCGCAGGGCCGACAGGAGGGCCTCGTGGATGGCGGTGCCGCCGGCGGCCTCCGTCTTATCGACGAGGGCCAGGGCCGCGTCGATGTTTTCGCGGTTGGCCGGCACGAGCGTCTCGCGGAACGGCCGCACCTCCGTGGCAAACGAGATGACGTTGAACCGGTCGTCCG
The DNA here is from genome assembly GCA_964617875.1 of uncultured Planctomycetales bacterium. Lineage (GTDB taxonomy): Bacteria > Planctomycetota > Phycisphaerae > UBA1845 > PWPN01 > CAZMVY01. The sequence goes on along the minus strand of CAZUAI010000044.1, from coordinate 42,487 downwards.
GCCGGAGGCTCGACAGGCAGAACTTCATCGCCCGGCGGGCCTGGGCGATCTTCTCGCCGGCCATGCTGCCGGAGGTGTCGAAGACAAAGCAGACGTCCTTCGGGACGATTTTCGCCGAGTCGGCGATCACGGGCGGAGCGATGCGTGCCATGAAGAACCCGTCCTCGCCGCCGGGCCGGTGGCTCAGGAGCGAGAGGCCGAAGTCCTTGTCGCTCATCTGGTAGTAGACGAGGAAGTCCTGGTCGGGTTTGACGTGGTGCGCCTCGAAGCCGACGCGGGCCTCGTTGTCGTTCGGGCGGCTGACGGTGGCGCTGTGCGACGGGCAGTAGACGTTCTTGAGGGCGACGGCGCTCTTGAGGTTGACCACGACCGTCACGTCCTCGATCGGCTTCGCGCTGAACTTCTCGGTGTTGAGCGGGTAGCGGTAGACGGCCAGACCGTCGTTGACGGCGAGCGTTTCGGAGTATTCAAGCTTGATGCGGACGTCGCCGCGGGCGGGGATCGGGAAGACCCGGGCCTTGTAGACCCGCCCGCCGACGTACTCGAGCAGCGCGGGGTCGCGCATCCGCCGTACGATGTCCTCGTAGATTCTGCGGGCCTTGTCGGCATCGAGGATCTCGCCGCCGACCTCCTTGCCGGACATCCACATCGAGAACTTCTGCACGGACGCCGTCTCCGGCAGCGGAAAGAGATACGTCCCTTCCATCTGCTGCGGGTTGGGGTTGTGAAAGACCTGGTCGATGCGCGTGACGCCGACGGTGTCGCGGATGTCGCAGGTGACGTTGTGGTTGCGGACCTCGAGCGGGAACCAGGCGACCCGGGACGACACCGGATGTGGCGGTCCGGGAACGAGTGGCGGACGGTCGATCACCATGAACCCGTCGGCCCGGACCGAGCCGGGAGACGCGAAGGCGGCGACGAGGAAGAAAGCGAAAAAGCGAGAAAGCGACAGAGCGAAAAACCGATGGCCTTCGTACGTTCGACGCGAACACATGGTCGTCAACTCCCTGTATTGCCGTGCGCGGGACCGAGAGGCGTTGTGCCGAACACGCCTTTCACCCGGTCGCCACGCACACCTTCAGACGCCGCCGGCGGCGGTTTGTTCCCGATGCCTTGGCGTGGGAGACGGGCGATTACTCGGTCTGCGGTTCTTCGCGATAGGGCTGACGGTTCTCAAAAAGAGACAGGCGTCTACGGAAATCCTCGACCTCGCCGGGCCGCTCGTCCAGTTCGGCGAGCTTGATCGCTTCTTTCTGCGTCCGCACGGCGTCGTCGAATCGCCCCGCCTCGGCGTAGGCGGCCGCGAGCGTATCGACGTAGGCGGCGACCTCGTTGCCGGTGGCACGGCACACCTGCTCGGCGACCTGGACGGCCTCGGGGCCGTTGCGGCCCTCCGGTTCGGGGCAGGTGGCCAGGAGCCACGCCAACTGGTTGCCCGTGCCCGGGTCTTTGCCGGTGGCCTCGAAGCCCATCCGCAGGATCTCGGTAGCCGCGTTGAACTGCCGGGCCGCCGTGAGTGTGTTGCCGAAGGTCGCGTAGAGCCGCTTCGAGTCGGGCCACCGCTCCAGCGCCTGCCGGTACACGGCCATGGCCCGATCGGTCCGCTTCGCCTGGAGAAGCGTCTTGCCGAGTTCCGTGTAGGCGACGGGTTTGTCGGGCTTGATCTGCCGGGCCTTTTCCAGGTGCTCGATCGCGGCGTCATACTTGTTCTGACGGCTGAGTGCCATGCCCAGCCCGAAATGGGCGCGACCATCCTCGGGGTCGAGTTGGACCGCGCGCCGCAGCTCCGGCTCGGCCTCGGCGGGCCGGTCGGCGTTGATCAGCGCGAAGCCCAGGCCGTTGATCGCCCGCACGCTCGCGGGGCGAATGCGAAGACACTCCCGGTACTCGTCGGCGGCCGTATCGTAGGCTTCGCTGTCGGCCAGCACATCCGCGTAGAGGATCCGGGCCATGAACGAGTCCGGGGAGCGCCTCGCCGCCTCTTCGCACAAGGACAGCGGCCCGTTCCAGATGTCGGCCTGCGCCCGCGTCCGCACCGAGAGTCCGCCGATGACCGCCGCGACCGCCGCCAGCGCGATCGCCGTCGCCGGCCTGCCCAGCCGCCCGGCGACGGCGGCGCGAAGGCACCCCGCGAGCGCGGCCCCGACGAGCACCGCCCAGCTCATGCACGCGAGATAGGTGTACCGATCGGCGGCCTCGATCCCATGCCCGAGCACCGCGCGAAGCACAGGCGCCGACAGCGTTACGTAGCACACCCACGCCGCCAGCGGTGCCGCCCAACGCCGCCGCACGGCCCAGAAGACCATGCCGAGCACAATCAGGGCGACGCCGCCGAGCAGGAAACGCCTGTCGATAACGCCCGCGTCGGATGCGACGGCGTACAGGGGCGACAGGTTCGCAGGCCAGACGGTCTTCCAGAGGCCCAGCGACATCCCGCCAAAGGCACCGAGGAGACGGATGCCAGGGCCATGGCGAGGCCAGTCCGGGTTGAGCGATGCGGCGCGTTGCGCGGTGACGGCCAGGACGGCCGCGATCAGGGCGACGGCGGCGAAGGGAATCTTTTCGCGCCAGACGGGCCGCGCCGACGGTCCGAACCAGCGGCCCGGCCCGCCGCCCAGCCGGCGCAGCGGGTATACATCCAGCACGAGCAGCACGATCAGGATCGCCCCGCCGAGGCTGCGGGCCAGCGCCGAGAGGACTCCCATCACCACAGCCAGGGTGATCCATCCGGCCGCCGACCGCCCCTGCAGACGGGACTCGTGCGCCTGAAGGTACAGGAGCACCGCGGCGAGAAAGAACGCCGCGGAGAGCACATCGCCGCGCTGCGCCGCCCATGCCACCGGCTCCATGCGGAGCGGATGAACGGCGAACAGGATCGTCGCCAGGGCGCACGAAAGCGAAGTCTCCCAGTCCGCGTCCTTGCGCACGAGGGCGAGCAGCTTGCGCATCACGAGATACAGGAGCACGCCGTTCACAGCATGCAGCAGAACGCTCGTCAGGTGGAAGCCGAACGGCTCAAACCCGTCCCACAGGCGGAAGTCCAGCGCGAAGGAGAGCCAGGCGAGCGGCTGGTAGCGCCCTCCCTGAAACGTCGTCATCATCCAACGCAGGTTCTCCCACCGGAGGCCCAGGATCTGCTCGTTCGTAAGGAGGGCATCCTCATCGCCCCAGTTGACGAAACGATTCGCCAGGACGGGGTAGAAAAGGACGATCACGACGGCCGCGATGAGGAAGGGGAGCAGCAGCTGCAGGGCGTTGTCCGCCGGACGGCCTGCACGGCGAACCTCAGGCGCCGGGAACTCCGGTGACCGAGCGTCTGCGGCGTCTTGCGATGGTTCCATGCCGGCGTTCCAGCCGAGGCATCGGAGAACCCGAAGGACGATTGCGGCTTACGTGCCGAAGCCGCTGTAGCCGCTCAAACCGCCGTAGGAGGAGTTCGTGGTGTTCGTCGTCGTTGTCGTCGTCGTGGAACTCGTCTCGGCATTCGGATCGCCGGTGGTGGTGGAGCCCGCCGGCCACGGCCCGCAGAGGCCCGGGATCGTGCAGGTCGGGTCACGTCCCCAATCCTGGGGCGTGATGTCGGCCACCATGTTCTGCCACGCGACCGGGTCGCAGAACTGCGTCGAGAAGATGGTGCCGCACGGATTGACGTTGTTCGCAACCTTCTGCGCGCAACTGCCGACGCCGAGGGCGTATCCGCCCGCCGCCAGCGTAGTCGCACACATCAGCACGCGTAGCCCGCTTTGACGCTTCATGTCTTCGTTCCTCGCATGGCCGGCTTCGCGCCGGTTACGGTTCAAGTGCTCGTGTTGGTCGTGTTGGTCGTGTTGCTGGTGTTGGTCGTGTTGCTGGTGTTGTTGGTGTTCGTCGCATTGGTCGTGCCGCCCACGCAATCGGCCAGGATGTTGTTGGCGGGATTGTTCCGATCGCAGAGCGGGATTGCGCCGCCGGCGATCCCGTTCGTGCAGTCGAACAGCCAGCACGCATCAAACGCCAGGAGCGCCTGCTCGCCGGCAAAACGGGCGCACGCCCCCTCCGCCAGCACGTAAAGCGTTGTACCGCTCGCGAAGGCCAGCAAAGCCATCTGCCATCTTGAAGGACGTCCGGTCATATTCGTCACCTCCGCACGGCCGGCGACCGCCGACCAATCGCAACCGGCGTGAGTATAGGGCCTCCCATGCGTCCATGCAACCGGGGTGTACAACTCCGCCATCCCTGAACTTCGCCCGGAGCATCAGGGGGCGCGGGCGGTTCGTGGCTCGGGCGGGTTCAATGGTTCATCACGCATCTGCGGGCCGCATATCGGCCAAGGCGACTCGGCAACGACAGAATCAAGCCGCGGTGTTGTCAACAAGAATACGTCTTCTTGGTTTACAAGGGGGTTCGGAAACGGTATTCTGGGGTTGGAGGACGGTCGGCTTGGCCGGGGACATGTCCCGGCGGCGGGGGCGGACGGGTGCATCTATCCTTCTCATTGACGGAGGCTTCCATGCGGGCGAATCGTATTCCCCTTCCCTTGGGGATTTTGGCGGCGGTATTGACGGCGGTGGCGGTCGATGTCCGCGCGGCGGAGATCCGTCCGGTGGGCGTCCTGGAAAACAACCCGAGCAAGTACAGCTCGTGCGTAGCCATGTCCGAGGACGGCCAGTGGGTGGTCGGCACCAGCAAGAAGATGGATGCCAGCCTTGTCCTCGTGGACTGGCCCTTCCGCTGGTCCAAGACGACGGGCATGCTCGACATGACGAACCCCAGCGGGGGGAACAGCTACGTGACGGGGTGCGCAACGCTCTGGGACGGGAGCATGCTGGCGTGCGGGAACGTCGGCGGCATGGCGCGGAAATGGTACAACGGTGCCTGGAGCATTCTGCCCGGCCAGGGCGGTTCGCCGCGGAGCGTGTACTGCATCAGCCGGAGCGAATCGCTCCAGGAGACGTGGATCGGCGGCAGTTCGTACCCGGCCGAGAACGAAAAGGCCTATCGATACCAGTGGAGCAACAACGCGTATATCGACTTCTGGGGCTACTACCAGGACGTGTACGGCATCGCCCACAACGGCTGGGCCGTCGGCAAGAACAACTGGGGCAACGCGCAGGAAAACCCGGACTGGCGGTACAACCACCCGATCTTCATCTTCGACTGGATGTACAACTGCGGCGCCGGCGGAAACTGCGGCTGGGACCAGCTGAACCGCTTCGCCGGGTACGGCGACGACCAGTACTACAAGGGCCAGGCCACCGCCATCGCCCCCAGTGCCAGGTGGGCCGTGGGCTACATGACGTATAACCCCGCCGACCTGAACCTCTACCATGCCTTCAAGTGGCAGGTGCCGGCCAATCCACAGCTCGCGCCGCAGCCGTGGCTGACCTGGCCCCGGCCGATCGACCTCGGTGCGTTGCCGGGCGACCAGCAGAGCTACGCGTACTGCGTGTCGGACCATGCCACTACGCCCGTCATCGGCGGCAAGAGCTACCTCTCGACCCGCGGCGAGAAGGCCGTCTACTGGGACGGCACGGGCATCCACGACCTGTACGCCGAATTGCAGGCCCGCGGCGTGAGCATGGGCCACTGGTCCAGCCTCGCCCGCGTCCTGGGCATCTCGGCGAACGGTCAGATCATGTGCGGGTTCGGCTACTACGACGACGACAACAACCCCGCCACACCGGCGATTCAGATGGGCTTCGTCGTCGATTTCGCCGCCACCAATCAGCCGCCGATCATTGTCCAGCAGCCGCAGGCTCAGAACGTCTGCCAGGGGGGTACGGTCCAGTTCTTCGTCGATGCGACCGGCGAAGGCACGCTCTCGTACCGGTGGCAGAAGAACCAGGTCAACCTCGATGACGCCGGTCACTACTCGGGCAGCGCGACACAGACGCTGACCATCGCCGGCGCCGACGGCGGCGACGCTGCGAACTACCGCTGCGTTGTGACGAATGCGTACGGCAGCACGAACTCGAGCGAGGCGACCCTGACGGTGGCGGCGGGCATTCCGGCGGTCCCGGCGGACGGCGTGCCGACGACGGACGCCGCCAACCGGATCCTGTGGAAGTGGTCGGACGTCGCCGGCGAGGCGGGCTATCGCGTAAGGAATACGGGCGGGGCGGCGATGTCCGGCGACCTCGCCGCCAACGCGACGCAGTGGCAGGAGGCCGGTCTTGCGGCCAACACGGCATACACGCGGCGCATCCACGCCTTCAACGCCTGCGGCGAGTCGGCGGGCTCCGCCGGCCAGACCCGCTACACGCTTGCGGCGGCGCCGACCTACGGCACGGGCACGACCTCGCCCACGGTCTACAGCGACAAGGGCCCGAGCGCTTCGGAACTCCCGGCGGGTTCGAGCGTGACCTTCACCGCGACCAACGGCTTCGGCGACGGGCCGGACAAGGTCGGCCAGTTCGGTTACCTGTGGAACCAGACGGCCGGCGCCCCGTCCGGCTGGACGGGCGAGCAGTACTGGACCACGGGCTCGCTCGCCAGGCAGGTCGGCACCAGCGGAAGCTGGTATCTGCACCTGCGGTCGTACAACAACGAGAGCCCGGCGTCCCCGAACGCCACGGTGCTGAACCTCGGGCCGTACACGGTGGTCGGCAGCAGCGTCATCAGCTGCCTGCAGAACGCGGGGTTTGAGAACGGGTTCACCTCCGGCGTGGGCAACAACTGGACCAGGTATGTCTACGCCGGCAGTGTGACCTGCTCCGACGGGACTTCGCAGGTACACGGCGGGGCACACTCGCAGCAGGTGACCGTCGCCAACAGCAGCAACGAGGGCGGCGTCTATCAGCAGTTCGACACGCTCGCGGGCGCCACATACACCGTGAAAATCTGGATGAAGGTTTCGAGCAGCACGAACGGCTACGCGTACCTCGGCGTCGATCCCTACGGCGGCACCAACTCCCACAGCGGCAGCATCGCATGGAACGGCACGAACTCGACGTCGTGGTCGGCGCAGACGTGGACGGGGCAGGCGATGGGCGCCAGGATCACCGTGTACCTCGACATGTCGTCGGCCAACTCCTCGAGCGCGACGGGTTGGTTCGACGATGCCGAGCCCATGTGCTCGCCCCCGGGCGCTCCGGCCGACGGCACGCCGCAGGCGCTCAGCGCGACGAGCATTCGCTGGAAGTGGAGCGCCGCGTCGGGCGCGAGCGGCTACCGCGTGAAGGACGCCGGCGGGATCAACCTGTCGGGCGACCTCGCGGCGGCCACAACGCAGTGGGACGAGACGACCGGCATCCTGCCCAATACGCAATACACCCGCCGTATTTACGCGTTCAACCCCTACGGCGAATCCGGACCGTCCACCGGGCAGTCGCGGCACTCGCTGATCCAGGCGCCCGCCGGCGTCAGCTTCGGCGCGGTCGCCCCCGGCGCCATCGAGGTCAGCCCGACCGGCTCGCTGTCGAACCTGGCGACCGGCAACTCCGGCGTCCGCACCGCGAATGTGACGGCCGGAACGGACTCCGGCTGGGTGCAGAGCCAGAACGCATGGACGTCGACGGGGCTCACGGCCAATACGCAGTACGTCTTCGTCGCCCGCGCCCGCAATGCCGAGGGAGCCGAGACCGCGGACTCCGCGCCGGCGGCCAAGTGGACGCTCTCGACGCCGCCGGCCTCCGACAGCGTGACGCCCGACAACCCGACACCGCACGCCAATGCGGCGGTCGCCTGGACGGCCGTCGGCGGATTCGGCCCCGGCACGATCCAGTACTACCGCTACGCCTGGGACCAGTCGGCGACCTACACGTGGACCGGATCGGAGCCGCAGTGGTCGAGCGGGACGCTCTCGACCACGCCGACCGCGACCGGCGCATGGTATCTTCACGTGATGGGCTTCAACGGCGAAGGCGTGGGCAACGGCACCTACGACTACACGGTGACGGCGTTGCCGGCGCTCGCGGCCGCCGATTTCGACCGTGACGGCGACGTGGACCTGACCGACTTTGCGACGTTCCAATACTGTTTCAACGGCCCGAACCAGCCGTACCGAACGGGCTGCGAGGTGTCGGATTTCGACCGTGACGGCGACGTGGACCTGGCCGACTTCGCGGCGTTCCAGAGCTGTTTCAACGGCCCGAACCAGCCGCCGGCGTGCCGGTAGGACGAACGGCGGTCGGCCGTCGCACATACGGCCATGCACCCGTGCGGGCCTGGAGGTTCGCCCGCGCCGCCGTTTTTCCTTATCCTGATGGCGTGAGTCTCTACCCTGCGATCGTGCGGGGCTATGCGGCCTTTCGTGAACGGCAGCTCGCGCGGATCCATCGCGACCCGATGGCCGTCCAGGAACGCACGCTGCGTGCGCTGATTCGCCGCGCGGCGAACACGGCCTGGGGACGCGAGTTCGACTACCGGTCGATCCGATCGGTCGCGGACTATCAGCGCCGGGTCCCGATCCAGAACTACGCGGCGATGCGGTTCCGGTGGCGGCGCAACTTCGACGGGGAGGCGGACATCACGTGGCCGGGCCGCCCGCCGTATTTCGCGCAGACATCCGGCACGACGTCCGGCGACAAGTATGTGCCCGTCACGCCCGCGCTGCTGCGTTCGCACGCAAAGGCGTCCGCCGACATCATGGTGCTCTACCGCCGGCGCGGGGCGGATCGCATCCGCCGCGTCTTCGGCGGCCGGTTCCTGTGCCTCGGCGGCACGACGACGCTCGAACGGCATGGGGCCGTGCTCGTCGGGGACGCCAGCGGAATCGCCGCCAGCCGCGTGCCGTGGCCGCTGACACGCAAGTACAGCCCGGGTCGCGACGTGGCGGCGATCCCCGACTGGGAACGCCGCATTCGCCGGATCGCCGAGCAGGCGGCGGAGGAGGACATCACGTTCCTTGCCGGGATCCCGAGCTGGGTGAAGGTGCTGCTCGATCGTGTCGTGCGTGTCGCGCCGCGAAGCGGCGGCGACGGCGGCGAGCCGGCCCTCGCGAGGCTCTGGCCCCGGCTGACGCTGTTCGTCCACGGCGGCGTGCTGTTCGACCCGTACCGGCCGGCGTTCGATCGCCATTTCGCCGGGCTCGACGTGGACCGGATGGACGTGTACTCGGCGAGCGAGGGCTCGATCGCGATCCAGGACGAGCCGGGCGACCCATCGCTGCTGATGGTGCTCGATCACGGCATCTTCTATGAGTTCGTGCCGCTGGCCGACTGGGAACGGCCGGACGCCCCGCGGCTGACGGTCGGCGACGTCCGCACGGGCGTGCCCTACGTGGTTCTGCTGACGACCTGCGCGGGGCTCTGGAGCTACGACCTTGGGGACGTGGTCGTGTTCACGAGCCTGCGGCCCGTCCGGCTGCGGATCGCCGGACGGCACCGCCTCACCATCAACGCCTGCGGCGAGAACATCATCAGCGAGCACGTCGAGGCGGCGATGGCGCGCGCGTGCCGCGAGACCGGCGCCGAGGTCCGCGAGTACACCGCCGGCCCGCGATTCGCGGACCCGTTGCGCCCCGCGTCCGCGCCGGCGATCGAATACGTCGTCGAGTTCGCTTTGGCGCCGGCGGACACGGAGGCATTCCGCCGCGCGATCGACGCGGAGCTTCAGGAACGCAGCAACGACTACGCGGCGAAACGGCGAGGCGACCTCGCGATGGCCTGCGTGGAAGTGACGCCGGTGCGCGAAGGGACGTTCCACGAATGGCTGCGGCAGCGCGGTCGGCTGGGCGGCCAGCACAAGGTGCCGCGCTGCGCGAACCACCGCGAACACCTGGATGCGATTCGCGCGATCGCCTTCGGGTCGCCGGCGGCGGGGGGCTGAGGGGACGTCTTTCGTGTTTTCAAAACTTTTGAAAACGATTGATGCCCGGTTGGTGGTTCGACCGCCGGCCGATACAATCGGGCGCGGCGGGAAGGCGATCGCGCGGCGACGCCGCCTCCCGGCCCTGGATCATGACGGAACCGGTCGAGCTTTACACTCCGGTCGCGGAACCGCTCTCGCAGGTCCGCCGTGTGTTTGATGACGAGCTGGCGAGCGAGGACCCGTTCGTACGCGAGCTGTGCGCGCACATCGCGGGCTACCGGGGCAAGATGGTCCGGCCGGCCCTGGTGCTGCTGACGGCGGATGCGTGCGGGCGGGTCGCACGCGAGCACATCGTGCTGGCCGCCGTGGTCGAGATGGTCCACATCGCCACGCTCGTTCACGATGACGTGCTGGACGACGCGGAGATCCGCCGTCGCGTGCCGACCGTGAACGCGAAGCACGGCAACGAGGCCGCCGTTCTGCTCGGCGACCTGCTCATCAGCCACGCCTTTCACCTGTGCAGCAGCCTCGATTCGACGTACGCCGCCCGCCTGATCGGCTCGACGACGAACACGGTCTGCGAGGGCGAACTGATGCAGGTCCGCAATCGCGGGAACGCGGAGCTGACGGAGGAGGAGTATTTCGCGATCATTTCGCGCAAGACGGCGAGCCTGATGAGCACCTGCTGCGTGCTGGGCGCGTGCTACGCCGGGGCGTCGCCGTCGGTAATCGCGCGGATGGAGAACTTCGGGCTGGACGTCGGGATCGCGTTCCAGATCGTGGACGACGTGCTCGACATCGCGGGCTCCGAGAAACGGATGGGCAAGACGCTCGGCCGCGACCTGGACAAGGCCGAACTGACGCTGCCGCTGATCCACTTCCTCGCCCACGCCGCCGAGCCGCAGCGCACGAAGGCCGCGGAGGCCCTGCGCAACGGCAACCCCGCCCGGGCGGCGGTCCTCCGCGAACTCGTGCAGGGCAGCGCAAGCCTCGACTACGCGATGGCGACGGCGGACCGCTACGTCCGCTCCGCCCTCGGCAACCTGTCCGGGCTGCCCGATTCACCCGCCCGGCGGTCGCTCGAGTCGATGGCGCGCTTCACCATCCGCCGGGAGTATTGACCCCGGAACTGCCGCGGGCCGCAGGGTGGGCGGTTCTCCGGAGCCGCGCACTCGCGGAGGAGGAGGTTCGCCCACCTGTTGAGGCCGGCTGCCCTGTCACTTCCAGTCCAGGTGCTTCCGCAGGAACTCGAACGTGCCGGCGCCGTGGATCTCGTGGCGGCCCTGGAAGTACTCGATCGTCGTGCGGTCGGCGAGGTTCATGTCGGCGTAGAACCGGCGGACCCTGGCGTACTCCCAGGAGACCATCTCGTCGGTGCCCACCGGGTCGTGGTGGCCTCGTTCGACCATGAACGGCCGCGGGAAGATCAGCCAGGCCAGCTCGGCGTAGTTGAACGTGTTGCCCATGTCGAACTCGTGGATCTCCCACTCGTGCGTGAACATGTACGTGCCGGCGAGATCGATGGACGTGGTCTTGACGATCCACTCGTTGAAGTCGCCCGAGCAGATCGACAGGCAATACCGCGGCAGCAGTGCCGGGACGCGCATCGCCGTTTTCCCGCCGTAGGACAGGCCGTAGAACGCGATCCGCCCGGGATCGACGAACGGCAGCGTCGCGAGCCAGTTCAGCGTCTGCTCGTGCTGGCGGACGATCACGGAGAACAGCGACCGCCTGAGCGGGTTGGCCTTGCGCTGGACGAGGCGGAAGGCGTCGCCGCCGATGTACGGGTTCTGCGGGGCGTAGACGATGAAGCCGCGGTCGGCGAGGGCGGCGCCGTAGGCGTGGTAGAACGGGTTCGTCGCCGCGGGGTCCACCACCGCTCTCGGCCGGCCCTCCAGTCCGTGCTGGCAGACGACGACCGGACGCCGTTCGCCGGGCCGGAGGTCCTTCGGCACGAGCAGGATGCCGTACGCGAAGACGTCCGGCCAGACGTCGAGGACGACCTCGTAGCCGGTCCAGTTGGGCTTGTCGCAGACACGGCGCGTCCGCGGGTTGGCGGGCACGCCCGGCGGCGGGCAGCGGCCGATCACCTCGTCCCAGAGGTAGTCGCGGTACCAGCGGCACGAGGCCTCCCACGTCGCCGGCGACGAGGCGTCGGCCTTCGCCCAGAACTCCGCGCGGCGGAGATGCGATTCGCGGACGAGTCGCTGCGTGTGCTCGACAAGCTGCGTGAACTGCCGCCGCATCCGCTCCGATGAACCCGAATCGCCCGCGCGGGCCGCGGGAACGGATCGCGACGCGTCGGCAGGCGGCCCGGAAGCGGAAGACGGCGCGTCGGCGAGGGGCCTGGACTCCGGCGTCAGCGCCGCCAGAAACGCCCGCAACGCCTCCCTGCTGCCGGGGCCTCCCCGGCCGTCCTGCGGCGTCACCGGCACGAGCTTCGTGCCGGCGTTCAGCCTGTCATAGAACGGCCTGGCGCGATCGACTTCGCGGCGTACCGCCGCCGGTTCCGGCGACGTCCATTGCCCCACGGCGGCCCCCGTGCGACCGGGGCGTGCCGGCGGCGGTCCCGTGATTTCCGGCCCGCGGGCCGCCTCGATGACCAGCGGGCGCGGGGCGATCAGGCTCGCGATCTCCGCATCGCCGAACTCGTCCAGCAGCGCCCACACATTGCGGTAGATCGGCTCGCGCCACAGTCCCTCGCGCGGGCCGAAGTACCCGCTGACACAGGCCGCGTCGATCCGCGGGTCGATCGCGGCACTGTAGAGCGCGATCAGCCCGCCTTCGCCATACCCGATCACGCCGACCGGCAGCTTCGCGCCGACCGCGTCGCTGCAGAACCAATCCACGGCGGCGAGGGTCTTCTGCACCTCGTAGCCGATGATGTGCCGGCCCATCTCGAAGGCCATACGGTAGATGAACTCGCGGTGGGGCTGGTTGGTCATGCGGATTTCCGGGTTGCCGGACCCGGTGTCCGCGCGATCGATCAGGACCGGCACGAGCACCTCGCACCCGCCCGCCGCCAGCCGGGCCGCGAGGTCCGGCGGGGGAGCGGCCCCCGCCGCCGCGTTCGAGGCCGCCTCGATCCCCGCGAACTGCTCGGGCGTCTGATCGGCGTCCGGCAGGGCGACCACGCGGGCGACGGCTTTCTCCCGGGGGCGCAGCAGAAGCCCCTCGCCGTCCACGCCGTCGAAGACGGGCCAGCGGACCGCGTCCACGGTGTACGCGCCGGTCTCGGCCATGCGTGCCGGCCGCGTCGTCGTGGCGACCAGGTGCAAGCCCGTCGTCGGCAGGCGCACATCGACGGCTCCGATGATCTTCGCCAGCCGCCTGCGGTTGGGTTCGACGGACCGCGCGTACGCCTCCGGCGAACTGCAGTCGCGGCGCCAGTGGCGCTCGCGCCGCCCGGCCGATTCGCCCAGTTCGCGGACGAAATACCGGTCGATCCCCGCGACCATCTCCATCGCAAGGTCGCGGGCGTCCGTGAGCCGTTGCGTCGCCGGCAGGCACGAATCGCCGCCGCCCGCGGCCTGTCCGGGGGCCGCCCCGGAGCCTGCGCCTGCGAGCCAGGCGACAGAGACGAAGGCGACGAGCCGCCGGTCCGTCCGCCGCGCCCGTTCCATTCGCGCCCCTGCCGCCGATGCCTTGGGGCAGCCCGCCGATTCGCCTCGCGGCATGATGAACCTTTCCGCTTTCACGATTCCTTGCCTTTCTGGCTTCCCGGTGTTGCGGCGCGCAGTGCCGTTCACACGTCGTCCGGGATCGCGTACGGTTCGCGGCCGGGGCGTTTCAGCAGCCTGTCGGCCTCGGCGTCATTCACGAACGTCTCCGTCCTGCCGTCGAACGTCAGCTTCCGCCCGCCGAGCCGGTACGAAATGTTCGCAATCTGGCACAACACGGTGCTCTTGTGCAGCTCTTCGACGTCGCCGTTCGGCTTCTTCCGCGACTCGATGCACTCGAAGAAGTTGTCCACGTGGGCGTGGTGCGGGTGCCGGTCGTTCGACTGCGCCACGATCTTGCCGCTGCCCTGGAAGACCTGCCAGCCGCCGCCGTGCCGCTCGAAGAACATCAGCCCCTTCGTCCCGTACAGCTCGACGCGCATCCCGTCGAACGTCCAGTTCGGGTAGTAGTCGAGCCGGTCGCGCAGTTCCCACGCGAGCTTCTCCATGTACGGCGACCGCACGGACATCTCGAAGACCATCCGGGCGTCCTGGAAGTCCCAGGCGGCGATCTGCGTGTCGGGCACGTCGGCGTCGTCGTCCTTCGTCGTGAACTTCCCGCCGCTCGAGGTGACGGCCGTGGGCCAGTCCTGCCCGAGCAGGTACCGCGCCGCGTCGAGCTGGTGGACGCCGTCGTTGATGATGTCGCCGCCGGAGTAGTCCCAGTGCCAGTGCCAGGTGTAGTGGAACCGGTTGCTGTTGAACGCCCGCGTCGGCGCCGGCCCGAGCCAGGCGTCGTAGTCTACGCCGGGCGGAACGGGACCGTCGGGCTTGCGGCCGATGCTGTCCCACTGCTTCATGTTCACGACGCGGACGAGGTGGACGTGGCCGAGCCTGCCCGAGCGGACGTACTCGGCGGCCTCGTGCGTGTAGCGTCCGCTGCGGGTCTGCGCGCCGACCTGGACGACGCGGTTGTACTTCCGCGCGGCCTCGACCATCTTGCGGCCCTCCCAGACGTTGTGCGAGCACGGTTTCTCGACGTAGACGTCCTTGCCCGCCCGGCAGGCCCAGATCGTCGAGAGGGCGTGCCAGTGGTCCGGCGTGACGCTGAACAGCGCATGCACGTCCTTGTCGTCCAGGATGCGGCGGACGTCGGCGACGGCCTTCGGCCTTCGGCCGGTCAGCTTCTCGACGAGCCCGGCGGTCTTGTCCAGGCGGCCCGCGTCGATGTCGCACACGCAGGCGATCTCAACGTCCTTTCGCTTGCCCAGGCAGTCGCTCAACAGGAAGTCGCACCGCCCGCCGCAGCCCATGATGCCGACGCGGTACTTCTTCCTGCTGTCGGCGGCGGCGGGGGCCGTGCCGGGCATGAGTACGGTGCCCGCGGCCAGCCCGGCGGCTGTCGAGGCGGAGCGAGTCAGGAACTCGCGACGGTTGATCGGTGTCGGCTCCATCAGGTTCTCCTTGTCGCATCAGGAAGCGTTTTGCGGCACGACTCGTAGTAGGCCAGATCCGTCATGAGCCGTCAAGGCACCGGGGGCCGCTGCGGAGGCGACGGGTGGCGGTGCCGGCGCTCACGGCGGCATCCGCGGCCGCCCGCACGCCCACCGGTCGCTTGCGCCCCCGGCTCTGTGGCGTGAAGAAGGTCCATGCGTCCGGTACCATGGCTGCGTCGGTCGTCAGGACCGCGGGACCGTATGATGCAGCCGGATTCGCCCGAAGACACCAACGCTCCATCCGACGGCAAGGCTGCCCGCCGGCGTCGGCCCCGGTACGCCGGCACGCACCCCCGGCGGTTCCAGGAGCGTTACAAGGAACAGCAGCCCGACCGCTACCCCGAGATGCAGGATCATATCCGCGCCAAGGGCAATACGCCCGCCGGCACACACGTACCGGTGCTCGTCCACGAGGTGCTCGAGTGCCTGCGGCCGACGGCGGGCGACGTGGTGGTGGACTGCACGGTGGGCTACGGCGGGCACGCAATGGAGTTTCTCCGCCGGATCGGCCCGGCGGGGCGTCTGATCGGCCTCGACGTGGATGGCGAGCAGCTCGAGCGGACGCGCCGGCGCCTCCGCGAGTTCGCACGGACCCTCGGGCCGGCCGTGGAGCCTGAGGCGCCGGCGGGAGGCCCTCTTCCATTCCAGGTCTCGCTTCACCGATCGAACTTCGCCGGCGTCGGCAAGGTTCTGGCCGCCGAAGGGCTCGACGGCTGTGACGTGCTCTTCGCCGACCTGGGTGTTTCGAGCATGCAGGTGGACGACCCGGCCCGCGGATTCAGCTACAAGCGCGACGCCCCGCTCGACATGCGCATGGACCACCGCCGGAGCCGGACGGCCGCCGACCTGCTCGCGTCGATGGCCGAGCGTGAAATCGCCGCCGCGTTGCGCGACCTGGCTGATGAACCGGACGCCGACGCCATTGCCGCCGCGATCGCACGGCAACGGGCCTCGCAGCCGATCCGAAGGACGCTCGATCTCGTTCGGCTCATCTTCGACGTCAAGGGCGTCACGCGGCGCGACTGGCGGACGCGGGCCGCCGCCGGCGGGCTTCACCCCGCCGCCCGCACGTTTCAGGGGCTGCGCATCCTGGTGAACGACGAACTGAACTCGCTTGCTCAGTTCCTCCGGTCCGCGCCGTTCTGCCTGCGCCCCGGCGGGCGGGTTGCGATCATCACGTTCCACAGCGGCGAAGACCGGCTGGTGAAGCATGCGTTCCGCGACGGCCTGCGGGCGGGCGTGTACGAGGCGGCGTCCGGGGAGGTCATCCGCCCGGCGCCGCAGGAGCGGCGCGGCAATCCGCGAAGCGCATCGGCAAAGCTGCGCTGGGCGAGGAAGAGCGGCGAGTGAAGCTGCGCCCCCGCCGCGGAAGCGGCGGGGCACCCGGCCCTCCACTCCGCACCCCGCCTTCGGCGGGCAGTGCTCCCTTCGGTCAATCGACCTTGACGCGGCCGGAGCCGGCCATGACGCGGATGGTCCTCGAGCGGGTGCCCAGGCTGATCGTGATTGTGCCGCCGGCCGCCGGGGATCCGAAGCGGTCGAACGTCACCGTGTTGTCGGCGAAGTCGGTGGACGCGATTCGCACGCCCCGGTACGGGGCATCGCCTGCGTTGAGCACATACGCCTGACCGGGGTGGTCGGGGTCGGGCACGGCCTGGTCCGCCGCCGGGGCGCAGATCTTCCACAGGGTACAGGTGTTGGCCGTCGTGTCGATCACGACCTTGTGGGACTGCCGCGACCGCAACGCGCCGGCCCGGGCGGTACGGATGGCGGCGGCGACGCGGTCCGCCGCGCGGTCCAGGGTGTTGCCCTGGATTGCGTTCGCGAAGCGCGGGATGGCGATCGCCGACAGGACCGCGATGATCCCGACGACGAGCACGAGTTCGAGAATGGTCATGCCGATCGCGGCGGGCCGTCGCCCCGCGGCGCCGGGCGTCGTCCGGTCCGTGGAATCCGCGCCGCCGCCGCATCGGCGGGGCCGTTGCCGGAAACGCGAACAGGCGGGAACGCCCCCTGCCAGAAGCGGCGACACGATGCCCATTGGACGTTTCGTTTTGATCCTCACGGTTGTACCTGTTGCCACGAGCCCGACACGATTTTCATGGTCGGATCAATGAATCCGGGGACGAGCGCGTTGATCAAAGCCGGGTCTTCGTCAATCGCGGCGCGGTCGTGCACCCGGATGTAGTTGCCGAAAACGCAGCCCCGGAAGACGGCCGTCGGGTTGTGAATGCTCACAGAGGAGTTCTGCGTCCACACAATGCCTCCGACAAACGTGGTGAACGAGTCGGCCTTGTCTCCGTCCTCGTTGAAATCGACGTTCTGCGCGCTTTCGGAAAGGGTCGATTTGTCCAGATCGAAATCAACGTCGGCGTTCCCGGCGTAGATCAGCATCGTCGGGTACGACGGCCCGGCCGGCTCGATCCAGCAACTTCCCTGGACCGTCACCTTGGTGGTGGTGTTGTGGATGATCAGCGTGCCCTTGATGTGCGTGTACTCGACGACGACGCCGCGGCCCGTCGCATTCAGTGCGTAGATGCCTCGGGCGTTGACCTGCGCGGCCGATTCGGAGTTGCGGGTCGGTGTCAGGTTGTAGCCGCTGAGCTTGGCCGTCGAGCCGGCGATTCCCGAGATGGGCGTGGCCAGCGAGAGGTAGTAGCTCAGGCTTGGCGCCGGATAGCTCATCGCCGTCGATACGCGGCTCAGCGGCGTGAACTGGGATTCGACCGTGTACCCCGTGACCGTTTCGAACGACGCGTTGTCCGTCTTGACCACGTTCGAGTCGCCGATGATGCTCTGGTTCGCCCGCATCGGCCCCTTGATCACGGCCGCCGTTCTGAGTTCCAGGGAGGTCTTGGACAGGCACGCGTAGGCGAGGGCGGGATGGGCCCTGGGCCTGAGGGTGACCCGCTGCCTGTCGATCGCCCCGTTCACGGTGCCCGTGCTGGTCAACGTCAACGCGTCCGTTTCGTCGTCGGCCAGATTACCGTCATCATCCGCGGCCTCGATCGAGAAGGTTCCCGGGCCGAACGGCTGGTTCGCCGTCCAGGTGCCGACCGTCCTGACGGTTCGCCAGTTGGCGGTCTGGCCGAGAACCCACAACGCCCACTCGATCCCGGCGCCGGCAACATACCGGGCCTCCGCCGAGTCCTGAAGGCTGGCATACACGCGCTGGTCGGCGCGGCGCGCGGCAATCAGGGCAAGCCCGGCCGCCGTCACCATCGCGGCAATCGACAGCACGAGCAGGTATACCGCCGCCGCGCGTCTCGCGTGACGCGGGCTTCCGGCGCGGGTGCTCCGCCGCCTCGGCGGCGGAGCCGCGAATCGGAACGGCATGGAGGCGTCAGTACGCATTGTTCCGCGACCTCAGCAAGACGATCTCCGCGCGGACACGTCCGTTCTTCTTCACGGTCACCCGGATCGTCTTGAAATCCGCGACCGTGTACGGGCTCCACCCCTGGACGGCGACCTCCTGGCTGTAGTCGGCGTAATCCGTCATCACGGTGCCGTCGCGCTGCATCGGCGGGCTTGCCGTCCAGCCGTCGAAATCGTCCACGTCGTCGAAGTAGCACCGCGTGCCGTCGGCCTCGCCCGGCTCGGGCCCGAACCCGGCCGTGCCGACGGGCTCCTCGAACGCCTGCGCGCGGATCTCGGCGGCCAGCTGTGCGGCCAGCTCCGTGGCGACGGCCGTCTCGCGGTCCGCCGCGGCCCCGCGCGCAAAGGCGCCGAAGGTCGTCAACCCGGCGACGACGGCGAGGCTGACGACAGTGACGCTGACGACGACCTCGGCGAGCGTGAATCCGCGCGGCGCCGGGCGGCGCAGCATCCGTTGGCCCGGTCGTCCGAACTCGGAGTCTGTTGTCGGCCTGCGTATCATTCGAGGCCCCCGGCCATTGGCGTTTCCGGTCGGGCGGTTGGCTGTTGGCGCCGCCATCCGGCCTGCGTCCTTCCGCAGGCTGGAAGCCTGCACCACAAGGCGCGGCAGCGTGCCGCGCGAAACGGCACTAGAAACCCACCACTGCCGGCCGATTCGGGCAATCCACGCCCGAATCAACCACCGCCGATCGCGTGCCGTCGGTCAGCCGCAGACGCATCGCAAAGTGGGTGACGTACTCCGAGGGCGATGCGCCGCTGCCCGTTCCGATCGTGCCGTACACGACGAACTTGAGATCGATGTTGCCGTTCATGTACCAGTTGTACGAGTCGGAGCTTTCCATGTACGTCATGCTGTCGGCGGGCGCGCCCGCCGAGTAGTCAAACCGCCCGAGAAAGGCGGCGGTGGAAATCGTGTTCGTGCCGATGCAGATGCCGTAGTCGCGGCCGAATCGGAGGTTGCCGAGGTTCTCGAAGGCAAACTCGTAGCAACCCCACTGCGAGGCGACGATGGAGCCGATGGGCATCGTTTTCTCCTGGAGCGTAGTGCCGGCGGTGAAGTCCCGGAATCGCACGTACAGCGTGCCCAGCGGACCGTTCGGATAACGGTAGAGGTAGATCGCGATCCGGTTGACGGCGAACGTGCCGGACGTGCTGGAATCCAGCCGGAACAGCTCGCCTCGCCAAGTGGACGAGGCCAATCCGATGCTCTGCGGCTGGCACGACCCGGCGAAGCCGGGAAAGGGGCAACCCAGGTGGGCGAGGAGGATCTGCCTCGTGCCGGCGCCGCCCGAAAGCGTTCGCAGGTTCGTGTAGCCCGTCACCGCCCAGTCGGCCACGCCGTCCGCCATCGCGACGGGATTCTGCCCGTTGACGCTTCGCGTCAGGGACGAGCCCGTCGATCCGTCCCAGCTGTAGGAGACCGTGTCGTCCAGCCCGTCGCCCGTTATGTCGGGGTGCGAGATCGTGATCCGCGTCGGCGTCAGTTCGGTGACGGCCAGGGCCTGGCCAAGGTCCTGCCGCACCCGCGTTACGGCGACGGCGGCGTCGGCGCAGAGCTGCGTCGTCGTCTCGAGGCTCGCCGCCCCGCGGGTCATCAAGTGCAGCGCGCCTCCCAGCGCGAGCATGAGGATCGTCGTCACGGAGGAGGCGACGAGCAGCTCGACCATGCTCAGACCGCGCCGCCGCTTCGCCCAGGTTCGTGTGCGCCGGTTCCCCAGCTCACCCACGCTGTCGCTCCGTGCATAAGAACGGCGGCAGCAACACGAGGTCGTGCCGCTGCCGCCGCGATGATTCGATGCCTGCGCAGCGCACGCGCTGCAGGACACGGTCAATACTGATTGTACTGCTTGCCCGTCTCGTCCTTGTCCGAGTCGGGGCAGTTCGCGATGATCTCGCCGGTGGTGTAGTTGTAGACCCAGCCCACGGCGCCGCCCGCGGTCGGTCCCGTGTTCGCCACGGTGACCGTGTTCACGCCGCGGTTCGTGCCGACCGACTGCGGCGGGATGTCCTTCTGGAGATACGGCCCGTAGATTGCCGTCGCGGTCTTCGTGGCCGATACGTTGCCGTTCGCGTCCGTGTATTTCAGGAGCTGGTTCTTGAAGGCATCCTCGGAGCCCGCCGCTCCGAAGCTCCCGCCGGCCGCATTCTGCCCGGGAAATGTCCCGTTGTGCTCCGACGCATAGAGTTCGATGGCGTTGCGCAGGATGGCCAGGTTGCTTCGCAAGGCCGAATCGCCGGCGCCCCGTGCGCCGCGGCTCACCCGCGGAATGGCGATCGCCGCGATGATCCCGATGATCACGATGACGATCACCAGCTCGACCAGACTGAAACCCCGCCCGCCGCGACTCTTGGTCTTTTTCACCATACCGCTCATACGTGCTCCACCTCTGCTACGATACAGACTCTGGTACCTGTCCCGACCACTGTTGCTATCGGCTCGGATCGGGGCCGGCTTCACAACGGATTCCCGTCCGCCGACTCGCGAAATCGCGGACCCATAACAACCCCGTTTCCGCTCGCGGGAAGGGCGTCGGGAGCCTTGGATCCCATGCGCGACGGCGGCACGCCGAAGCCGCTTCGTTGCCCTTCGTCACAAGACCTTGGAATGGAACGCTCCGGCCGCCTTCGTCGCATCCCCCGGCCCGTCAATACTGGTCATAGGTCATGGTGCCGGATTCGTCCGTGTCGTCGGCATTGGCGATGATCTCGCCCGTCTCGCAGTTGTAGACCCAGCCGGTGCCGTCCCCGACCGCCGATGTCGGGCCGTTGTTGGCCACGCTGACCGTGTCCTGTCCCCGGTTCTCGCCCACCGGCAGCGGCGGAATCCCCTTTCGGAGATAGGGGCCGAAAACGTACGTGGCATCCCTCGTGTCGGACACGTTCCCCTTGGCGTCGCTGTACTTGAGCAACTGGTTCTTGAACGCGCCGGCCGACCCGCCGGCGTTTCCGGCTCCGTCCGCCGCCGCACCGGGATACACGCCGTTGTGCTCTGCCGCGTAGAGTTCGATGGCCTTTCGCAGGGTCGCCAGGTCGGACCGAAGCGCAGACTCGCCCGCCCCGCGAGCCCCGCGGCTCACGCGCGGAATCGCGATCGCGGCAATGATGCCGATGATCACGATCACAATGACCAATTCGACGAGGCTGAACGCCGTTCGTGGTCTTGGTCTGATCCGCCGTCTCGTCATGTCGCGCCGGCTCGCCCCGTGCAGAAGTTATATAATCCGTGCCCGGTCCTGCTCTGGTATCGGCGTGCCCGACCGTGCAATTCAGCAGGTGGACGCCCCATCTTGTGAAAACCTATTCTTTGTCGGCAATCACCGTGGGAGGTGGCGTATCCGGACCTGTGCGGTGCAAGGTCCGAAAAGCCAACCCGGCCCCTCCGCGCACGACGCCGGGCCCCGAAGGCGGGGCCCGGACGTTTCTGAACCTGGGAGAGTGCGACCGCCATGGCGCGTCACGCCCGGCGGCGGGGAGGAAGAGCCAGGCCCGCCGCCAGGATGAGCACGGTGACCGGCTCCGGGTTGACCAGGACGTTGTCAAACGCCACGTCGTACCCGCCGGACGTCAGCCCGGACCCCAGGATCACTCCATCGAACGCGTACAGCTTCTTGCTGTCCGTCAGCGAGATCGTCGTGTCGAGCACGCCGTCCACGAAGAACTTGATCCACGTGTCGCCGATCAGCGATGTCAGTGTGTGCCACCCCGCCGTGCGCGGCGTGTTCAGGCTGAACCAGGCGCTCACGCCGCCGTACACCACGCGGGCATGAAAGTTGTCGTCCGAGATCGGCGTGTTGTACATGCCCATCGCGATGAGGCCCTGCAGGCCGACGTTGGCGCTGCTGTAGGCGGGGAGCCCGTCCCCGGCGTAAGCGCGGATCTCGCAGAAGTTCCTGGCGCCGTTCGGCGGCGTCGGGGCGGCCGGGTCCGCGTCATACACCATGACCTCGAACTTCACCGGGTTCTGGTCTGACCCGAGGTAGGCGTTGAAGTCGTCCAGGTCGCGCGCGTTCCGCATCCTGTAGTTGACGGCGGTGACGCCGTGGATCGCGTTCGAACCGTTGACGCCCGCGCCCGGCTGCCAGATCATCGAGCTGTTGTCCGACGACCACGGCCGCCATGCGGCCTGGAACGCCGCCTGGCTCGTGTAACTGTCGAAATTGTCAATGAGTGCCGCCGATCCGCTGGTTGCAAGGCCGAACGTGACGACAATCGCGCAGAGATACGGTCTCCTGAGGACCATGGCTCTCCCCTCCCGGAAACATTCCCCGGGATGCTGATGCTACGGACTGGCATCCGTCCGCGGAACCGACCGCGGTCGGCAGTCCGGGGGAAACATACGTAACGGGGGACCGGCGGTCAAATGAAGGAACGTGCGGTCTACTCCCCATGCGGGTCCGTGTTATTGGTCCGGGTCCGCTTCTGCGGGCTGTTTTGTGGCCGCGTCCTGCGTCGGGGCGTCTTTTTCCGGTCGTGCGGCGGCATCTGGGGAAACAGCCGGATTTGCTGCCGACAGCGCCAGTACGGCAACGGCACGCCCATTCGTGAATGTCGCGCGAAACGAGTCTATGGTTATCAGACGGAAGCCATCGACGGTCTGCCCGATGCGCACAATGCGACCGTTTACGATGGCATAGGCGTTCTCACGGTCGCGGAATGTGGCGCCCAGGTGGTGCGAGGCGACGAAGGCGGCAACGGGGTCGGCGGGGCCGCCGTTTTCGCCTGCGGCGGTCCGTTCGGGGTCGGACTCGCCAAGACTGTTCGCGTCAAACACGTCGCGGACCTCGGGCACATCCGGCAGTTGCCTGAGCCAGTCTCCGGCCCGGCTTCGCCACGGCGTTGGCGTCACGTCTGTTCGCCCCGCGGAGGGCGGGGGGGCCGCCGCCGGACCGGCCGGCGGTCGCGTCGGTTCTCCGCTTGCGCTGGCAGGCGCCTGGCGCAGGGCGCGGTCCACGATCAACCCGACGATCGCCAGGCCCAGGCCTCCGGCGTAAAGGAGTGTCTTACGACGCGCTGGCACGCAGTGCGGCTCCTGAAACGGGCGCCGGAGAGGCCGGCACGGCTGCCGGGGCGGCAGGTCCCTCGCGGCTGGTACAGATTCGCAACGACCAGGTCAACTGGCACGCCGGGGCGCCGCCGGACGGGTTTGACGTGATCGAGAAGTTCGTCACGTCCGCATATTCGAGTTCGCGTTCGATGTTGCGGAGCATGCGGTGCAGGGCGGTGAAGGTGCCGCGCCCCGCGAAGTTCACGTGCAACGCCCGGTGGTCTTCCCAGTCCTGCGGCGGCAACGGCACGAAGGTGTCGATCGCGACGCCGCTTGCGCCGGCCACCGCGACGACGCGCGCGAGGTACCGGTCGATTTCCCGCGCCTCGGGCAGCGGCCCGCCCACGGCGGCCAGCTTCTTCTCGCTCGCCTCGATCTGGCGGTGAATGCGTTCCGTGTCCGCGTGAACGTCCGCCACGTCGCGGGTTGTCTGCGCGCAGCTCTCGCGCACGGCGGACAGGCGGCCGGCCTCCTCCCAGGGGCCGCGGATCAGGAGCAGATAGCCGCCGGCCACAATCAGCAGCGCGGCGGCGGCCCCGACGAGATCCACGATACCGAGCTGGATGGCCTGTCGCTTCATAAGGAACTCCTACCAGTCGCACGCCAGGGCGAACCCGATCGCATCCTTCTCGCCGATCGGCGTGCGTTTGGCTTCCAGCAGCTGTACCGATTGAAACCCCGGGAGGCTGTTCAGCGCCTTCAGCAGGGCGATCAGATCGTCGTGCCGCCGCGCCGCCCCGCGAAGCCGGACCTCGCGGGGACCCGCCGCCGTCGCCGCATCGCCAGGGCCGGCCGCCGCCCGCGGCCCGAGGCTCTGGACGCCGGCGAACTGCGGCGGTTCCGTCGCCACGGTCGTGAGCATCACGCGCTCCGGGGTCAGAAGGCTCAGGTTCCCCAGCCAGCGGCTCCAGTAGTGCTTCTCGCGCAGGCGTTCGGCCAGCGCGACGTCGTGTGCCAGACGAGCGGCCCGGAGACGCGCCGCGTCCCGCTCCGTTTTTTCCTGCTTGAGGGACGCCGTCAGTTGCGCGGCGCGGTTTCGGTAGAGGCGGGTCTCATGGGCCCGCCGCGCGACAAACGAAAAGGCGACGCCCTGTGCGGCGGCCAGCCCCAGGCACACGGCGATCCACACGCGCCGCCGTCCCCGCGCACGGCGGCGTCGCAACAGGGATGCCGGGAGCAGATTCACACGCACGGTCATGCCTCGCCCTCCGCCAGCGCCATGCCGATGCAACCGGCCATGACCGCGAACGCCGCCGGACGGGCCAGCGGGTGCGACGGATCCACCGTCAGCGTGCCTTCGGCGGCGGCGACGGCCACCCGGACGCCAAGCTGGCCGGCCAGCCAGGCATCGAGGCCCGGCGTGCGGGCGCCGCCCCCGGCCAGGACGAGCGACCCCGCCGGCCGCCGCGGGTACTGCTCCATGACGAACCGGAACGCCCGTTCGACGTCGGACGCGAGTTCGCCCAGCGACGGTTTCAGCACCGCCAGCAGCACGCCCGGCAGCGCGTCTTCGCTGACCGGCTCCGCGGCGCCGAGCCACGTCCGGCACCCGCGCGGATCGGCCCCGATGCCGCACTTCCGCTTGTAGTGCTCGGCCATCGCGGGCTCCGTATGAAGCTCACGCGCGATCAGGTCCGTCCATGCCTGCCCGCTTCCGCGGACGGGTCTGACGTAGACGACGGTCGAGTCGATCGCAAGATACAGCCGGCTCGCCGTGTGGCCGAGGTCGAGCACGCCCCAGATTTCGCCCGCGTTGCATTGCGCCGTGCCGCGACACGCCCGCACGAGCGCGATCGCCGCCGGCTCGGCAAGCTCGCATTCCGTCCGTTGCGCTTCGAGCGACTCGGCCGCCGACAGGATGCCGCTGCGCCGCGCGGCAATGGCCATGGCGTTTGAGCCCCCGCCCATCGGCGCGGGCAGCGGCCACGCGGCCAGTTCCGCCTCGTCCACGGGCCAGCCCAGCTGGCGTCCCACCTCCCAGCGGATCGCGTCGGCCACGCCGCCGGCATCCTGCGACCACAGGGCGTCCGGCACCTGCAGCAGGCAGTAGTCGGCATCGGCGCCGCCGACCAGAAACCCCGTCCGCCGCGTCTCGAACTGGTCGAGCACCGTGGCGAGCGTCGCGGAATCCGCCGGCCCGGGCCGCCCCTCCAGATTCACCCAGTGGAGCAGGCGCGGGCCGCCGTCGCCGAAGGCGAGCTGCGCCGCGCGCAGCGACTGGCTCCCGCGGTCCACCGCCACCAGCGAGTTGCGAGACCGCCATCGCATGGTCATCCGCCCCCTCCGCCCGCGATCGTCGCGATGTCGAACAGCGGCATGAACAGCGAAATCGCCACGAAGCCCACCACGCCGCCCATGACGATCAGGATGACCGGCTCGATGATGCGCGACAGCGACGCGAGCCACTGCGTGTTCTCGGACTCGAGGGCGTCGGCGATGAATAGCAGCGAGGTTCCGAGGCGCCCGCTCTCCTCGCCCGTGGCGACGGCGGCCGCCATCGTCGGCGAAACGAGCGCGGACTCGCGCAGGGCGGCCCCGATCAGGCGGCCGTCGGTCACCGCCTGCTCCACGCTGTCCATCAGGGCGTGGAAGGCGGTGCTGCGCGTCGTTCCCTTGGCCATCCGGATGGCGTCGATCAGGGGTACGTTGTTCGCCACCAGAACGCCCCAGATGCGGAACAGGCGGGCCAGGATCAGCCGCCGGATGAGGTGGCCGGCGACCGGAATCTGCGTGTACACGCCCGCCCACCACCGCCGGCCCGCCGGACTGCGGAACGCGACCACGCCCCCGACGACCGCGCCGACGATCCCGATCGCCAGCGGGATCCAGTGCGAGCCGACCCACTCCGAACCGACGATCAGCACGCGGGTCGATGCCGGGAGCCTGACGCCCAGCGTCGTGAACAGGTCGCGGAACCGCGGGAGGACGAATCCGAACAGACCCGCCAGGATCCCCGTACACATCACGATCAGCAGCGCCGGGTAGATCAGGGCCCCCGCGACGCGCTGGCGGATTTCCTGCTGCTGCCGCGTGTACTTCGCGAGCTGGTCGAACGAGTCCGCGATCCGGCCGAGAGACTCGCCGGCCGCCACCAGGCTGATGAACACGCCGTTGAACACGTCGGGGCGGTCGGTCATGGCCACGTGCAGGGGCGAGCCGTCTTCCACCCGTTCGCGCAGGTGGCGAATCAGCGACTTCATGCCCTCGCTGCGCGACTGCGCCTCGACGGCCGAAAGGGTCGGCACCATCCGCGCCCCGCTGCCGAGGAGCATCGCCATCTGCTGCGTGAAGTAGAGAAGGTCCTTCGCGCCGATCGATCGTCTCCCGCGGCGGCGGACCGCGCGGAACATCGTCGAGGCCGCCGAAGCGGGCGCCGACGGGGACGCGCCGCCGTCTTCGGTCAGCCGGGTGACGAGCAGCCCCCTGGCGCGGAGCGACCGCGCGGCCTCGTCCAGCGACGCGGCCTCGATCGTATCGCGGATCGCGCGGCCCGATCCGTCAATCGCCTGGTACAGAAACGGCACGCCCGACGGCTCCCGTTGCAGGTTTCGGTTCTTGTGTCACCACCACTCCGCAGCATGCGGCCCCGGCGCCCTTACCGGGCGGGCGCGGCCGCGGGTTCCGGTTCTCTCCTGGCGCCGGTTTCGTCGCCCGACGCCGCCCGCCGTTCGGCGCGGACCTCCTCCTGCGTCTCCGTGTGCGTCACGCGGAGCACCTCCTCCAGCGTGCTCAGGCCGCTCTGGACGAGGTGCAGCCCCTCCTCGCGCAGCGGACGCCAGCCCTTCCCGCGAAGGTACCGCTTGACCTCCTGTTCGTCCCGGCCGTGGTGGATCAGGTCGCGCAGCCAGTCGTCCACCTCGATCACCTCGTAGACGCCGAGTCGTCCGCGGAAGCCGGAGTCGTGGCACCGCTGACACCCTTCGCCCTTCTGGAAGGCCCGCGGCCCGCTCTTCTCCCAGCCGGCCTGTGCCAGGGCGGACGGCGACGGGAAGTAGGACGTCCGGCAGTTCGGGCAGATCGTCCGCGCCAGCCGCTGCGCCACCACGCCGTTCAGCGCCGAGGCGATCAGGTACGACTCCACGCCCATGTCCGTCAGCCGGGTGATCGCCCCCGGGCTGTCGTTCGTGTGGAGCGTGCTCAACACCAGGTGGCCCGTCAGTGCCGCCTGAATGGCGACGCGCGCCGTGTCCTGGTCGCGGATCTCGCCCACCATGATGACGTCGGGGTCCTGCCGCAGGATCGATCGCAGGGCCCGTGAGAACGTGAGCCCCACGTGTTCGGCCACCTGGATCTGGTTGATCCCGTCGAGCTGGTACTCGACGGGATCCTCGACGGTCACGATGTTCCGCTCCGTGCTCGAGAGCAGATCCAGCGCCGAGTAGAGCGTGGTCGTCTTTCCGCTGCCCGTCGGGCCCGTCACGAGGATCAGCCCGTGCGGCCTGAGCAGCATCCGCCGGAAGGCGGCGAGGGCCTCCGGGCGGAAGCCGAGCTGGGCCATTTCGATTCTCAGGTTGGACTTGTCCAGGAGGCGGAGGACCACCTTCTCGCCCAGGATCGTCGGCATGCTCGACACGCGGAGGTCGATCTCGCGCCCCTCGGCGACGATGTGTACGCGGCCCTCCTGCGGCAGCCGCTTTTCGGCGATGTCCATCTTTCCGATCACCTTGATGCGGGAGATGATCGCCGCGTGCATGCCGGCCGGAGGGCTCATCAGCTCACGCAGCACGCCGTCGATCCGATAGCGGATCCGCGTGCGCTTGCGGTCCGGCTCGACGTGGATGTCGCTCGCCCCGTCGCGGATGGCCGAAAGCACCGCCAGGTTGACCAGGTTGACGATCGGGCTGCCCTCGACCATCTGGTCGAGGTCCGTGACGGGCCGGTCGTCCACGCTTTCACGCTCGACCACCTCGACGTCGCTCTCCGTCAGCGACACGAGGAAATCGTCCACCGACACGTCGCCGGTCAGGTACTTCTGCGAGAACTCCTCCACATCGTGCTCGAGCGCGAGCACGGGGTGGATCTCGCACCCGGTGAGCTGTCCCAGCCGGTCGATCGCGGGGAGGTTCTGCGGCTCGGCCATCGCCACCGTCAGCCGGTTGCGGACCTTGAACATCGGCAGCGCCTTGAGCCGGCGGGCCTCCTCACGATCGAGGATCTTCGCCACCAGCGGGTCCACCAGGCCGTGGCGCAGGTGGCAGCCCTTCACCCCGAGCTTCTGCGCCAGCGTCTGCACGAGCGTGCTCGCCGACACCACGCCCTGCTGCACGAGAACCTCGCCCAGCCGACGGTTGCCGGTCTGCCGCTCGGCCAGCGCCGCGCGGAGCTGGTCCTCGGTGATCGCCCCCGCCTCGAGGAGCGCCTGGCCGAGTTGGACCGTCTGCCGCAGCATTGCTACAGGAAGCTCCTCACGGCATTGTCCACCGTGTCGAACAGTTCGAACTCGCGGCTCAATTCCGTCAGGTCCAGGATCTCGCGCAGCGTTTCGGTCACGGCGGCGAGCTTGGCCGTCTGCCCGGCGTCCCGCTGCTGGTCCGCGAAGTCCAGCAGCGCCTCGAGAGTGCGCGAATCCACGTAAGGCACGCTGCTCAGGTCCAGCACGACGCGCCCGCTCGACGACTGCCGCGTCATCGCGATCGCCGTCACGAGTTCCTCCGCCTCGGCGTGCGTCACCGAGCCGCGCGGCGCCACGACGCCGACGCTCCCCACGCGTGTGCGGTCGATCTTCATGCCGGCTTCTCCAGCGGCTGGCGCGTGTGCGGGTCGTTGCGGACCGCGTTCCACCGGTCGGCGCCGCCGCCGGCGACGCAGAGGTCCTGCCCGTTCTGCCTGGCCGTCGCCGATGCCGAGAGGGCGCCGCTCAGCAGCTCGCGGAGGCTCGGCGCGTCCATCGCGCGGCTCGGCGCCAGGCCGCACCGCACGTGGACCGGACCCGCCTCGGTACTGCCGAACGCCTCGTTCAGGATCGCGTGGATCGCTTCGCGGGCCGCGTGGATCACCTTTGCGGCGACGAGACGGCTCAGCGACAGGTCCAGCCAGCGGAGCAGCACCACGAACCGGTCGTCGCTGAATCGGCCCACCAGGTCGTCGTTGCGGAGCTTCCGTCGCAACACCCGCCCCGTTTCCTGGATCAACTGGTCGCGGACCGCCCAGTGCCCGTCGTCGTCCAGCCGTCGGAGCCCTTCCACGGCGACGGCCATTAGCACGAAGGGCTCTCCCTCGCGCTGGGCCTCGCCGGCGACGGCCTCGGCCGCGTCGAGGAAATCCGCCCGGTTGAGCACGCCGCTGCCGCGATCCGTCCGCCGGGCGATCTGGAGGCATTCGAAATCACGCACGTGAAGCCAGAACTGCGTCACCAGGTGTGACAGGGCGTCGAGCCCGTCGCGGGCGGTGCGGTGCTGGTCCAGCAGGTCGCCGACGACCACGAGCCCGATGGCGCCGTACGGCTGCGGTTCCTGGTCCCGCGGCACGGCGTTCCCGCGGCTGCGGATGCTGAAGGCCCACGCAACGGGGTTCGAACCGCCGGCCGGTACGGCGATGTCCGTCTCGTCCTTCGGGATCGGTCCCGCGACCTCCGCCCCCGCCGATTCCGCCGCGAGCTGATCGACGAGCGCCCCGTGGCTCCAGTCGCCGCGGATGTACCGCCGGCCGGTGGCGAGCACGTGGTCCAGCAGCCCCGTCGGCGCGATCGCCGCGGCGGCGGTGCCGACCTCCTCGCCCAACGGGCGGAGCGCCCGCCCGCCGTCCGTCACGCGGAACAGCCGGACGCGCGTCGCCCCGACCAGGTCCAGCAGCATCTCGCGCAGGAACCGGTCGAACGCCGGCCAGATGCGTTCGTCTTCGCCGCGTTGTTCGAGCCACCGCGAAAACGACGCCGTCGCCTCCGCGAGGCTGGTGACCCACTGCCCGGGCAGCGCCGGCCCCGGCGCAAACGCCGACGGGCCCGCCGTCGGCTCCACGAGTCCGCCCGTTCCGTTCTCACGTACCGACCGAACCATCACGCCGGCTCCTTGCCCGATGTGCCCGACACCCCGCTCGGTTCGCCGATCGCCACGTGCGGAAGGGCGAACAGCTCCTCCAGGTCGGTTTGCTGCAGCCGTTCGAGCTTCGTCATCACCGTCATGAAGCTCTCGACGACCGCCGGGTCCAGCTTCGTGCCCGCGTCCTGCCGGAGGATGGCCAGGGCGCGGTCCACGTCGTACGCGGTCCGGTACGATCGCGCCGACGTGAGCGCATCAAACACGTCCACGACGTGCAGGATACGCCCCGCCAGCGAGATCTCTTCTCCCTTGAGCCGGTTCGGATACCCCGTCCCGTCGTAGTTTTCGTGATGCTGGACCACGGCGACGAGCACGCGCGAGAGCGACGCCACCGGCCGGAGCACGTCGTAACTCATCTGCGGGTGGCCCTTGATGATCGCGTATTCGAGCGGGCTGAGGCTGCCCGGCTTGTTCAAAATCGCCTCGGGGATGCCGATCTTGCCGATGTCGTGCAGCAGCCCCGCCCATTCGAGTTCCTGGACGTCCTCCGGGGGCAGGCCCATCGCGCGTCCGGTGAGCTTCGCCAGCAGCCCGACGCGTTCCGAATGGCCCGAGGTGTACCGGTCCTTCTTGTCGATCGCCGCCACGAGCGCCCGCACCGCCTCGAAGCTCGTCCGCTTGAGCCGCTCGACAAGCTGCAGGTTCCGCAGCACGTGCCCCCCGAAGGTGATCACCGAATCGAGCAGCATCATCTCGCCCGCCGTGAACCGCTCGCCGCACCGCACGGCGCAGATCGCGCGCGGCGCCCCGCCGTTTGAGTCGGCCAGCGGCCCGGCGATGACGCAGAGTTCGCCCGCTCCGGGCTCGCCGCCGTCGGCCGACAGCATGCGGACGGCCACGCGGCGGCCGCCCTCCCCCGTGCGAAGCTGATCCAGAAGTTCGGCGATCTCCGCTTCCGCGGCCGCCGTCAGCGAACAGTCGCCGCTGGCCGCGGGCGGCGCCGGCAGCAACTCGTCCTCGGGCTCGGATCGGCCGGCGCACCACACCCCGCGCGCCCGGAGGATCTCGCGGAGACGGTCACACAGCAGTTGCTCGACTTCGTGTGCGTCCGTCAGCGTGGCGACCTGCGCGGTTACGTCGAAGATGAGGTTCAGTTGCTCATACGAGCGCAGCACCTCCTCGGCCAGCCCCTCGTTCTCCACCGCGAGGCGTTCGTAGTCCTGGCCCGGCCGCGGAGGGCGTGTTCGCGCGGCTTCCGCGCCGGGTTGTGCTCCCGCCGTTGCGCTCATCGGTCAGCCTCCGTCGAGACCGCGACCGGCGACGCGAGCTTTTCCTCGATCGTCGCCAGCAGGCGTGACGGGCTGAACGGCTTCGGGTGGACCACGCCGCCCTGGCTCCGCACCGCCTGCGCGATCTCCTGCTGATCGCACCGCGACGTCAGCACGATGGCGCCCTTGGGCAGAAGCCCGTCATTCGTGGCCGTCGTCAGCAGTTCCAGGCCGGTCATGCCCGGCATGTTCACGTCCGTCACCATCAGATCGATCCCGCCCAGCCGCAATCGCTCGAGGGCGTCGCGCCCCGTGCGCGTTTCGACCACGTCGTGGCCGTTTCGCCGAAGCCACAGCGAGATCACGCGCAGGATGTGCAGGTCGTCCTCGGCCACCAGTATCGTCGCCACGTCCAGGCTCCTTCGGCGGCGGCCGGGCCTTTCCGGGGGCCCGCCGCCCGCCAGCGTCCGTCCCCGATCACGTCCCCGCGTACACCGGCGCCACGGGCAGCACCACGCGGAACGTCGTGCCGCGCCCCGGCGTGCTCTCCACCGAGACCGTGCCCCCGTGCAGGCGGACCGTCTCCTTCACGATCGACAGGCCCAGGCCCGTCCCGGGCTGCCGCTCCACCCGCTCGTCATCCACCCGGTAGAACTTCTCGAAGATCTTCTCGTGGTGTTCCGCGGCGATGCCGATGCCCGTGTCCGATACCGAAATCTGCACCGTCTCGGGCTCCTGGCCCTGCTCCGGGGGCGGGTCCAGCGTACACGCCAGCTCGACGTGGCCGCCGGACGACGTGTATTTCATCGCGTTGCCCAGCAGGTTCGCCACGACCACCGCCAGCCGCTCCTTGTCGCCGCGAATCGCGGGGACCTTCGGCGGCAGGCGCAGCCGCAGGTCGATTCCCTTTGCGTCCGCCTGCGCCTGGATGTCCTGCACCGCGTCCCGGATCAGCCGGTCGATGTGGACCTCGCCGAAGTTCAGCCGCGCCGTGCCGACCTCCAGCTGTGAGACGTTGAGGATGTTCTCGACCAGCCGCGTCAGCCGTTCCGTCTCCCCCGAGATCACGTTGTAGCATTCCCGCAGGCTTGCCTCGTCATCGAGAACGCCCCCGGCGAGCGTCTCCGCGTAGGCGCGGATGTTCGTCAGCGGCGTGCGCAGCTCGTGCGTCACGTGATACAGGAAGGCGTCCCGCGCCCGCTCGACCTCCTTGAACTGGCTCACGTCCTGCAGGAACACCAGCGTGTTCGCCGCCTGCCCGTCGTCCTTGTCCAGCGGCACGGCCGTGAACCGGATCGTCGTCAGCCCCTCCGTGCCGTCCATCGCATAGTCGATCCAGCGGCTTGTCGCGCGGCCGCCGCTGAAGATGCTCGCCCGCAGGGGCTCGGGCAGCACGTCCTTGACGTTCTTGCCCGACAAATCCTCCTCCGTGCGCCCGAGCATCCGCTCGGCAGACCGGTTCGCAAACGAGATCTGCCCCGAGGACTCGATCACGAGGACGCCGTGCGGCATCTGACGCAGCACGGCGGCCAGCCGCTCGGACCGATACGCCGTCAGCGTGGAATCGACCGCGGTGCGGAGTTGCATCGTCTTCAACTGCTCGTGCATTTCGTTGACGAACTCGATGAGGCGGTTCCAGGCGCCCGCCGCCTCGTCCATCGAGTCGTTCACCCGCAGAAGCGACAGTTGCTCCTCGATGTGCCCGTCGGAAACGAGCAGCCGCTGCCGGATCGCCGCCATCGGGCGCAGCGCCCGCTGCGCCATCCGGTACAGCATCCAGAAGACGCCGAGCCCCGCCAGGACGATGTAGCCCGTGGCGCTCCACCAGCGCAGCGCTGTCCACTCGGCCGCGGGGGGTACGGGCTGCACCACCAGCAAAGCCGCGCCGTGGACATCGGCTTCCGGCCTGCCGCCGGCAGGTTCGCCCGCCGTCGCCGGCGCGGCCCGCGTACGCTGCAGCCGGACGATGCAGAAGCTGCCCGGCGCGTCGCCGTTCTCGACGGCGATCGGGTCGGCGTCGGCGATCGGTTCGGTGTTGGCGATCCTCTTGATGGCGCCCGCCACGGCCGCGGGGGCGGACTGTCCCGTACGCCGCGTTTCGGAGCTGGCGAGGACGCGCCCCTGGCCGTCCACGATCTCGCACCGCTGGATCCCCGGCTCGCGGCTGGCGCGCCGCAACTCAGCCGCCACCGTGTCGTAGCTCCGCCCGGCCGACGCCAGTTCCACGCATCGCCCCAGACAGGCCGTCCACCGCTTCAGGTGGGTCCGTTCCGCGACCTGCGCATCGGATCGGTACGCCCACAACGAGGCCGCGCCAAGCGACAGCACCAATCCGAGGTACAGCGCCGTCAGACTGAGCCCCACCCAGCTCGGTATGCCCTCCTGCCGGGCTCGCCAGGGATCCCAACTGCGCAATGCCATCATCAGTCTCCGGGGCCGCCGCGCCGCGAGACGGCGCGCACCACCGGGCGCGCAACGCGCACGGCGGCAACGATCCTGTGCCCCACGGTTACTATCGTGTGCCCTGCGCGACGACTTAACGCTCCCCCGACCTCAAGGACGCCCCCGCGACCTCCGATAATGTTGTGGAGCGGGCCCTGGGCCGACGTCGCCGTTGTCGTGCAGGCTTCGATTCGGCTGATCTCACCGCCGAAGCCCGGCCTGCGTCGCCACGGCCCCGGTTGATAGTGAGGAATCCGCGATGACCACGTCCGAAAACCCGAACGACCGATATCTCAAGACGCTGCTGACCCTGATCGCCGGCCTCCTGGTGGCGATAATCATTGAGTTGGCGATGCTGATTTCGCCCGGCCTCCCCGCCGCCCAGGCCCAGATCCCCGACAGCGGCGAGCAGCGCGAACGCCAGATGGAACTCATCCGGCAGACGAACCAGAAGCTCGATGATTTGAAGGGAATCCTTCGCGAGCAGGTACTTAAGGTCCGGGTAGTGGCCTCCGATACCGATAAGAAGCCGGTGCCATTACCGGTACAGCCGTCCGCCAGGCCCGTAAAGAAATGACGGCAAGATGCCTGAGCCGCAATCCGCCGAGGCGGGTTCGCGGCCGCGCCAGGGATCGGCGTATGGAGCGTTCGCAACGACGGATCATCTGCTGTGCGATGGCGGCTCTGGCCGCCCTGCCCGCCGTCGCCGCCGCGCCGGCGGCCCCCCCGTCCGACGTGCGTTCCGGGCCGGCCGGCCCTGCGACCCCCACCAGCCGCCCGGTCGTTCGGCGGCTCCTCGGCGCCCTCGGCTTCGGGGCATCGCCCACGGCGGCACTGCCCGCCGCGGAGGCGGAGCCGCAGGCCCCCGCAAGCGAATCGGACGGCGCGCAGCCGGACATCCGCATGTCCCCGCGCGGCACCGTCGAAATGCACGTCGCCGACCTCGACCTCTCCACCGTGCTGACCGTGCTCAGCATGCAGAGCCGGCGCAACATCGTTGCCAGCAAGAGCGTCTCCGGCAAAGTGACGGCGAACCTCTATGACGTCACGCTGGCCCAGGCCCTCGACGCCATCCTCGCCGCCAACGGTTGCGGCTGGCGTGAGAGCGGCGATTTCATCCACGTCTACACGGCCGAAGAACTGACGCAGATCCAGGCGCAGGAGAACCCGCCCGTCAGCCGCGTCTTCCGGCTGAAATACATCACCGCCGAGGACGCCAACAAGCTGCTCCAGCCCCTCCTGAGCAAGGACGGCAGGATCACACTCACGCCCAAGGCCGCCGCCGGCGTTGCCGAAGGCGCCAAAGAGAGCGCGGGCGCCGCCATGGCGAACGAAGACCTCGTCATCGTTCTCGACACGCCCGATCGGCTCCAGGCCATCAGCAAGGTGATCGACGAAATCGACCAGCGACCGAAGCAGGTCCTCGTCGAGGCGACCATCGTCCGCGCCCAGCTCAACGAGGACAACGCCCTCGGCATCGATTTCAACATTCTCGGCGGCGTCGATTTCCAGATGCTCAACTCCACCTCGCCGGGCATCACGACTCTGAATACGGGCAACCTGCCGCAGCCCCAGATGAACAACACCAGCATGACCTTCCGCACGGACTTCAACGAGGCGATGCCCCGAGGCGGCTTCACCTTCGGGATCATCAAGGACTCCGTCTCCGTCTTCCTGCGCGCGCTCGAACAGGTCACCGACACCGCCGTCATCGCGAACCCCAAGATCTTCGCCCTCAACAAGCAGCGCGGCGAGGTCATCGTCGGCCGGCGCGACGGCTACGTCACCACCACCATCACCCAGACCGCCGCCGCGCAGACCGTCGAGTTCCTCGAAACCGGCACCCAGCTGATCTTCCGCCCCTTCATCGGCGACGACGGCTACATCCGCATGGAGATCCACCCCAAGGACAGCACCGGCGGCCTCACCGTCGCGAACCTGCCCTACGAGAACACGACCGAGGTCACCACCAACATCATGGTCCGCGACGGCCACACGATCCTCATCGGCGGCCTTTTCCGCGAGGTCACCCAGGCGGCACGCGGCCAGTTGCCCTACCTCGGCAACCTCCCCGGCGCCGGCCTCCTGTTCCGCACGACGCGCGACACGACGCAGCGCGAGGAAGTCATCATCCTGCTGACCGTGAAAATCGTGAAAGACGACGAAAGACATGCCGAGGCCGGCCGCCGGCTGGCGGAGGACGTGGAGCGTTACCGCGTCGGCATGCGGCAGGGTCTCCAGGCCTTCGGCCGCGAACGGCTCGCCCAGGCGCACTACAAGTGGGCCGTCGAGCACCTCGCCCGCGGCGACGAGTCCAAGGCGCTCTGGGACGCCCGCATCGCCACGCACCTGAACCCTTCGTTCCTCGCCGCCATCGAGTTGACCGAGACGCTCACGAACAGGCGTGCGTGGGACGACGACGGCAGCACGATGCGCGACTTCGTCGCCCGCGAGATCCTGCGCGAAAAAGGCATTACCGTCCCGCGCTACGAGCGCCCCGGCCCGCCCTTCTCTCTCCCCGATCGTTTGCAGGGCCCCGATGGATTCGAGGACTCTGAGGCCGGCCCGACCACGCGCCCCGCCGGCTCCGCCAGGGAAAGTGAGGCACGCCCATGAAGCCCGGCCGTCGTCCTCCGACGCGAAGCGTTTTCGCCCTTCTTGCCATGGTCTGCTCCTTCGTCTCCGGCATGCTGCTCACCGGCTGTGCCGAGTCGCTGAAGACGCACAAGGAGGCCGCCCAGAACCGCTGGGACGGGGTCCGCGGGCGCATCAAGCTCCAACTCGCCCAGGGCCAGTATGACGCCGGGCGGATCCAGGATGCGGAGATCCATCTGAAGGAAGCCCTCGGGCTCGACCCGACGTCGCCGCAGGCGCACATCCTGCTCGCCAAGATCTGCATCGAAAAGGGTGAACTCGTCGCCGCCCGGACCGCCCTCGACACCGCCCGGGCCCACGGCGACGCGGCCGAAATCGACTATCTCTCGGGCGTGCTTGCCCAGCGCTACGGCGACCGGGAGGCCGCACTGAGCCACTACAGGGCCGCCGCCCAACGCGAGCCTCAGTGCGCCCCCTGCGTCGTGGCCGAGGCCGAATCGCTGGTTGCGCTCGGCCGCCTGTCCGAGGCGCTCGAACTCATCCGGTCCCGCGCCACCGACTTCGAGCGAAATGCCACGCTCCGCTCGCTCGCCGGCGATATCCACACGATGCTCGGCCAGTACGAGCAGGCCGCCGACGCCTACCGCGAGGCCGTCCTGCTGGCCCCGAACGACGTGCAGCTGCAGATCCAGCTTGGCACATCGCTGGAGAGGGCCGGGCGGCATGGCGAGGCCGTTGCGGTCCTCGCTCCCCTCCTCCCCAGGACCCCCGACGCGCCGTGGTCGGCCCGCCTGGCCCTCGGCAAGGCCTGTCTGGCGAACGGGAACGCGACGGCGGCGAAAGACGTGTTCCGCATTGCCACGCGAAACGCCGGCGCCAGTGCCGAGCCGTGGACGTGGCTTGCCCGCGCGGCGCTGGCGTGCGACGACCGGATGACGGCACGGCAGGCGGCCGAAAAGGCGGCCTCGCTGACGCCGCAGAACGGTTCCTGCTGGCTCCTCCTCGGCTACGTCTGCCACCGCCAGAACGACATCCCCGCGGCCCGGCGGGCCCTGGACGCGGCCCTGCGCCTCAACCCCGAGGATCCGCTTGCCCACTGCCTTGCCGGCCGACTCTGCGAGACCAGCGGCCGCCGACGCGACGCCCTCGAACACTACACCCGCGCCCTCGCCGCCGACCCCGGCTGCCAATGGGCCAGAGAACTCCTCGCCGCCGCCGAACCCGCCGGCACCGCCAGGGACACGACTCTGCCCTGACTGGGAGGAAGAAGGGATTGGTCACCCTCCCCACCCGTCATTCCCGCGAAAGCGGGAATCCAGCAACCCTCCCCACCCGTCATTCCCGCGAAAGCGGGAATCCAGATGCCCCAACGGCTCGTCATCCCCGCGAACGCGGGAATGACGCACAAACCGTGCAGGCCGCCGGGCGTCTGGCGTCCCCGCCGCTGCCGCGATAGCATCTCGCGGCGATGCCTGCGGAAAGACGATCCATCACCGTCGCGGCGGGGCAGACCCTGGCCCTGCCGCTCTCGGGCGCGGACGAGGCCCTCGCGGCCGTCGCACGCCTGGCGAGACGGGCGGCCGGGGCGGGGGCCGACCTCGTCGTCCTGCCCGAGTGTGCCTACCCGGCGTACTGGATCGAGTCGGTCGAGACCTACCGGCGGGCCGCCGTCCGGCGTTCGGCCGACTACGTGGCATGGCTCCGCGGCCTCGCCCGTGAGCTGCGCATCCACATCGTCAGCGGATTCATCGAGGAATGGGGCGGCCGCCTCGCCGATTCCGCCGTGCTCGTCGCACCCGACGGCTCCGAACTCGGCCGGCACCGCAAGACCTTCCTCTGGGGCCGGGACAACGACTGGTTCGCCCCCGGCGACCGCATCGACGTCTTCGACTCGCCGCTCGGCCGCATCGGGCTGATCATCTGCGCCGAGGCCCGCTGCCCGGAGGTCGCCGCTACGCTTGCCGCCAAAGGAGCCGATCTGATCGCCATGGCCACCTGCTGGTTCAACACCGGCCGCGCCCCCGGCGAGTACACCAATCCGCAGGTCGAGTTCATGATCGAGTCGCGGGCCCGCGAGTTCGGCGTTCCGTTCGTCTGCGCCGACAAGAGCGGACGCGACGGCGACCACGTCGGCTACTGCGGGCGGAGCCTGATCGTCGGCGCCGACGGCGAACGGCTCGCCGAGGCCCCGGCGAAGGGCGAATCTCTCCTGGTTTCGCGGGTGTCGCTCCGGGCGCCACACGGTGTGCGGGTGTCGGAAGACGAACGCAGGAGGCTGCTCTCCGCGGACGAGCCCCCGAGGCCGGTCGCGAAAACGGCTCCCGTTTCGGTCGCCGTCGTCCCCGGCCGCGCGGCGTTGGAGGTGAACGGCTCCTGCGGCCGGGAAGCCCTTCGCATCAGCCGTCTCGACGGCGACGCGATCGGCCGGTTCGCCCCCGCGCGGGTCGCCGCCCTGGACGGGGCGGCGGCGATCTTCGCGCGCGGCCCGCTGCGCGACGACGTTGATCTCCGCACACGGGCCGTCGAGAATCGGGTCTGGGCCGTCGCGGCTTCGGAGGACAGGGCCGTCGTCGTCGCGCCGGATGGTTCGGTGGTCGGGCGACGCCGGCCCGGCGATCATGAGCCGCTGATCGTCACGATCGACCCGGCGGTGGCGGCCGACAAGGTGGTGACGGCCGGAACCGACGTGTTCGCCCAACGCCGGCCCCGGGTCTACGCGTTCTGATGGAGGATCTGTGTATGGCTCGTTCGGGTCCGTTCCGTGCGGCGATCACGATGGCGATCGGATTGGCCGGGTGTGCGTCAGTGCCGAAAGGGGTTCAACCGATGTCCGGACAGCATCCGCAGGAGTTCGAGAAGTCGTTCACGAAGACCCTCCGGTGCCGCTACCTGCTGTACCTGCCTGACGATTACGCGACACCTCCGCACGACCGGAAGTGGCCGCTGATCCTCTTCCTCCACGGCGCCGGCGAGCGCGGCGACGACCTGGAGCTTGTCAAAAAGCACGGACCTCCCAGGCTTATCGCGCAGGGCCGGCGGTTCCCGTTCATCATCGTCTCGCCGCAATGTCCTGCGGGCCGGTGGTGGTCGCCGGAGCTTCTGAGCTTCCTCCTCGACGACCTCGCCGCCCGCTACCGCGTCGATCCCGACCGGATCTACCTGACCGGGCTGAGCATGGGCGGCGTCGGCACCTGGGAGACCGCGCTGACGTATCCCGACCGGTTCGCCGCAATCGCGCCGGTCTGCGGCATCGGCCGTTCGTTTCTTGCGGACCGCATCCGCCACGTGCCCGCCTGGGTGTTTCACGGGGCGAAGGACACCGTCATCCCCGTCGACGAATCCACGCGGATGGCGGACGCCCTCAGCAAGTGCGGCGGCGAGGTCAAGCTGACGATCTACCCCGACGCCGCCCACGACGCGTGGACCGAGACCTACAACAACCCCGAGCTGTACGAGTGGTTTCTGAAGCATCGCCGCAATGGCCCGCCGACCGGGGGGCACGGCCGGTGAAACGCAAACCAGCGGCGAAGCACGACGGCAAGGCGCTGCCTCCCGACGCCGTCCGCACCTTCCTTGCGTCGGCCGAAGGCTACGATCGCATGGTGAACTGGTCCGCGCGGCTCGCCCGCGAGGTGCCGGTGCTTGTCACGACGTTCGGCCCGCCCGGCCGGCTGGGGCTGCTCGACGCCGGCTGCGGCAGCGGCCGCCACGCCGCCGCCCTGGCCGGCAGGGGCTACCGGGTGACGGCAATCGACAGCAGCGACGACATGCTGCGGTTCGCACGGCGAGTCGCACGCGACGGCAACGTCCGCGTCCGCTTCGTCCGAACCGCGTTTGGCCGGCTCGCGCAGGCGGCGCCGGGCCCGTACGACGGCGCCTGTTGCATCGGCAATTCGCTGGCGCTGGCGGGCAGCGAGTCGGGCGTCCGCGCCGCGCTGGCCGGCTTTGCCCGCGTGATCCGCCCGGGCGGCCGGCTCTTTGTGCAGGTGACGAACTTCGCCCGGATGCGCCGACAGTCCGCGCACGCCGGCTGTGTCCGCGGCCCGCAGACGGCCACGATCGGCGGCCGCGAGTATGTTTCCGTGAAGGTCTTCCACATCGTCGGCCGGAAGGCGACGGTCACCGGCGTGACGCTCTGGCAGGACCGCGGCACATGGCAGCGGGAGGTCTTCCAGGGCCATCTGGTCCCGATCGAGGCCGCCCCGCTCGCGCGCTGGCTCGCCGCCGCCGGCTTCCGCATTCTGGCAAGGCAAGGCAGCTACGCCGGCGAACCCTACGACGCCGAAAAGAGCGACGACCTGATTGTCATAGCGGAACGCACGCAAACTTAACCTGCCCGCGCGCATGCGTACGGCGGGCCGTTCCGCGGTAGGGTGGGCGGTTCCGCGGTACTCCGCGGGTTCGCCCACCTGTTACCCCCGCAGGTTGGCCCACCATCTTCCCCCCTCTCCCTCCCAGGGAGAGGGACGGGGTGAGGGTGACCAGCGGAGCGGTACGGCAAGCCGTTCCGCGGTACCAGGTACGGTGGGCGGTTCCGCGGTACTCCGCGGGTTCGCCCACCTGTTGTCTTGCTCGCCAACGCGCCTCTATATCAGGTACGGTGGGCGGTTCCGCGGTAGGGTGGGCGGTTCTCCGGGGCCGCGTCCTGGCGGCCCCGGGGGTTCGCCCACCTGTTATCTCGCGACGCATGACACGGCCCGCCCTGACGCTCTACTCACACGCCGGCGGCCGGTTCGGCCCGTTGAAACACCCCGAGAACGCGAGGAAGTCGTCCAGGTCCACGTCGTTGTCGTCGTTGAAGTCGGCATCCTCACAGTCCGTCTGTGCGTACGGCCGATTCGGCCCGTTGAAACACCTCTGGAACTCGATGAAATCCACAAGGTCCACATCGCCGTCCTTGTCGAAATCGCCGGGCGCAAACACGCAGGGAAAGGCCGTCCGGTTGAAGTACATCCCCTGGCCGTTCGGCACATTCGCCACGAACACGACGCCGTACGCGTTGTCACAGTTCGAGGGCGGCGGCACGAACTCCACGCGGGTCGACTGCCCGAAGACCGCATACTTCGTGCTGACCAGCGACGGCGAAGACCACGGCGCGCTGCCGGGGGTCCCGTCGCCGTAGTCGCGCCAGCGGAAGTAGCACTGATCGATCATCGGGTTGCGTTCCAGGTAGCTCACCGCAAAGCCGCGGCTTTGCCGGGCCGTCACGTCCGGACGCTGGTACTGCCGATCGGACGTGGGCGCGGCCACCGTCCCCACCTTCCACGAGTCGCCACCGTCGTAGGACACGCGGTAGCGGACCCCCGCGCCATAGGCGAACAGGTCATACTCGTACACCGTCATGACCCACTCCCGATAGGCCGAGATCCTCGTGGCCGCGCCGAGACGCGGGTTCGGCTCGACCTCGGTGACATTCCAGTTGTAGCCGTCGTACCGCGCCACGCACAGCGGGTTGAGAGCGGCCGTCGCGGTCGCCCCCGCGAGGCCGATATTGTAGCCGACATACGACAGGTACAGCATGTATTTTCCGAGGTAGCAGTAGGT
This sequence comes from uncultured Planctomycetales bacterium, assembly GCA_964617875.1. Classification (GTDB taxonomy): domain Bacteria; phylum Planctomycetota; class Phycisphaerae; order UBA1845; family PWPN01; genus CAZMVY01. Next base: position 358 of record CAZUAI010000044.1, on the reverse strand, counting down.
GGCGTCGAGTCCGTAGGCGGCATTGATGATCGGGCACGGGAACTGTCCCCATGCACCGGACGCCGCGTCGCCCCTCCAGAACAAGACCCGGTAGTCATCCAGCACGGCGAAGAGGAACATGGAGTTGTCGGCGCCGTCGGCGTTGGACGTCATGGCGATCGACCTCGGCACAGGACTCTCGCCGAAATTGCCGCCCGGGAGGCAGTGGACGCCGACAATATCGCGGCAGTCCGCACAGGCCGTGGAGTGATAGCTCCAGTCAGGCGCACCGTTCGTGACGAAGAACCGGCGGATCAGCAGGTCGTATACCCCAGCGTTGCATATTTCGACAGGCTTACGCGGCGGATCGTAGGGTTCG
>CAZUAI010000043.1:0-46969 GCA_964617875.1 uncultured Planctomycetales bacterium | reverse complement strand
TCGGCCATTCGGGCCCAACACCATCAGGAATACTCTGTAATGATGCTACAGTCTCTAGAAATCTCAGCGATCCGCCGAAATTCCGCTTGCATTCCTCCAGGCAGGGCTGTTATGCTACCGGCGTCTCGGAGCGATGGGGTCTGAACGGTTTCCGTGCTTATGCGACAGCAGGCGGGAAACACGAAGCGGAACAAAAAGACCTCTCTTGTTCAATGGTTGCGCGAAAAGGCTCGACCGGCATACGCTGAGGAGGACGTGTCCATGCAACGGCGAATCACACGTTCGGGCAACTCGACGGCGGCCACAGTCCTGTTGATCGGCCTGATCGCGGGACGGCAATCCGCCGTCAGCGGCCAGACGGGCTATTCGACGGTCGGCAGCGTCAATCCGGCTTTGGCGGCCCCGGCGTTACAGGAGAATGGCGCAACGGGTTCAGGGCCGAGTGGTTACGCTCCGGTCGGCTCTGACGGCGTATTCGCGGCAGGAGACAACGGCCGCGGTCAGCTTGGAATCGGTGAGGACACATGGTCGCCCAAGCCTTCCCTGATGGCCGATGCGAGGATGCTGGCCGCAGGCGAATATCACAGTCTCGCCTTGAAGACCGATGGCACGGTCTGGGCGTGGGCAGACAACGGGTCCGGCCAGTTGGGCGACGGGACGACGACGAATAGCACGACACCCGTGCCGGTCTCGGGTCCGACGGGCGCGACGGCGATCGGCACAGTCTGTTTCTTCGCGTGGACACGCCGGCGCCGTTAAACTGCGTGATCACGAAGACGTCGTCGGACCCGACGGGTGCGGCAAGCGTCGGATACCGGATCGACTTCGACCGGCCCGTGGCCGATTTCGACGTCGGCGACATCACGCTGGGCGGGACCATCAGCGGGACGGCGTTGACCAACTTCAGCGGCAGCGGGACGACCTATACGGTGGACGTGACGGGCTTGGTCGGCGCGGGCACAGTCTGCATCGAGGTGGCCGCGGGCGTCGCCCACGATTCGGGCGGCATCGCGAACACGGCGAGCGAGGCATCGTGCTACACGGTCGTCGGCTTCGCGGGCGATTTGGATCGGGACGGCGACGTGGACATGAGCGATTTCTCGGTGTTCCAGGCCTGTTTCAACGGGCCGAACCGGCCGCCGGGGTGCGCGGGGTAGGATGAGTGCCGCGGGGAGAAGAGACGGGGCGATCCGCGCGGACGCGGGGAATGATGACGCGGAAGACTGGATTCCCGCGTACGCGGGAATGACGGTGTTGCGTTCCGTTCGGGTCGCCGGGGCCGCGAGGGGAAGCAGGTGTTGTTGCCTTCGAGCGATTCCTGGATTCCCGCGTTCGCGGGAATGACGGAGGGGGTTGCGCGTGCTTTGTCCGTCGTGCCCGGGCGGGGATGACGGGCGGGCGGCGTGTGCATTGTTTGTCATTCCCGCGCACGCGGGAATCCAGGGGCACATACGAGGCGAACGATGAAGCAGCCGGCCGTCTACATCCTGGCCAGCCGACGCAACGGCACGCTGTACGTCGGCGTCACAAGTGACTTGCCACGACGGGTCTGGGAGCACAAGAACGACGCCTGCGAGGGTTTCACCAGCCAGTACGGCGTGCATCGGCTGGTCTACTACGAGTTGCACGGAACGATGGCCGCCGCGATCACACGGGAGAAGCAGCTGAAGAAGTGGAATCGTCGGTGGAAGCTGGAGCGGATCGAAAAGAGCAACCCGACGTGGCGGGATTTGTACGATGACATTGTGTGATTCCTGTCGTCGCGGAATGACGGAGGGTCTGGATTCCCGCGCGGGGATGACGGGTAAGGGCCGCTCGCGACGACCGTCGGCCGACGAATATTCCCGCCCCCCAACGCAATACCACAGTGCGTGGGACTCCCGGCCACGCCTGCACCAAGCCGAGATCCGCCGGCGTATAAGCGTAAGGACGCGGCGTGCCGAGCGCGGTCAGGACGACGCCGGCAGATTCTTCCGGTTTTTGCCCTCGCGCCCAGCAACTTTCGCGACGTTTGCGCGTCTAGTAAGTCGCCAGGGCGCAGCCGTGGGGACGTTCCGCCCACGCTTTATGCCGGCGGACCGGACAACGACCGCAAGGGTGAGTGTGCGATGGGCAGCCGGATTGGCGATATCCTCATCGAGTTGGGGTACCTGACGTCGGACCGTCTGGAGCAGGCGATCCGTGGGCAGAACGGCAACGGCACCCGCTTCGGCGAATACCTCTGTCGTCTTGGCCTGATCCACGAAGAAGACCTCACCCACGCCCTGGCGGTGCAGTGCGGCATCGCCCGTGTGCAGCTCGCCGACCGCGAGATCCCCGAGGAAGCCCTCCGCCGTCTTCCGGCCGACCTCGCCCAGCGATACCAGGCCCTGCCGCTGGCCGTGCGCGGTGGCCGGATCGAAGTCGCCATGGCCGATCCGTTTGACCCGCGGGCCCTCGAGGACCTCAGTGCCGTCTGCGGCGTCGAGATCGAGCCTTCCTATGCCCGCCCCAGCGAACTGGCCGAGGCGATCCGCCGCCACTACGGCACGTCGGCCGCCCGCATGGCCGATTCGCTGGCGACCGAACCCGCCGCCGCCGCGACGGCCGAGGGCGAGGACTCGGTCGGCCACCTCCACGAGCTGGCGCGCGAACCCTCGCTCATCAACCTCGTGAACCTGATCATCCTCGAAGCCATCCAGGACCGGGCGAGCGACATCCACATCGAGCCGTTCGAGCACCAGCTCAAGGTGAAGTACCGCATCGACGGCGTGCTTCACGAGATGGCCCCCCCGCCCAAGCACCTGCAGGCCGCCATCGTCAGCCGTGTCAAGATCATGGCCCAGCTCAACATCGCGGAACGCTTCCTCCCGCAGGACGGCCACATCAAGTTCAACGCACCGAACGCGAGCGTGGACATCCGCGTCTCGACGGTACCCACGATGTTCGGCGAGAGCGTGGTCATGCGTATTCTCGACCGCACGGCGACGCTGCGGCGGCTGAGCGACCTGGGCATGCGCCCCGACCTGATGTCGGCCTTCGAGGCCACGATCCGCAAGCCGCACGGCATCGTGCTCGTCACGGGGCCGACCGGCAGCGGCAAGACCACCACGCTCTACGCCGCGCTGAACCACATCTACACGCCGGCGAAGAAGATCATCACGATCGAGGATCCGGTCGAGTTCCACCTTGAGGGGATCAACCAGATCCAGGTGAACACGAAGCGCGGCCTGACGTTTGCGAACGGCCTGCGGTCGATCCTGCGGCAGGACCCGGACATTGTGATGGTGGGCGAGATCCGCGACGGCGAGACGGCGGACATCGCGATCCGCAGCGCGCTGACCGGCCACCTGGTGCTCTCTTCGCTGCACACGAACGACGCGGCGGGCGCGGTGACGCGACTGCTCGATATGGGCATCGAGCCGTTCCTGCTGGCGACGACCGTGGAGGCGGTGATCGCCCAGCGGCTCGTCCGGGTGATCTGCGACCGCTGCATCGAGACGTATCAGCCCGGCCCGCACACGCTCGACCAGCTCGGAAACGACGCCGACTCCTTCCGCGACACGAAGCTGTGCCGGGGCCGCGGCTGCCAGGAGTGCCGTCACACGGGGTATCACGGCCGCGTCGGGGTGTTCGAGGCGATTCGCCTGAACGACAGCCTGCGCGAACTGATCATGGACCGGCCGTCGAGCAGCCAGATCCGCCGGGCGGCGAATCACGGCTTCGTCAGCATGAGGCGGGACGGCTACCAGAAAGTTCTCGCGGGCGTCACGACGCTCGAAGAGGTGTGGCGTGTCACCCAGGACGCCCCGGAGAACGGAACCAACGGATACGGCGGATGACGAACGACGAACACGGTACGAGGCGCGCGTGCATTCGAGCCGAACCGCTTTCCGAATCCCAGGCTTCTGAGTCCGGCGAGTTGCCATGCCCAGCTTCGCATACAAGGCCCTGACGATCGACGGCAAGGACGTAAGCGGCGTGCTGGATGCGCCGGACCGCGCCGCCGCGCTCCACGAACTGCACTCGCGAGGCACGTCCGTCACCGACCTCGCGGAGGACGACGGCCGGCCGTTGCTCGCGTTGGTCCGCCGGGGCGGCGCGCGCGGCCCTCGCATCCGCCCCAGGCAGCTCGCCATCCTAACACGACAAATCGCCACCTCTCTCGAGGCCGGACTGCCGCTCCTCAACGCCCTTCAGGTCGTCGGCGCCGAACTCGACCACGCCCCGTCGCGCGCGCTGCTCAAGCACCTGGGCGAACGCGTCCAGAAGGGCGTAAGCTTCTCCGACGCCCTCGCCGAGTACCCCACGGTCTTCAGCCCCATGTACGTCCGACTGACCCGCGTCGGCGAGACCGGGGGCATGCTCGACGCCGTGCTCTCGCAGCTTGCCGACGTTCTCGAGCGGGCCGCCGAGCTGCGCGAACGCGTCAAGACCGCGTCGATCTACCCGGCGATCCTGCTGCTCGTGGGTCTGGCCTCCGTCACGATCATCGTCACATTCATCGTGCCGAGCATCCTGGCCTCGCTCGGGACGGACAAGGTCCTGCTCCCGTGGCCGACGCGCGTGCTGATGGCCGCGACCGACTGCCTCACGGCGTACTGGTGGCTCCTCTTCGGCGGAATCGCCGGTGCGGCACTGCTGTGGCGACGGTTCGTCACGCGCGGAGCCGGGCGTGTCCGGTGGGATGCTGTCAAGCTGCGCACACCCATCCTCGGCCGGCTCATCCGCCAGGCCGACGCCGCCCGGTTCGCGCGCAGCCTCGGCATCCTCACGAAATCGGGCGTCACCATCACGCAGGCCCTCAGCGTCGTCGGCGACACGATCCAGAACACCGTGATCCGCCGGGCCGTCGGCGACCTCGCGGCGTCCATCCAGGCCGGCGAGTCGATCGCCCCGCCCTTGCAGCGGAGCGGGCAGTTCCCCGCGCTGCTGGTCCAGATGGTCCGCGTCGGCGAGAACGCCGGGCGGCTGGACGAGATGCTCCTGCGGGCCGCCGCCATCCACGAGTCCGAGGCCCGCGTAACGCTCGACCGCCTCGTGAACGTGCTGCCCGTCGTTCTGATTCTCGTGCTCGCGTGTGTGATCGGTTTCATCGCCGCGGCCCTGATCGTGGCGATTCTCGAGTTCCAGAGCCTTGGCGGCGGCATCCCGCTGCGATAGAGGCAGGGAGGTGATCATGCGAACGAAACATCGGTTCCGAAGCCCGCGACGGCACGGGGCCTTTACGCTCATCGAGTTCCTGGTCGTCATCACGATCATCGGCATCCTGGCGACGCTCATCATCCCGAAGGTCATCAACCGCGGTGGCGAGGCCAAGGTCGCGGTCGCCCGGCAGAAGGTCGCCGTCCTCGAGGCCAAGGTCGCGGAGTTCCAGGTTGACTGCGGGCGGCTCCCCTCGCCGCAGGAGGGGCTTCGCGCCCTCGTCCAGCCCCCCGCCGACGTCGGCGAGAAATGGAAGGGCCCGTACGTCGGCGAGAAGGACATCCTCGACCCCTGGGGCCGGGAGCTGATCTTCGTCTCGCCCGGCCGGCACAACGCGGACTTCGACATCGTCTCGCTCGGCGCGGACGGGCAGGAAGGCGGTGAACGTGAGAACGCCGACGTCGGCAACTGGTAACCCGCGGGCCGCCTTCACGCTCATCGAGCTGATGGTCGTGATCGCCATGATCACGATCGCGGCCGGCCTGATCGTCCCGCGCATGGCACGCTCGCTCGGCGGGGAGGCGCTGCGCGAGGCGTCGGCTCGCCTTGCCTACACGGCCCGGTCCGCCCGCGAGTTCGCGCTGGCCCGGCGCCGGACCTGCGCGATCGACCTGGACCTCGACAGCGGCACGTATGCGGTAACGGCGCAGTCCACCGACGATACGGGAGGAACGTGGCAGCCGCTGCAGACCTCGTGGCTGAAGGCCGGCCGCTGGCCCGCGGGTGTCCGCGTCGGCGCGTACCAGACGCCCGACGGCCAGGCCGCGTACGGCGGGACACAGCGCGTGAGCTTTCGCCCCGACGGCACGAGCAGCGGCGCGAGCATCCGCCTCATATCCGCGGGCAACGAGTGCACGATCGTGATCCATCCGCACAGCGGCCGGGTCGTCCTCGGCAGCGGCCCGGCCGTCGGCGGGGCGGAGCAGCACGACTTCGGGGACTAGGAAGGCCGGGTGCCGATTGCTGATCGCCAATCCCGCGATGCCTCATTCGATGCGACGAAACGACGTGCCGCCACGAACGCCGTCTGCGACGGCCTCCCTCCGCACCGTGTTGTGCAGGCTTCCCGCGCGCAGACGGACGCACCACCACGCCGCCCCACCGGAAGCGGCGCGAGGCATGCGCCAGGGCATGACGCTCCTCGAGGCCATCCTGGCGATGACGCTCCTCGGCGTGGCCGTCGTCGGGCTGATGCAATCCGCGACGCTCGCCACGCGAAACCAGCAGCGGTGCAACCAGCGGATGACCGCGGTCTATCTCGCCCAGGAGAAGCTCGCCGACGTGCAGACGATCGGCCCCCACGTGTGGAGCCTCGGGCACCCGCTCCGGGGGACCGAAGCCCGCGGCACCACACCCTACGAGTGGAACATCGCGATCGAGCAGCAGGCCGTCGGCGAGTTGTTCACGGTCCAGGTCACCGTTACCTGGCCCGGACCCGGCGGCGGCGAGGTGACGCTCGAGACGTGGTTGAACGATTACGAGGCCAAGGCGGCGGAAGAGAAGATGCAGGAGAAGCCTTCGGGCCCGACCGGCCCGAACACGGCGAGGACAGGCTGAAACGGGATGCAGTGGAGTAGCGTCACAAACACCAGGCGTCAGGACCCAGGCCCGCGGGCCTGCATGCGAACGTCGGGGCGAACCCGCCCTGTGGGCGAACCTCCGAGACCGCGCGCTCGCCGTCTCGGAGAACCGCACACCCTGCGCGCGGGGTGTGTGCCTGCGGCTCGACGCTCCGTTCGTCCGACGGCTCATCCCGTCCGTGGCGGCTTCACGTTCGTCGAGATCCTCGTCGCACTGGTCATCTCCGCCATGCTCGCCGTCGCCGTCGTGAGCACAACCCGGGCCCTCGCCGCAACGCGGCAGGGCATGGAACGCCGCCTCGACCAGGCCACGCAGGCCCGACACGCCCTGGAGACGATCGTCGCCGCCCTCCGTAACGTTCGCCGCGACCCGACACGACGATTTCCCGTCGTCATCGGCCGGAGCGGCGGCGCCGGCAACGACCGCATCGACCTGCTCGTGACCAGCGACATCCGTTGCCGCCCCGACGGCGCCGAGTCGGACCAGTACGAGCAGAGCTTCTACCTCGCCGAACGTTCGGGCGGTCCCGGCCTGGCCCTCGTCAGCCGGAAGGACCACGCCCTCGACGAACACCCGCAGGAAGGCGGCATCGGCACGGTCATCGCCGAGGGCATCGTCGCGATGTCATTCCAGTACTACTCCGGCGCCGAGTGGCGCGACGAGTGGCCCGAACTGGAGCCCCGCCCGCCGCGAGCCGTCCGGATCACGCTCGCGGCCATCCCGGCGGACGCCGCGAACCGGGGCGGGCCGGCCGACCCGGTCTTGCTCTCGACCGTCGTTGCCCTGCGCCTGAACGAACCCACGGAGGACCGCGCACAGGAAAGCGAGAAGAAGCGGCAAGAGGGGCCGAAGCCGGGAGGACCGCCGCCATGACGTCGCAACGTCCACCGAATGACGCCTGCCGCACCGGCGCGATCCTGATCTTCGTGCTCTGGGCCATCGCGCTCCTCTCGCTTCTCGCCGGCGGGCTGGCCTTCGCGATCCGCCAGGACCTGGCCGTCGCCACGATCCAGCAGGACCGTCTGACCGCGCACTGGCTCGCGCGCGCCGGCACCGAATACGCCATCGCCGCGCTCATGGACGCCGCACTGCCCGCCCACACCGAGAAGGACCGCTGGTGCGACGACGCCTCCCGAATGCGGGACCGCCAACTCGCCGGCGGGACGTACAGCGTCGTGCACGGCAGCAACGACGACCTGCCGCGGCCCCTCTACGGCGCCGGCGACGAGTGCGCGAAGCTCAACATCAACGTCGCCACGCGGGAACAGATCATGAAGCTCCCGAGGATGACCGCTCCGATCGCCGGCGCCATTCTCGACTGGCGCGACGACAACGACCAGCCCGAGCCCGACGGCATCGAGCGCGGCCACTACGCCGCCCTCGACCATCCGTACGTCATCCGCAACGGTCCCTTCCGGACGGTGCGCGAGCTGCTGCTCGTCCGCGGCATCACGCCGGAGCTGTTCTACGGCGAGGACACGAACGCCAACGGGATCCTCGACCCCAACGAAGACGACGGCGACGCGAGCGAGCCCGCCGACAACGCCGACGGCCGGCTCGACCGCGGATGGTACGCCTGGCTGACGGCATATTCCTACGAAAAGAACGTCAGCGCCGACGGCCGGCAACGTCTCAACCTGAACACCGCCGACGCGGGGACGCTCGGCCGGCGGCTCGATCTGCCGATGTGGGCCGCCGAATCGATCGTCAAGGCCCGTGACAGGAAGAACGACAAGAAGTTCGAGCACCTCGTCGATCTCCTCGACGTGGAACGCGACTCGACGGCCCAACCCACCGACGCGACCGCCGGCAGCGACCGGGACGAGAAGCCCGTCCCGCTCTCCACATTCGTCCGCATCGTGGACGACCTCTCGCTCAACGACGACCAGACTCTGGTCGGCCGGATCAACATCAACACCGCGCCGCGCGAGGTCCTCAAGACGCTGCCGGACATCACCGACGAACGGGCCGATGCGATCGTGCGTTACCGCCAGAACAACATCTACACGTCGATCGGCGAGCTGATGACCGCCGGCGGCCTCACCAGGGAGCAGTTCGCGAAGATCGAGGGCCATGTGACGGTGCGTTCGTGCGTCTTCCGGATCAAGAGCCACGGATACGCGGACTCGGGCCTCGCCGAGGCGGCCATCGAGTGCGTGGTGGATGTCGGCGGAATCGTGCCGCGTGTGTTGTACTGGCTGGAATCGGCACCATGACGCCAAGGAACCGATGAGCATGGCAACCGCGATCGGGATACACGTTTCCGGGACCACGGCACGGCGGGCCGAGTTGCGACAGGCCGGCGACCGTATCCAGGTGGTCCGCCTGGACCGACTCACGCTTGCTGCCGCGTCCGAATCACCGCCGGCCGCGGCATCGCCGGCCCCGGGCACTCCGGCCACGGGGGGCCGCCGCAACGGCCACGGGCAGGCCGGCGACCACGCGACGGCCGTCGCCTGCGCCCCCGCCCCGGACGTGATGACGCGGTGGTGGAGCCTGCCGGATGTCGATGACGTCAAGCTTCGCCAGGTCGTCGCGCATCGGCTCGAGGCCGATCTGCCCCTGCCGATGGATCGGTTGACCTGGAGCTGCCGGAAACTCCCAGGCGTTGCCGCCGACCGACAGGGCCGATGGGTTCTGGCGCAAGCGGCCCCGCGAGACCGCGTGGCACGGCACCTGGCCGCGCTCCAGACGGCCGGCTTCGCGATCGACGCCGTGACGACCGAGGCCGAGGCCATCGGCGCACTCTGCCGACACGGGCTCGCAATATCCCATGACGACGGCACCGTGGCGGTTGTCTTTGCGACACCGGAGGAGTGGCTCATCACGGTCATCACAAACGGATACGCCCGCGCCGTCCGCCGTCTGCGCCCCGGAGCAGACGCAACACAGTCGGCCTGCCGCGGCTGCCGCCAGGCCATCGAGGCGGAGGTATCGCTCCACAACGTTCGCCGTGTGTACTGGTGCGCCGCCGAGGACATGAACGCGGCCAGGGACTCGCTCGCCGCAGCCCTCGGAATGCCCGTGGATCCGGTCGGGGCCGCCGATCGCCTCATCGGCGAAAACGGCGAACGGCTCACCGTCGGGCAGTTGACCGCGTTCGGGCCGTCGCTGGGCCTGGCGCTCGCCGGGCTGCTCGAACGGAACGACATGATCCGCCTGGCGGACCGCGAGGAACCGGCCGCCTCCGCCGCCGCGCAACGGCTCCGCCCGCTGCTCGAACACCCGAAGCGATGGGCCGCCGCCGCCTTCGTTCTGCTGGTGCTCGCAGGCACCATCCACATCGGCGCGATCGCGTGGGAGTCGCGCCAGATGCGCGCCCTGCTCGCCGCACGAGGCACCGACCAATCGACGACGGCGGAATTGCAGGAGAAGGTCCGCATCCTGCAGCGGCTGGAGCGTTACCGCATCGACGTGGAAGCCGTCATGGCCGATCTCTGCCGGGCCGCCCCGGACAGCATCGTGCTCTCCTCGATCCAGCTTGTCCGCGGGCAGCGTATCGTCATCAAGGGCACGTGCGGCGACCCGAAGGCGGTATTCCGGTTCGCCGACGACCTGCGGAAGAGCAGCCGGTTCGCGTCTGTGAACCCCGAGCGGACGGAACCCGGCCAGGGCGGCGGGTTCACGCTCTCCGCCGAGTTGACCGGCGTGCAGAAGTTCTCGAGCGCCTTCGGGCGAGGTGGCCCATGAACCTGAGCGGACGCGACCGACGTGCCCTGATCCTCGGCGGCGCGGTGCTGGCCGTTATCGCCACGTACGTCTTCATCGCGGGCCCTCTGCTGGCGAGGTACGATGCGCTCGTCACCGAGCACGACAGGCTCGCGGGAACCGTGGCCCGGATCGTCCGCGACGACCGCAAGGCCGCCTACCAGACCGGACTCGTGGCCGAGTACGAAAAGAAGGCCGGCCCACTGACCTCCCCGAAACCCCACAGCCAGCAGATCACGGCGGTCAGCAACAGGCTGGTCGAGGCCGTCCAGGCCGGCGGCATCCAGATGAAGAACTCCTACTGGACGAAACCCGTCCCGTGGGCGGAAGAACCGGCGCTCGCCCTCGCGTCGCTGCACATCGACGCGGAAGCGCCGTGGGAGAACGTCTTCCGTTTCCTTGCGGCCCTCCATCGCATCGAGGGCGTACTGAGCGTCGAACGGCTCGATCTGTCCGGCGACCCGAAGAAGCCCGGGCCGCTCGCCATGAAACTTGTGGTATCCGTACTCGTGCAGGCCGAGAGTCCGAAACCATGGGCAAGCTGAGCCTCCAAGACATCCCGCGGAGCCGCATTTCGATCGCCCTCATCGTCCTCGTGGCGCTGCTGGCGGCCGACGTGGTCTACCAGGGCGCAATGCACGTGAAGTGGCGGCGGTGGATGCCGACCACGCCGGCCGTCGCCAAGACGACGACGCAGGCGGCCGGCTCGCGGCCGACCACCACGCAGGCCGCCACCACACCGGCATCCAAGCCCGCCCCCCCGCCCGAGATCAGCGCCGCCATCCGCAAGCGCAGCCTGTTCGCCCCCGTTGTGCGCAGGCCGACGCGGCCGAACCTCACCGGCGTCCTCGGGCGCGTCGCGATCTTCCAGACCGCCGACGGCCAGACCGTCGGCATCGCCGAGGGCGAGTCGAACGCCGGCCTCAAGGTGAAGTCGATTCACGACTACGAAGTCGTTGTCGAGTTCGAAGGCAAGACCGAAACACTGAAGCTCTTCGGCGAAGGCGGCGGCCCCGGCGGCCCCCCGCCCGCCGTCGCCGGACCGATGCCCGGTCCCAGGAGAACGCGATGATTCACCGTGTGCAACGATTCTGTGCAGCGACGCTCGTGGCATTCGCCCTCGCGCTTCACGGCATTCCGTGGGCGGATGCCCAGCAGCGACGGCAGGAACGACGCCGGGCCGAGGGCCCCGCCTCGTCCCCGGCGACCACCGCCCCTGCCGCCGCCAGCACCGCGCCGACCACGAGCACGACCGAGCCGGCGAAGATCCCCATCTCGTTCTCCAACACGCCCCTGGCGGAGATCGCCAGGTTCCTGACCGAGAAGATGGGCAAGCCCGTCATCGTGGCGAAGGAGGTGCAGAGCACGCAGGTCACGCTCGTCAACCCGAAGCCGATGCCCGTGCCGGAAGCGCTCGACATCCTCGCCACCGCGCTTCACGAAGTCGGCGTCGCCATCGAGGAGCGGGAGAAGACCGTGCACCTCATCCCCATCGCGCAGGTCAGCCGCGCGCAGATCAAGACCGTGCCCGCGAACGTCGACGTCGCCACCCTGAAGCCCGCGAGCGACATCGTCCGCAAGGTGTTCGAGGTCCGCTATTACGATCCCGTCAAGCTCGTCGATGTGCTCAAGCCGCTCCTGCCGAGCTTCGGCCACATCACGGCCGAACCCGCCAGCGGGAAGCTCATCGTCGTCGCGACGGTCGAACAGCTCACCGTTATGGCGAAGGTCATTCGCGAACTCGACCAGCCCGACGTCACGGGCGGCGAGCTGCGCGTCTTTCCCGTGCAGAATGTGGACGTGGCCGAAATCGTCCCCATGCTGCAGAAGCTCATCGCCGGGTACCTCGGCGCGGAGGTGAAGGCGATCGTCGCCGACAGCGGCCCGCCGGCCGGCGGACCGTCACCGGGGCCCCCGGCCGGTCCGCCGGGGGGGGTGCGACCCGACGGCGGGCGCGGTCCCGGCGACCAGTCCGCCGCGGCGGCGGCCGGCGCCGTCCTCGTCAAGGGCGAGAAGAAGCCCGTGCTGATCATCCCCGAGCCCCGGCGCAAGTCGATCGTCGTCGCCGCCCCGACCAACGTCCTCGCGCAGGTCGAGGTCTGGATCAAGGCCCTCGACCAGGAGAAGCCCCCGAGCGCCCAGGAGGAGATCGTGGAGGTTCTTTACGGCAGCGCCCAGGACCTCGCCAACCAGCTCAGCACCATGCTCGGGAGCATCCCGGACGAGAGCCTGCGGAGCGCCATCCGGATCTTCGCATTCCCGACCTCGGGGCGGCTCATGATCGTCGGCTCCGAGAAGAACCGGGCCATGGTCAAGGAGTGGCTCAAGCAGATCGACGTGCCGCCGGCCGAGCACGTCACGAAGACGTTCAACCTGAAGAACGCCGACGCCCAGCAGATCGCGGAAAACATCAAGGAGCTTTTCCAGGGCAGTTCCTCGCGCGGGCTCCTCTTTTTCTTCGACTACTACGACGACTACTCGTCGCGGCGCCGCGGACCCGACCGCGGCAAGGTCACCGTCACCGCCAACGCCCGGAACAACAGCATCACCGTGCAGAGCGCCCCGGAGGTGATGGAACGCATTACCAAGCAGATCGAGGAGTGGGACCGTCCCTTCACGGGCGACGAGGCCGCGCCGCGGATCTTCCACCTGAAGTGCGCCGACCCCGACAAAACCAGGACGCTCCTCGAGGCGCTCTTCACGAAGAAGGAAAAGCCCGTGCTCGACTGGTTTGGCCGGCTCAGCGGCACGGCGGACCAGTACACGCCGGTCGGACGGCTCTTCGGCCAGTTCCGCTTCGAGGCCTACCCCGAGACCGGCAAGCTGATCGTCGTCAGCAAGAACGCGGAGAACTACGCCGTCATCGAGAAGCTCATCGAGGAGATCGACCGGCCACAGGTCGTCGGCATGCCGCGCATCATCCAGCTCAAGTTCGCCGACGCCGAGACGCTCGCCGAGCAGCTCAACGCCCTTCTCAACGCCCCCGGCACGCCGACCGCCATCGTCCGCCGCGGCCATCTCGGCGCCACCCTCGAGACCGGCGACAAGGACTCCCCCTTCTCCGCGGGCAACCCGCAGAACCGCCCGCAGCAACAGCCGCCGACGGACAAGACATCCACGCAGGGCATGATGTCCTTCTGGTGGCAGAGCATTCCATCCGAGATCAAGATCAAGCAGCCCAGCAACCTCGTGGGCAAGCTCCGCATCGTCCCGAACGTCGAGCAGAACACCCTGCTCGTCATCGCGCCCGACGAATACGGGGAGGCGATCGGCAAGTTCGTGGAGGACATGGACAAGCCGGGTTACCAGGTGCTCATCAAGGCCGTCATCGCCGAGATCCTCCACGACGACTCGATGAGTCTGGGATTCCGGTTTTCCACCGATCCGAACGCTTTCATCACCGGCGACCCGATGGTCACCGACAACGCCGTCCGCGGCTTCCTGGAGTACACCTTCAAGGACACCTACGGGCAGGCCCACACGCTCTCGCTCAACGTCCCCGTCAACAACCTGCTCAGCCTCCTCGGCAAAGTCACCCGGCTCAAGATCAAAAGCGAGCCCAAAATCCTCACCGCCGACAACATCCAGGCGACGTTTTTCGACGGGCAGGACATCCCCTTCATCAGCAACTCCCAGATCACCGACGCCGGCGCGCAGAACCAGTCGTTCGACTACCGGCCGGTCGGCCTCCGCCTCCAGGTGCGCCCGCACATCACCAAGGAGAAGAACATCGACCTCACCGTCAACCTCGAGGTCTCCAACATCGTACCGGGCAAGACTCTATTCGGCGGCGCCATCATCGATCGTCGCGAGACGACGACCCGCATCGTCCTCGAGGACGGGAAGACCTTTCTGATCAGCGGCATCCTCCGCGAAGAGGAACGCGCCGTCGTCCGCCGCATTCCCGGCCTCGGCGACATCCCGGGACTCGGCGAGGTCTTCAAGCACCGCGAAACCGCCAAGGTCAACACCGAGCTGCTCATCTTCCTGACGCCCTATGTGATCGGCCCGCTGGACCCGCGGACGCCGATCGAATCCGAACCCAAGCAGCGGCTGGACATCCAGTTCCCGCCCGAGGACTCCCTGAGCAATGCCGAACAACCCGGGATACCCACGACCCAGGCCAGCGCCGCAAACGCCGGATGACATGCGCAGCGGGCGAAAACGTCATCGGAGAACCACCCACGGCGTCATTCTCTCGTATCGCCCTTTCCCCACCTCTTCCGTTCCGTTTCGTCGGCCCGTGCGATGCTCGGCCGCCGTCCTGCTCGCCTTTCTCTCCGCCTGCCAGGGGCCGAACCCTCCGTCTCCGATCGACCGTCTCCAGGCCCAGGCCGAGGAGCAGCGGCGACGCTATGGCGACTTCAACCTGCCCCGCAAGATCGGCACCGTCGAAAACGCCGGCCTGCAGCTTCCCGCCGTTTCACCCGACGGCAACTCGCTGCTCTACCTGCGGACGGACGCCGAGACGCTCTCGCCCATGACGCTGCTCGGATCGGCGGATCCCGCGCACACCCCGCCCGACCGGTCCCTTGCGATCTGGATCCGGCCGGCGGCCGGAACCGCACCGGGCCGCCCGCTCTCCAGAGGCCGTTGGGCGCACTCGCCCGTCTGGTCGGATTCCGGCGCCGCCGTCGCCTACACCGCCGACGGCGACGAGCACGGCAGCCGGATCCTGCACGTCCGCATGACCGACGGACACACCACACCCCTCGGCGTCGCCGGCGCGATCAACTGCCTTCCCCGATTCGACGGCGACGACCGGACCCTGCTCTTCTGCTCCACCGCACACCCCGCGGCTCCGCTGCGCGTCTTCCGGCAGGCGATCGACGACGGAGAGCCGACCGCCGTTTCGCCGGAGGGCGCGGACTGCTTCCTTCCGATCGCCTCGGACAAGGACCGCCATGCCCTGTGTGCCCGCGCCAACGGCGACAGCGTGGACTGGGTGGTCTGCAGTCCGGCCGGCTGCACGGCCATCGCCTGCGGCTGCGGTTCGTCACAACGCCCGGCGATCGTGCAGACGTGGGCCGGCATCGTCTCGCCGCTCGCGCCCGACCGCAATGCCCTGCTCTTCTACGACACCCTGGAGAGCCGCGTCGGCGTGTGCCACATCGCCGAGCGCATCGTGCGCCGCCACCGGACCGGCAGTATCGCCGCCTGCTGGCTCGACAACCGGACCCTCGCCCTGGCAACAACGGACGAGATCTTCATCGTCAACACGACCACGGGCGTCAGCACGTCGCTCTTCAGCGGCACCTGGATCCCGTGCCGGTACGCATCGGCCTCGCGACGGCTGATCCTCCTCGGCAAGGACCGCCCCACGCGGTTCTCCATCTGGGAGGTCGTTTTCAAAGGGACCTGACGCCATGCGTGATTCCCGTCTATTGTTTCCGCTTTCCGGCCTTTCAGCCGTCCGCGTCTTGGGCTGCATGACGGCGGGGCTGACTCTCGTCACCGCCTGCACGCGGTCGTCGCCGCCGGAGATTCCCGAGTTCCGCCCGCCTCCCAGGCGCGTCATCAAAGAGATGCCGACACCCGAGCCCGTTGCGGATACGCCGGCGCCGGTCCCGGAACCGCCCAGGCCGCCGCCATCGGAGCCGAAGCCGGAACCGGTGAAGACCGCCCCCGCCCCGCCCCCACCGCCCGAGCCGAGGGCCGAGGCGCCGAAGGCCCCCTCGCTCGTCGGCACCTGGCGCATCACCGAGATGTTTCACAAGGAGCAGACCATGGCCATGCCCGGCGGCATGCAGATGACACTGACGTTCGCCGAGGGCGGCGCCGTGACCATGAGCACCTTCGGCGGACCGATGCCCGAGGCCCAGACCCGCCAGGGCACCTACAGCCTCGCCGGCGACGGGCAGATCACGATCTCGATGGCCAGCGACACCAAGACCGGCCACTGCACCTTCGACGGCAACGACCGCATGACGATCCAGTTCGATGATATGCGCATGGTCCTGGCACGCACGTGAACTCGCCGCGAGGGGCGTATGACCGTTCCTGCGTACACGGGCGCTGACCCCTTTCGCACATGCGGCCATGCACCCCACCGCGAGGCCCGGCTTGTGTTGTCGCCCGGCTCGCCCGATACTATCCGCACGGTGCCGTGCCGTCTTCGGCAGGAGGGTCACGCCTCATTGCGGCGCAGGCTTCCGGCCCGCCCCGCAGTGCAGGCAGGATGCCTGCGCCACGACGGACGGCGCGAGCGCGTAGAGTTGGACGCCGTGAGTACGCAGTCCAGTGAGGGAAGTCACCATGAAAACGCTGAGCCTGTTCATCGGATGTCTTGCCGTCCTGGTATCGGAGGTTTCCACCATGGCCAAGATTGCGCCGACGCAATTGCGATGTGAATACCTGACCAACCCGCTTGCCATCGACTCGCCTCGGCCCCGGCTGAGCTGGGTGATCGAGTCCGACGCCCGCGGCGTCCGCCAGACCGCGTATCAGATCCTCGCCGCATCGAGCGAGGCCGCTCTCGGCGAGGACAAGGGCGACCTCTGGGACAGCGGCAAGGTCAGCTCGAACGCAACCAACCAGGTTGCATACGCCGGCAAGCCGCCGGCCACCGCCCAGGACGTCTGGTGGAAGGTCCGCGTGTGGACCGGCGACGGCGAGGCCTCGGCGTGGAGCGGACCCGCGCGCTGGCGGATGGGCCTCCTGAAGCCGGGCGACTGGAAGGCGAAGTGGATCGGCCTGCCCCGGCCCGACCCCAACGCCGATCCGCTGCCGGCGCTGCCGCCCGCCGTCCTGCGCAAGGAGTTCACGCTGGCCAGGCCGGTCAAGCGGGCCATCGTGTCCGCCACGGCGCTCGGCATGTACGAACTGCGGATCAACGGCAAGCGCGTCAGCGAAGACCTGCTCACGCCCAACTGGACCAACTACCACAAGCGCATCCAATACCAGACCTGGGACGTGACCGCCCTGCTCCAGAACGGCAGGAACGCCGTCGGCGCGACACTCGGCGACGGGTGGTACGCCGGGCGGCTCGGCATCTCGCATATCTGGCTCGAGGCCCCGCTCCGCGGCCACTACGGCACCGAACTGCGGCTTGTCGCACAGATGGACGTCGAGTTTGACGACGGCAGCCGCGAAACCGTCCTGACCGACGGCACCTGGAAAGGCATGGACGACGGCCCGATCCGCAAGGCCTGCATCCTCGACGGCGAAGTCTACGACGCCCGCAAGGAGATGCCCGGCTGGGACGAGCCCGGCTTCAACGACAGCACCTGGAAACCCGTCGTGGTGCAGGATGCCGTCAAGGCCCCGCTGGTCGCGCAGCCGAACGAACCCATCCGCATCACGGCCGAACTCAAGCCCGTCAACATCACGGAGCCGAAGCCCGGCGTGTACGTCGTCGACTTCGGTCAGGAGATCGCCGGCTGGTGCCGGCTGACCGTCCTGGGCGAGCCCGGCACGACGATCACGCTCCGACACGCCGAGGTCCTTCAGCCGGACGGCATGATCTACCGCGACAACCTGCGGATGCCCCGCTTCGCGAACGACCCGAAGCTCAAGTGGGGCCGCTACCTCGGCGCCCGCCAGGAGGACCAGTTCATCCTCCGCGGCGGCGGCAGCGAAGAGGTCTTCGAGCCCCATTTCACCTATCACGGCTTCCGCTACGTCGAGCTGACCGGCATGCCCGAGAAGCCCGCCCTCGCGTCCATCGTCGCGCGGGCGTTCCACTCCGTGCCCCCCACCGCCGGCGCATTCGAGTGCTCCAGCCCCATGCTCAACAAGCTCATGAGCAACATCGTCTGGACGCTCCGCGACAACCTCCACAGCATCCCGACCGACTGCCCGCAGCGCGACGAGCGCATGGGCTGGTCCGGCGACATGCTCGCGTTCGCCCAGCCGGCCGTGTTCCTCATGGACATGGGCGCGTTCTTCACCAAGTGGGTCCGCGACCTCCGCGACGACCAGGCCGCCGACGGGCGATACCCCGACTTCGCCCCGCACCCGTACCACCCGGACGACCGGTTCTCCGGCGTGCCGGCGTGGGGCGACGTCGGCGTCGTCGTGCC
This sequence comes from uncultured Planctomycetales bacterium, assembly GCA_964617875.1. Taxonomy (GTDB): domain Bacteria; phylum Planctomycetota; class Phycisphaerae; order UBA1845; family PWPN01; genus CAZMVY01. Next base: position 28,475 of record CAZUAI010000043.1, on the reverse strand, counting down.
GTGGCGCATGTACGTCAACTACGGCGACAAGCGCGTGCTCGAGGAGCACTTCGAGTCGGCCCGGCGGTGGGTGGACTGGATCCACGGCAACAACCCGGACCTTCTCTGGAAGAACAAGCGGAACAACGACTACGGCGACTGGCTGAACGGCGACACGCTCAAGCTCTCGATGTTCGGCTACCCGTCCGGCGGCTGCGAGGTCCCCAAGGAGACGTTCGCCACGGCCTTCTTCCAGCACTCGACGTCGCTCGTGGCGAAGATGGCCGCCGTCATCGGCCGGGAGGACGACGCGAAGAAGTACGGCAAGCTCGCGTCCGACATCCGCGACGCCTTCATCAGGGCCTACGTGAAGCCCGATGGCGAGGTCGCCGGCAACGCCCAGGCCAGCTACGCCCTCGCGCTGCACTTCGGCCTGCTGCCGGAGGACAAGCGGCCGGAGGCCGCACGCCGGATGGTCGAACGGATCAAGGCGTACAAGGACCACATCTCGACGGGCTTCCACACCACGGTCATGCTCATGCGCGAGCTGTCGGCGATGGGCCACAACGACACGGCGTACATGCTCATCAACAACCGCACGATTCCCTCGTGGTTGTACGAGATCGACCAGGGCGGCACCACGATCTGGGAACGATGGGACGGCTACGTCGAGGGCCGCGGCTTCCAGGACCCCGGCATGAACTCGTTCTGCCACTACGCGATCGGCTCGGTGGGCGAGTGGATGTACCGCACGATCCTCGGCATCAACCCCGACGAGCAGCAGCCCGGCTACCGGCACTTCATCCTGAAGCCGCAGCCCGGCCCCGATCTCGACTGGGCCCGCGGCGGCTACGACTCGATCTGCGGGAAGATCGCGATCGACTGGAAGATCACCGGCGATGACCTCGCCCTGACCGTCACGATCCCCGCGAACACAAGCGCCACGGTCTTCGTGCCGGCGAAAAACGCCGCCGCCGTGACCGAGGGCGCCAAGCCCGCCTCGAGCGCCGAGGGTGTGAAGTTCGCCCGCATGGAGGACGGCGCCGCGGTCTTCGAGGTGGCGTCGGGCACGTACCGGTTTGTGTCGAAGGGATTTCGGCCGAAGTAGACGGTGTGGCACGGGCATCCTGCCCGTGACTTCACGGTCTGCACCATGAACCACCCGCGGCCGCAAACCACGGTAGCCCCCACCCGCGGCGCGGCGTATCATGCCCGCATGGCGGACGCTTCACCCTCGCTGCCGACGCTGGCGTTCGACCGCGGCACGCTGGTGCTTTCCGGCACGCCGCGGCATCCCGGCGGGCCCTTCGTCCGCGATGACCGCGTCGGGCATTGGCGCTGCCATGCCCTGCACTGCCGCGCCGTCCGCCAACGGCTTCACGGCAAAGTCCACGAGGCCCTGCCCCGGCCGGCCGCCGTGCGCTGGCCGCGGATCGACCTGCCCGACCGCCGCCCGGACCAGGCGAGGGCCCTCGCCGCGTGGGAGCAGGCCGACCGTCGCGGGCAGCTCATCATGCCCACGGGCACCGGCAAGACCGTCGTCGCACTCACGGCGATGGCGCGATCGCCGATCGCGACGCTCGTCGTCGCGCCGATCCGCGACCTGATGTACCAGTGGCACCGCCGGATCCAGCACGGGCTGGGCTTCAACGCCGGCATCCTCGGCGACGGCCGGCACGAGGTCTGGCCCGTCACCGTCACGACGTACGACAGCGCGTACATCCACATGGAGCGGATGGGGGCGAGCTTCGGCCTCGTGATCTTCGACGAGGAACACCACCTCCCCGCGCCAGGCCTCCGGCAGGCCGCCGAGTTCTGCGCCGCCGAATGGCGCATGGGCCTGACGGCGACGCCCGAGCGGTTCGACGGGCAGCACGTCCTGCTCGACGACCTCATCGGCCCGGTCGTGTACCGGCAGGAAATCTCCGAGGCCCGCGGCGACACGCTGGCGGAGTACGAGGTCGTCCGCATCCCGGTCGCGCTCCGCGACGACGAGCAGCATCGCTACGACGAGCTGAGCCGCCGGGTCCGGGCGTTCATCCAGCAGCGCCGCCGGGAGGAGCCCGGCTACGCCTGGGAGGACGTCTGCAGGGAATCCGGCCGCGATCCGCAGGCCCGCGACGCCCTCCGCGCGTTCCACGCCAAGGCGGCGATCGAGACCCGCGCGGCCGAAAAGCTCCGCGTCCTCGAAGACCTCTTCCGCCTGCACGCGCACGAGCAGGTGCTTGTCTTCACGGGCTCCAACTCGATGGCGCTCGACGTTTCCCGCCGTTTCCTCGTTCCGATGATGATCGACAAGACCGGCAAGCACGAGCGGAAGGCAATCCTGGACGGCTTCCAGGCGGGCCGCATCCGCGCCATGGTCGCCAACCAGGTTCTCGACGAGGGCATCGACGTACCGGCGGTGAAGGTCGCGGTCGTGATCGGCGGCTTCAGTTCACCCCGGCAGGCCAAGCAGCGTCTCGGCCGCATCCTGCGCCGAAGCGGCAACGTGACCGCCGTGCTGTACGAGGTGGTCTGCCAGGAGACGCGAGAGGAAACCCGCTCCCGCGCCCGCCGTCGCAGCGACGCGTTCGACAAGACCCGCCGCCTGGAACTGTAGCCACGCCGCTCCCCCTCTCCCTTCGAGGGAGAGGATGGAGTGGGGGTGAGCCATTTGAGTCCGCGTCGCGGGCTTTGTGGCCTCTCCTTCGTCCCCCGCCACTCATGGTTGCCTGTTTCTCGTTGCCGTCCCGCTGGACGGCCGCTGTCGTGCGGGCTACCATGGCTGACCGGAGCGAGCCCGGCCCGTCGGGCGGCGCGTTTACGACCGCGAGCGAGTCGGCATCGAGGTTCATCGACGCCCCCCTTGTGCCGGAAGCACGCGAGGAGCCTCCTATCAACCTGTTCCGCTTCCTTGCCACCGGGCCCGACGCTCCTCCGATCACCGACGCGGAGCGGGTCGATCGCCTCTACCGCCGATGCCGGCTCTCGATCCTCTGCGCGGTCGTCGGCGGGTACGGCTGCCTCTACACGTGCCGGCTCGCCCTCTCGGTCGTCAAGAAGCCGCTCATCGACAACGGCATCTTCACCGCCAACGACCTCGGCCGGATCGGCTCCGCCATCTTCTACGGATACGCCTTCGGGCGTCTCGTCAACGGCTTTCTCGCCGACCACGCCGATCTCCGCAAGTTCTTCGCCCTCGGTTTCGTCCTGTCGGCGACGGCCAACCTCGTCATGGGAAACACGACCCTCTTCTGGGCCTGGTTCGTGCTCTGGGGCCTCAACGGCTGGTCCCAGGGCTTCGGCGCGCCGGCCTCGATCGTCTCTCTCGCGCGGTGGTTCAGCAACAACGAACGCGGTCGCTACTACGGCATCTTCAGCGCATCGCACTCGATCGGAGAAGGGCTCACATTCGTGGGGACATCGGCACTCGTCAGCTGGTGGGGATGGCGGGCCGGGTTCCTGGGCCCGGCGATCTTCTGCCTGCTCGTCGCGTTCGTCGTCTACCGCCTGATGAAAGACCGGCCGGAGACCCTGGGCCTGCCCACCGTGGCGAACTGGAGGAACGATCATCCGGCCCCCGCCGCCGGTCGCGACGCGACCGCCGAACCCGCCGGCAACGTCCAGCTCGCCGTCCTCAAGAACCCCGCCCTGTGGGTCATCTGCCTGGCGAGCGGCACGATGTACATGACCCGCTACGCGATCAACAACTGGGGCATGCTGTATCTGCAGGAGGCGCGGGGCTACTCCACCATCCAGGCCGGGAGCATCCTGGGCCTCAACACGGCGGCGGGCATCGGCGGCTGCATCGCATACGGCTTTCTGTCGGATCTCCTCTTCCGCGCCCGACGGCCACCGGTCACGCTCCTCTACGGCCTCCTCGAGGTCGCCGCGCTCTTCGTGATCTTCCTGACACCCCCGGGCCACCCGCTGATCCTGACGGCCGCGTTCACGGTCTACGGATTCACGCTCAGCGGCCTGTTGGCGGTCCTCGGCGGACTCTTCGCCGTGGACATCGTGCCCAAGAAGGCCGCCGGAGCCGCCATCGGCCTGACCGGCGTCGTGAGCTATCTGTCTGTCGCGATCCAGGAACGCATCAGCGGCTATCTGATCCACCACGGAACGAGCATCGCAGAGGTCAGCAGGCTGAACGAGGAGGGCGTTGCGGCCCTCGTGAAAGTGCGACACTATGACTTTACGGCGCCGATCATCTTCTGGATCGGCGCATCGATTCTGTCGCTTTTTCTGGCCAGCTCCTTGTGGAAGGTACGGGCAAGAGATTAAGATAGATGTGGTATCGCATGTGTACGTCACAAGGAGCATCGACAACGCGCCACAAGCGACGTCAATCCGCCTTCACGCTGATCGAACTGCTGGTCGTGGTTGCGATTCTCGGGTTGCTGACGGCGATCCTGCTGCCGTCGTTGAGCCGCGCGCGGGAGCAGGCGCGCGGCACCGTATGCAAGACCAATCAGAAGCAGCTCGCGTTCGCCGCGACCCTGTACGTGATGGAATACAAGGTCCTGCCCGCGACCCAGAGCACGTTCTGGCTCAACGCCCAGCGATGCGCGCCCGATCAGAGGTCGCATTACTGGGCCATCCCCCGTCAGACGCGGCTCGACCTTACCAACTGGGTGTGGGACGGGGCCAACCAGTCACGTTCCAACCCGGACGATAAGGACTTTATCCAGGACGTGCCGAAGCGGGGGACGCTCTTCAAGTACGCCCGCGATGAGAAGGTCTACGTCTGCCCGGGGCAGCGGAAGGGCCGGCCGGTTGACACGCCTCTCGGCGGCGACGGCAACGGCCGGCTGGACTACGCGATGAACGCGTACGTAGGCTACAAGTCGCTGGAGGACATGCGGGGCCGGGTGATGGGGATCCGAGGCTCCACGCGGATCCGGCGCTGGCCGGCGTACCAGATGGTCCTGTTCGTCGAGGAGCATCCGTACTACCATCTCGGCCGGAACCTCGAGGGCAATTTCAACGTGACCGACAAGATCGTCGCACGGCACAGTGTGATCGTGCGCGACTCTGTAACCAAGGGGCGAACCAACATCGCCTACGCGGACGGCCGTGTGGAGTCGCCCCTCTACGATCTGTCCACCGACGCCACGACGCTGTTCGGCAAGCTGGGATTCCCCATCTCCGGAAACGACATCGCGGCGGATTTCCTCCTCGAGTTCGTCCCCACGATCAAGCCCGTGTTCTGACCGTAACCGCGGCCGGCGTTCTGGACTTCCGCGGACTTTCTGCGAACCTATGGCCGTGCCGGTGGAGGAGTACGCCCTATGATGTTCACTGCCCGAGTCATCCTGCCTGTCATGACCCTGTCCGCGGCGTTCACGATTCGCGCCGTGGCCGAGGATCGAACCCCTGCAAGCACCTTTCCGGGGGTGCTGCCCAGGCCCAAGGAATACCGCGAGGTCGGCCCGCCGGTGTTGATCGCGCGCCACAGCGAAACGGTCCGCATACGAATCGCCGGTCAACACCCGGCCGTGAAGACCGGCCTGCGGGATATTGCCGACCGGCTCCGCGTGCTGGGGGACGTCAAGGCTGAAGCGTGCGACGAGGGCGCCCGCATAAGCATCGAGGTACAGGACACGCCGCCGGAAGCCCCGCCATCAGCGCCGGCGGCCCCAACGGAGCCGGAGGGTTACGCCCTCGCGGTGCGTCTCACCGCCGAGGGCGCACTGCAGGAAGTCGCCATTCGCGGGCGGGACGGGCTCGGCGGCTACTACGGCATCCAGACGCTGCTGCAGTTGCTCGACCGCACGCCCGAGGGCATCACCATCCGGCGGGCCGAGGTCCGGGACTGGCCCACCTTCTCCTTCCGCCTTTTCAAGGGCCAGTGCTGGTATTACCGCGACAACCGGATGTTCGTCGAGTGGGCGCCGCGCTGCAAATGGAACGTCTTCGGCAGCTGCTACACCGATTGCCCTGACTGGCGGAACCCGCCGGATGCATACCGCGGCATGATCGCCGACCTCTGCGACACGGCCCGCCGTACCGGGGCGATCCGCGTCATCCAGCTCGGCAACCCCTACATGATCAAGGAGAAGGCGATCCGGGCGACCGCCGACACGGACGTGGACGCGCTGGTCGCTTTCTTCGAATTGTCGCTCTCGAAGGGCAGCCGTGCGCTCATGCTCTGCCTCGACGATTTCGCGTACCTGCCGAAAGAAGACGCGGGGCAGTTCACCACCCTCGCCGGCGCCAACGCCAGCATGACGACGCGCTTCGCGCAACGGATCTGGGCGAAGCACCCCGGCACCTACATCATGGTCTGCCCGCCCCCCTACTGGCTGAACGCCAACAAGGCCCGCGGCTACGAGTGGGCACACGAGTACCTCCGCGATTTCTGCGCGAGCATCCCCAAGGAGATCGCCATCGTCTGGACCGGGCGCGAGGTCACGTCAGCCTGCCACGAGGCCGCTGACATCCGGGCGTACCAGGCCCTCTGCGGGCCGCAGCGCCGCCTCTTTCTCTGGGACAACACGCTCAAGCTGCCGCCCGGCTGGGGCAACGTATTCCGCATGAACGCGTTCCTCGAGACGTGCAAGGACTTTCGCCGGACCGCCTGGCCGACGCTGGCGTCATTCACCCATGGCGAAGCGGGCATCAACACCTACGGCCCCGGAGAGGTCTACAAGGTCCCTCTCATGACCGCCGCGGACTACCTGTGGAACCCCGAAAGCTACGACCCGCAGGACTCGCTCCGCCGGGCGCTCTACTGGTTCGACGACAACCCCGCCGTCGGCCCTCTCGTCTACCGCTGGGTGAACGAGCTGCACCAGCACCTGTTTACGAAGCGCATTGAGTTCCTCCGGGCGCCGTCGGCCCAGAGGCTCGACGAAATGACGAAGCTCACGCGCGAGTATGACGACCTGTTCAAGCGCATCACAGCCGAAACCACCAACGGCGCGCTGCTCGCGACGCTGCGGCCGTACCTCCGCCGTCATACGGATGCGCTCGCCATGCTGGCGGATGTCCTCGCCGCATGGGACGCACGCGAAACGGATCCCGCCGCCGCCCGCGCCCGGCTCGACCGCGCCGGCGAGGCGCTCGGCAGCCTCACCCATGCCATCCGCAAAGACGAGCCGGCCGGCGATCACTACGGCTGTGTGCGACACGAACTGGAGGACGAGAGCTTCAAGCTGCTCGCGGCGCTTCGCGACCGGATCGTCGCGACCGGCCCGGCCGGCGAACGATCCGACCTGCTCGATGCGGAATCAAGGGGGAAGCTCCGCACCTGCCTGGAGGACATCAACCGCTGGATTCTTACGCTCGACGCAGGCAGCGGCACCCTCAAGGGCACGAAAGACACACAGACATCGATCTTCATCAACGGCAACTTCGCCCGGACGCTCATCGCGGGGTATCGGATCACGGGCAACAGTGCCTGTCTGGACGAGGCGATGCGATGGTGCCGTCAGTTCTACGGCCTGCAGCAGCTGGCCATCACCTCGACGCTCGAAGAAGGCGGCTTCTGGGCCGATCTGGGCTACGGCAGGAACATCTACTTCGGCGACGGCGGAACGGCGGCCACCGCGTTCGCAATCGGCTACCGTTACGCCGACGAACCGACCCGCGCGATCTACCGGCAGGCAATGGAGCGTTACGCCCGTTTCGTCCTGCACGGATGCCAGACCGACCCCCAGGGCCTCGGCCGCAAGGCCGCCCGCACCTGGCGCATCACCGCCGGCCCCGACGCCGGCGCCATCGGGTGCGGCTACTACCTCGGCCACCTCAGCATCGAGCCCTACACTATCGCGACGGCCAACACCGGCACCTCGTTCTTCTCAGAGTTGTACGCCATCACCGGCAATACCGAGTACCGCGACGTTGCCCTCGGCGCGGTCAAGTGGCTTCTGAAGATCCGCAAGCCGGACGGCGAGCTGCCCTACGTGCTCGACGGGCGCACCGAGGATACCTGGCCGCTCGACACGCTCTCTTACTGCACCGAGGCCTTCATCGCCGCCGACCTGCGGCTGAAGGACCCGGCGCTGCACGCCCTCCTCGCACGCGAACTCAAGCCGACGATCCAGTGGTTCCTCGCGCGACAGAACGAGGACGGCTCCTGGGGCCGGCTTCGCAGCGCCGACCAGCAACGAAGCCCGCGTGCCGTCACGCTTCTGACGTGGTACTACCGGACCGTCGAAGCCGACCCCCGGATCGCCGCGTCGATCCGCCGCTACTGCCGTTTCCTGCTGGACGCCGGGAACAGCCGCGCGTACGGCGTGAAGGAGCTTGTCCGCACCACGGGCTTCGCAGGGTTGACCGTGGCAGAACTGCTCCTGCCGGAAAGCACGTTCTGACGCGAACAGGCGAACCGACCTCCGTGGCCGCGAGCACGCACAGCCGACCGAGACCGCCCACGCTACAGCAGGAGGTCGAACGGGTCGGAGAGGATTGCGGCCAGCGAGCGCAGGAAGCGGATGCCGTCGGCTCCGTCGATGACACGGTGGTCGTAGGAAAGGCACAGCGGCAGCATCGTCCGCCACTCGGGCCGGCCGTCCATGATCACGGTTTCCTGCCGTGAGCGGGCGATGCCGAGGATGGCGACCTCCGGGTAGTTGACGATCGGCGTGAAGGCCGTGCCGCCGATGCCGCCGAGGTTCGAGATCGTGAACGTGCCGCCGCGCAGCTCCTCCAGATCAACCTTTCGCCGGCGGGTGCGGTTCGCGAGGTCGTCGAGTTCGGCGGCGAGCTGGAGGATGCCCTTGCGGTCCACGTCGCGGACGACAGGGACGACAAGGCCGTGCTCGGTGTCCACCGCGACGCCGATGTTGTAGTACTGTTTGAGGATCACCTCGCCCGTGGCAGCGTCGAAGCTCGCGTTGAACTGCGGATTCTGCTGGAGCAGGCGCACGAGGGCCTTCATCACGAGCACGGTCATCGTCAGGGCGGGGGGCGGCGGCACGGTCGCATCGCCGGCGGCCTGGGCCTTCTGCCAGACGGTTCGCTTGCGGCTCACGTACTGCCTGCGGGCGGCCTCCAACTCCGTCACGTCGGCGAGGTCGAACTGTGTGACGTGGGGCACGATCTGCCACGCGAGACTGACCGTCTCGGCAGACTTGCGGCGGACGCCGCGAAGCGGGCGACGTTCCACGGCCCCCCACTGGGTGAAGTCGGGCAGCGCCGGCGCCCCCGGGGAAAACGCGGTCGTGGACGGACCGGTTGATACAACCTGCTTGACGTAATTCCTGACGTCTTCCTCCGTAACCCGATCGCCGGGGCCGGAGCCCTCCACCTGACGCAAATCGACGCCGAGTTCGCGGGCGATCCGACGAACCGCCGGGCTGGCAGCCACGGTTGCGCCCGGCGCGGGCCGCACGCCGCGCGCAGCAGCCGCGGGCGGTACGGCGGGCGGGGCGGCAGGCCTGGCCGGCGGGGCTTCCGAAGCCGCGACGGCCGGAGCCGGTGCCTGCGCGGGCGCAGGCTTCTCGGCCGCCCTGGGCGGAACGCGGGCGGGGGCCGCGGGCAATGGCGCGGCAGCTGGCGCCGCAGCGGCCGCACCGGCGCCGGCCTCGATCGTCAGCAGCAAAGCCCCCACCGGAACGTGGTCACCGGGTTTCACGTGGATTGCGGCGACGCGACCCGCATGCGGACACGGCAGTTCGACGACCGCCTTGTCGGTCTCGAGTTCGATGACATTCTGGCCGGCCTGGATCATGTCGCCCTCGCGCACGAGGAGCTGTACGACATCACCGGCTTCGATGTTTTCGCCCAGGTCGGGAAGGTTGAATTGGATCGGCATGGGGAAATCCGTTGTCTCGTCCGTTATTCGGCAGGTTGCGCAGTTGCGTCAAGAGTTCTCGGCTCAACGCGAAACCCGCCACTCATGACTCATCGCTCTCGACATCACTCTCTACGCCATCATGGGATCGACCTTGTTCGGGTCTATGCCCAGTTCGTCCATGGCCCGCGTGACCGTTTCGCGGGTGATCCGGGGCTCGATACAGGCGTCCTCGCCGAACAGTTCCCGGCGCCGGGCGAGGGCCATCAGCGTGGCTACGGTAATCGATTCGGCGTCCACTTCAAAGAAGCGTCGGAGGGCCCGGCGGTTGTCGCTGCGGCCGAATCCGTCCGTGCCGAGGACGTCGAGGCCACCGGGGATCCAGCGGGAGACCTGCTCGGGCACGAGCCGCATGTAGTCCGACGCGGCGATGAACGGGCCGCCGACACCCTTGAGCGACTCCCAGAGGTGGCAGGTTCGCGGCGGCTCAGTCGGGTGCAGGTTGTTCCACCGCTCGGCCGCCAACGCGTCGGCCCGCAACTGCTTGTAGCTCGTCACGCTCCAGACGTCGCTCGAAACCAGATAGCGGTCGGCGAGGATCTCCTGCGCCCGCAGGACCTCGCGGAGGATCGGCCCGCTGCCGAAGAGCTGGGGGACGGCGCCGATCGAGCCCGCCTCGCGCGTCCGGAACCTGTACATGCCGCGGATGATTCCGTCGGCGGCATTCGGGGGCATGGGGACCATCTCATAGTTCTCGTTGTAGAGCGTGATGTAGTAGAAGACCGACTCCTGGGCCTCGTACATCCGGCGGATGCCGTCCTGGAGAATGACGGCGATCTCGCAGGCGAAGGCCGGATCGTAGGCCATGATGTTCGGGACCGTCGCGGCGAGCAGGTGGCTGTGGCCGTCCTGGTGCTGGAGGCCCTCGCCCTTGAGCGTGGTGCGGCCGGCCGTGCCCCCGAGGAGGAAGCCCTTCGCGCGGGCGTCGGCCGCGGCCCAGATCAGGTCGCCGACGCGCTGGAAGCCGAACATGGAGTAGTAGATGTAGAAGGGGATCGTGTTGACGCCGTGGCTGGCCCAGGCCGTGCCGGCGGCGATAAAGGACGACATCGCGCCGGCCTCGTTGATGCCCTCCTCGAGGATCTGGCCGTCCTTCGCCTCGCGGTAGTACAGGACGGTTTCGCGATCGACGGGCTCGTACAGCTGGCCGCAGTGGGAATAGATGCCGCACTGGCGAAAGAGGGCCTCCATGCCGAAGGTGCGGGCCTCGTCGGGGACGATGGGGACGACGAGTTTTCCGAGCGTCGGGTCGCGCAGCAGCCGCCCGAGCATCCGCACGAAGGCCATGGTCGTGGAGACCTCGCGGCCGCCGCTGCCCTCGAGGAACTCGGAGAAGATCGACAACGGGGGGGCCTTGATCGCCAGCGGCACCATGGCGCGGCCGGGGACATAGCCGCCGAGGGCCTTCCGGCGCTCGTGGAGGTACTTCATCTCGGGGCTGTTGTCGGGCGGGCGGTAGAACGGCGTTTCCTGAATCGCCTCGTCGGCGATGGGGATGCCGAATCGGGTGCGGAACTCGCGGAGTTCGTCCTCGTTGAGCTTCTTCTGCTGGTGCGTGACGTTCCGGCCCTCGCCGGCCTCGCCGAGGCCATAGCCCTTGATGGTCTTGGCAAGGATGACGGTCGGGGCGCCGACGTGATCCACGGCGGCGCGGTAGGCGGCGTAGACCTTCTCGGGATCGTGGCCGCCGCGGCCGAGCTTCCTCAATTGCTCATCGCTCATGTGCTCGACGAGGCGTCGCAGCTCGGGCGACTTGCCGAAGAAATGCTCGCGGATGTAGGCCCCGGACTCCACGGTGTACTTCTGGTATTGACCGTCCACGACCTCGTTCATGCGGGCGACGAGATGGCCCTCGTGGTCGCGTTCGAGAAGCGGGTCCCAGTCGCTGCCCCAGATGACCTTGATGACGTTCCAGCCGGCGCCGCGGAAGGCGGCCTCGAGTTCCTGGATGATCTTGCCGTTGCCGCGGACAGGGCCGTCGAGGCGCTGGAGGTTGCAGTTGATGACGAAGATGAGGTTGTCCAGCTGCTCGCGTGCGGCGAGCGTGATGGCGCCGAGCGTTTCGGGCTCGTCGCACTCGCCGTCGCCGAGGAAGGCCCACACGTGCGAGCCCGCGGTGTCCTTGAGCCCGCGATCCTCCAGGTAGCGGTTGAACCGCGCCTGGTAGATGGCCATGATCGGACCGAGCCCCATCGAGACGGTGGGGAACTCCCAGAAGGTCGGCATGAGCCAGGGATGCGGGTAGGACGACAGCCCGCCGCCCGGCGCAAGCTGACGACGGAAGTTCACGAGTTCCTCGGCGCTGATGCGTCCCTCGAGGAAGGCACGGGCGTAGATGCCGGGGGCGGCGTGGCCCTGGAAGAAGATCTGATCGCCGGAGAAGTCGTCGCTCTTGCCGCGGAAGAAGTGGTTGAAACCGACCTCAATGAGCGAGGCGGCGGAAGCGTACGTCGAGATGTGACCGCCAATGCCGTGATTCTCGCGGTTGGCGCGCACGACCATCGCCATGGCGTTCCAGCGGATGATGCTCTTGATGCGTCGCTCGATCTCGCGGCTGCCGGGGTAGCGGGGCTGCCTGTCGGCGGGGATGGTGTTGATGTACGGCGTATTCGCGGTGAACGGCATGGCGACGCCGCGACGCGATGCGGTTTCGCGGAGCTGCGTGAGCAGGTATTGCACGCGGTCGGGCCCGCCGCGAGCAAGCACGTCCTCGAGCGAGGCGAGCCAGTCCGCGGTTTCGGCGGGGTCGATGTCCTGCGGTACGTTTGCCATAAGGTTCTCCCTCTGGTCACTCAGGCCCGTCGGCCCGTCACGCCACGATAATATCACCGCCACCGGGGTTTGTCGCAATCCGGTGCGTAAAGGCGGAAGCCGACGCGGCCTGTGCGGCCGAACGACGCCCTGTTGTGCGGTGCGGATGCCGAAATCCTGCGTTGCAAACGGAGGTGTCATTTCTCTCGACCCCGACCGGCGCAACCGCAATCCAGCAGATAACCCATGTCCCTTATGGAGGTTACGGCGGTACCCCCTGTGGCCCTGCGGCTTCGTTCCGTTGTATGCAATGATGACCCGATGGCTTGCCGGGCCTTCGCGTCAGCGGTTTGCGGGGGCGGTGATGGAGAGGCAGAGACCGCCGTCGGCGTCAAGGGTCAGGGTCCAACGCTGGCCCTCTGTCATTGGGGCGTAGACCGCTTCGCCCTGGGCGACGCGGATGCCTTCGCGTCGGGCCGCCTCGGGATCGGTGGCGTAGAGCCAGAAACGCTGCCAGAGGCGCTGCTCCACTTCGCTCGGCTTCGGGTTCACGCGGAAGACATCGGGGACATCGCCATCGGCGTCGATGAGCGGGCCGTCCTTCGGGGCGACGATCTCGCTGAAGATGCGGCGGAAGAGCATGATGCTCCGACCGCGGAGCGGATCTCCGGCGGCGACGAGGTCGTGGGCAAACTTGATCACCAGGCCGTCGAAGTAGATCACGTGCCCGGGCAGAGAGAACGTCCGCGGAGCCAGGGCGTGGCCGTCGCGGTCGAGTTCGATGAACTGGATCTCTGTGTCGAGGACGCGTCCGCTCGCGTCGTGCCGTTGCTTCGTGACGATCACCTCGGCGACCCGCTGCTCCTGCGTGAGGCGATCGATCACACGGCGGAGTTCCTGCTGCTCGCGTTCGAGGCGGTCGCGGTCGGCGCGGAGGCGGGCGGTCTCGCCGTGACCGAGGAGCCAGTAGGCCGCCCCGGCGGCGACACCGAATACAAGCAGGCCGCACGTCAGCCGGATGGTTCTCATTCTGATCGCCGTGTTGAGTCGGGTGGTTTCAACCCGCCATGCGTGAACCGAACACCGCAACCTTGCATTCTTTTACCGGTAGCACGCTCACCCGGTTGCTATCGGCCCTTCGGGCGATCCGGGCCTACCACAAACACAAGGCGTTGAAGCACAAGCGGTTCGGCGATGGCCGCCATGGGCCTCCACCTCACTCGCAACGCTGCCAAACACGCCGGCGACACCAATGGTCGCAAATACGTAACTCTGCAACGACCCGGCCCTCGGCCGCCCCACCGCCCCGCGGAAAACGCTAAAGCTGTCGCCCCGGCTTTACGATCCGTCCATCGGGGAGAGATCGCGCTGGGAGGAACCTGACGATGCCGCAATCGACCGCCGTGGTCCCGCTGACGCGCAAGACGCTGCCGATCTTCATCAATATCTTCGGCGATCTGCCCGGCGAGGAGTCGTTCCGCGGCAACCGCCGCTCCGTTCGGCGTTCGAGCCGCATCCCGATCGAGTTTCTGCGAACGCACGGCGCCACGGACGCCGAGATGTGCCACGCACAGTGCGTGGACATCAGCGAGGAAGGCATCGGGTTCTACAGCCGCGTGGCTGTTCCGGTGGGGGAGGTCGTCGAGGTATTCCTGCCCGGTGAATCGCAGGATTACTCCGTCCGGGCGAAGATCGTTCACGCAGCGGAGAAGGCGGGCCATTATCGCATCGGCGCCTGTTTCGTGTGGGACTGATGCCGCTCGCATCGAGCGAATGCCCGGCGCGTGCTTCCCGAGTTCACCGCGTAGTCACGCGGTTTGCCCCTGCAACTTCTCAATCGTGATCCGGTCGTTCGTGTAGACGCAGATCTCCGCCGTGATGCGGAGCGATCGCTCGACGATTTCGCCGGCCGACAGCGTTGTGTGTGCGAGCAGGGCCTTTGCCGCCGCCGCCGCGTACATGCCGCCGGAGCCGATTCCAATGATGCCGTCGCTGGGCTCGATGATGTCGCCCCCGCCGCCGATGATCAGCGAGGCATCGGCATCGACCACGGCCAGCAGCGACTCGAGCCGTCGCAGCACGCGATCCGTCCGCCAGTCCTTGGCCAGCTCGATCGCAGCCCGTTTCGTGTTTCCCTTGTGCTGATCGAGTTTCGCTTCGAATCGCTCAAGCAGGGCGAAGGCGTCGGCCGCGGCGCCGGCGAAGCCGCACAGCACCTTGCCGCCCTGGAGCTTGCGGATTTTGACGGCGTCATGCTTGAGGGCCGTTGCACCGATGGTGACCTGCCCATCGCCGCCGATGGCCACCTCGCCCGGACGGCGAACGGAGAGGATCGTTGTGGATCGAACCGTGCGTTTCGTCATGAAGACGTTTCTCCTGACTCCCCGTTGACCTCAAACCGCCGTCCAGTATAATCGGGGAGCGTGTCGGAAGGGAGAAGGATCGTATCGAAGAGTCATGGGTGAAGGTCGGTCGAGCATCCGTATTGTGTTGCGGTCGGAGGACATCCCATGGCAGGTCCGGCAGGCGACATGGTTCTCAGTTGCCACGAGTGCGGGGCGAGCGTCTACAAAGAGCATCTGGACCAGGGAATGGCGGGCTTCCGTGCCGGGAAGCTGCTCTGCTCCTTCTGCATGAAGCAGAAGGAGCGCAAGCACGACGCGACTCCCCCACCGCCGCCGGCGGCCGCTGCGGCGGAACCGGCCGCGGCCACCGCCGCCTCCGGCGAGAGCGAGGGCGATCTGCCGCCGATCTCGCTCGTGGACGTCCTGGAGGCGCCGGAAAGCTCCGCGTCGAAGGCCACCCGTTCGACGGCCACCGTGACCCCTGCCGCCGCCGCACCCGACGAATACCGGCCCACACGGCCGCTGAACAAGACGGGCACCGGGGCCACCCGCTGCAAGATCTTCCACTGCAAGCTCTCCGACGAGGCCACGCGGCACCTCGAGCAGCAGATCAACGAATGGTGCGATCAGCACCCGGACGTTGAGATCAAGTCCTGCTCGACCACCGTGGGAAACTGGACCGGCAAGCACGTCGAGCCGAACCTGATCATCTCGATTTTCTATTGAGCCGCCGCGAGATCCTTGAGCATCCGGACGGCCGCTTCGACCAACTGTTCGCCGGCCCCCGGCTGCACGCGTGAGTTCACGGCCTCGTAGCCCCCTTCGGCGAAGGCCTCCTTCGTCGGGATGTAGTTGACGCTGTCGTTGGCCAGCTCAATGACGAGCGTCGTTCCGAACGGCGACGCCTTTCTGATCGCCAACCCCAACTCCACGAAGATCTCGCCGGGCAGGGTCACGACGGCGACGTCCGCGCTCAACCGGAATGCCTGGATTTCCAGCGCGACGGTCCCGCTCTTCCGCAACTGGAGGTCCGTGATCCTGCAGGCCTCGACCTCCTTCAGGAACGGAAGCTGTCCCGTGCCCACCCGTTCCATGTCCCTGGCGGCCTGAGCGATTCTGTCGTCGTCGTACCGCTGCAGCGGGACGGTCACCTTCGTACTCCGCGCGGCAAGCCGCGGTTGAGAAACGGGGCCGAGCGTCGGAACCGCCTGCCTGACCGTGTCCGCCAGAAGCGTGCCGAGTTGTTCGGCCGTTCGACGCTCCCGCGTCCTGACGTCGATATGGTTGATGTTGCCGCACGTGCCCGTGCCGAAGACGGAGACGAACTCCGGCCCGAGGGCGGCCCGCAGCGTCCTGCCCAGGTAGTACGGATAGTCCGCCGAGTACTCCGTCCCGCCGGTCGTGTCCAGGTGCATCGCGAAGACGATCAGCGAGAACAGCGGCTGCCGACCGTGGGGCCTGCGGAACAAGAGGACGCCGACGTCCGGGTCGATCGGCCCGGCCGGTCGCACGATGTCGGGATTCTGCTGCCCCGGGTTGAAGCGGACTGTGCCGTCCTTCATGTGGTAGCGTCGATTGAAGGACAGCGTCGGCGTCTGCGGCCGGACGCCGGCCTCGAGCAGCACGGGACGGACCGCCGCGCGGGCTTTCGTGACTGCGTCAACGATCCTGTCCGTCAGAAAGGCCGCGTAATCGATCGGTTCGCGCGGGTCGCTGCCGTGCTGCGCCACCGCCCTCTTGTGAAAATGTTCGCGCAAGACGCCGTAGTAGAGAGGCCCCGTGTGCGTATGCGTCCCGAACACGGCGATGTTCGACGCGGGGATGCCGGTCATGCCGGCGGCGCGTTTTCTCGCCGGCTCGGAGACCGCCGACGGCACACCGATGAGATCGCACGAGACGAGCGCCGCCCGCTCATCGCCCTGCGTCAGCACGATGGCCCTGGCAAAGAGCGGATCATGAACGGCCGTATTCGGCCGCTCGGTGAAATACCCGCTCAACCGCCACCCCTTCGGCGGCGTGATCTCCACGACGCCGACACCGGCACCGAACTCCGCCGCCCCGGCTCCTGCGCCCGCGGACAGCACACACAAAGCCGTCAAGAAGCGGCGCATCACGCTGGCCTCCCCGGTGTATCCCGCATCACCCGGTCCCCGGCACCCGTCCGATCCCGATCCCTGAGCCGCCGTGCCGGCACGCCGACGTAGACGCCCATCGGCTCGGTGTCGCGTGTCACGACGGCGTTGGCGCCGATCACGCAGCCCCTGGCAATCCGCGTGTTGGCGGCGACCGTCACGTTGGCGGCGATCCAGACATCCTCTTCGAGGGTGATGGGCCCGGCCTTCTCGCCGGTCAGGGCCATCGGCCGATCGGTGATCTCGTCGTGGTGACCGACGGTGGCGAAGACCGTGTGGGCGGCGATGTTGCAGTACGGCGAGATGCGAAGACCGCCCCAGCCGTACAGGACGCAGTTCGGCGCGAAGTGGCAGTGGTGGCCGATCTCGACGAAGCTCGTCTCCCAGTCGCCCAGCGAAATGTACGTATTCGGGAAGAACTCGACGTGATCGCCGATGACGAATCGCCCCGGCGAGCCCTGGACGAAGCAATTGGGATAGAACGTGACATGCGATCCGATGCGGCAGTGGCGAGGCCGACCGATCATCTGGAAGCCGCGCATGAAAGTCACGTGATCGCCGACTTCGATCGCCTCGGGGTGCTCGATGATCGCGTCGTCAGCCACAACGACGTCCCGCCCGCACGACTTGAAGAGCCTTCCGAGATCCGCCATGAACGCTCCGTCCATCTCTCCAGGAAGAGCGAGTCGTTGTGACTCCGGCAGAACCTGACCCGACGGCAAGCCGTCCTCCGCGAACGATTCCCCGGCAGGACAAGGCCCTGGTGGCCGCCGCCGTGTCAGGGCTCCGCTTCCCCACCGTTCGGACCTCGCCGCGGTCTTCGGCACATCGGACAGGTTGTGTCATCGGGCCTCAGTTTCGCGCCGCACCCCGAACACGGAACATATCGTACCGGAGCCGCCGCTTCACGCGCGAGCCGCTGCCAGAGCGGTTCGTCGCGATTGCCGGCCGAACCGCGGAACCCCGGCAACGCCGCGCGCACAATCCACTCGCCGCCGAGGAACAGGTACAGCCCGACCAGCAGGTCAATCGTCGGGCCGATCAGCATGGCCACCACGCCCGCGTGGCCAATCGAAGGCGCATGGAGTGACGCGCCGCCCAGCTGCCTGACCGCAGTATTGAGGGAGGCCGCGCCAGCCAGTGTGACAACGAACCCGTGCCCGCCGTAGAGGACAAGGCACAGGGCCATGATCTTAAGCAGCACGCGGAAGAGAGATCTTTCGCTCATGAGCGTCTCCCGGAAGTCGGCGCACGTGCCGACCGCAGTGAGAAAGTGTGCCGGGATGATGTTTCCGGCCCGAATGATCTATCCCGACACCCTTTCGGGCCTAAAGCACCCGCAGGTGGAACCCGCCGTCCACGTTAATCACCTCGCCGGTGCTGAACGGAAACGCGCCGCCCGCGATAGCCGCCACGGCCCTGCCCACGTCCTCGGGCCTGCCGAAGCGTTTGATCGGCGTGAGGCCGTTGGCGATGAGCTTGTCGTACTTTCCGCGGACGGGCCTGACCATGTCGGTATCGACGATGCCCGGCCGGATCTCGTACACGCGGATCCCGTATTCCGCCAGCCGCGCGGCGAAGAGCGCGGTCATCATCGAGAGCCCCGCCTTGCTGATGCAGTACTCGGCGCGGTTGGTGCTGGCGGTGTATGCACTGATCGAGGACACGTTGATAATCGCGGCCTCGGGGATTTTCTCCTCCGCGAGCTGGTTGATCAGGATCTGGGCGACGCGCTGGGCGAGGAAGAACGGCCCCTTGAGGTTCGTATCCAGCACGAGGTCGTAGTTCTCCTCGGTGGTCTCGAGGAGGTCGAGCCGTCGGGTCGGGGCGACGCCCGCGTTGTTCACCAGCAGGTCGAGCCGGCCGAACGTCTCGAGGGTGAAGTCGAGAAGCGATTCGCGGTGCGACGCGTGCGCGATGTCGGCCGGGCAGATCTCGCCGACGCCGCCGTTCCGTTCGATCTCCGCGCGTGTGGCCTCCGCCGCGTCGAGGTTGGTGTTGTAGTTGATGAGGATGGCGTAGCCCGCGCGCGCCAGCTCGATGCAAATGCCGCGCCCGATCCCCCGCGATCCGCCGGTCACCAGGGCAACAGGTTTGTCGATCATGCTCCACCTCAGCGCCGTCCGGCGCCGGGATCAATCTTGCGGGATGGCGGGCCGACAATCAAGCATGGTTCCGACGGCGTTCGGTCCGGGACGGACGATCCGAGAGTCAGGGGCCGGAAAACCGGGCAAAAGCCTCGGCCGGCATCGGGACATGCCTTGCCGTATGGGTTTGTGCGGAAGCCGTCGGCG
Organism: uncultured Planctomycetales bacterium; assembly: GCA_964617875.1. Taxonomy (GTDB): domain Bacteria; phylum Planctomycetota; class Phycisphaerae; order UBA1845; family PWPN01; genus CAZMVY01. Next base: position 9,193 of record CAZUAI010000043.1, on the reverse strand, counting down.
TGCCGAGCAACAGGGCCCGTCACCACCAGAAGATGACGTCGCGGTCGGCACGCGAGGCCGCACGACGAATCTCGCTGATCTGCGCGGAATCGGCCGCCGCCGCTTCGCGGATGGGCTCGACCTCGCCGATCTGAGCCAGCGTCTGGATGTGCTTGAGGACGCACGAGGCGAGCGTCTCGAGGTTGTAGCCCCCCTCCAGCACGCTCACGAACCGGCCGCCGCACAGCTCGTCGGCAAGTCCCAGTGTGCGGCGGCTCAGCCACTCGAACCCGGCATCCGTAAGATCGAGCGTCGCGAGCGGATCGTCCACGTGGCCGTCGAACCCCACCGAGGCCAGCATGAAGTCGGGCTTGAAGGCACGGGCGGCAGGCACGAAGAACTCCTCGTAGACCGCCCGCACGTCGTCGTCGCCGCAGTGCGGCAGCAGGGGCAGATTCAACGTGGCGCCGAGGCCCGGCCCCTGCCCCTTCTCGTGGGCCCAGCCCGTTCCCGGGAAGCGGTAACGCGGATCCTCGTGGATGCTGCAGAAGAAGACGTCCGGGTCCGATTCGAACGTGTGCTGCGTGCCGTTGCCGTGGTGGACGTCCCAGTCGAGGATGAGCACGCGGCGCACCTTGTGGCGGCGGCGAAGGTATTCGGCGGCGATCGCCACGTTGTTGAACAGGCAGAAGCCCATCGCAAGGGCCTTCTCGGCATGATGGCCGGGCGGCCGCACGGGGCAGAAGGCATTCTCGAGACGACCCGCCATGACCCCGTCCACCACGGCCAGGCACCCCCCTACCGCCAGCAGGGCCGCCTCCCAACTCTCGGGAGACACGGTCGTCTCAGGGCCGTCGACGTAGCCGCGACCCTGCTCGCAGGCGATGCGGACCCGCTCGATGTACTCGCCGTCGTGGACGGCTTCGATCCAGTGCAGGTCCGCCGGCTCCCCCGTGTACTTCACGATCTGCGCATCCAGCGGCGATGCGGCGATCGCGTCAAAGATCGCCCTCAGCCGGTCCGACCGTTCGGGGTGGCCGGGCCCGGTGTCGTGCAGCAGGTACCGCTCATCCAGGACTACGCCGGTGCGACGCATACACGTCCCTCGCGAACCCGACCGCGTGGCCGCGATCGCCATGCCTACAGCACATGCCGGCAGGTCGTGGCACGGACATACTGCCCGTGCCGTCACGCACTGGAAGCGCGTGCCGGGAGGCCCACTGGCACGGGCCTTAATCAGATCCTAACGACACACCGCCGGCAGTACAACATGACCGGCCCGCCCTGCGGTATAATCGTCTGAACGACGCCCGAAACACAGGGAATATCCGCGTGTCCGTCGAGATTCTACAGCACCGCATCCTCGAAACCTCGGCCTTGCTGGGGCGGGACCGGCGCGAGCGTACCTGGATGCGGGGGGCGGTGTGCCTCCTGCTGGCAGGTGCCGGGCTGGCCCTTGTGGACCTGGCCTTCCCGCTCCCGACTCCCGCGCGCGGCGCGGCGGGAATTGCCTGGCTTGGGGGTTGGCTCGTCGCCGCCGCCTGCGGAGTCCTCACGGGGATGCGATTGAGGCGGCGTCCGGCCGAGTTCTTCGCCGCATGGTTGGAGCGCACCATCGTCCTGTCGTCTCCGGCGGCACACGATCGCGCTGTGCGGCCCGGACTTCCAACCGGCCGGCAGATGCAGGCGAGCCGTACGCACCACAACGAAGCCGCCCGACTGGAAGGGGCACCGGCATCACAGCCACGGCGGCGCGCGGACGGCAACACCCTCGTCAACGCCGTCCAGTTCTCGCGGCGCCTCGCCGCCGGGCAGGCCGGCACGGTCAGCGTGCCCCTGATGCGTGCCGAAATCGACCGCGGACGGCAAGCGGCCGATTCGCTCTCGCCGGAAGCCGTCCGCGACCCTCGCGCGATTCGACGGGACGCCGCCGTCCTGGCGTTCGTCCTTACCGCGATCGCGGCGACGGCCGGCTTGTGGCCCGACGCGTGGACGGCCGTATTGCCGCGTTTTGCCGATCCCGGCGGGGACCACCCGCCCTACTGCCCCACCCGGTTTGCCGTTCGCTACGAGACCCGCAACCCCGACGGCCGCGTCGATTACGGCGAGAGCGTCATGGTCGTGGTCGAGATGTCCGGCCGCGAGTTGCCCGACGGCGCCCACCTGGTGCTGTACGCCACTCCGCCGCTGCGCGAGTCCGCGCGCGTCCCGCTGTTCCGCCGCAACGCCGCTCAATGGGTCGCCCGGATCGACAACGTGCGCGAGGAGCTTCGGTTCCGCGTCTGCGTGCCGCACGGATTCAGCCGCATGCAACGTCTCGTGCCGGATCTGGCGCCGCGGATTCGCGGCGTTGTCGTGCGATACGCCCCGCCGCCGGAGGCCGGCCGGCCGCCGTATGAAAGAACGCTCGGCAAGGAAGGGATTCGCGAAGTGCGCGGCACGACGGTCACGCTCACGGTGGCATCGAATCGGCCGCTTCGGGGCGGGGAGGCGAGCCTCACGGACACGACGGAGCCCACGTCGGCGGGGATGGGGGGTACACCGCGTGTGCCGCAATCGCTGCTCGCCTGCACCCCGCGGGACACCGACAGCGTGCAGGTCACGTTCCCGCTCCTGAACACGGGCCGCGTGACGGCCTCCGTGATCGGCATTGACGGCCTGCGGTCGCGCGATACGGTCGAGGCCGACCTGCGGCCGATTGATCTCCCATCGACAGCGGTGCGCATCGCACCCACGCTGCCCGCGTCCACGCCCGCGGAACCGCCGGATGCGGCGCCGACGTCAACAGGTGGGCGAACCCCCGCGCCCGCGAGTACGCGGACGCGGAGAACCGCCCGCCCTACCTCTTCGGGTGCAAACGAAATCCACACGCAGGCAGACGACGGCGCGTCAACAGGTGGGCGAACCCCCGCGCCCGCGAATACGCGGACGCGGAGAACCGCCCACCCTACCTCTTCGGATGCGAGCGAAATCCACGCGCAGGCAGACGACGGCACAGCGATAGCCGCCCCAGGCGACAGGACGGCGGGCCCCCCGACAGCGACGGCCAACCGGACAACGGGCGGAACGCCAGGGTTGCTCGCGCCCGCCCCGGGCGCCAATGTGGGGACGGAAACGCTATCGCCTGACGTCGCCGTGCCCATCGACGTCGGTCCGATTGGCGGCGAGCGCATCCCCCCCCGATACCGGGAACTGACGGAAGCCTATTTCCGCCGGCTTGCGGAGGACAATCGATGAGGCTTGCGGCACCGGCCGTCCTGCTCGTAACCGTGGTCGGAGGCGCGGCGCCCTCGACGCAGCCCGCCTCGACCCCCGCCGGACCGGCACGCGAGGGACTCGTCCAATGCGCCAACCTGACCTACGCGAAGGCCAAGAGCAGCGTCTGCTTCTCGGACCGGTTTCTACGGCAGCTTGCCGCCGACACGGCGATCCGGACGGAGCCGCGATTCCAGCGGGTGCGACTCGATTCGGAGCGGCTTTTCTGCTACCCGTTCGCCGTGATGACCGGCGAGGGCCCCTTCGAGCTGACCGCCGTCCAGCGCGGCAACCTGCGGCGTTATCTCGAGCACGGCGGGTTCCTGCTGGCATCCGCGGGCTGCACCGATCCCGAATGGAACCGGTGTTTCCGGGCCGAGTTGCGGGCACTCTTCCCCACCCGCGAGCTGCGGCCGCTCGATCCGGCCCACCCGGTGTTTCACACCGTCCGTGACATTCCCCGCCTGGAGACGAAGAAGGCATCGGCGGCACGGCTCGAAGGCATCGAGATCGACGGGAAACTCGTCCTGGTCTACAGCGAACTCGGTCTGAACGACACGGCCAACGCGGAGAAGGGCTGTTGCTGCTGCGGGGGCAATGAGATTCTGAACGCGCAGGCGATCAATGCGAATATCCTCGCCTATGCGTTGACACATTGAGGACGCCGGGGGCAGAGCAACGCACCGGCGCGGCGAGGAAGCGGGAAGAAGCTCCGCGCCACGTCAGATGGCGTATTTTCCTTTCGGCCGTTCGAACTCGATGGGCATGCCGCGCATGACCTTCGCGCTCGCCGACATGCCGATGCGGGAGGCGCCGGCGTTGACCATCGCCTCCGCCATTGTCAGGTTGCGAATGCCGCCGGCGGCCTTGACCTTCATCCTGGCCGGAGCGGCGTGCTGCGCCATGAGGCGGACGGCGTGGACCGTTGCCCCGCCGTCCGGGTGAAAGCCGGTGCTCGTCTTGACGTAGTCGGCCTTCGCTTCGGCGCAGAGCCGGCAGCCGAGGATGATCTGGTCATCAGTCAGGGCCGCCGTCTCGAAGATTACCTTGAGCAGGTGCCTGGGCGAGGCCGCGTGGACGGCCTGGGCCACGGCGGCGATATCGTCCCGAACCGCGTCGGCCTCGCCGGCGATCAGGTCGCCCACACGCAGGACCATATCCACCTCGAGCGCCCCGTCGTCGATGGCACGCCGGCTCTCCTCGACCTTCAGTGCGGTCAGCGCGGCCCCAAGCGGAAACCCCGCCACGGTCGCCACGCACGTCTCGCTGCCCCGCAGGCGCTGGGCGGCACGCCGGACGTGGATCGGGTTCACGCAAACCGCGACGAAGTGAAACTGCAGGGCCTCGTCGCACAGTCTGTCGATCTGCTTTGCCGTGGCCTCGGCCTTCAGGAGCGTGTGATCGATCATCGACGCCAGTTGTGTACGCGTGAGAGCCATTCGCGGTTCCGTTGCTCCTGTGATCCTTCGCTCAACCGATCCTGCCCCGCTCGCGCGGGCCGCGGGCCGACGTCAGCGGCATCTGAAAGTCGCCGACGTAGCCCTTCTGCTGGAAGAACTTGAGGGCCTCCTCCGTCGTGCGGAACACCCGGGTGGCCGTCTCCGTCACGAAGGGGGAGGGCTCGGCCTTCGGCCGCCAGACGACGTAGACCTCTTTCGTCGCCTCGAAGGCGTGCTGCAGCTCGCGTTCAACGCCGCTCGAGAGCCCCGGCTTGCCGTCGGGCAGCTCGGGGATGTAGCTGACGATCATGTCCGACTGGTCGATCAGCTTGAAGTCGCGGGCGTAGATCTGCCCGTCGATGTCGCCGGCGACGGCGATCACGTCGGCCACGCGAAAGACGACGTCCCGGCCGTTGATGTTGAGCGTGAAGCGGTCGCGCCCGTCCTTCGCCGCGTCCGTGGCGTCGAAGAGCAGGCGTTTCTCGTCCAGATCGCCCGGGTCGAACGTGATGAAGTGCTCGGCGAGGGCGTCGCGGAACGCGTCGATCTCCGCCAGGACGGCCGGGAGGTCCATCACGTGCGTCATCGGGAACGACGGGTAGACCCTCCGCCGCTGCGGTTCGAACATGAGGCGGTACAGAGACTCCGCCGTATCGCGCTCCACGCCGCGGGCGAGGACGTAGAAGCAGCCGTAGCGGCGCAGGATGTTCGCGACGACCTCGGTGACGACCATCTCCTCCTCGCGCCACACCAGGATGTCCTTGAGCGTGTGCGCGACGTCGTGGTCGCGGTCGAGGCGCTCGTGCACGGCATCCATGTTGTCCACGAGCGTCACGTAGAGATCGGCGTTCAACTCGCTCATCTGGTCGTGGTCGAACGCGGGAAAGAGGCCGTGCTTCCAGCGAAACGTGGCATGCGTGTTGACGATCAGGTTGTCGGTCTTGTCCGCCGTGCGGAGGATGTCCTTGAAAACGCTCCGCCGCAGGGCGTCCAGACGCGGACGCGGCAGGTCCAGGATCCGGCCCGGGACAACGTCCGGCGCCTCCTGATACATCATGTCGCCGACGTGGCAGACGGTGACCTGCTTGCCGCGTTCCCGCGCGATGCTGGCCACGCGCTCGAGAAACGGCTTCTTCTCCACGCCCACCTGGCCGGTCACAACGACGCGTACGCCCGCGTGCGGCGGCGGCGGGAACAGGCTGTCGCCGGGTGTCGAACGTCGGCTCATACGATGCTCTTCCATTCTGCCCGCCGCGTTGCCGCCCCCCTGCTGTCGGGAGGTTGCCGGAACCCGGCGGACCGCAAACGTGCTACGCTACCGCCCGGCTCGTGTCCGGTCAACGGGCCGCCTGTACGATTCGCTCGACCGGCAGCTGCGGATACCAGAATCGCATATTCCGCAGGTGGGCCATGTGGTCCTCGCCGGTCGTGCCCGCACAGCCCCACACGTGGAACCGGCCCCGGTCAACGCGAGAGATGATCCGCATGGTCGCCGGGCCCTTCTCATCCACCGTACGGCGGACGGCGCCCGCGGCGGCGATCAGGCTGTCCGCCGTCTCGTGCGTGCCCGCATAGCGGCCCGGTTCGAGGTAGGAGTGGGTGACGATCAGCGTCTTCCGCCCGCTCGCGGCCTCGACGGCCAGCCGGCAGAAGTCCCGCACATCGTCCGGATTCACGCGGCGGTCGGTCGCTTCGTCCACGTAGCCGGCGTACAGTGTGTCGGCCAGGTAGACCGCATCAACTCGCTCATAGTAGCCCGGCACTTTCAGGATCGCCCGGACGGCGCCAAACCCGGCACTGAATGACGAAACGCACACCCGCCGCCATTCCGCATCCGCAGCCACCAGCCTGCGCTCCTTCAGCCCTGCGAGGGCCCGGTCCAGGAGCGTGCCGAACAACCGGGCGTCCGAGAACGGCGTTTCGTATGCCTTGGAAAGCCCGCCGTAGTTCACGGTGACCAGCACCGCCTGGAGCCCCGCCGCGGCGAACTCGCGTTCGACCGTGCCCGCGGCCCCGTGGAAATGCACGACAACGTCAACCTGCCGCGCCGACCTCGGCAACCACGGCGGCACGAAGACGTCGCCGACGGGCTTCAGCTTGAGCCGCTCGCCCGCCGGCTCTGCCGCCGGAGCCGTGGTGAGCGAAATCGCCACAATCTCCCGGCCCGCCCCGCGTGTCGCCGTGCCGGCGCGGGCCGGTTTCGTCACGGCCGGCCTCGTGGTAACGGGCCTCGTCACGGCGGATTGCGTCTGACCGAAGACGGCCGACGACCACGCCCCGGACGCGCCAACCCACGCGATACCGACGAACACAACGCCCGACAGAACAACCCGCATCGGAGTCCCCCAAGCCGGCTGAATGCCCAACACCACGCGAAAACGACTCTTGACCACCACCTGTTGAGCCGATATTCTAACACGATACCGCATGCGCCGCCCTGCGGCCGCATGTTGGGGAATAGTGTAATGGTAGCACGAGTGGCTCTGGACCACTTAGTCTAGGTTCGAATCCTAGTTCCCCAGGTCTTCACCTTTTTGACAATCCCGACCGGCCCAACACGACGTCGCTCTAACCTTCTGCCGTAACGATATTTATGCGACCGTCCCATGGCGGATCCCAACACGGTCGGGCTTCGGGGTGCCGTCGGCCTCGTGGCCCCACGGACAAATCGGCCGGACGGCGAAAGGATTGTCTGTACGAGTCGTCGAGGGGTATCATAAATCGCCACCGGGGCAGAGGATCGGGCAACGGTGGGAGCCCTTGCCCCGTGGCCGTACTCGTCGTCAGCACAGGAGGCAGAGTGACAGTGCCGCGAAGTGTCATCACGCGACGTGGATTGCTGGCGGGCGCAGCGACCGGCGCCGTCGGGAGCATGTTCGCCTCGCCCGCCGGCCTGTGGGCCGCCGCCGAGCCGTCGGTCGATGGCGAAACGTATCGCGATGTGGAGATCTCGGCGGACGTGCTGGTGGTCGGGGCCGGGGCGGCCGGCATCCCGGCGGCGATCTCGGCTGCGCGTCAGGGCGCGAAGGTGATCCTGCTCGAGGAGGACCCGGTCCCCGGCGGAGCGCCGGTCGATATGTCGGTCGGCCTTCTCTGCGGCTGGCCGCGTGTCGGAATCTTCCGCGAAATGGTCGATCGGCTGCAGCAGCACCATCACCTGCTGGGGCGTCCCGTGCGTCCGGACGAGGAACTTCGGGACACGTGGTTCCTGCCGACGTCCTACCTCCAGGTGTTTCACGAAATGCTCTCCAACGAAACCGGCGTTCGACTGATGTGCGGCGCCCGAGCGGTTGCGCCGATCGTCGCCCGGCGGCCTTCCACGCCCCGGGTTGAAGGCGTCGTACTCGAAGGCCCGGCGGGCCGGCGGATGCCGATAAAGGCGAAGGTCACCATCGACTGCACAGGCAGCGGGGCCCTGGCGGAGATGGCCGGCTGCCGCTGTCTCTATGGCCGCGACGCGCGGGGCGATTTCCACGAGAAGCACGCCCGGCCGGCAGCGGACACAAAGACCATGCCGTGCACGTGGATGTACGTGAGCCAGCGGTTTCGGCAGGATGGGGCGAAACCGATGGACTTCAACCGCCTTCGCGCCAAGGGCGTCAACGAGTCGGGCTTTGGCTGGTTCGGGTCAGACCCGGAGGAGTTCCGCAGGCGCGACACGGGCATTTATCTGCACTGGGGCTGCACGGTCGCCTGCGACGACACGCGCGACCCCGTCGCCCTCGCCAAGGCGCAGCGGGAGGCGTGGAACAGGATACAGCCCGACGTGCGCGTGCTGTTCGAGCATGGTTACGCGGTGCATCTGCCGCCGCGGCTCGGCGTGCGGGAGTGTCGCCGCGTCGTGGGCGAGCATGTGATCACGGAGGAAGACCTCAAGAGCGGGGTCCTCCCGGCGGACACCGTGGCGATCGGCCAGTACTACCTGGACGTGTGGGGGGAGAAGCTGAGCGAGGAAGAGCGCGCTTTGCCGAAATTCGGGATCCCGTATCGAGCCCTGGTGCCGAAGGGCGTGGACGGACTTCTGGTTGCCGGAAAGATCATCAGCGGAACGCACATCGCGATGAGCGCGTACCGCGTGCAACCGATCGTGGCACAGATGGGGCAGGCCGCCGGCGCCGCGGCGGCCATGGCGGCGGCAGGCCGCGATACGCGCGGCGTCTCCATGGATGCCCTGCGCGAACGCCTTCGTGCGGGCGGCATCCCGCTTCCTTGAGTCGCACAATCATTCGAGCAGCAGGGTTCGGATCGCCGCCTGCGTGTCGGCTGTCACGCCCATCGACGCCAGGTATGCCCCGATGCCCCCCTGCCGCTCAACCTCGTCCAGCAGGTCGGCCATCGCCTGCGGGTTTACTGGCGGCGCCACCCGCTCCGACAGCCGGTAGTCCTCAATGATCGTGTCGCGGTCCACACCCAGTAGCGCAAGCAGCAGCGCGGTCAGGATCCCCGTGCGGTCCTTGCCCGCCGCACAGTGTACCCCAGCGTTGCATATTTCGACAGGCTTACGCGGCGGATCGTAGGGT
>CAZUAI010000042.1:0-47031 GCA_964617875.1 uncultured Planctomycetales bacterium | reverse complement strand
TTCGCCTGCGCGTGGATCACCTTCCGCGCCGCAGGGGTTTTGGGATAGGCTCTTATAAGGGTTCCGTCGTTACGACGTTGGACGGGCGACGGTCTTCCAGCCGCGAGATGCGGGAGGTCACTTCCGATGAAGAGCGCGCGAGTGGGACGATGGGCGGTGCCGTGCGGCGTATTTCTGGCGGTTCTTTCCGGGACGGGAGACGGTTTGGCGCGGGCTGCCGCGCCGGCGGCGGCGGACGGAGCGTTCGACGCGGCACCGTTCGGCTATCCGATCCGCGAGGCCGACGGCAAGGGCTACGGCGTGCGGTGGGCGGAGCCGCGGAAAGTGCGGCGGTTCGTCGTCGAGTTCGCCGACGGGGCCGCGCCGCCGGCGACGGGCACGGTTCGCGTCCAGTACTGGCACCGGCACTGGGACGGGCAGGCGGATCCGATTCTCGCGGAGGTCGCCTCCGGCCGCGAGGGTTGGGTGGCGATGGACGACTGGACGAACGGCCGATGGAAGGACGCCGAGACGCAGGTGCGGGCCGAGGGGCGGCGGTGGACGTTCACATTCGCGCCGACGAACGCGAAGGAGTTCAAGGACATCGGCGAGCGCGGGGTCGCGTACCGCAAGACGCTGAAGATGCGGATCGTGTCCGAGGAACCGCTGCCGCGCCCGGCCCGCGTGCAGGCATTCACCGACGCCGCCTGTGTTCCGCTGACCGTCCGCGTGCTGTGGGGCAGGCCGGCGGAGCCGGCGATCCGCATTGACGGCGATGACGAAGGCCGCGTCGAGGTGTTCAACGGCGCGGTCACGGGCCTGCGTGCGATCGGGGGCGGCGCGGCCGTCCGCGGAGGCGCCGCCTGGGCGCTGGCCGGCGGCGTGGAGGGCGGCTTCGAGGCCGACCTCGTGACGGCCGTCGATCCGATCAGCAACCGGTACGACCGCACGATCGTCACGCTGCGGTCGAAGCTGCGCCCGTTTTCGTTCGCCGCCGACGAGGCGGCGCGCGGCGACCGGATCCTCGTGGAGGACCTCGGCGTTCTGGTCGTCCGGGGCGACGATCCGATCACGCTCGAGGGCTACCGGCAACTGCGCAAGGAGTTTCCCGGCCGGACGATCTACGACCGCGTGTTCGAGCAGCGCGAGCAGACGCTCGGCGACGCGTGGGACGCGATGCCGCTCAAGCGGCCGCTGTGGTTCGTCCACGGCCTCCCGGCGAACCGCAACGCGATGCGGCAGCACCCCAACGGCGAGATCGACGTGACGAGCGTGGGCCGCTGGTTCCAGCGGCCGAACGCGCAAAGCCCGAAGGACTCGGCCCGCAAGCAGTGGAAAGGCGAGTATCTTTCGCTGCGCTTCGGCTTTCCGGGCGACGCGCAACGGGCCGGCCGCGAGCTGCTCGAGGGCTACCTGCCGCTGCTGCGGACGTGGTGGGTGGACGGCCCGATCTACTACGAGCAGAGCACCATCCTCGACCGGCTCGACGGCGACCTGGCCGGCGTCCGGCTCGACGACCCGACCGTCCTGCTCATGAAGATCCGCGTACACAACCTCTCGGAAGCGGCCTCCGGCACGGCCCGGCTGACGATCACGTCGCGGGCGGACGGGGACGAGGACATCACGCTCGAGGGCGACCGGGTGACGGCGAAGGCCGACGGGCCGTCGCGTCTGCGCTGCCTGTTCCGCGCGGGCGGCGGGACGGCGGAGCGGGGCGGCAAGTCGATCCGGTGGTCGCTGGACCTGGCGCCGGGGCAGTCGCACGTGGTGTTCGTGGCGATTCCGTCGATCACGCTCGAGACGGCCGAGGAGACGGCGGCGCTGGCACGGCGGGACTTTGACGCGGACAGCCGCCGCGTGTGCGCGTTCTGGCGGCGGTTGTGCGCCGAGGGGGCGCAGATCGACACGCCCGAGCCGTGGCTGAACGATTTCTACAGGGCGCACGCGCGGCACCTGCAGATCAACTGCCTCGGCGACCTGAAGACCGAGCGCCGGTATGCGCACGTGGGCACGTTCCACTACGGGGTCTACACGAACGAATCGGCGATGATGATCAGCGACCTCGACCGCCGGGGCTACCACGAGGCGGCGGCACAGTGCCTCCAGACGTGGCTCGACTTTCAGGGGACGGTGAAGCTTCCCGGCAATTTCACGAGCGCCGCGGGGACGCTCTACGGCGCCAACGGCTCCGAGTCGGGCGGGTACAACAAGCACCACGGCTACGGCATGTGGTGCCTGGCCGAGCACTGGCGCTACACCCGCGACCGTTCGTGGATGGAGCGGGCGGCGCCGGGCCTGCTCCAGGCGTGCGAGTTCATCATCCGCGAGCGGAAGACGACGATGACGACGAACGAGGACGGCACGCGGGCGTTCGAGTACGGGCTTCTGCCGGCCGGCGGGCTCGAGGATGTGCAGGACTACTGGTACTGGGCGGCGACGAACGCCTGCGCGATGTGGGGCTTCGATGCCGTCGCCGAGTGCCTCGCGGACTACGGCCACCCGGAGGCCGAGCGGATCGGCCGGGAGGCGAGGGCCTTTCATGAAGACGTGGCGCGGGCGTTCACCGAGTCGCGGATCCGGGCGCCGGTCGTGCGGCTGCGCGACGGGACGTACGTGCCGAAGCACACGTCGGAGGCGTACGCCCGCGGCCGGGGCATCGGGTGGGTCCGCGAGGTGCTCGAGGGTCCGATCGTGCATCTGCTGACGGGCCTGGTCGATCCGGCCTTGCCCGACGCCCGGTGGATCCTGAAGGACTACGAGGACAACCTGTACATCTCCGAGCGTTACGGCTACTCGATTGCCGTGTTCGACCAGTTCTGGTTCTCGCGCGGCGGGTTCAGCATGCAGGCCAACCTGCTGGACAGCCCGATCCCGTACCTTCAGCGCGACGAGGTGAAGCACTACCTGCGGACGTACTTCAACGCCTTCGCGTCGGCGTTCTACCCGGAGATCCGGATGTGCAACGAGCACTCGCTGCCGGAACTGGGCTATCCGGCCGGCGACCATTTCAAGAGTTCGGACGAGGCGCAATCGACGTACTGGCTGCGGCTGATGTTCGTCCGCGAGGCGGGCGGGGACCTCTACCTCGGTCAGGCGATCCCGCGCTACTGGCTCGCCGACGGCAAGAGCGTCGGCATCGAGCGGGCGGCGACGTATTTCGGGCCGATGTCGCTGCGGATCGTGTCGCAGGCGGCCCGGGGGGAGATCCGCGCGACGGTGACGCCGCCGTCGCGCAACCGCCCGCGGACGATCTACGTCCGGCTCCGCCACCCGGACGAGAAACCGATGCGGAGCGTCACGGTCAACGGCACGCCGTGCGACACCTTTGACGCGAAGAAGGAATGGGTCGTGCTGCCGGGGACGGCCGAAGGCGTGCAGGAGATCGTGGCGAAGTACTGATTCGGAATGGCGAGGGAATGACGGGAGCGCGATGACGAACGGGCCGCCGGGGGCTCGCGGCCACGGAGCGGGTCACTTCGCGTTGCGGAACATCGCGAGCGCGGCCGCGCGCGCCGTCGCGTGGTCCACGACCGGGGCGGGATAGTCCCTTCCGACGACGCACCGGCACCGCCGCTGCGTTTCGGCGTCGGCCTGCCAGGGGGCGTGGATCGCTTCGGGGGGGTATCGCTTCAGTTCGGGCACGTAGCGTCGAATGAACTCGCCGTCCGCGTCGTAGCGCCCGGATTGCAGGACGGGATTGAAGACGCGGAACCAGGGCTGCGCGTCGGTGCCGATGCTCGCGGCCCACTGCCAGCCGCCGAGGTTCTGCGACAGGTCGTAGTCCAGCAGGCGGCGGGCGAAATACCGTTCGCCCCACTTCCAGTCGATGTGCAGGTCCTTCGTGAGGAACGACGCCGTGATCATGCGAAGCCGGTTGTGCATCCAGCCCGTGGTGTTGAGCTGCCGCATGCCGGCGTCCACGATCGGGTAGCCCGTCATTCCCTCGCACCACGCGCGGAACAGCCGCTCGTCATGGCTCCATCGCAGCCTGTCGCCGGCGGGCTGGAAGGCCCGCGTCTCGGTGTGCGGGAAGTGAAACAGGATCGCGTTGTAGAACTCGCGCCAGATCAGCTCGTCGATCCATTTCTGCGCCCCCGCCGAGCCGTGATCCATCGCCTCGCGGACCAGCTCGCGGATGCCGACCGTGCCGAACCGCAGGTGGACGGAGAGCCGCGACGTTCCTTCGACCGCCGGGTAGTCGCGGTCGCGCGGATAGGCGTCGATGCGGGTGAAGAACCGCGCGAGCATCCGCCGGGCGGCCCTGGTGCCGCCGGGCCATTGCAGGTCGGTCTCGTCGAACCCGAGGTCGCGGAGTGCCCATGCGTGCGAACGGACCTTCGCGGGCGGGCTCGCGAGCTTCCCGGCGAGGCCGCCGCAGGCGTGCGGCGCGACGGCATCGTCGGTCAGGCGCGCCCGCCAGGCGTTGCGGTAGTGGGTGTACACGCGGTACGGCCTGCCCGACCGGTCGAGGACCTCGTCCTTCTCGAAGACCACGTGGTCCTTGAACGTCTCGAGGCTTCGCCCGTCGGCCGCCAGCGTGCGGGCGACCGCCGCGTCCCGGTCGCGGCACTTCGGTTCGTAGTCGTGGTTCGCGCAGACGACCGAGACGCCAAGCTCGGCGGCCAGCCGCGGGATCTCCTGGCGAGCGGTGCCGTGCCGAACGATCAGCCGCCCGCCATGTCCGGCAAGGGCCGCCTCCGTCTCCTTGAGCGACTGGTGGATGAACTCCACGCGCCGGTCCCGCCGGTCTTCCAGCTCGTCGAGGATCTCCCGATCAAAGCAGAAGCAGCAGTAGACGCGATCGTTCGACGCCAGGGCCCGGCTCAGGGCCGTGTTGTCGTGCAGCCGCAGGTCGCGCCGGAACCAGATCAGGCCGGTCCGCATGAGCCCATTGAACCGCGCCCGCGCGGCAAACACCAGCGATGTCCCGGCGAGGCCCGCGCGGCGATTCCGGCAGGAACGACAGGAACGGTCCGCGGCCGGCGGGTTCTTTCGCCCCTCCGGAGCTTGTGACGTGCGTGCGGCGTCTGTTACCACAGGGCTTACGCCCTGGGCTACAGACCGTCGCCGCTTCGCGGCTCGTTCAGCCCGAAGCGGCAGGTCTTGCCCGCTGGCGCGGGCGGCGACCATGCCCTACGTACCTTTCGCGGGCGGCGACCGTGCCCTACGTACTGCGACCGTGCCCTACGTGCTGGCGCGGGCGGCCCGTGCGGCTGCGTACCCGGCGGCTGCCGACCGGGGCCGATCCTTCAGACACCGGCCGGCACCCCCGGCCTCCGGTCCCGCTGCCCGCGGCTTCTCGCCGGCATTGTCCCTTTCCCCGTGAACTGTACACTGGTTGCCGCCGTTGGACAGCAAGCATGATGGCGACACGCATCCGAATCCTGCACGTGATTCCCAGCCTCGACACCGGCGGGATGGAGAACGGCGTCGTCAATCTGATCCACGGGCTGCCGGCCGAGCGGTTCCGGCACCACGTCGCGTGCCTCCTGCACACGGGGCCGCTGGCCGATCGCCTCCGCGGACGGGCGGAGGTGACCGAGCTGCGGGCGGGTCGGCACGACCCCGGCGCGACGCTGCGGCTGGCGCGGACGATCCGGCGGTGGCGGCCGCACGTGATCCACGCGCGAAACTGGAACTGCTGGCCGGATGCCGCGGTCGCCAGGGCGATCGCCGGCGTGGGGCGGCTGGTCTGGAGCATCCACGGCTGGACCAGCGACCGGCGGATGCCGCCGCGTCGGGCGCTGGCGTGCCGGCAGCTCGCGCGATGGACCGACCATCTCTGCGCCGTCTGCCGTGACGCCGCGGATCGCCTCGCCGCCGAGACGGGGATCGCGGCCGGCCGCTTCGAGGTGCTCTACAACGGTGTCGATGCCGACCGCTTCCGTCCGGCCGATCAGCGGACAGCGGCCAGGGCGGCCCTGGGCCTTCCGCCGGATGCGCTCGTGATCGGCTCGCTCGGCCGGCTCGACCCGATCAAGAACTATGACCTGCTCATCGAGGCGGTGGCCGGGCTGAGGGGGCGCCCCGCCGAGCGGTCCGCTTGTGGGGCAGGCCCCCAGCCCGCAGAGGGATGCAGGCACGAGGGCTGCATCACCAAGGTCGTGCTGGTCCTTGCCGGCGACGGGCCGGAGGAGGAACGGCTTCGCCGTGCGGCCGCCGAACGCGGGCTCGCGGAAGACGTACGATTCCTGGGGCGGCGGGCCGATGCGACGGCGGTGCTGGGCGCCCTCGATGTCTTCGCCCTGACGAGCCGCCGCGAGGGGATGTCCAACGCGATCCTCGAGGCGATGGCGTGCGGATTACCGGTCGTGGCGACGCGCGTGGGCGGGAATCCGGAGATCGTGATGGACGGGGAAACCGGCCTGCTGATAGAATCGGGGGACGCGGCGGGTCTGACGGCGTGCCTGCGTCGCCTGATCGAGCGGCCGGACGTGCGCGGCGCGATGGGCTCCGCCGGGCGGCGACGGATCGAGTCGATGTTCAGCCTGGCGCGAATGACCGAGGCGTATGCGCGGATGTACGAACGCGTGGCCCAAGGAGCGAGGCACTGAAAGTGAGAAAATGAGAGAGTGAAAGAGTGGAAAATGGCCTCGTGAAGGGCGATTTCCCGGTTTTTCACTTTTGCACTTTCCCATTTTCGCACTTTTCCCCATGTGCGGCATCGCAGGCATCATCACGGCGGACGGGCTGACGGCGGACGAACGTGCGGCCGGCGCGCGGATGAACGCGGTGCAACGGCACCGCGGGCCGGATGACTGCGGCGTCTGGGCCGACGCCCACGCGATGCTCGCGCAGTCGCGGCTGGCGATCATCGACCTCTCGCCCGCCGGCCACCAGCCGATGGGAAACGAGGACGGCACCGTCTGGGTCACGTTCAACGGCGAGATCTACAACTTCCTCGACCTCGAGCCGGCGCTCCGGCAGAAGGGCCACCGGTTCCGCAGCCGCTCGGACACGGAGGTCATCCTGCACGCGTACGAGGAGCACGGGCCGGACGCCGTGCGGGATTTCCGCGGCATGTTCGCCTATGCGATCTGGGACGCGCCGCGACGCCAGGCGACGCTCGTCCGCGACCGCCTCGGCAAGAAGCCGCTCTACTACTACTGCGACGGCCGGCGGCTCATCTTCGCGTCGGAGATCAAGGCGATCCTCGAGGCCCCCGGCGTCCCGCGCGAGATCCGCCCCGACGCCCTGCAGGACTATTTCACCTACCTCTACGTGCCGGCACCCAAGACGATGTTCCGGCACATCCACAAGCTGCCGCAGGGCCACCTGCTGGTCTACCGCGACGGCACGGTGCAGGTCCGGCAATACTGGGACCTCCGGTTTCCCGGCTTCGAGCCGAAGACGCCCGAGCAGCTCGGCGAGGAGTTCGTCGAGCAGCTCCGCGAGGCCACGCGGCTCCGCCTGATCTCCGACGTGCCGCTCGGGGCGTTTCTCAGCGGCGGCATCGACTCCAGCTCCGTCGTCGCCACGATGGCCGCGCTCAGCGACAAGCCGGTCATCACGAACTCGATCGGCTTCGACGAGGAGGAGTTCAACGAGCTGCACTACGCCGACCGCATCGCCGAGCGGTTCCGGACGGACCACCACCGCTACGTCGTCCGGCCCGAGGCCGTGGATATCGTCGAGACGCTTGCCTGGCACTACGACGAACCCTTCGCCGACTATTCGGCGATCCCCACGTATTACGTCTCGAAGATGGCACGGCAGAACGTGACGGTCGCGCTTTCCGGCGACGGGGGCGACGAGAACATGGCCGGCTACCGCCGCTACCGCTTCGACGACCGCGAACGGCGGATCCGGGCGCGGATTCCCGCCGTGCTGCGGAAGTACCTGTTCGGCACGCTCGCAGCCGTCTACCCGAAGGCGGACTGGCTGCCGCGGATGTTCCGGGCGAAGTCGACGTTCCTCAACCTGAGCGTGGACGACGACCGGGCGCATTACCTGAGCGTGGCGTTCTTCGACCCGGCGGCGTCGCGGCGGCTGCTGAGCGACGACCTGCTGGCGGCGATTCCCGGCTACGACTCGTTCACGGTGCTGCAGGATCACTTCGCCCGGACGGACGCGCCGGACCCTCTCAGCCGGAGCCTGTATGCGGACATCAAGACGTACCTGTGCGACGACATCCTTGTGAAGGTGGACCGGGCGAGCATGGCCGTCGCGCTGGAGGTGCGGGCCCCGATCCTCGACCACAAGTTCGTCGAGTTCATGGCGCGGATCCCCCCGCAGCTGAAGCTGCACGAGGGCGAGGGCAAGTACCTGTTCAAGAAGATGATGCGACCGGTGATCGGCGAGGACATCGTCGACCGGCGGAAGATGGGTTTCTCCGTGCCGCTGGGGGAGTGGTTCCGCGGGCCGTTGCGGCCGATGGTGGAGGACCTGCTCTTCGGGCCCGACGCGTGCGTCCGCGAGTGGCTGCACATGCCCGCGGTCGAGCGGATGTGGCGGCGTCACCAGATCGGCATGCGGTGGATGGAGCCGATCATCTGGTCGCTGCTGATGCTGGAGCATTGGGGCCGCAAGTTCATGCGGCAGACGCAGACGGCCGGGCAACCGGGATAGCGGGGCGGCCTCTGGAGAGGCCGCAGTCCACACGGGGTCGCCGTACCGGAGCGGGCGCGATTCGCGACGGTCACCCATGAAGATCCTCAGCACCACGATGGTTTACCCCACGCCGGCGGCGCCGGTGCAAGGGATCTTCGTGCAGCAGCGGCTCCGGGCGCTCGCGAGGCTCGCCGAGGTTCGCGTCGTCGTGCCACAGCCCTGGTTCCCGGGCTGGTCGCGGGGCGTCCGCACGTTCGATGTGTCCGAGCCGGTCGCCGCGCATTACCGGCGGATGCCGTATCTGCCAGGGTTGGCGAAATGCCTTGACGGCATGTTCTTCGCCCGCTGCCTGCGACGCGCACTGCGTGAGATTCGCCAATCGTACCCGTTCGATCTGATCGACGCGCACTTCGAATACCCCGACGGCGTCGGGGCGGTGTGCGCAGCGAAGGAACTCGGCCTTCCGGTCTGCGTGACGCTTCGCGGCAAGCTGCATTCGCAGGTGCGGTATCGGCTGCGGCGCCCGCAGATCGCGCGGATGCTGCGCGAGGCGGACGGGCTTGTGGCCGTGGCCTCGTCGCTCCGCGATGCCGCGATGGAGGTCGCCGGCCGGTTGCTCGCTATCCGCGTCATCCCGAACGGCGTGGACGACACCGTCTTCCGCCGCGTGGACCCGTCAACAGCCCGCGCGGGGTTGCGGGCCTCTTCCGATAGTCCTCTGCCCCTGGCGGGGGGAGGGCAGGGTGAGGGGGTTGGCCTACCGGCGGGACGACGGGACGTTTCCGAATGGGCCCTCCATCTGCCGGACGGCCCGCGCTACGTCGTCAGCGTCGGACACATGCAGGAACTGAAGGGCTTTCACCGGCTGGTCGAGGTGTTGCCGGCCGTGCGCCGGGCAGCCGGCGATGTCCGGCTGCTGCTGATCGGCGGGCCGACGGCGGAACGGGACTACGAGCCCAGGCTGCGGGCCCGCGTACACGAACTGGGGCTCGACGGCGCGGTCGAGATGCTCGGCCGTCAGCCGCAGGACCGCATCAACCTGTATCTCAACGCGGCGGACTGCTTCGCGCTGGCAACGCGAATGGAGGGCTGCTGCAACGCGATTCAGGAGGCCCTCTGCGCCGGCGCGCCGGTCATCACGACGGCCGTCGGCGGCAACCCGGAGCTGGTGAACTCACCCGATCTGGGGACGCTCGTTCCGTTCGGCGACGCGGGTTCACTGCGGGACGCGATTCTGGCCGCGTTGCGCCGCACGTGGGACCGCGAGAGGATCGCGGCCGTGGGCCGCCAGCGCTCCTGGGACCAGGTTGCCCGCGAGACGCTGGCGTACTGCGAGGAGATCCTTTCGCGTACGAAGCCGCTTCGGCCGCAGCCGATCGCGTAGGCCGGGCGGTTCTCCGGCACGCCGCAGGTTCGCCCGGCTGTGGGGCTGTCGCAAACGTCGGCCGGTCATCATGCAATCGGCCGCGATCAGTTGTATTCGATGATCTGGTAGCTCACCTCAACCCCCACGGAGGCGATGTTCGCATCCACGCGAACGGTGATCTGTGAGCCGGAGAGCGACACGAGGCACGCGCCGTTTCGGACGACGAAGTTGGGGTCGCTGATCGGTTGCGCGGTCGCGACGGCGTTGTCCAGCATCACCACGCTTCTGGCCGGGTTGACGGCGGCCGCGAGCGTCTGCGACACCTCGCGCTGGTCCTTGGGGAACGTAAGCACGCCGCGGACCACCTGCTTGACCGGCGCCTGGAGCGCGGTGATCTGGGCGGACAACTGATCGAGCGTTTTCATGGTCGGCGTGACGGGCCCCGCCGGCGGGGTCAGGTTTCCGGCGTACACCCAGAGGGCGGCGCCGGCCGACACGAACAGACACGCGGCGACGATCGCGGGACGGGTGGAACGGGTCATGGTTCCTCGGCCTCCTTCTGTATGCGTTCAGAGCTGGACGATTCGGCGGGGATGCTACGCCACGTGCCGGGCGGGCGTCAAGTGGCGGCGCCACGGGGCGGCATGGTTGTGGGTGCGAAAGGCAAGCCCTGGGGTCACGGCGTGCGCTGGGAGGCCGGCGTCGTCGCGGGGGCCGAGGCGGGTTTCGCGGGGGCTGTCGCCGGTCTTGTCGCCGCCGGGGGGACGGTCTCCAGCCGGATCGTGAGGCGGGTCACCGGTGTTGTCGCCGGACGGGTGGCGGCCGCGTTCTCGAACGTGCGGCCGTCGCGGCCTTGCGTTGCGCTCGGGCGCGACGGCGGCGATTGTCCCACCGCCCCGTCGCGGGACCGGCCGGCCTGGCGGGCGATGCCTTCCGCCGGGGCGATCCCCGCGAAGATGCCCAGCCGCTGCCCCACCTCGAGCGACTGCTTCGCGGCGAGTTCACGGCCCCCGGCGCGATCGACCGGCGGCGGCATGTCCTTCTCGTTCTGCTGGCAAAGACCGGCCCCGGAGGCAAGCGCCTCGTCATGCGCGGCCGCGCCGGCCTTCATCTCGCCCCGGGCATCGACGACGATCACATTCAGCGGCCGGGTTCGAGACGCGGTCTGACGCACGATCCGGAACGCATAGTCCGTGGCGGCGGTCGTTCCCTCGACGATGTAGGCCGTCTCACCCGACGGTGGCGCGCCTGTGCCCGCGGGCGTGCGATGGTACGTGTAGCCGACCGTGTCGTGCCCGGCGGCATCCGCGAGGTCCGCGCGCCTTACCCAGCCGTCCGTCGAAGAGCCGTGTGCCGCGTCAGACGGACGGCGGAGGCTCTCTTCGATGATCGCCGCGGCGGCGTCCCGGGCGGCCGTGTCGGCATAGACGAGACGGATTTCGGCCGGTCTGTCGGCCCGAGCAGAGCGCGGGTCGATCCCCTCGCCGTCGAACTCGCCCCGCACGGCATGGCTGTGATCGTCCGACTGCTTCGCAACCGATGCCGACGCGACGGTTACCTGCCGCTGCGCCGGTTCGGCGAATGCCCGGTCGGAGCCCCTGGCCAATACGACGATGTCCTTCGCCGGCTGGCTGCCCGGCCTGTCGGCGGCGGGTGCTGTGACGGCCGGTTCCAGGGTGACGCTCGGAGCCGCCGCCGGGGTCGATGTGGTACGCAACCGCTCCGCCGGCGCGTCCCCGGCATCGAGTCGCGCAAGTGCGGCGCCCGCCTCGGTTTTTTCCGGGAGCGGCCTGGCCGTCTTCGCAACCGGCGAATCCGGCCGCATCGGCGCCGGCGATTCGCGCGGACTTAACGCCTCGCCGCTCTTCTTCGCTTCATTGCGGATCGCCAGTTCGTTGATTGCCCTTGGACGGACATCCGGGGGTTCGGCGTCCCGCCGAGGGGCGACCTCGCGGCGGAGGGCGTCTTCCGTGTGCGGGCCGCGCTTCCCTTCCTCCTCGACCGCCGGCGGTCGAGGCGGCGGGGCCTCGGCGAAGGGCCCGGGCCCGCCGGCCGGCTTGCGGGGCGCGTTGAGGCGCTGGAACGTCAGCCAGCCCGCGGACGCGGCCATCGCGATCACCGCGGCGGAGGCCAACCAGCGGCCGACCGATCGCACCAGCGGCCGCGGCACGCCGGCGGCCCTGCCGTCGATGCCCAGCAGTTCCCGGCGCTCGACCTGCGACGTGATCAGCTCGAGCAGCTCGTCGGGGGCCCTGGCCCGCGGCAGCGAACCGAGCGCCGCCGCCGTCCGCTCCAGCTCGGCGAGCGTTCGGCGGGCGTGCTCATCCCGGGCGAGCCACGCCTCGACCTCCGCGCGCTCGGCGGCGGTCAGTTCGCCGTCGAGGTAGGCGGACAACTGGTCTTCGAGGTTGTGCGGCCGCTCGGGTTTCATGTCATGCTCGCCGGCCCTTTGCGGTGCCGGCTTCCCGTCTGCCCGAAGACGCAGGCAGGATGCCTGCACCACAATGGGCATCATCCTCGTGCCGAAACCGGCATCATCGCCCCAGGAGCGGGCCCAGCTTCTCGCGAAGCGCCATCCTCGCCCGGTGCAGCCGGCTTTTCACGGTGCCGGGGGACAGGTCGAGGATCTCGCCGATCTCCTGGTAGTCAAAGCCCTCCACATCCCGCAGTACGAGAATCGTCCGGTAGTCGTCCTCCAGTTCGTTCAGGGCCCGCAGCAGCAGGCTGTGTTCCTCGGTCGCCTGCGCGCCCGCCGAGGGGTCCACGCCCTCGCCCGGGCTTCCGCGGCGGAGGAGGCCGGACGCCTGCGAGTCGACCAGCCGGCGGCCCTCCTCGTCGTGCAGCGACAGCCGGGGGGCGTGTCGCTGCTTCCGCCGGTGCGAGATCGAGACGTTGACGGCGATCCGGAACAGCCAGGTGTAGAACCCCGCTGTACCGCGAAAGCTGCCGATCGCTTCCAGCGCCTTCAGGAACGCGTCCTGCGTCAGATCGCGGGCATCCTCATAGTTGCCGCAAAGCCGCCAGCACGTGTTGAAGACGCGGTCCTGGTACTTCGTCACCAGCCGGGCAAAGGCGGCGATGTCGCCCTGCTGCGTCTGCTCGACGAGCGGGACATCCTCGATCGCAATGGCCGCGGCGGCTTGCGACACCGTCGAATCCTTGTGATTGGACGCAGGGGGGCGGACAAGGTTCCCGGCAGGACGGCCGGGAGGGCCCGTCATCCGCGTCCGATAGGGGATCATCCCGCGCCGCGGGGGCGTGGTCAACCTCTTTTACGACACCCGGCGAGGGAAGTTGCATCCGAGGGCCGACGAATGCGGACGGCGCGGGACTGCGGCGCCCGGGGGCCGGCGAATGCCTGCACCGTTTCCATCTCCGGCCGCCAACGGTCCGGCATGGGGCGAGGCCGGTTCGGCTGGTATAATGCGGCCGTGGCCGTTCTGGAGGACATTCTGGTTCCACCGCCGGGCGTCGGGGAAGTGCTGGACTGGGCGGTGGTGTTCGGCAACGACGGGCCGGTCGAGATGGAGATCGGCTGCGGCAAGGGCGGGTTCCTGCTGCGGCAGGCGCGGGCGCACCCGGACCGGAACTACGTCGGCATCGAGTGGGCGAAGAAGTACTGCCGTCTCGCCGCCGACCGGATGGTCCGGTGGGGCGTCGGGAACGTCCGCCTGCTGTGGACGGACGCGCGGAACCTGATGCTGTACCACGTGCCGCCGTCGTCGCTGGCGGCGCTGCACGTTTACCACCCGGACCCGTGGCCGAAGAAGCGGCACCACAAACGGCGGCTCTTTCAAACCGACTTCGTCGCGGCGGCTTGCCGTGCCCTGCGGCCCGGGGCCCGCTGGGCCATTCAGACGGACCACGCGGACTACTTCGAGATCATCCGCGACCTGACGGCGGGGCGGCCCGAACTCGAGGCGATTCCGTACGACGACCCCGACTTCGGCACGATCGAGGAGCGGACCGAGACGAACTTCGAGATCAAGTACCTGCGCGAAGGCCGGACGATTCACCGGCTCGCATATCGGCGGATGGAGCGGTAAGGCATGTTGTCCAAGCGGGTGGCGAAGTACTTCGATCCCGGCGTGCGATCACGAGGGCACACCTACTACGCGGGGGGTCTCGTCAAACTGTCCGAAGACAGCGCCGACAACCAGATCCTGGCTCAGGTCCGCGGTTCCGCGATCTACGAAGTCGAGATCACCTGGAAACGCTCGGAATCGATGCTCGCTCTGGCGGTGAGTTGCACCTGCCCGTACACCGCCGAGTGGAGCGACTTCTGCAAGCACATGTGGGCCGTGTTTCTGGCGGCGGATTCGCATCCCGCAATGCGGTCGCTCCCTTCTCGTGTCGAGCTGGCGCTGGTGGATATCGACGGCGTCGACGTCGAGGATGAATCCGATGACGATGACTACGAGCCTTATGCGTTGCGGCGGCCCTGCGACCGGGACGCTCTCGGAGGCCGCTCGGACCGCACCGGCGGCAGGAAGGCCCGGCCCGGCCAACAGCCGCCCGCCTGGTCCCGGCTGCTGAACGAGCTTGCCCGCCTGACGGTGGGTCAGCCGCCCGAGCTGCCGCCGGCGGCGGCGGACGCCCTCATCGAGCCGTGGTACATCCTCGAGGTGCCGGAATGCGTGAGTTACGGCGGGTTCGTCCTGAGCCTCGCCCACCAGGTCCGGACCAAGACCGGCCGGCTGAGCAAACCCAGGAAGCTCGCCCTGACGCCCGAGGATATCGTGCGCCTCCGCGAGGGACTCGACCGGCACATTTGCCTCATGATCGTCGGCGCGGGCGATTCCTGCGCGACGTACGCGTACTCCGCGTACGGGTACCGATCCCGGCCCTCCGCCTCCAAGTGGGGGATTCCCTGTCGCACGGTCCCGACGCTGCTGCCGCTGCTTTTTCAGACGGGCCGGTTCTACGTCCGCCCGGACGTTGCGTCGGATCCCGTCGCGCTGACGTGGGACGACGGCGCGCCGTGGGATCTCGTGGCCTCCGTGCTGCCGGCGGCGTCCAAAGGCGAGTACGTGCTGACGGCGCGGCTCCGCCGCGGCGGGCAGTCGCTCGGAGTCGGCGACGCAACGTGTTTCTTCCGGGGCGATCCGGGCCTGGTGCTCCGCAAAAACGTCCTGGCGGCGGCCCGGTTTCACGGATGCTTCGGCTGGATTTCGCACCTTCGCGAGAGTGGCGCCGCGAAGGTGAAGGCGGCCGACCGCGAGAAGCTCCTTGCCGCCGTGGCCGGTCTCGAGCATTGTCCGCCGATCGAGTGGCCGGCGGACTGGAACATCGTCGAAGTCACCGACCTCGCGCCGCGGCCGGAACTTTCGCTTTCCAGGCCGCAGCCGGCCTACTGGCACGACAAGTCGCTGATCGCCGCCGAGGTCCGCTTCCGCTACGGCGACGCGGTCGCGGTGCCCGATCGCGGAAGCCGCGTGCTCGTGGAGGCCAATGCCTTGCGGCAGGTGCGCCGGGATCGCGAGGCGGAGCAGGCGTTGTTGCGCCGCGCGCTGCAGCTCGGGGTGGAGCACCGCCCCAGCTCCTACAGCGAGTACCAGTACTGGCTGCGCGACCGCAGGGTGCCGGACGTCGTGTACGCACTGATGCGGGAGGGCTGGACGGTCTACGGCGATTGGAAGCTGTTCCGGCCGAGCGGGCATTTCTCGATCAACGTGACGACCGGCATCGACTGGTTCGAGATCGACGGCACGGTGGACTTCGGGGGCCAGACCGCGTCGCTGCCCGAATTGCTGGCGGCGGCCCGGCGCGGCGAGCGGTTCGTGCGTCTGGGCGACGGGTCGATGGGCCTTCTTCCGGAGACGTGGCTGGCGCAGCACGCGACGCTGCTCGGCCTCGGCGAGGTCGAGGACGGCAAGGTCCGCTTCGCCCGGACGCAGGTCGGGCTGATCGACGCCCTGCTGGCCGAGATGCCCGAGGCGACGTTCGACGCGAACCTGGCGGCGGCGCGGGAGAAGCTCCGCGCGTTCCGCGGCGTCTGCGCGATGGCGGCGCCGGAGGGCTTTGTCGGCACGCTCCGCCCGTATCAGGAGCAGGGGCTCGGCTGGATGAGCTTCCTGCGGGATTTTCAGTGGGGCGGCTGCCTGGCGGACGACATGGGGCTGGGCAAGACGGTGCAGGTCCTCGCGCTGCTGCTTGATCGGAAACGGAAGGGCGAGGCGGGGCCGTCGCTGATCGTGATGCCGAAGTCGATCGTCTTCAACTGGCTCCGCGAGGCCGGCCACTTCGCCCCCGAACTCCGGGTGCTCGACTACACGGGGCTGGAGCGGACGGCGCTGCGCGAGTCCTTTTCGCAGCACGACGTCGTGCTGACGACCTACGGCACGCTGCGGCGGGACGTGGATTTCCTGCGGAAGCAGGAGTTCCACTACGTGATCCTCGACGAGGCGCAGAACATCAAGAACCCCGATGCGCTCGCCGCGAAGGCGTCGCGGCTCCTTCGCGCCCGACAGCGACTCGTGATGACCGGTACGCCCGTGGAGAACCACCTGGGCGACCTCTGGTCGCTGTTCGAGTTCCTGAACCCCGGCATGCTGGGCACGCTGCAGGCGTTCAAGGAGGCGTTTGCCCGGCGGCCCGCGCCGGACCAGCCGCCGGCGCAGCTCGATACGCTCCACCGCATGTTGCGGCCGTTCATCCTGCGGCGGACCAAGGAACAGGTGGCCCCCGAGCTTCCCACGCGGTCCGAGCAGACGATCGAGTGCGTGATGCCGCCGAAGCAGGCCGCGTACTACGCCGAGATGCGCGATTACTACCGGGCCTCGCTGCTGAGCCGCGTGGCCCGGAACGGGCTGGCCCGCAGCAAGGTGTACGTGCTGGAGGCCCTGCTGCGGCTGCGGCAGGTCGCGTGCCACCCGGGGCTCGTCGACAAGGAGCGCCGCAACGCCGAGTCGGCGAAGCTCGAGGTCTTCCTGCCGATGGTCGAGGAGCTGGCGGACGAGGGGCACAAGGCCCTCGTCTTTTCGCAGTTCACAAGCCTGCTCTCGATCCTGCGGGAGCACCTGGATGCGAAGGGGGTGGGGTACGAGTACCTCGACGGACAGACGATCGACCGACAGAGACGGGTCGATCATTTCCAGAACGATCCCGCGTGTCCGCTCTTCCTCATCAGCCTCAAGGCCGGCGGGACGGGGCTGAACCTGACGGCGGCGGACTATGTGTTCATCCTCGACCCGTGGTGGAACCCCGCGGTCGAGGCCCAGGCCATCGACCGCACGCACCGTATCGGGCAGGACAAGAAGGTGATTGCCTACCGGCTGATCACGCGGGACACCGTCGAGGCGAAGATCCTTGAATTGCAGGCCGCCAAGCGGGGCCTCGCCGAGGCGATCATCACGCAGGCGAACAGCCTCATTCAGCAGCTCACGCGCGAGGACCTGGAGCTTCTGCTGTCGTAGGCGTGAGGGAGTGCCGGGCGCTGAGGGCCAAGCGCCAGGGACGGAGTGCCGAGATCGTCACTTCCGCGGAAGCGGGGGTTCAGAGCTGTGTCGTCGAGTCTGGATCCCCGCTTGCGCGGGGATGACGGTTGGGGCTGGATTCGCGCTTGCGGGGGGATGACGGTTGGGGCTGGATTCGCGCTTGCGGGGGGATGACGGCTGGGGGTGGATCCCCGCTTGCGCGGGGATGACGGGCGATTATCGCTGCTTCTTTCGCACGCTCTCGCGGTGGTCGGCCAGCTCGTCCGCCGTGTGGCTTGTTCGCCGGATGTGGTCCACCAGCTCGTCGAGCCGGGCGTAGGCCAGGCCGATGTACGTGTCCGCGCAGCCGTAGTAGAGGGCGAGGCGGCCGGTCTTCTCGTCCAGCACCGCCGCATTGGGGAACACCACGTTCGGCACGTCGCCGGCGCGCTCGTACAGCTCCGTCGGCGCGAGGAGGTAGCCGCGGCTGCGGTACTTCACGCGCCACGGCTCGTCCCGGTCGAGGATGGCGCCGCCGGCGCAATAGACGTAGCCCGAGCACGTTTGCCGTACGCCGTGGTAGATCAGCAGCCAGCCCTCGTCGATTTCCAGCGGATAGGGGCCCGGGCCGACCTTGAGCGACTCCCAGCCGGGCAGCCTGCCGAAGACGAACCGCTGCCGGCCCCAGTGGACCAGGTCGGGGCTCGTGCAGTAGAAGATGTCGCCGAACGCCGTGTGGTGGATGTCGCTCGGGCGGTGGAGCATGGCATACCGGCCGCCGATCTTCCGCGGGAAGAGGACGCCGTTGCGGTTGTACGGGGCGGTGATGTTCTCGAGCTGCTCGAAGGTCGTGAAGTCCGTGGTGACGGCCAGGCCGATCGTCGGCCCGTGGTACTTGTTGCACCAGGTGATGTAGTACTTGCCGTCGAGCGGGATGACCCGCGGGTCGTAGCCCCGGCCGTCGGTGGCGATCTCCGGGTCGGCGCACCGCATTTCGATCCGCCGGGGCTCGATCTCCCAGTGGATGCCGTCGCGGCTGCGGCCGAGGTGCAGGTTGGACCGCAGCTCCCGGCAGTCGATGCGGAAGACGCCGACGTAGCCGTCGCCGTACCGCACGACGGCGCTGTTGAAGATCGTGTTGGCGCAGGGGACGGCGTCCGGTCTGACGATCGGGTTGCCTTCGTATCGGTGGAAGACGGTTTCGTTGGCCATCGCGTTCGTATCTCCGTGCCGGGGCGCGCGTGCTTCCAGGCAGCGCGGTGCGCGGAAGCCCTGTTGCGGTGCAGCCAGACTGCCGGCACGGGACGCGGGCCGGAAGCCTGCACCACCAGAGCCCCAGCGGCCCCATGATGATATCGCACTCCGGCGCGGAATGGGATAGGCTATCGTCATGCAAGCGAAACCGATCCTGCTCGCCGTGCTGGCCGTCGAAACCGTCCTGAGCCACGGCGCCGCCGTTGCGTCGGACCGTGCCTTCGAGCCGCTCGACCGGGCCCGGCTTCATGCGATCGAGATGCCCAAGCCGGCCGTTGATTTCTTCGAGGGCGGCGTGCTGGGCAACGGCGGGATGGGCGTGATCGTATGCACGCGGCCGGACGCGGTTGTCATCCACTTCGGCCACAACGACGTGTGGGATATCCGCGTCGCCGAGAAGAACCGGGACAAGCTGGTGCCCTTCGACGAGTTGTGGGGCCGGCTCAAGCGGGGCACGGCGGAGGACAAGGCCTGGTTCGACGACTACTGCAAGATGGCCCGCGAGAACTACGCCCAGCCGTACCCGCGTCCGTGGCCGTGCGGGACCGTGCTGCTGGGCTTCGACCGGCGGCGGGCCGAACTGCTGGGCCACCGGGTCCGGATCGACACCGGCGTCTGCGACGTTCTTTTCCTTCTCGAGGGCCGGCCCGCGCGGCTGGAAGTCTTCGCGGACATGACGGCCGACCGGCTCTGGATGCGGATGACGGACGACGACGGGCGGCTCATCGCGGCGCCGTTCAACCGCCTGCGTCTGATTCCGGAGCCGGGCATGGCGACGACGACGGCCTCCACGGCCGACGCGCTCCTCTTCCGGCAGGTGCTGCCCGTGCTCGGCGCCGCCCGCGAGAAGGACAAGGCCCTGCGCATGTCGGTTCGTGTCGGCGGGACCGTCTCGCCGGAGCTGCGGCTCGCGGAGCCGTTCGTCGCGTGCGTCGAGATGGCTCACGGGCCGGCCCGGGACGTGCCGGAGGAGCCCGCCGGGGCGCCCGCGCCGACGGCGGAGGCCTGTGCCGCGGCATCGAGCGCCAGCGCGCAGGCATGGCGCGACTACTGGAGCCGATCGGGCGTCCGGCTGTGCGATGCGTTCCTCGAACAGACGTGGTACCGGAACCTGTATTTCCTCAACTGCGCGGTCCGGCCGGGCTCGGCGTGCCCGGGGCTGTTCGCCAACTGGAGCTACAAGAACATCGGCACCGCCTGGCACGGCGACTACCACACGAATTACAACGTGCAGCAGCCGTTCTGGGTGACGTTTTCGGCGAACCGGGTGGAGAAGCATCTGCCGTACGTCGATCTCGTGCATTTCCTGCTGCCGGTCAGCCGCGCGTGGGCGCGGGAGCACTACAGGCTGCCGGGGGCGTTCTTCCCGCACTCGGCCTACCCGGTCGAGATGACGATGATGCCGTACCCCGTGCCGACGTGGGGGGCGGAGGTCTGCGAGACGCCGTGGGTCGTGCAGAGCCTGTGGTGGCACTACCGGTACACGATGGACAAGGCATTCCTTCGGGATCGGGCGTTCGGGCCGATTCGCGAGGCGGTGGAGTTCCTCAACGCGTACATGCGTCGGCCGGACGCCCGCGGGCCGCAGTGGAAGGACGACAAGTTCCACATCTACCCCACGGTGGTGCCGGAGCTGCACGGGCTGAGGGCGGATCCGCGTTTCTGTGCCGACTGCAATGTGGACCTCACGCTGACGAAGTTCGTGTTCCGGGCGTACCTGGAGGCGTGCCGGGTGCTGGGCGTGGAGCAGGACGAGGCGAAGCTCATGCGCGACGTGCGGGAGATCCTGGACCACTTCCCGGCGTATCCGACGGTTCCGGGGCCGCAGGGGCCGGTCTTCGTCTCCGTGGCGGGCGAAGGGCCGGACCAGGTCTACAACACGCCGAACCCGCTGATGTGCGTTTTTCCCGGCGAGGACATCGGGCTGCACTCGGCGAAGGAGCCGCTCGACATCGCCCGGAACACGTGGCGGAACGGCCTGAACGAGGGCGGCAACGAGCTGGTGTTCCTGAATCTGCAGGGCGCGCGGCTCGGGGTGCTGGACCTCGAGAAGTTCAAGCGCCAGATCCGCTACTGCCTGATGCCGAACGGCACGTGCGCGGACATGGTCCTTCAGCAGGGCGGCCGCTACAGCGACGAGACCGACTACGCCTTCATGGCCCGCATGGGGATCTGGTTTGAGAACTTCTCGCTGCCGGTCGTCATCAACGAGTGCCTGCTCCAGAGCTACACGGGCCCGCTCCGCCTGTTTCCGAACTGGCCGAACGACAAGCAGGCGGCATTCGAGGACCTGCGTGCGGTCGGAGCGTTCCTCGTCAGCGCGGCGTTCTCCGACGGCCGCGTTCAGCGGGTCCGCGTCAAGGCCGAGGCCGGCGGGCCGCTGGAGATCATCAACCCGTGGCCGGGACCGGCGCAGGTGACGCACGGGCCCGAGGTTCGTGTCCTGACGGGGCCCGTGCTGCGGCGGGAGACGAAACCGGGCGACGTGATCGAATTGCGGGAGAAGGGCGAGTGAGGCCGGGCGTTGCCTGCTGCAACGCCGGGAAGCAGAAGAGCGGCAGAGCGGGACTGCGGCAAGCCGCAGGAGCGAGACGGCCGGAGAGTGCGGCAGCGTCACAGGGTTCGCGGCGGGACGTTCCGATGAGCGACGATCACGCTTCTCAGCTCCGGACGGGGCGGCGGTGTGCAGCCCGGGGCTCGCGCCCGCGTCCCGTGCTGCACGCCGTCGCCGCTTCGCGGCCGGCACAAACGCGCCGCCGCCGTGTCGCCACGTCCCGCCACGCCGAGAGTCCCTTCCGGGCGCCGTCCGCCGTGGTGTTCGTGGGCCTGCTGGCCGTGACCGTGTTTGCGGCCGGTTGCCGCGACGAGGCGGCGAGCGACCCGAGCCGCGTGAAGTTCGTCTGGTTCGGCAACGAGACCGAGACGCGGACGATCGCGGCTCTCGTGCAGTCGTTCGAGCGCGAGAACCCCGGCTGCCGCGTCGATCTGACCACGATCGACTGGAACAAGTACACCGAGAAGGTCGTCACGATGATGCTCGGGGGGCGGTCGCCGGACCTCGCGCGGATGTCGGTGCAGCACGTGGCGCGGTTCGGCGAGCTGAACGCGCTGGCCGACATCGGGCCCTTCGTTTCGTCCGCGGACCTGGGCGGGTTCGACGAGGCCCGGTTCGCGTCGTGCCGCGCGGGCGGGCGGCTTGTCGGCCTGCCGCACAGCTCGATCGGTCTGGTCGTCTACTACAACAAGGACGCGTTCCGCCGTGCCGGCATCGAGCCGCCGCCGACCGTCCACGACGCCTGGTCGCTCGATGAGTTCGCGTCGGTCGCCCGGCGGCTCCAGGCCGACGGCGGCGTGCCGTACGGCTGGGCGACGTTTCGCGGGTTCTTCCCGCTGATGCCGTTTCTCTACATGCACGGCGGGCGGCTCTTCGCCGACGACGGCGAGACGCCGCAGTTCGGCTCGGCGGCCGTGCGCGAGGCGATGGAGTGGTTCGTCGAGCAGCATCGCGGCGGCGTCGCGCCGCGGTCGTCCTGGTCCGCCGGCGGCGACAACGCGGACCGCCTGTTCATCCTCGGGCGGTGCGGCATGGTCATCCACGGCAACTGGATGATCAGCAACTACGAGAAGCGGATCCGCGACTTCGAATGGGGCGTCACGTACCTGCCGCGCGGCCTGCGGGCGGCCACGAACGTCGGCGGCGAGAACCTCGTCGTGTTTCGAACGCCCCGGACCAAGGCCGCCGTCAGGCTGTTGCTCTATCTGACGTCGCCCGACGCGATGCGGACGTTCTGCTCGCAGGCGCGGTTCATCCCGGCGCGGCGGGACCTGCTGCGCGACGATTTTCCGTATGCCTCGCGCGGCGACCTGATGCGGGCGGTGGTGAAGCAGTCGCTCGTCTTCCGGCCGGAGTGGGGCCGCGAGCAGTCGTCGCCGGCCTTCGCGGTCATCGCCGACCAGTTGTGCGCCAGGACGGAGATGGCGATCCTGGGCCAGACGACGGTGGCCGAGGCGATGCGGGACCTGGAGGAGGACCTGAAGGGATTGCGGTGATGGCGACCGGCGATTCGCACAGTCCGGCCGGCGGCGGTTCGAGGGGCCGAAGGCTCGTCGGCCCGGGGTTCCTTTTCGCGCTGCCGTGCCTCGTGCTGGTCGGTCTGTTCTCGTTCTGGCCGATCGTCTACTCGCTGGCGATGAGCTTCTGCCGGTGGCAGATCGTCGGCCGTCCGGCGTGGTGCGGGCTGGAGAACTACACGCGGGCGTTCGGCTCGCCGCTGTTCCGGACGGCGTTGTGGAACACGGTCGTGTACGCGGTCGTCACGGTGCCGGCCGGGCTCGTGCTGGCGCTCGCGGCGGCGCTGCTGCTGAATCGGAAGCTCGCCGGCCGGGCCGTGTACCGCGGCGTGTTCTTCTTTCCCGTGCTCGTGTCGATGGTCGTCGTGTCGATGGTCTGGAGCTGGATGTTCAGCGAGCACGTCGGCGTGGTGAACCCGCTGCTGCGGGCGGTGGGCGTCGAGCCGCGGGCGTGGATGGCCGATCCGAAGTGGGCGTTCCGCATCATCATGGCGATGAGCGTGTGGAAGGGCTTCGGCTACGGCATGGTGATCTTCCTGGCGGGTCTGTCGGCGATCCCGCGGTCGTATTACGAGGCGGCCGAGGTGGACGGGGCCGGAGGGTGGCGGCGGTTCGTTCACATCACGTGGCCGCTGCTCCGGCCGACGACGCTCTTCGTGCTCGTGACGGCGTTCATCGGGTCGTTCCAGGTCTTCGACCAGGTGTACGTGATGACCCGCGGCGGGCCCGGCTACGCGACGACGGTGCTGGTCAGCATGATCTATGACGAGGCGTATGTGCGGTTCCGCATGGGCTACGCCTGTGCGCTGTCGTACATCCTGTTCGCGATCATCCTCCTGTGGACCGTGGTGCAGTGGGCGCTGATGCGGAGGGAGGCGCGATGAGGGAGCATCCGACCTGCCTCGAAGGGGCAAAGCCCTCTGTCGCCCCGCTGGGGCTTGCTGAATCGCGGTCTTCCGGCATCCGGAGGCTTACGCCCCGGGCGGCAGACCGTCGCTCCTTCGGAGCCGGGGACACTCGTCGGCCCGGCCGCATTCTGGTGCATGTGGTGTTGCTGCTGTCTGCCGTCGCCATGCTCTTTCCGTTCTTCTTCATGGTGGCGACGGCGTGCAAGGACGAGGCCGCGTTCGGCAGGCCCGGCCTGCTGCCGGCGACGTGGCACTGGCGGAACTTCCCCGACGCGTGGATGTACTCCGAGCAGCCGCAGGGCCATCTGCCGTGGTACCGCCGGGGGCTGACGCCGAACCTGCTCGTCAGCGCCGGCGTCGCCGTCGTCACCACGCTGCTGACGATCCTGATTTCCGCGATGGCGGGCTACGCCTTCGCCAAGCACCGGTTCCGCGGCTCGCGGTGGTGGTTCGCGGCGGTCCTCGCGACGCTCATGGTGCCCGGGCAGGTGACGATGGTGCCGAATTTCGTCACGATCACGCGGCTCGGCCTGTACGACACGTGGCTCGCGCTGATCCTGCCGGCGATGCCGCTGGCGTTCGGCGTGTTTCTCATGCGGCAGTTTTTCCTGGGCGTTCCCGACTCGCTGCTGGAGGCCGCCCGCATCGACGGCGCCGGCGAATGGCGGACGTTCGTCCAGGTCGCGCTGCCGCTCTGCCGGCCGGCGATGGCGACGCTGGGCATCTTCACGTTCATGGCGAGCTGGAACAGCTTCCTCTGGCCGCTGGTCGTGCTCGATTCGCCCGGCCGGTTCACGCTGCCGATCGCGCTGCTGCGGTTCATGGAGCAGTACGTCACGAAGGAGAACTACCTGATGGCGGTCAGCGCCCTGACGGTCCTGCCGATCGCGCTGCTGTTCATCTGCTTCCAGCGTGCGTTCCTGGCGGGCGTGGCGACGACGGGGTTGAAGGAGTAGAGCGAGGGAGCGATGCAGCCGGAGGCGGCAGGTCTTGCCCGCTGGCGCGGGCGGCGACCGTGCCCTACACGTGCCGCAACGGACAACGAACAACTGACAACGGACAACGAACTACCCCAATGACTCCAGCAGCCGTCGCCGAATGTCGTCGAGGTGCGCCGGGTCCGTCACGCGCGTGCCGTCCCTCGCGGTCACGTAGAAGGCGTCCACGACCTGGTCGTAGTGCGTGGAGATCCGCGCGGAGTACACCGACAGGCCGCATTCGAACAGCGTCCGGGCGATCGTGTAGAGCAGGCCCGGGCGGTCCTCCGCGAAGACGTCGATGATCGTGAACCGGTCCGAGCTGTCCGTGTCGATCTCGACCTGCGGCGGCTCGGCCGGGACGCCTCGGGCGCCGGCGCCGATCGGCCGGCCCCGCCGTGCCAGGAGCGACTCGACGGTCTCGCGGCCGCAGAGGACATCCTCGATCCGCTGCGCGATCTCGGCCTTGCGGTCGGGCGGCGCCTCGTCGGCGAAGTCGGCGTCCGTACCGCGGAACGTGTCGATCACGACGCCGTCGGAGCGGGTGACGATCTGCGCATCGACGATCTGAAAGCCGGACGCCGCCAGCACGCCCGTGACCTTCGAGAAGATGCCCGGCGTGATCTCCTCGCGGGTGATGACCGTGCAGGTGCTGAGGCGTGTCGGGGGATCGTACTCCGACAGGACCCGCACCGTTCCGGGCTGGTAGTCGCGCAGCGCGTGGAGGTGCGCCTCGACGCGCTCCGGCTCGGTCGCCAGCAGATAGCCGAACGGCATCGCCGCGAGCTGCGTTCCCAGCCACACCGGCGGGAACGTCTCGCCGAAGACGTTGGCCAGCCGCTCGCGGATCGCCCGCGCCCGGGCCTCCTCGTCGGCGACGGGCGCCGTGCCCGTCAGCTCCTCGGCGGCGCGGAAATACAGTTCGCTGAGGAGCGATTCCTTCCACGCCGTCCACTCGCCGGGCGCGACGGCCTCCGTGTCGGCCGCCGTCAGCAGGTAGAGCATGCGGAGGGCCTTCGGCGTGGCGACGCTCCGCGCGAACCGGACGACGGTCTTGACGTCCGCGATGTCGCGGCGGAGCGACGTGTGCGCCATCAGCAGGTGCTCGTGCACGAGATACACGACCAGGTGCCGGTCGTCCGCGGAGAGGTCGAAGCGGCGGGCCGTCTCCTCGGCGATTTCGCGTCCGACTTCGCAGTGGTCGTCGCCGAGGCCCTTGCCGAGATCGTGGAGCAGCAGCGCCAGGTGCAGCAGGTCCTTGCGGTGCGTCTCGCGGTAGGCCTGTCCGAGCGGGCCGGGATCGTCCTGCCGGCGTGCCGCCATCTCGACGGCGCGGATCGAGTGCTCGTCCACCGTGTAGTGGTGGAAGACGTTGAACTGGATGAGGCAGCGGGCGTGCTCGAACGCCGGCAGCAGGCGGCAGAGCAGGCCGGTCCGGTGGAGGTTGCGCAGGAAGGCGCCGATGCCGATCGGCTCGGCCAGGCACGCCAGAAATCGCGTCAGCGTCGCCGGCGTGATCGCGGCCCGCGGAACGGCCTCGCGCACGGCCTCGAAGCTCGCCGGTTCGACCGGGCGGCCGTGACGGCGGGCCAGGTCGAACAGCTCGAGCACGTTCATCGCATCGTCGAGGAGTTCGGGCGGCGCCGCCGGGTCGATGCCGACGCAGTCCGCCTTCAGGACGAAGTGCCCGCCCAGCCGCTGCGCGGCGGACCGCTCGAGCGCGGTCGGACGGCGGGCCTCGCTCCGCAGCCGCTCGACCATCCGCATCACGATGTCGTACACGGTCGTCGTCTGGAGGTAGTATTGCTGCATGAACCGCTCGACGCCGAGCAGCGGGCCGGCCGGCTCGAAGCCGAGCCAGGCGGCCAGCCGGACCTGCTCGTCGCGGCCGAGCACATCCTGCGCCGCCCGGGCGCGGTAGTGAAGCTCGTTGCGGATCCGGCGGAGGAACTCCGCGGCGGCCGCGAGGGCGCCGGCGTCGTCGGGCTTGAGGACGCCCTGGCGCACGAGCGCCTGCGCATCGTCCGTTCCGTAGCGTGCCAGGGCGAGCCAGCCGAACAGGTGGACGTCGCGCAGGGCGCCGGGGCTCTTCTTTACGTTGGGCTCAAGCAGGTAGACCGTTTCGGCGTGGTAGTCGGAGTGTTCGCGCGAGCGGACGGCCAGGGCCTCGTTGAGGAAGCGCGTGATCGACGTGGACGCGGCGAGTTCGCCGAGCCGGCGGCGCAACTCATCGAAGAGCGGTTCGCTCCCGGCGAGACGGCGGGCGTGGTTGAGCGAGGTCCGCGCCTTGAAGTCCCGACCGGCCAGCGACACGGCGCCCTCCGGCGTCTGGACGCCCTGCGACAGGCGCATCCCGATGTCCCACAGGTCGCGCACGAGCCTCGCGATGAAGGGCGCGACGACCGGCGACGCCGTCGGCGCGTGCAGGAAGAGCAGATCGATGTCGGAGTGGGGCGCGAGTTCCGCCCGCCCGAATCCGCCGACGGCTGCGATCGTCAGCTCCTGCCCGATCGCCAGGCGATCCTGTGGCGCGACGTCGCCCAGGGCCGCCGCGTAGGCGCGCGTGACGAGCCGGTCGCACAGCTGCGTGATCGCAGCGATCACTTCGCCGCCGGCCGCCCCGGCGTCGTGCCGGGCCTGGATCGCCTTCGCGCCTGCGGCGAACTCACCCTTGAGCTGCTGAACGGTCGATCCGTCCCCAGGCGGTACAGCCGCGTTCGGTCCCATGGGCCCTCATACAACGACAGGAGAGCGGTTACATCAGCACCGCGCCCTGGGCGGCGTTGGTCACCTGTTTCTGGTAGCGGCGGAGCCAGCCGAAGTCCATCCGGGGGGCCGGGGGTTTCCACGCGGCCTTGCGTCTGGCGAGTTCCGCCTCGGGCACGAGCACCTCGAGCCTGCACGCCGGGATGTCGATGCGGATGCGGTCGCCGTTCTGCAGCAGGGCGATCGGGCCGCCCTCGGCCGCCTCCGGCGAGATGTGGCCGACGCACGCCCCGCGCGTCCCGCCGCTGAATCGTCCGTCGGTGATGAGCGCGACCTTGTCGCCGAGGCCCTGGCCCATGATGTAGCTCGTGGGGGCGAGCATCTCCTGCATGCCCGGGCCGCCGCGCGGGCCCTCGTAACGGATCACGACCACGTGGCCCGCCTTCACCTTGCCCGCCAGGATGCCCTCGCACGCGTCTTCCTGCGATTCGAAGAGGATCGCCTCGCCCTCGAACCGCTTCATGCCCTCGATCACGCCGGCCGTCTTCACCACGCCGCCCTGCGGGGCGATGTTCCCGTAGAGGATCGCCAGTCCGCCGGTCCTGGTGTAGGCGTTCGCGACGGGGCGGATGCAGTCGAACGGGTCGAAGCCGAGGTCTTTCGGCGTCAGCTCCCGGATCGACTTGTGCGTCCGCCTGATGCTCGATCCGGCCGCGAGCCGCTGCCCGCCGGGGCCGACGGCGGCCAGTTCGAGCGCCTCGGCCGTCGCCTTGTGGCCGCGGATGTCGTATTCGTCGATGTTCTCGCCGAGCGTCCTGCCGGTGACGGTGACGCACGTTTCGCGGATCAGCCCGGGGCAGCCGCGGCGGACCTCGCCGAGGATCGTGTGGATGCCGCCGGCGCGGTGGACGTCCTCGAGGTGGTACCGGGAGCTGGGCGAGACCCTGCAGATGTTCGGCGTGCGGTTCGCCAGATCGTTGATGTGGTCCATCGTGAACGGGACGTCCGCCTCCTTCGCGATCGCCAGGGTGTGCAGCAGGGTGTTCGTCGAGCCGCCCATCGCCATGTCGAGCACCATCGCGTTGCAGAAGGCGTCGAACGTGGCGATGTCCCGCGGCTTGATGTCGCGCCGGACCAGCTCGACGACCTGCTGCGCGGCCTTGCGGTAGAGCCTCTTGCGGTCCTCGCTCGTCGCGAGGACGGTGCCGTTGCCGGGCAGCGCCATGCCGAGGGCCTCCGAGAGGCAGTTCATCGAGTTCGCCGTGAACATGCCCGAGCACGACCCGCAGGTCGGGCAGCCGAACTCCTCGAGGGTTTTCAGCTCGGCATCGCCGATCTTGCCGACCTTCCGCGCGCCGACGCCCTCGAAGACGGTGATGAGGTCCACCAGTCTCCCGTCGGGCAGGCGGCCGGCCTCCATCGGCCCGCCGGAGACGAAGATCGTGGGGATGTTGCACCGCATGGCGGCCATGAGCATGCCGGGGATGATCTTGTCGCAGTTCGGGATGCAGATCATGCCGTCGAAGCAGTGGGCCTGAAGCATGGTCTCGACGCTGTCGGCGATCAGCTCGCGCGAGGGCAGGGAGTATTTCATGCCCGCGTGGCCCATGGCGATGCCGTCGTCCACGCCGATCGTGTCGAAGACGAACGGCACGCCGCCGGCCTCGCGGACGCACTGCTTGATGAACTGGCCGACCTCGTTCAGGTGCGCGTGGCCGGGAATGATGTCCACGTAACTGTTGCAGACGGCGATGAACGGCTTGTTCTCGTCCCCGTCGCGGAAGTTCCCCGTCGCCCGGAGCAGGCTGCGATGGGGCGCCCTCTCGAAACCCTTCTTGATCGTGTCGCTGCGCATGGATGCCTCCTTTGGTGGCCTGAACCCCCCTATCATAAGGGGAGAAAAGGAGGCCGCACAAGCACGCTCCCGACGTTGCGTCGCGCCCGGCATTTCCTGCCGGAAGGCGGGGGGCAGCGTGCGGGCGCCCGGCCGGTGGAGGGCGGATGGCACGGCGCGGCCGGCAGCGGACGTCAGGCTCGACCTCCACCTGAGGGACGTGTGCTTGTCGGCTGCACGGCATGCGTCGTCCGGTTTCGACCGGACCGGGGCGCTCCTTGAATCGCTCGAATCCGAGGCCGTTCGGCGTTGCGAACTTGCAGTCGCCGACGGGCGTACGTATGATTGTGTCGGTATTGGTGCGGCATTCGCCCCGGCGAACGTGTTGACCGTCATGGAGGACGGCGTAGTCCTCAAACCGGTCGGGGGATGAGGCGACCGGCGCAGCGGGATACAAGTCCCCGGC
The DNA here is from genome assembly GCA_964617875.1 of uncultured Planctomycetales bacterium. Lineage (GTDB taxonomy): Bacteria > Planctomycetota > Phycisphaerae > UBA1845 > PWPN01 > CAZMVY01. The sequence goes on along the minus strand of CAZUAI010000042.1, from coordinate 17,505 downwards.
GGATCCTGCACAAGCGAACAGGAGGTTATGTACGTGAACGGAATCCGGAAGGTCCTTCTCGCGACGTTGATCGCGGCCCTCGGTACGGCGGGCACGGCGCCGGCCATGACCCGGAGCGACACGGCCGCGCCGACGGCGAGCAAGAAGGTCGCGCATCGCCACGCGAAGAAACACGCGAAAGCGAAGCACAAGCACGCCAAGGCGGCCCACCACGGCAAGAAGGCCAAGGCAAGCCAGAAAGTGGCCCACAAGAAGAGCCACAAGGCACACAAGCACACCCGGCAGGCGTAAGCCCGGCCCCGCCAGAGAGGCGATCCCCATGCCAGGGCAGGTCGCGAGGCATGCCTTGGCTTTGTTCTGCGCTCGCCCGGTATCTTCTGCCGGAACGGCGTTACGACGGGCCCGGTCCCGCGTTCGCTTGCGGTCCCGCGGAGGGTGCCGACGCGGCGCCGACGTGACGGAACACGTCGATCAGCGTCAGCGTGATCGCGACGACCACCGGCCCGACGACCAGCCCCAGCACGCCGAAGACCTGGAGCCCGCCGAGGACGGAAAAGAAGATCACCAGCTCGTGCAGCTTCGTTCGCTCGCCGACGAGGCGCGGGCGCAGGAAGTTGTCCACCGAGCCGATCGCCCCGGCGCCCCACAGGGTCAGGATCAGGGCCTTGCCCCAGAAGCCCGTCGCCAGCAGGTAGATCGCCGCCGGCACCCACACCAGGAACGCCCCGGCCATCGGGATCATCGACAGGAAGAACATCGTCACACCCCAGAGCAGCGGCGAGGACAGCCCCAGGAACCAGAACGCCAGCCCGCCCAGCGCCCCCTGGATGGCCGCGATGACGAGGATGCCATACAGGCTCGCCGAGATCACGTCCCGCGACCGCCGCAGGATGCGGTCGGCCTCGTCCGTGCCGAGCGGAATGAAATCGCGCAGCGCCGCGACGATCCGGTCCGAGTCCCGCAGCAGGTAATACAACGCAAACAGCACGAACACGACCTGGATGCACACCTCGAGCACGCTGCCGACCGCGCCGATCGTGCTCCGCGCGACCGTCGCCGTGACGGTCTTCAGCCGGCCGGCCAGGAACGCCGGATCGAGATACGGGTCGATGTCCACGCGCTGGTCGATCCACCGGATCGCCGGCGCGTCCGGGTCGAGCAGTCTGCGCAGCGCGGCCTGCAGGTTCTGTGCCGCGGGGACCGCCTCGCCCACGAGGGCCGTGACGATGAACGCCAGCGGCAGCAGCAGCGCGAGCAGGACGAACAGGGTCGTCAGCGCCGCGCTGATCGCCGGCCCCCGGCCCCACCTCCGCAGTCGCCGGTGCAGCGGGTATGCCGCAATCGCCAGCACCGTCGCCCACAGGAGGACGAACACGAACGGCTGTATCACCAGCCAGCAGAGGTAGATCGCGATGGCGGTGATGAGCAGAAGCGCGATCCAGCGGGGGGTGAATTGCTGCATGGGGGTGATGGTAATCCCCCGCGTCGGGTGCCGCAACGCGGGGCGCGGACGAACGCAGACGACGCGCGTGCGGCAACGCACGGCCGACGAGGGACCATCCTACGGCCTGTGCCACTCCCTGCATGCGGGGCAGAGTGCCATTCGGCCGTAGTCGCCTTGCCGGTGGCCGCGGCGCAGGCCGGCCATGGCCGGGCCGGTCCAGAGGTCGCCGAGCGGGGAATCCGGCAGGCGGCCGACGGCGTGGTCGCCGCGGAAATCCTGGTCGCAGACGGTGACACGGCCGTCGGCCAGCACGACCAGGCGGGTCCAGAGCCGGGCGCAGGCGAAGCGCCGCGGCGGGGCCATGTTCATCACGGCCAGGTGGTCAAACGGTCCGCCGTACGCCGCCGGGCCCGCGATGACCGCGGAGCCCGTCTTGCGGATCCAGTCGTCGTAGAAGGCCTCCATCTGGGCGATCGTCCGGCGGGTCTTGAGCATCTCGGGCACGATGAGCGGATACGCCTGCTGTCGCGTTACCTGCGCCTGCATGAGGCTGTTGACGTTGGCCACCGCCCGGTCGTAGCCGTCGAACCGGTGTACGTCGCGGTAGACGTCCGGGGTGTGAGCGTCGAGCAGCACGGAGACGACATCGACGCCCGCGTCGATCATCGCATCGGCGCGGGCCTTGTCGAGATCGAGCGCGGTCGTGCGGACGGCGATGCCGAAGAGGCCCGCTTCGCGCGCCCGGCGGACGATTTCGGCGAACTGCGGGTGCCGCAGCGGATCGCCGAATCCGCCAAAGACGACGAGGCTGTCGTCCATTCGGGCCAACTCGGCGAACAGCCGGTCGAGCGTCGCCGTGTCCATCGGCCCGCGGCGACCGACGACCTCGCCGCGCGGCCGCAGCGTCGTGCGGGCGAGCGGGTCTTCCGTCGTCAGTTCGATCTCGACCTCGCGCGGCAGCGGGCCGGCGTTCCAGGCATCGTGTTCCCGCAGCCAGTCGGCGATGCGCCGTGCGTCCGGCCCGCCGTCGGCTTGGCCGCACGCGTCCAGAATCGCCGCGATGCGGGCGACGCCGCGGTCGGTGTCGGCGAGGACACGGCCGGCGGCCTGCTCGATTTCGGGGCCCGGGTGGAAGCAGCAGTCGCGGGTGAAGAGTTCGCGTTGCGGATCGTCCGGGCGGTAGGCGAGCATGCGGCCCGGCGGCCATGCGGCCTTGCACAGGTCGGCCAGCAGTCCGGCGTGCAGGACCGGGGCTGCGAGCCCCGGGGGGGCGGGGGCGAATGTCAGCCGGATTTCCTCGTGAATGCGTTCAAACTGCTCGATCGTCGCGTCGGCCAGGGCCGGATCGAAGAGCGTCGCGGCCGCCGGCACGGGCATGACGGCGTCGTATCCGTCGCGGCGGGCGAGGGCCTCGAGGAGCAGGATGTTGACGCCCTCGTCCATGGCGGCGAAGCCGGCCAGCCCGCCGCGCCACGCGTCCAGCGACCACTTGCGCGCGGCGGCGGCCCGCCCGCCCGTGCGGAGGGGGTTCAGCCAGTACGGCAGCGGCGCTTCGTGCGCTTCGATGGCGACGTCGAGGCCCGCCAGGGCGGCCTCGGCCCGCGGCCTGTCGGCCGCGCGTACGGCGACGCGGATCGCGCTGAGGCGCCTGCACCGTTGCAGGCGGCGGATCGTGCAGCGCAGGACGGCGGCGTCGGCGTCCGGCGGATTCGTGCCGATTGCGTCGCACAACCGGCTGCGCGTGCCGATCGGTGAGACGTCGAAGTCGGCTTCCACAATGGCCGCGATCTTCATCGGGCGATGCCTCCGGCGGCGGCGCGAGCGACGACAACAGGGGCGCGGCCTCTGCCGGGGGCGCACACCACAGGCGCGCCACGGGCGCGGCCGCGAAAGACCGCCAACCCCGGCTATCATCGCGGCATTCCGCGAAAAAAGACAGGGCGGCCCGACGCGCTTGCGTCGGACTCCGGGACGGCATATTAGTACAGGCCGTATGCGCATCGCCGTCATCGGCTCCGGCAGCGTGGGGTGTCTTTACGGGGCACGGCTTGCGCGGGTCGGCCACGATGTCTGCTTTCTCATGCGGCGCGATCTGGAGGCGGTTCGCCGTCGCGGGTTGACGATCCACAGTTGCGACGGGGATTTCCACCTTGACGCCCGCGTCTTCGGCCGGCCGGAGGAGATCGGGCCGGTCGATCTGGTGATCTGCGCGCTGAAGACGACCGCGCTGGATGCGGCGGAGGCCCTGTTGCGGCCGTGCGTCGGCCCGCAGACGGAGATCGTCGCCCTGATGAACGGCCTGGGCGTCGAGGACCGGTTCGCCGGGTGGTTCTCGCCGGAGCAGATCCTGGGCGGCCTGGCGTTCGTGTGCATCAACCGCGGCGAGCCGGGCGTGGTCCACCACTACGCGTACGGGCGGGTCATGTTCGGCCATTTCCTCGACGACCATGATCGGGCACGGCGGATCGCCGAGCTGTTCGCGGCGGCCGGGTTCGAGACGTCGGTTGCCCCGTCGCTCCTGCGGGCGCGGTGGGAGAAGCTGGTCTGGAATATTCCGTTCAGCACGCTGACGATTTCGGCCGGGGCGGTGACGACGGGGCAGATCCTGGAGGACGCCGGCCTGCGGGGCCTGGCCCGCCTGCTGATGGACGAGACGATCGCCGCCGGCAATGCCGAACTCCCGCCCGCCGAGCGGATGATCGCGGGGCCGCTCATCGAGAAGATGTTCGCCAATACGTCCACGATGGGCGACTACCGGCCGTCGATGCTGGTGGACTATGTCGAGAAGCGGGAGCTGGAGGTCGAGTCGATTCTGGGCGAGCCCGTCCGGCGGGCGCACGGGCGGCACGTGCCCGTACCCCACATGGACATGCAGTACCGGCTCGTCTCGTTCCTCGACCGGCTGAACCGCGGCCGGGTGCGGATTTGAGCGTGTGCCCCGGCGGGCGGGGCGGGACAGGCCGGGTTGTGGGCCGGGGCGCCGGGCCATACACTGGATCCTGACGCCGCGGAGCGGCCCCGGGGCCGGGTGCCGCGTTCCGCGCCGGGCTGGAGGTTCCGATGTCGAGTCTGAATCGTCGCGGGTTTCTGAAGGGCTCGCTGATGGCCGCCGGAGGGGCACTGTTCGCGGGCGGGTGCGCCTCGCAGGAGAAGGGGACGGGTCGGGTGGCGGCGGCGCCCGGCCGGGTGATCGGGGCGAACGAGAGAATCCGTGTGGCCGTCGCCGGCGTGAACGGCCGCGGCATGTCGCACGTGAAGGCATTCGCCACCGCCCCGAACGTGCAGGTGGTCGCCATCGTCGATCCGGACTCGCGGCTTTTCCCCTCGCGGATCAAGGCCGTCGAGGAGTGGGGCAAGAACACGCCGAAGTGCGTGCAGGACGTGCGGCGCGTGCTCGAGGACAAGGACATCGACGTCGTGTCGATCGGCACGCCCAACCACTGGCATTCCCTCATGACGATCTGGGCCTGCCAGGCGGGCAAGGACGTCTACGTCGAGAAGCCGATGAGCCACAACATCCACGAAGGCCGCGTCGCCGTTGAGGCCGCCCGCAAGTACGGCCGGATCGTCCAGCACGGCACGCAGAGCCGCAGCGACATGGGCTGGGCCAGGGCCATCGCCGCCGTCCAGTCGGGCAAGCTCGGCAAGCTGCTGATCTCGCGGGCGCTGTGCTACAAGCCGGGCGGCAAGGGCGAGAACACCCGCGGCAGCATCGGCTGGAAGCCTTATGTGGATCCGCCGAAGGAACTCGACTTCAACCTCTGGCTCGGCCCGGCCCGGGAGCAGCCCTATCACGAGAACCTCGTCCACTACCGGTGGCACTGGTTCTGGGATTTCGGCAACGGCGACCTGGGCAACCAGGGCGTGCACCAGATGGACATCGCCCGCTGGGCGATCCAGGGCGCGACGCTGCCGCAGAGCGCGATCAGCTTCGGCGGCCGTCTCGGCTATACCGACCAGGGCGAGGTGGCAAGCACGCAGATGGCGATCCTGGATTTCGGCGGGACGAAGCTGATCTTCGAGACCCGGGGCCTCCCGAGCGAGAAGTACATGGGGGAGGACGTGGGGAACATCCTGCACCTGGAGGCCGGCACGATCGTCGAAAAGCGGTTCTACCCGAAGGGCAGCGACAAGCCGGCGCCGCTGCCGGAGGTCGAGGCCGTCCGCGGGCCGGGCGGCGACCACTTCGGCAATTTCATCGCGGCGGTCCGCAGCCGCAAGGTCGCGGATCTGAACGCCGACGTGCTCGAGGGCCACTACTCGAGCGCCTGCTGCCACCTGTGCAACGTGTCGATCCGGCTGGGCGGCAAGACGGCGTTCCGGCCGCGGGCGCCATGGTTCGACACGGACGCCGACGCCGCCGAGGTGCTGGAACGGACCGAGAAGTATCTGGCCGCGAACGGCATGAAGATCGAGGAGAGCGGCTACACGCTCGGCCGCAAGCTCGTCGTGGACGCGAAGACGGAGCAGATCGTCGGCGACCCCGACGCAAACCTGCTGCTGACGAGGAACTACCGCGCACCGTTCGTGGTGCCGGCGAAGGCCTAGGAAACGGGTTGGGTGCCGGGTTCCGTGGACGGTTCCCCTGTTGATGCCGGCGTCCCGCCTGCATCCGTCGGCCGGCCGGAGGCCCGCACCCCAGGCGCGAAGACGTGTCGCCGGAAGCGACGCGGAGATCAGAGATTCGGACGGTCTCCGGGGAATGGATTGCGGGGATGACGAGGTGAACGCGATGATGAACACGTGTGGTGTCGGACGGGTTGCGGCGACGGCGGTTGTTGCCTGGGCGATGGTCGTGGTCGGGGCGAAGGGCATGGAGATCACGGTGAGCGCGGGGGACACGGCGCGGCCGGCGGGACCGGTGTGCTGGAAGCCGGCCGAACCGCTGGACGCGAACAAGACGTACCTCCTGGCCGCCGAGGGCGCAACGCCCGTTCCGGCGCAGGTGGACGCGGACGGGCGTCTCTGGTGGTGGGCGGCGCCGATGGAGGCCGGCCGGACGGCGACACTCAAGGTCGAATCGTCCCCGGCCGGTCATGCGAAGGAGGCCGTCCAGGTCAAACAGGTCCGGGAGGGCCTGATCGAGGTGACCATCGACGGCAAGCCCTTCACCGCGTTCCACTACGGCGAGGAGACGCCCAAGCCGTACCTGTACCCCGTTATCGGCCCGACGGGCGATCCGGTCACGCGCGATTATCCGATGAAGGAGAACCCCCTCGAAAAGGACCCCGGCGGCGGCATCAAGTCGCGGCAGGACCATCACCATCACCGGTCGATCTGGGTCGCCCACGGCGACGTCCGCATGGGCGACTTCAGCAAGCCGGGCAGCAACTACTGGAACGAGGTCAGGGAGAAGGACAGCCAGGCCGCCGCCGCCACGCGGAAAGGAAACGACTGCGAGATCGTCCGGCGCATCGTGCGCATGGTCGGCGGGCCGGTTTTCGGGCAGATCGTCGCCGACATCGACTGGATCAACAAGGACGGCCGCCGCGAATTGACCGAGGAGCGAACCTACACGTTCTTCCGCAGCGACGAGGGCAGCCGCGTCATCGATACCCGCGTCATCTTCCGGTTCCCGGACGGCGACGTCATGTTCGCCGATACGAAGGAAGGCGGCATCGTCGCGCTCCGCCTGGCCGTGACGATGGATGAAGTCGGCGCCACCGTGGACGGCCGGAAGGTGCACGGGCAGATGTGCAACGCCGCCGGCGGCGTCGGCGCGAAAGGCTGCTGGGGCAAGCCGGCCGCTTGGTGCGACTACGTCGGCCCGGTCAACGGCAAGACCGTCGGCGTGGCCGTGCTCGACCACCCGAAGAACTTCCGCCACCCGGTGACCTGGCACATCCGGGACTACGGCCTGTATACCGCCAACCCGTTCGGCCTCAAGGACTTCACCGGCGACAAGAACCGGAACGGCTCGCAGACCTGGAAGAAGGGCGAGACGGTCGAGTTCAACTACCGCATCGTGATCCACAAGGACGACACGAAGAAGGCCCGCATCGCCGACGCCTACGGACTGTATGCGCAACCGCCGAAGGTCAGCGGGAAGTGAGCGAAGGCCGGGGCGAGAAAGCGGAAGAGCGAGAGAGCGGCAAAGCGGCGCGTCCGCGCGGCTCTTGCCGGGCGCTCGGCCGCTTCGGCGGCGGGGGCGCGAATCCACGGCTCTTTGCGCCGTGTCCCGTTCGACTCCGCGTCGTCCCTGCCTGTCTGATCGCCCTGCTCCTGCCGTTGTCCGGCCGGGGTGAAACCGCGCCGGGCGTCGGCGACTGGTCCGCCGCGCGCACGGTCTGCCGACCTGTGCCGCTGCGGGACGTGAAGCTGGGAGGGTTCCTCGGCGCCCGTGTGGATGCGAACAACCGCGTGAGCATCCCCGCCGGGCTCACGAGCGCGATCCCGGCCGCCTTCGAGGCGCGGGCGCGCGGCGAGGAGCCGCCGACGGCCTGCCGGCGGCTCGCGACGGACTCGGACTTCTACAAGTGGTTCGAGGGGGCATGCTACGCCATCGCGTATGACCCGTCGCTGACCCACGTCGCCGAAGCGGTCGATCGGCACGCCAGCATCTTCGTGCGGCTCCAGGAGAAGGACGGCTACCTTGGCACGCGCCTCAGCCCCGCCGGTCCGTTCGACGAGAAGGTCCACCACGACCTGTGCTGCGCCGGTCATTTCATCGAGGCCGCCGTTGCCCACTGGAAGGCCACGGGCACGCGAACGCTGCTCGACGCCGCGTGCCGTCTCGCGGACTTCTATCGGCGGGCGGACGAGGCCGGCCACCCGTATTTCCGCAGCGTCGGCCGGCGCGAGCACCCGGAAATCGAGCCGGCCCTCGTGCGGCTGTACCGGGCGACGGGCGAAAAGCGGTTCCTCGACTTCGCCGGGGCCGTCATACGGATGAGCCGCCTCGGACCGACGATCGCCGACGTGCAGGCCGGCGGCGGGTCGCGGCACGCCGTGCGGCTGTGCTACCTGATGACCGGCGCGGCCGAGGCGTACGTCGAGACCGGCGACCGCGCGTTCCACGCCCCCCTGCCGGGCCTGTGGGAGGAGATCGTCTCGACCCGGATGTACGTCACCGGCGGCATCGGCTACAACGAGTCCATCGCCGCCCGGCCGTTCGACCTGCCGCAGTGCCTCGAAGGCAACCCCAGCCGTGACATCGCCGAGACGTGTGCGTCCGTGGCCATGATGATGTTCTCGTGGCGGATGCACGCGATCACGGGCGAGAGCCGGTATTTCGATACGATCGAGACGATCCTCTACAACCACTACCTTGGCGCGGTCTCGCCGGACCACCTCGGCATCTTCTACTACAACCCGCTGCGGCGCGTCGGCGACATGGCCGGCCGCACGGACCACGGCGGCAACCCCGTGCGGCGAACGGTCCTGCCGAACCTGCATTCGACGGCCTGCTGCTTTCCGAATGCGTGGCGGTTCTTCGCGCAGCTTCCGGAGTACGTCTTCAGCGTTACGGCGGACGGCGTGCGGGTGAACCTGTATACCGACGCCGGGGCGGAGCACCGACTGCCCGACGGCACGCCGCTGCGGATCGAGATGCAGACCCGTTACCCGCACGAGGGCGAGGTCCGGCTGCGCGTGCGGCCCGAACGGCCGGCGCGATTCGCGCTCGGCCTGCGCGTCCCGGCCTGGTGCCGCGGGGCGAAGGTTGCCGTCGCGAACCGCGAGCCGGCATCGGCGCCGGCCGGCCGATATCACGTGATCGACCGCGAATGGCGTAACGGCGATGAGGTCCGGCTGGACCTGCCGATGCGTCCGGAGGCGATCACCAGCCCGCCGGAAGTCGCGGCGAACCGCGGCCAGGTCGCGTTCCGTCGCGGGCCGCTGGTCTACTGCCTCGAACGACAGGACGCTGCCGGACTCGACCTGGAGCGCCTGTCGGTCATTCTCGACCCGCAAGCCCCCGCCGACGGCATGAAGGCGGAGTTCCGGCAGGATCTCGGCCTGTACGTCCTGAAGACGCAAGCCGTCGAGCGACCACCAGCGACTACGCCGGCCAACGACCACGCCTCCCCCAACTCGCAACCATCGCCCCGCGAGGTTGTGCTGGTCCCGTTTTTCTTCCGGGCGAACCGCGATCCCGACACACGCTGGATCACCTTCCTGCCGCGGCAGGATCGCTGATGCGAACGGAAAAACCGTCATTCAGCCGCCGGCTTGCGGCCAAAGGGTGTGTGTGGCCGTTCCTGCACGCAGGGAGGGGGTCAGGAACCCTTCTTGCGTTGGCCAAACGCATCCGGGCGTCCACGTCCCGTGAACACGGTGTTCCGCCTGTCCGGCAACGGTTCCTGACCCCGTTCGCCCATACGGCCATGCGCGCGGCCGAAGGCCGCAGCTTGATCCCCCGCCCCGCGTTTCCTATCCTGTCCGGTTGGACGACAGCGGGGATTTTCAGAGAAAGGACCGCACGGCGAGTTGGACGAACCATCCGGCCAGCATGGGGTCGCGGCGGCCGAACGATTGCGTGAACGGCGGCCGAACGGCGAAGGGCAGCCCGTCCGCCCCGGCGCGCTGATCGACATCCCCGCGTTGCCTGACGCCGAGGAGCTTTCCGCCCGCGGCATCTGGAAGAGCTTCGGGGCCGTCGAGGTCCTGCGGGATGTCAGCTTCGCCGTCCGCCGGAGCGAGTTCGTCACGCTGCTGGGGCCGTCGGGCTGCGGCAAGACGACGCTCATTCGCATCCTCGCCGGGCTGGAACTGCCGGACCGCGGCGAGATCACGCTCTGCGGCCGGCCGATGACCGACCGGCCCGCGAACCGGCGGCCGGTCAACACGGTCTTCCAGAACTACGCTTTGTTCCCGCACCTGAGCGTGCGGGAGAACATCGCCTTCGGGCTCCGCTCGCGCCGGTTCCCGGGGCCGCAGATCGACGAGCGGGTCGGCCGGGCCGCGCAGATGCTCCAGCTCGAGCCGCTGCTTGCGCGCTACCCGCACCAGCTTTCCGGCGGGCAGAAGCAGCGGGTCGCGCTCGCGCGGGCGCTGGTGAACGAACCCGAGCTGCTGCTGCTCGACGAGCCGATGTCGGCCCTCGACGCGAAGCTGCGGGGCGAGGTGCAGATCGAGTTGCGGCGGCTGCAGCGGCGGCTCGGCAAGACGTTCATCCTCGTGACGCACGACCAGGACGAGGCGATGACCGTCTCGGACCGCATCATGGTGATGCGCGACGGACGGATCGAGCAGGCGGGCACGCCGTCGGACGTGTACGAACGGCCGGCGAGCCGGTTCGTGGCCGAGTTTCTCGGATCGGCGAACCTGATCGAAGGCGCGCGGCTGGGCGATTGCGTGCAGACCGCGCACGGGGCGCTCGTGGTCGGCGACGCGCCCGCGTGGGAAAGGGGCACGCTGGCGATCCGGCCGGAGCGGATCCGGCTCTGCCGTCACCGGCCGGAGGTCAACGGCGTCCGCGGCCGCATCCGCGAGACGATCTACCGCGGCGACCACGCGGACCTCTTCGTCGAGCCCGGCCCGCTGCGCGTCCGCACCACGGCGACGGCGGACCTCCGCCCGGGCCAGGAAGTCTGGCTGGAACTGCCGGCGGAATGCCTGGTGGCACTGAGGGACTAGACCGAGAAAACGAAAAAGCGAAAAAGCAGGAGGGGCTTGGGCGGTGCGATTTCCCGATTCCTCGCTTTCCTGGTTTCTCGCTTTCGCGGCTTGATTCATGGGCACGAGACTCCAGATCTGGTACGGCGAGCTGACCACGCGGCGGCGGCTGATGCTGCGCGGCCTGGGGTTCGTCGGCCCCGGCATGGCCTGGCTCGTGCTGCTGCTCATCCTGCCGCTGCCGGTGCTGGTGGCGCTGGGGTTTGCCGGGCGCGATCCGTACGGAGGGGTCGTCTGGCGGTTCTCGCTCGACAACTACCGCCGGCTGGCGGGCTTCGGGGTGATGACCTGGTCGGCCGATTACCTGTGGATCCTCGGCCGGAGCGTGTGGGTCGCGTTCGCGACGACCGTGCTGTCGCTGCTGCTCGCGTATCCGCTGGCGTTCTTCGTCGCGACACGCCGGCCGCGCATCCGCTATCTTTGCCTCGGGCTGGTCGTCGTCCCCTTCTGCACGAACCTGGTGATCCGCACGTATGCGTGGATGCTGATCCTGTCGAACCAGATGCCGCCGGCCCGGCTCGCGCAGGCGCTTGGCCTGATCGACGAGGGCGGGGGGCTCTACCCGAGCCCGGCCGCCGTTTACGTCGGGATGGTCAGCGCGTTCCTGCCGTTCGCCGTGCTGCCGCTGTACGTCAGCGTCGAGCGGCTCGACTGGTCGATCGTCGAGGCGGCGCGGGACCTCTACGCCTCGCCGCGAAGGACGTTCTTCCACGCGATCCTGCCGCAGACGCTGCCGGGCCTGACCGTGGCGACCGTGCTGACGTTCATTCCCGCGATGGGCGTGTTCGTCGTGCCCGACCTGCTCGGCGGGGCCAAGTACATGCTCGTCGGCAACCTGATCCAGCAGCAGTTCGGCACGAGCCGCGACTGGCCGTTCGGCGCCTCTGTGAGCTTCGGGCTGATGGTGCTGACGCTCGTGGGGCTGTTCCTCGTACGGCGGCGGGTCCGCGAGGCGGAGCGGATATGACCGCCCGCCTGCCGCGATGGGTCGGCGTGACGGCGATCGCAGCGCTGGTGTTCCTCTACGCGCCCATGCTCGCGGTCGCCGTGTTTTCGGTGAACGCGGCCCGGCACGGCTTCGCGTGGAAGGGCTTCACGCTGCAGTGGTACGCGCGGCTGTTCGGGAACGAGTACGTCCTGGAGGCGGCCCGCAACACGCTGATCCTGGCGGCGTGCTCGACGGCCGTCGCGACGGTGCTGGGCACGCTCCTGGCGATCGGGCTGTCGCGGTTCCCGTGGCCGGCGGCGCTGAGGCGGTCGCTCGACGTCGCGCTGTACCTGCCGGTCGTGACGCCGGACATCATCTTCGCGGCCGCGCTGGTGGTCGCGTTTCGGCTGTTGCGGGCGGCGTCGGCGGTGTTTGAGCCGGGGCTGACAACAATGATCCTCGCGCACGTGACGTTTCAGATCGCGTTCGTCGCGCTGGTCGTGCAGGGGCGTCTGGCGACGATCGGGCGAACGCTCGAGGAGGCGGCCCGCGACCTGTACGCGGACACGCCGTACCTGCTGCGGCGGGTGATGCTGCCGCTGCTGGCGCCGGGGATCGTCGCGGGCGCGCTGCTGGCGTTCACGCTCTCGCTCGACGACTTTGTCATCAGCTTCTTCACGGCCGGGCCGACATCCACGACGCTGCCGATCTATATCTACGCGTCGGTCCGCCGCGGCGTGTCGCCGGAGATCCACGCCCTGTCCACGCTGGTGTTCCTGGCGACGGTGCTGTTGGTGATCGGGCTGGAGCGGATGACGGCGAGGGCCGGGAAGTGACGGGTGCGTCGCCGTTCCTGCACGCAGGGAGGGGAGCAGGAACCTCTCCTGCCCGGGGCTGAACGCATCCGGGCGTCCGCTTCCCGTGAACGCGGTGTTCCGCCTGTCCGGCAACGGTTCCTGACCCCGTTCGCCCATACGGCCATGTGCCCGGAAGTGACCCTGTGGATGCGGCTCCCCGGAATTCGGTACAATCACCGCGGGACCGAGAGCCCCGAAACGGCGCAAAGGAACGCTCATGGAGCGGCGCGACTGTCGGTCGGGACAGCCTGATGAAGTTCAAGAGCGATGAGAACCTGCCTCCCGGACTCGCGGCGTTGCTGCGCGAGCACAACTGCGATGCGGAAACGGTCCGGGACGAAGGTCCACAGGGCCGAAACAATCGCCGTTCCGCGGCGAATGCTGTCCCTGGCGGACAACCGGCCGCTCGCGGTTCGACTCGGGATCGTCGCTGCGGCCCGATCGCGCGTCCGAGGAGGTTCCGAATGACGGCCGCCGCGTGCCCCCCCGGCGTGACGGCCGTGGTCTTCTGCCTTCCGATCCTTTTCGCCGTCGCCGGTTGTTCACGGTCATCGGATACGGCCGCCTCGAAGCCCTCGGCGGCGCGCCAGGTCAACGTCTACATGTTCTCCGAGTACATCGACCCGGCGATTCCCCGCGAATTCGAGAAGGCCACGGGGCTCAAGGTGCGGATCGACGTGTACGAGGCGCCCGAGGAGATGATGGCCAAGATGCAGCAGGCCGGGGGCGCGGAGCAGTACGACGTCCTCGTCGTCACCGATCACGCGATCCCGGTGCTGGCGAAGCTCGGGCTGATCCGGCCGCTCGACCCGGCGAAGGTGCCGAACCGGGTCAACGTGGCCGAGCGGTTCCGCAGCCCGCCGTATGATCCGGGGGGCCGGTACAGCCTGCCCTACCAGTGGGGCACGGTCGGGCTGATGGTCCGCAAGGACCGCGTCAGGGACCTGGAGCCGACGTGGGCCGTCGTCTTCGAGCCGGAGCGGCAGCCGGGCCCCGTCGTGCTGATCGACTCGATGCGCGACATGCTGGGCGCCGCCCTGAAGTACCAGGGCCACTCGCTGAATTCGCGCGACCGCCGCGAACTGCAGGCGGCCGGCGAACTGGTGCTGCGGGCGAAGAAGAACGCGAAGACGCTCGGCTTCGAGGGCGGTGTGGGCGGCAAGAACAAGGTCGTCTCCGGCGAGGCGGCCGTCGCCATTGTCTACAACGGCGACGCCGTCCGGGCCGCGGACGAGGAGCCAAACGTCGGCTTCGTCACGCCGAGGGAAGGCACGCTGATCTGGACGGACGGCATGACCATCCCCGCCCGGGCGCCGAACCCCGACGGGGCGCACGCATTCATCAACTACATTCTGGATGCGCACGTCGGCGCGCAGCTCTCGAACTTCAACCGGTACGCAAGCCCCAACGCGGCGTCGCTGCCGATGATCCGCCCGGAAGACCGGCGGAACCCGGAGGTCTACCCCCCCGAGGAAACGATGAAAACGATGGAGTATGTGCAGGACCTGGGGGCGGACAATCGCCTGTACGACGAGGTCTGGACGGCGGTGAAGGCCCGGTGATTGTTCGTTGTTGGTCGTGCGCGGATCGTGGTCCGAGTACGCCGATCACGCGGACGAAGGCCCGCGACGCCTTCTTCCCCCCTCTCCCTCCCAGGGAGAGGGCCGGGGTGAGGGTGACCAATACTCGCACTCTCTCCCCGGGAGAAGGATGGGATGAGGGTGTCCAATTCCAACCGCGGGCCGGCGAAGCGGATCGACCCTCCCCATCCCCTCCCTGTCTCAGGAGAGGTAGGGTGGGCGGTTCCGCGGTACTCCGCGGGTTCGCCCACCAGCTTGTCGGCCCCCTCTCCCTCCCAGGGAGAAGGACGGGATGAGGGTGACCATCCGGCTGCATGGCCGTTCCTGCACGCACGCTTTTCGCGTGGTTCGCGTATTCCGCGGTCCCCCAACAGAATCGAACCGCGAAACACGCGGAATACGCAGAAACCCCCACCGAAGAAGGCAGGTCTGGCGACCTGCCCTACCTGACTTGTCGTTTTTCCCGGGGTTCGTGTATTCCGCGGTCCCCCAACAGAATCGAACCGCGAAACACGCGGAATACGCAGAAACCCGCACCGAAGAAGGCAGGTCTGACGACCTGCCCTACCTGACTGTTCGAGGCATGCACGCAAGCGTAGCCGATCACGAGGCTGCCGTCAATAAGCAGTGATGTCCCCTTTTCTGCTCAGCGCCTCTGCGCGAGACTCCTTTGGCCGAGCGTTCCGCAAGAAGCAAGACGAAGCTGCCCGCCGATTACGCCGATCACGCAGAGGAATGCCCGTGACGCCAGCTTCGTGTGCCTCGCGCTCTCACTGCTCCTTATCGTCCGCAGCGCGGCTCGTTGTGCTCAGTAGACGAGCCTGTTCCGTCTTCCGATCCACTACTCAGTGATGTCCCCTTTTCGGGCGCCTGTTTCGAGGCGCCTCCGCCTGGCCGGTTTTGGGGCGCCTCCCGACACCCCGATCCGCGAATCAAACGTTTGCAAACACAAGCAGGCCGAAGAACAGCGTGAGAACGCACGCTACGGGCATGGAGATGCATATGGCTACTGTGGCGATCGCGACGGATCTTCGGCTGCAGTGTCGTCTACTCCCGATCACCCTCAAGGCATCAATGACGGCTGCCCATTCAACGAGAAGAGCGACAAACAGAAGGCCGAACTCCAGAGTGTCCGGGCGCGGCTTGCTGAGGAAGACAAACGGTGCGCTGGCAACTCCCAGCCCCATGCCGGCGAGGACCAAGGGGGCCCACGTCGCCGCGCGTTGCTCATGGATGGGACCCGTGCCATCTCCGTGCGTCGGTGGCCCAAGTGTATCGCGATTCCCGGCATCGCCCGAGGGTAGCCGGGACATCTCAGTGCTCCCATCCAAGATCGTTGAGCAGGTGCCACGCTGAACAGCATGAATCCAGGTTGCAGCTTCCGTCGGGATTCTTGCCCTCGCACTGTCCCTTCGCATCGGCGTGTGCGTCGCAACCGCCCGTTTGCGGATCAAAACACACGTGTCGCGCGGGTGGACAACCCCACACACCCGGCCCGACCGTGATCTCGCGGAAGCACACGAGACCCGCGTGCAGAAACCCGGTGACTGCGCCGTCGCGGCACCAGTTGGGACTGGCCGCATACCATGCGGGGTTGCTGCTGGGGTAATAAACCGGGCATGGTCTGGGAACTGGGCGTGGCGGACGTGGCGGCGGGCCGGGCCACCCCGGCCAAGGCGGTCTTGCCCCGGGCGGAAGCAGCGGGGGTTCTATCATGCCCGCTTCCCTAAGAACCTATCCCGAAACCCTTCGGCACAGACGGCTTTTCGCCACAAGTTGCCCATCCTCACAGGTTTTGGGATGGGCTCTAAGTGCATCAATCGCTTGCGGAGCCCTGTTCCGCCCAAAAGCATACAGATTCAGTCCCCCATCCTCGCCTATCGGATCCCTGCTCGTCCACCGCCCCAGCCGGGGGACGTAGTAGCGGCGCGGCCATTGACCGAGCCCGGTTTCCGGGTCGAACCAGCGGGTCGAAAAGCGGATCGGGTTGGCGAGGGCGTACGCGGTGGCGTGCTCCTGCCAGTCGCCGTCGCCGTCCGGGTCCGGGCCGGTGACGTTGCCGTACGGGTCGTACTCGTACCGCGCGGCCGGCGTCGAAGCCGCGCCCGCAATCGAGCCCTGCGTGTCCTTCGTCGTCGCGAGGCTCTGGCCCACGTTGCCGTTGGCGTCGTAGAGATACCAATAGCCCGCGTCGTCGGAGGTCGATGGCGTGCCCTGCGTCTCGCAGACGGCCAGCAGGCCGCCAATGCCGCCGGCGCCGTGAATCCCGGCCGCAGGCAATGATGCCTGCACCACAACGCCAGCGGACGTGGCGTTGCCGGACAGCCCTGACAGATCGAGACCCCACCTATACTTCTTCGTCGTCGCGTTGCTGTTCTTGCCGTCCAGCACGAGAACCACGTTATACCCGTCGTACACGAAACGCCAGTCCTCGGCCGGCGTCGCTGGCCAAGCACCCCTCTCCCTCCCAGGGAGAGGGACGGGGTGAGGGTGACCAATACTCGCAGTCTCTCCCCGGGAGAAGGACGGGACGAGGGTGTCCATCCGGCTGCATGGCCGTTCCTGCACGCACGCTTTCCGCGTGGTTCGCGTATTCCGCGGTCCCCCAACAGAATCGAACCGCGAAACACGCGGAATACGCTGAAGCCAGCCGAAATGCCACGGTGTCACTCTGTCAGTTTGGGTTGGTTCCCCGCACCGAAGAAGGCAGGTCTGGCGACCTGCCCTACCTGACTCCCCGGGAGAAGGACGGGACGAGGGTGTCCATCCGGCTGCATGGCCGTTCCTGCACGCACGCTTTCCGCGTGGTTCGCGTATTCCGCGGTCCCCCAACAGAATCGAACCGCGAAACACGCGGAATACGCTGAAGCCAGCCGAAATGCCACGGTGTCACTCTGTCAGTTTGGGTTGGTTCCCCGCACCGAAGAAGGCAGGTCTGGCGACCTGCCCTACCTGACTCCCCGGGAAAAGGACGGGACGAGGGTGTCCATCCGGCTGCATGGCCGTTCATGAAACCCTTGCTGCCGGTGCGAACGAAGGTGTCAGGAACGAATGGCACTGCCGTGAAGAACCCGCCGTGCG
>CAZUAI010000041.1:0-48656 GCA_964617875.1 uncultured Planctomycetales bacterium | reverse complement strand
ACTTCGCCTGCGCGTGGATCACCTTCCGCGCCGCAGGGGTTGTGGGATAGGCTCTAAGTAAACCAAATAGAAGACAGGACTTACGTCAGACCTTGGCGTGAGTCCTGTTTTGTTCATAATGCCGCGAGCCACCGTTGCGTCAGCGGAACGCCACCGCTTCGCCGCCGGTGAAACGGGCGTCCAGGGCGCTTGACCACGTGGCAGTAGGCCGCTGACATGGCATTCTTGAGAAAGCGGGCCGGGACGTACTCCCTTACCTTCTGGTGGAAGGGCAAGTCGTACATCAAGGCCCTCGAAACGGACAACGAGGCCGAAGCCAAGCAGATCAAGCAGGATGCGGAGGATCAACTCGCTCGCATCCGCAAGGGGAAGAGCGCCCTCGCCTCGAAACTCCTTGCGGACGGCCACCCCATCCTGGATGTCCTGTTCGGCTCTCCGGAGATCGGTCACCTGATCGCCAAGCCGTCCGACGATAACCCGCTCACCCTTTCCGAACTCCGTGACGCCTTCATCGACCATCTGCGATCCACGGATCGGACCCCCGGTCACCTGGAAGGCACCCGCATCCACCTGGATCTCCTCAAGGGCGATGTTGACGTCGTAGAGCAGTCCGCCGTGATTGCGTGCACGGGGCATCTGGGGTGAGGGCGATAGAAGTGGCGGCAATGAACTCAGAACGCAACACGGACCAATTGAAACACGACCTGAAGGCATTGCTCTCGGCCGAGACATCGGGCGAGACCGCCGTACCGTTCCGCGTCGTCGAGGGCATCGTGAATGGACGATCGTTTCGGCTGACGATCTTCCTTACGCCGCGGTTTCTCCGGGCCGTGCGCAAGGGACGGCTTGTGAACCAGCCGGTGCTGTACAGTGCGCTCGCGAACCTGAAGTACGGCTATGATCCGAGGACGGCGGCCAGTCCGGGTGGCAAGGACGGTATCTTCAATGTCTCGCCGGTCTGCTTCTACTTGCCTGTTACGGCCGCTTCGGGCTTCCACTGCGGGTTCGGCGTGGGCATGAGGGCGTTGACGCTCTTGCGCCAGGCGACAAGCCGCGCGTGCAGACGTTCGGCCTTCTCCCGATGGGTGGAGGCGAGGTTGGTCTTCTCGCCGATGTCGTCCCGCAGGTTGTACAGTTCGAGGCTGCCGTCTTCGTACCACTCGATGAGCTTCCAATCGCCTTCGCGAATCGCCCCGCACGGAGCCCCGCCCTGATTGCCGTAGTGCGGATAGTGCCAGAACAGCGGCGCGCCGCGATCAAGGTTTCCGCCCTTGAGGAGCGGCACGAGGCTGACGCCGTCGATGTGCTGCTTCGGGTCCAGCGGCAGATCAGCCAACTGAAGGAGCGTGGGATAGAAATCCGTGCTGATGACGGGCGTGTCGCAGGTGCTGCCCGGCCTGGTCATCCCCGGCACGCGGATCATCCACGGCTCGCGAATCCCGCCCTCGTAGGGCCAGCCCTTGCCCGCCCGCAACGGCAGGTTCGAGGTGGGATGGCCTTCCGACGTTGACAGACCGCCGTTGTCCGACATGAACACGACGACCGTCCTGTCGGCAAGGCCGTTGGTTTCCAACGCCGCCAGGACCCGTCCGATGGCCGAATCAAGCTGTTCCAGCATGGCCGCGTACGTAGCGTGGTTCTGCACGAGCCGCACGTCCCGCTCGCGTTCCCTGCCCCAGGCGTCGGGCGGCGCGGAAGCTCGCTTCTTCTCGTATTTCGCCACGAGGTCCGCCCGCGCTTGGATCGGAGTATGCACGGCCAGGAACGGCAGATAGGCAAAGAAGGGCTGGTCCTTGTGGGTCTTGATGAAGTGAACTGCCTCGTCGGCGATGCGGTCGGTCGTTTTGGGATCGTCCTTGGCGTCCGGCACCGGAATCCCCGACTGGGGATACCAGAACTGCGTATTTCCCTTCGCGCCCTCGCCGCTTACCAGTCCTGGGCCGAATCCCTGCGCGTTCGGAGAGAACTCGCCGCCTCCCAGGTGCCACTTGCCGGCAAAGAAGGTCGCGAAACCGGCATCGCGAAACCGCTCCGCGATGGTCACTTCCTCCAGCGCCAGATGGTCGGCGTTGGGCGCGGAACGGAGCTTCGCATTGCGCTGGCCCGGAATGTAGTCGGTAATCCCCGTCCGCACGGGATACTTGCCCGTCATGATACTCGCCCGAGTCGGCGAGCAGACCGGGCACGCCGCATATCCCTGTGTGAATCGCATCCCGCTGCGGGCCAGGCGGTCGATGTTGGGCGTCTCGTAGAACGTTTTCGGGTTATAGGCGCCGATATCCATGCAGCCGAGATCATCGGCCAGGAAGAAGACCACATTCGGCCGAGCCGCCGTGCGGGCACTGGACGCACAGGCCGGAATCAGAAGCATGACTCCTGCGAACAGGCAGGAGCCGGGGCTCGCTCGAAACCGCGCTTGACGTACGTTTGCCGACATGGCGGGTCTGCCTCCTGTCCGCAACGAGCCGGTCCGCTCGCACGGGGCCCCGCTGCCGGGCTTGGCCATGCCTCGGCGGCGTGGTTGATCGATGCGGCGGAAAAGCGGGCCGCGATTCGTGGTCATACGCCCAGCACAACGCCGTGTCGGAGTTGTGTCAAGGCGGCCCGGCGCGGTTATACTCGTTTCGGCGGCCGAGGGTCGGCCGGCAGAATCGGGCAAGGCCCCCCAGGGCCTTCCGCGTAACAGGCGACGGCATGAGCATCGACGCATACGATCAACGGGAAGCGTATTGCCGGAAGCTCGGCCACGACGTGCCGTTCAGGTATTGCCGGAGCGTGGACGGCGACTTCCCCTGCAGGCTGGTGCCCGATTGCTGGTGCCCTCAGTTTGATGCGGCCGCCTGGCTGCGGGAGCATTACACGCCCGAGCAGATCGTGAGGATCCTCGCCCCCCCGCAACCGAAGCTCGCCTCCATCCTCGACTTGATTGAGAAGGCCCGGTCCCGGACGGCCTGAACGCCGCCACATCAGTTGCGCCCCCCCTGCGGCCCGCGGCTGTGTCTCGAGACGACGTCCCGAACCTTGTCCATGCTGAATCCGTGCTGGCGGACCAGACGCCCCAGTCGTTCCTCGGCTGAGGTGCTTTCCGGAAGGCCGAGTTCGGATTTCAGGGTCTCCACCGGCACGCCGGTGGCGGCCTCGACCTCCGTCAGGGACATGGAGCCGCGGATCTGTTCCTGTCCGGCTCCGTGCCCGGGCCCTTGCCCATGCGGCGGCATGCCATCCTCCGCGCTCGCCGGAAGGCTCTCGGATTGCCACCGTCCGCCGGCATGCCTGACGGCGGTGCGGGCATACCAGGTGAAGCCGCCGAACACGAGCACGATGACGACGAGGAATCCCACGCCGTAGGCGTTTCGTTTGCGGACGCCGGGTTGGCAGACAGCCGTGCCTCGCAGCACTTGCTGCACCATCGTGCACACCCAGGACCAGTGCAGCGCCACATGAACGACCAGCAGCACGCCGAGGGCAACAGAAGCCCAGAAATGAACGTCGCCCCAGTCGTGGCGGCCCAGGCTCCAGAGCAGAAGGCCGCCCCCGCCGTGACGGCCGCCGGTGCCGGGGGGCAGGACGAAACGGATGACCAGCCCCGTGGCGATCATGACGAATATCGCCAGCAGGGTCAGGACATCCACGAGGAAGTTGAGCATGCTTCTGCGCATCATGGCGATGACCTCCTCTCGACCGCATCAAGCGGGTTGCGGCGGCGCGTTCAGCAGTTCGGCGGCGCGGAGGACGTTCTCCACATCATGCGCCGCAACAGGCAGAGCAACGATGAGGACAGTCAGCAGGGCGCGGCCGCAATAGCGCATTCCGACCTTCATACGGGTGATGCCAGACGCTTCGTACCGTGGCATGCCTGCGGAAGGTGCCACGGCACCGTAAACTGGCTGTTGGAGTCCGTCTCGAACCGGCCAAGCACAGGAGAATAGGTTCGCACCTGGATTTCGCGACTCGTCGGCACGAAGCGGATGATCCGGAGCCAGCCGTCGCCGCCGTTTTCTCGGTTCTGATAGTCGGCAAGCATCTCCAGCACGTCGGCTCCGGCGTCGTTTCTTGAAAACTGGTGGTACTCCTCGGCGTTGCCGACGTGGCCGCAGAGGACCATGAACACCTGTGGGCTGCGGCGGACGAATTTCTCCCAGACCTCCTCGCCGGAGTTGCCGTCTTTGCGATACTCGCGTCTCGTCTCCCGGCCGACGCCGTCCTTGTGCCGGATGTACGTGTGTATGGCGACGATCGCCGGCCGGGTGGGGTGCCGTTCGAGCACGTCCTTTGCCCAAGCCAGCGCGTCGTCGGGAGCATTCACTTCCAGATGCAGGATGACGAAGTCGGTCCCGCCGCCGGAGAACAACTGGTACGAGTTGAGCAGGTTGGGCGATGCCCCGCCGTACCACGGCCGGCCCTTGAATCGTTGTTCCGGGTTGAAGTGCTGAAGATACATCGTCGCGACGCCCTTCTGCACGCCGTCGTCGCTATCGTAATCGTGATTGCCGATGGCGATGCCGTAGGGCACTGCGCCGTCGAGGACGGCCATCGCCTCGTCGGCAACCTTCCACTCCGACGGCTTCTTGCTTCGATTCTGCACGAGGTCGCCCACGTGCGTGACGAAAACGATGTTCTCCTTGTCGCGGTTCTGCTTGATCCAGTTCGTCTGGGCGAAGAACAGATCCGGCCGCTTCTCGCTGTATTTCTGCGTGTCCGGAAGCATGACAATCGAGAACGGGCGCTGGTCATCGGTTCGGGCCGCCGGTCCCGCGCATCCAGTCCCGCCGAGCAGGGCCAGAAGCCCGGCAAGCGGAACATACCTCCTGTACTCCACCCGTATCATGCCGATCTCCTCAGTAATGCGGCGACCTGAGCCACGCGCCTTCCAAGATGGCGGGCGGTCTGCAAGCCGAAGTCATCGTGTTCGATTCCGCCCTCGATACCGCTGAACAGCGTGGCGCCGAAGTGCGCCGTCGGCTGGCCGTCGCTGACGCAGATCATGTCGTGACACAGCATGGCTGCCTGCACGGCATGGATCGCGAGTTCCTGCCCGCCATTACGCACGCCGCCGACGGCCAGCACGCCGCCCACGCGGTTGCGGAAGAGCCAGCCGTTGCGCCGGAACATCACGCAGCGATCAATGAAGGCCTTGCACTGGGCGGTCATCGTTCCGAAGTACACCGGCGTGCCGACGATCATCCCGCCAACGTCGGAGTCCGCCAGCACAGGTATGAGGCTGGCGAAATCATCATCGATCGGGCACACCAGCCGGCCCTTGCACTCCCCGCAGGCGCGGCAGGGCCGGATGTCCAGGTCCGCCAGCTCCATCACCTGCGTTGTGATCGCACCGTCTTGCGCCCGCGCCGCCTCCAGACAGATCTCCATCGCCCTGAAGGTGTTTTGACCTTTGCGCGGGCTGCAGCAGATCCCGAGAATCTTCACCACGCGTCGTCCCCCGCGGTTGCGCCGCCGTGCCCCGTTTCCGGGCGTCGGATAGCTCTATAGTAAAAGTCTGATTCAATGGCAACCCGTTCGACAAGTCCGTCACGCGACAGCTCATCCGGGGACTTGACCACTTCGTTTTGATGAAGACCATGTGTCGCGATCACGTCCTCAATCGCACAGGGGCGACGGCAGAGTGTGTCCAGGATCCGGTCCGCACCGGAGCCTGCCCGGTCATCCAGGGGCGGTTGAGCATACTCGTCAATAACCTCCGCACGCGGCTCGAACAGCTCCGCCAGCCCGCTGAACGTGATGTAGTCGGGACGAGAATCAAGACTCCGGTTGAGGTCCGTGAGCAACGGCTCCCATCGGAGCCATTCTCGTCGCTCGACGGTCTTGCAGGCGGTTCGGCCGGGCTGGCAGTAGATGCAGTCGCTCGCCCGCCCCGTCTGTTTCTCGATGGATTTCTTCAGGTAGTCATGCACCATGCTCTTCGCTCAGCCCTGCCCCGCCGGGGCCTTGTTGGAGTTCCGTCTTCAGGGTTGCCCACAGCCTCCGGACATCCTCCGCAACGCCATCGTCGCCGGCTTCCACGACGGTCCGGCCGCGAACCTGGGCATGCGTGAACGCGCGGTCGTAGCGGATCCTGCCGGCCACGGCGATCGACTGCTCGCGGCAATACGCTTCGATGCGATTCGACTGCTCGGCGTTCAGATCCCACTTGTTGATGCACACGGCCACGGGGATGTGGAAGTGGCGGGTCAGCTGGACCACGCGCTTCAGGTCGTGCTCCCCGCTCCGCGTCGGCTCGGTCACCACCAGCACCAGGCCGGCGCCGGTGATCGAGGCAATTACCGGGCAGCCGATGCCGGGGGAGCCGTCGATGACGACGAGATCAAGCTTACGCTGCTCGGCGATTGCCCGGGCGTTCTGACGGACGATGCTGACCAGCTTGCCCGAATTGCTCTGGGCGATTCCCAGTTTTGCGTGGACCATCGGCCCGCAGCGGGTCTCCGATACAAACCACTCCCCGCAGAGCCGTTCGGGGAATTCGATGGCCTGTTGCGGGCAGAACCGGACGCACACACCGCACCCTTCGCAGGCGAGCGGGTCGATGCGGAATCCGCCGCGTCGGGGCAGGCCCACGGCGTTTGTCATGGCCTGAATGACATCATCGATCTGCGCGGGGCAGGACCGCTCGCAGTAATCGCATGTCTGACAGGTGTATCCCGCGTCGTGCGCCACCCCGCCGGCATTCGTTGCCGAGGAGTCTCGCGCGATGGCGTCGAATCGGCAATGCGCCAGGCACGCCCCGCAGCCGGTGCAATCCTCCTGGCGAATGATCGCCACACGGCCGCTGAGGAAATCATGCCGCTCCTGGACCTGCGGCGAAAGAACCAGGTGGAGATCCGCGGCATCGACGTCGCAGTCGGCCACCACGCATCGGCCGGCCAGAACGGCCAGCGAGGCGGCGATCGACGTCTTGCCCGTGCCGCCCTTGCCGCTGATGACAACCAATTCCTTCACGCTTGTGTCTCTGTCTGGCGAAGTCAGAAGGTCTCCGGATCAGCATGAGTAAGAATCATGCCCGGTTTCATTCAGCACTCCTCCGCAATTGAGTCATCCGGGTCCGCGTCCGTTCCAGAAGACTGTCCAGGAGTTCCCGGTATTCAGGAAGCGATTGGACCATGAGTTCACCCCGCGAATAGGCTTCCGCGATTCGCCGGTCGTCGGGGATCTCCGCCAGGATTGGAATCTGTTGCGCGTGGCAGTAGTCCCACGTGTGGCGATCCCCCGTGTCGGCACGATTGATGACCACCCCCAGCGGCTGCCGGAGAGATCGGACCATCTCCACCGCGAGCTTCAGGTCGTTCAATCCGAACGGCGTGGGCTCGGTAACGAGCAGGACGTAATCCGAGCCCCGCACGGTCTCGATGACCGGGCAGGATGTGCCGGGCGGGGCATCCAGGATCGTCAGATCGGCGTTCGGCGAGGCGTTCTTCACCTGCCGGATGAGCGGCGTGCTCATGGCCTCGCCGACGTTCAACACGCCCCGGATAAACTGGACGGCGCCGGCCCGCCCTGCCTCGAGCGTGCCGACCTCCCGAGGCGTTTCCGTGATCGCGCCGGTCGGGCAGACCAGCGTGCAGCCGCCGCATCCGTGGCAGAGTTCGGCGTAGACCAGCACCATCACCCCGAGCGGAACGATCGCGCTGTACTGACAGATCTCGCCGCACCGGCCGCACTGCGTGCACTTGGACTCATCAACCTGAGGCACGGGCCGCGTCACCGCCGCCCGCGTCTGCCACTCGGGCTTGAGAAACAGGTGTCCGTTGGGCTCCTCCACGTCGCAGTCGACGTAGGCAACCGTGCGGCCGTTCAGCGACGCCACGTAGGCGAGGTTCGTCGCCACCGTCGTCTTGCCGGTCCCGCCCTTGCCGCTGGCTACGGCGATGGTCAGCAAGGCTTTCCCTCCGCAGGCTGCCTGCGGCTTCGCCGTTCTTGCCAGGCGCTTCGCAAGGCGCGGGGGACAACCATCAGCGCGGCGCCAACCCCGCCCAGGATCCCCGCGAAACCGGCGCCCATGCCGCACCCCGGTTGCCCGCAGAAGGGGCACACGGCAAACGGCCCCGCGACACCGAACAGGCACGCCCACCAGAGAAGAAAGCGGACCAGGTGTCTCTTCGCGTGGCGATACTGCTCTGCCAGGTGCCGCGGCTCGCTCGCCACCCGGTCTGACATCCCGTCGTCCGTCGCCGCGTTCGAGTTCATGAATGCATCTCCTCGCCCCATGGCCGGGGGGCGGCAACCGCGGATCGACGCGTGACAAAGAGCAGCGGAAACACGATGTCGCTCGTGCAGCAGACACCGCCGCACGCCTGCAACATGCGCGTGCGATCCACATTCGCGTTCGTCACAGGCGATCGTCTGGCGTTCATGCGGACGCCTTCGCGTAACCTGCCACCGCCGCACGTATCTTGCCGCTCGCCTCGGCATGGCGCACCCCCGCCGCCTCAAGCGCCTGCTGCGCCTTCGGCCCGAACTTGCCGGCGAGCACCACCTGCGCCCCGCGATCGACCAGCTCCTTCACCGCGGCAGGACCCGCGCCGCTTGCCGCAGTGATTGCAGAGTTCAAGAACGCCTCGAACCGGAGCGTCTCGGAATCCACAACGACGAACCATCGGCACCGGCCGAACTGCTCGGCCACTTCCGCATCCAGGGATCCGCCGGTTGCCGCGACTCCAATCTTCATGAATGGGCCTCCTCTGCCATCCAATCAAAGTCCTCGCAGCCACCCCCGACGGTGGTCTGCGACGCCGCCTGATACTTCCATACAACCATCTCCCCCGTACGGCAGCCCAGGTCCCTGGCGATGACGGCGCACTTGGCTTTGAGAAGGAAGAACATTTCTTGCCCGCCGTCCAGCCGTTCCTGGTTGAGGGTTTCGTAGTTCCCCTGGCCCTTGGCGAGGATCAGGTCTGCGTTTTCGAATCGTCTTCGAAACGCGGCAGAACACTGGTTGAGAATCGTACCCGGCACGTCAGTGCCGTTGTCAATCACTTCCACCAGATCGGTCAGCCCGGCGGCTTCCGCATCCTCCCGCGTGGCGTCGTTGATGATCGGCCGGCCCCGCACGACCAGCGTCGTGCGCTCCGTCGGCATGCACTCGATGAGCAGGCGGTCCAGGACGATCTCGCCCGCGTTGTCGGCCAGGTACAGGATGGCCTTCGCTTCCCGGATGGCCTGCCGGATCGCGTGGATCTCGCGCAGATTGATCGGGGCGGCCAACGCCTCCTCAATGGCCCGGTGGACGTCACCGTCGTGGAGATCCGCCTTGCAGCCAAGGTCGATCACGTTCCCGGCAATCGCCAGATGCACCGCCGTGGCGAACGGATCCGCGGACGCCGCGACCCGCTTCTTGAGTTCCGGATACAGTTCCATCGCCACCGCGTTCGACCGCCGCTTCGCCTCCCGGTAGGGATCCGGATCGCCCGTGGCCTCACGCAGGAGTCGGTGAATCCTCTGCCCCATCCAGGGCGGCGAGACGTCAAATCGCATTCTCGACGCCAGTCGGAGCGTCTCACGAACCACCTTCTCATGCACGGCCGGATCGCTCGTGACGGATCGCGAGGCATCCAGGGCCTGCCGAAGAAAACAAGGTACGCATTCCAGGTATGTCCGCATGTCGTTCGAGTGGTTCTCCTTCTTCCGGTCCCGCCGGTCGCTCCGAAGAAACCTCGCCTTTCGTGCGCGGGCGGTGTCACACAAGCCGGATCGCTCCGTTGGCGCAGACCTGTACGCAGGCTCCGCAGCCCGAGCATCGGTCTGCGGCAATGAACACCTTGTCCGTTGCCGTGATCGCTCCGCTCGGACAGATGTCCTCGCAGGCCCGGCAGAGGAGGCACTTGTCGGCGTTCACCGTGGCCGTCGGCCGGTCACGGCGGCCTGGGGCCGGACGGAAACGGTTTCCTGGCCCCCGCCCGTGTCCGCGGCCGCCCCGCCCCGTCGGCCCCGTTCCATCGCGTCGGGGCATCGCTACTCCTCTTGTTGGCCGCCGGTCGCCTCGATCTCGGAGATCCGGCTTCGGATCGCATTCAAGGTCTTCTCAAGCCGCTCTGCTTGAGCCTTGAGCGTCGAGCGTTCCTCCTCGGGAGACGACGGGACGTTGGACATCGGCTCCCGTCCGGCCCGGACTCCCTGGGGCAGGCCTGTGGCCTGTTGCCAGTGCCGCCAGCCCCTTCCTCGCCCCTGTCCGCGGCCGCCGCCGAAGCACCGTCCCCGGCCGCCGCCGCGCGGCAGTCCGCCTCGCCCCACTCCGTAGACCGGCGCCACGTCCCCGGCCGGCCCGGTCGGCGGGCAAATGCCCCGACCGCGTCCCGTTCGCGGTCCCTCACCCATAGGTCCTGTCTGATCCAAACCCGGCATAATGACGAACCTCCCTTCATGGTCACACCCGCGCAATGGCACGGGCATACAGGCCTCAGTGTCGCCGTCCTACGAAGACGGCGTGTTCATTGATTCGATCAGTCCCTCCAGGGACTGCTGTATCCCATCATTGAATCCGGAGAACGCCTGGCCTTTGAAAAAGATGATTGGCAGGTAGCCGAAGGCGGTCGATACACCCTGGCTCTCGGCGTATTGCAGTCTCAACTGCCCCAGGAGAGCAAGACCGGCCGCGTCGGTGGTCAGGTGTTCTTCGACAACCAGATCGGGATGATCCGTCCGCATCCTGGCCAGCCAGCCGAGCGCCGCCGTGCACATCGGCCCCGTGCCGTTATGAAAGATGAGCAGCGCGTTCGGATTCGTCGAGTCCTGCACGGCCGCGGGACATCCACAAACCGTCGTGACCAGCCCGACGCATAACAGACCACGGAATGCGGTTCGCATCATCGCGTTTCCTGACCAGGATCCCATGCATCATCTTTTCCCGGGCCCGCCGCACCGGTTCGCCGTGTTGGCCGCCCCGGACCAGCCGGCCCGAAACCGATCGTCACCAGGTCGCACACGGGTTGTGCATCGTGTCCACGTCCTCCAGCTCCTCCAGCGGAACCGCCGGGGCGGGCGTCTGGTACTTCACCTCCCGGTTCACCGGGACCATGCTCAGCGGAACCCCGATGTTGACGCCGTGCTGCGGCTTCACCCAGTCGTCAAACGTCGCTATCCAGTCGACGTTGTCGTTATCGAGAAAACGCCTGTACGGTTCCCACCAGTCTTTCTTCATGCCGCCGAGGTAGGCGTGGGTTGATACCAGGAGGCGCTTGGGGTACTTCGCCAGCGTCTCCTGAAGGATCTGCTCGAAATCGGCCCCGGTGGCGCCGCGTGCCCACAGCGAATAGTCGCACAGGCTGCCGCGGCCCATGTCGGCGAACGTCACGTTGCTCTGCGAAATGATCTGGCACTTGTACTCGTCCGCCTTGAAGATGACGGCCTCGACGTCGCTGGCGCCCCGGCCGAAGATGTATTGCACTCCCAGCGCATCCGCCGCCTTCAGGGTGTTCTCGTCCCAGGCGGCATACGCGCTGCTGAACGTCCGCATCGGCTTGCCCGTCACGCGCTCGATCACTTCCTTCGCTTCCTGCATGCCCCGAAGCTGCTCCTCGTAAGGCACGTCCCACAGCGGTCCTCCGTTGTACAGCCCCATGATCTCGTGGCCGTGGTCGGCCAGCCACCGGAAGTCGCCGGGATACGCCTCGACGATGGGCCACCGGACGTTGACGATCGATCGCAGGCCCCGCTGCTCCAGCTCATAGGCCCAGTTTCTCAGGCCCTGAATGTCGTCGTGGAACTCGATGAGCTGCATAAACGCCCGCGGCTTCTGTACAACGAGAGTCTTCGTCTCTGTCTGCCCGTACGACGGCGGGCGCAAGACGGACTCCAGCCACGGCAGGCAACCCGCCGTGCCTGCCAGGACACATCCGGCAAGAACGAGATTCATTCTTCGGTTCATGGGAGCCTCCTGTTGGTTGGGGCAGGCGGGGCCGCGCGGCCGTCGATGCGACGGGCGCTCCGCGTGCCGATATCGTCGTGATCCACTCGACGCCCCCCGGTGCTTGTCGTCACGGCTTCTCCTGCTGGGGCACGTCGGCCTTCCGCCCGCGGCGTCGGCCTCTGCCGCCGTGGCGCCCCCGCTGACGCCGTCCGCAGCACCCCGGCATGGTGAAGGCCCCGTCGCCCAGTGTGTTGTTTCGAAACGCCGTAAGGACCTCCTCGATGCATCCGCAGATGTGCGAGATCACCCGCACGCCGGCGGCAGAAAGGGCCATCTCCAGCGGCCACGAGATCGCCCCGCAGATCAGCACATCTGCCGGAAGCTGGGCGACCTGCTGGGCCCGCCGCGTCGGATCCGTGGCGGTCAAGGCGACTTCCCGCCGCCCAACCTCCCCGGCGTCCTCGACCTCAACCAGCAGGAGGTTTGCCGCCACGTCGAAGACCGGAGACACCCGGCCCTGCCACTGGGGAATCGCAATTCTCATCAACACGACGTTGGACAATTGGCGTGCCAGCGGAACGACCGGCCCACCCGGCAAGCTAACCGACGCCAGCATAGGCAGTTAAAGTACGAATCCGCCGCCGCCCCATTCGAAAAGAATGGCGATCTGCAATCCAACGCAGGATCACAGTATTGCATAATGCGCAGTTACCGGCTATGATCGCGGGCCGTGGCATTGGAGACCCCCCGAATGGCCGTCGCTCAGCCCGCTCAACCGCAGAGTGTCATCCTCGATTCGATCAACGAGGGCGTGTTCACCGTCGATCTCGACTGGCGGATCACGGCGTTCAATCGGGCCGCCGAGCGGATCACCGGCATCGACCGCAAGGAGGCCCTCGGCAAGCCGTGTTGCGAAGTCTTCCGCGCCAGCATCTGCGAGAACGCATGCGCCCTGCGACGCACGCTGACGACCGGCAGGCCGATCGTCAACGCCACCGCCCATATCGTCAGCCACGCCGGCCAGCGGATCCCGATCCGGATTTCCACGGCGTTGCTCAAAGACGCGAACGGGACCGTCATCGGCGGCGTGGAGACGTTTCAGGATCTCAGCCAGATCGAGCAGCTCCAGAAGGAGCTGGAGGCCCGCTACACGTTCGAGGACATCGTCGGCCGCAGCCCGGCCATGACCAGCCTCTTCCAGATCCTGCCGCAGATCGCCGAGAGCGACAGCACCGTGCTGATCGAAGGGGCCAGCGGCACCGGCAAGGAGTTGTTCGCACGGGCCATCCACAATCTGTCCCGCCGCCGGAAGAAGCGTTTCGTCGCGATCAACTGCGGAGCCCTGCCGGACACGCTGCTGGAATCCGAGCTGTTCGGGCACAAGGCGGGCGCTTTCACCGACGCCCGGCGGGACAAGCCCGGTCGATTCGCGATGGCCGACGGCGGCACGATTTTCCTCGACGAAATCGGCGATATCTCGCCGGCCATGCAGGTGCGCCTGCTCCGTGTCCTGCAGGAGCGGTGCATCGAGCCCCTCGGCTCGGTGGAATCCATCAAGGTCAACGTCCGGGTCCTCGCCGCCACGAACAAGGACCTCGCCAAGCTGGTGCGGGCGGGCAGGTTCCGCGAGGACCTCTTCTATCGCATCCGCGTGGTCTACCTGAAGCTGCCCAGCCTGCGACAGCGACGCGAGGACATCCCGCTGCTCATTGATCGGCTGGTGGCCAGGTTCAACCGCCTGCAGGGCAGGGACATCGTCGGCGTCTCGAACGAGGTGCTGGCCCGTCTCATGGAGCACGAGTATCCCGGCAACATTCGCGAACTGGAGAACATCATCGAACAGGCGTTCGTCCTGTGCCGGGGCAGCGTGATCGAACTCCACCACCTCCCGCCGGAACTCCGCCCCGCCGCCGGCCCGGCGGCCGGCGAGCACGGCGGCCCCACAACTCTGAGGTCCATGGAGCGATTCCTGATCGCCGAAGCCTTGCGTCGTCATCATGGCAACCGCCGACAAGCGGCCCGCGAACTCGGGATCAATCCCAGTACGCTCTTTCGAAAGCTCAAATCGCTGAAGATCGAAACGCCCCCGACCGATGGCCGGAGCCGCCCGCGGTAATATTGCATTTCGCAACACTATACCGGCCGGCCCTCCCTGGCGGAGATCGCTGATTCCGGAAACTCATCGCCGTAACGATCGATCTGCAAAGGAGTTGTGGCGGACTCTCCACGTCGGGGCCATGTTGGAACGTTACTTGCAGGGTTGTGGATTGTCACAGGACGAAGGGAGACCTCATGCAAGTGGTGGTGACATCGCAGGGTCCGACGCTGGATTCACCGACCGACCCACGTTTCGGTCGCGCGCGGTTTCTGATTCTGATGGATACCGAAACGGGCGGGTTCTTATCCGTGGACAACGACATCAATCTGAATGCATCCCAGGGCGCCGGCATTCAGACGGCGAGGAAGGTTGTCGAATTGAAGGCTCAGACGGTGATCACCGGCCACGTGGGGCCCAAGGCGTTCTCCGTGCTCGACGCCGGTGGCGTTGCGATCTACACGGGCGCCTCGGGGACCGTGAGCCAGGCGGTCGAGCAGTTCAAGGCAGGCTCGTTGCACCGGGCACAATCCGCCACGGTTGAGGGACACCGGGCGTAGCCGCATGCAGCGATTCCGGCGCCCGGGGCCCAGTCCGGGTTGAATCATGCGAAATGACGATGGAGCAACGGCGATGGGTCAGACCTGCACGCACGCACATGCCCCCGACGAATCGCAGCGGCAATTTGAAGAAGCCGTGCTGGCCAAACGAATGGATGACATCGGTCAGAAGATCCTGATCATGTCCGGCAAGGGCGGTGTCGGCAAGAGCACCGTGGCGGCGAACCTGGCGGTGGGCCTGTCTCAGGCGGGCATGTCGGTCGGCCTGCTGGATGTCGATGTCCACGGCCCCAGCATCCCGCAACTCCTGGGGTTGCAGGATCAGCGCGCGGAGATCGTTGAATGCGAGTTGCACCCGGTCAGGGTCAGCGACCGCCTGCGCGTGATGTCGATCGGGTTCCTGGTTGCCTCCCGAAACGACGCGGTCATCTGGCGCGGCCCCATGAAGTACAACGTCATCCGCCAGTTCCTGAAGGATGTGAGCTGGGGACGCCTGGACTACCTTGTGGTGGATTCCCCGCCGGGAACGGGGGATGAGCCGCTGGCCGTGGCCCAGCTCGTCGGACAGGCGGCGTCGGCCGTCCTGGTGACGACGCCGCAGGACTTGGCCGTCAGCGATGTACGCCGGTCCGTCGGCTTCTGCCGATCGGTCGGGCTGCCCGTACTGGGCGTCGTGGAGAACATGAGCGGTCTTGTCTGCCCCGGCTGTGGTCGGCACCTGGACGTTTTCAAGGCGGGCGGGGGCCAGGCACTGGCGGCGGCGACAGAGGCGCCGTTTCTGGGTAGAATACCACTCGATCCTGACGTGGTGAAAAACGGAGACGCCGGGCGCGTTGCGGCGGATGCCATGGACGAAAGCCCCTCGGCTCAGGCCTTCCGCGCGTTCGTGCAAACGGTGCTGGAACGTACCCGGCCCGGACAAAGCCTACGGAATACTCTTGAGAAGCAGGAGCAGACATGAAAATCGCCATACCGACCGAAAACGGACAGGTCTGTCCGCACTTTGGCCATTGCGAGAAGTTCGCGATTCTGGAGGTGGACCCCTCGTCCCGAACCGTGATGCGAACGGAGTACCAGGTGCCTCCTGCGCACGAGCCCGGCGTGTTGCCTCGCTGGCTGCACGGACTCGGCGTGAACGTGGTTCTCGCGGGCGGCATGGGCGCCCGTGCCGTGGATCTGCTCGCGCAGAACAACATCGAGGCCGTCCTGGGCGTGCCCGCGATGGGGTTGACGGAACTTGCCGAGGCGTATCTGAATGGAAAGCTCACCTCAGGAACCAGCGCCTGCGAACACCATGGATGCGGAGATGGACACCGCCACTGACCTGAGCCGCCGGTGTCATCCCGCCTGCCTGGTGTGCGGCAACGATCGGCCGGACGGTCTGGCCCTGCGTTTTGAACAGCAGGCCGACGGGAGCGTCGCCGCCGAGTTTGATTGCAGCGCGGTGTTCCAGGGCTATCCGGATCGCCTGCACGGCGGCGTCGTGGCCATGCTGCTGGACGCCGCGATGACGCATTGTCTCTTTGCACGAAACGTCGCCGGCCTGACCGCCAAGCTCGGCATTCGTTACCATCGCGCCGTCATGCTGGATGTTCCAGCGGTTGTCCGCGCGAGAATCGTGGACGGCGAGTCGCCGCTCTACTACCTCGAAGCGGAAGTAACGCAGGGCGAAGACGTCTGCGCAGCGGCCAGGGGGACGTTCTGGGACTCCGCCTGTGGAGATTCCGTTCGTGAAGCGTCCTCCGAATCCGCGGAGACTTCGGAGGCGTTTCCATCGTCAGCGACCGTCGAGAAACGAAGGAGACTCACATGAACGCCCCTCGAAGAGTGCTGGCATTCCTGGCGTGCCTGGCCGCCGTCCCCCTTGCGATCGGCTGTCAGGCCACGGCCCCGCGCGCGGACATTGCGCCCGTCAGGGATGGCGTGTTCGTCCACATCAGCAAAGGACCGGAGAATCCGCACGCCGTTCTCATGGCCCTGAAAATGGCCGCCCTGATGTCGGAGGACCGTGACGTGCTGGTGTACGTCGATCTCAAGGGCGTGGAGGCGGTCCTGAAGGATGCCCCGGACCTGACCTTCCCGTCCTTTGAATCGTCACGCACGCAGATTGCGGGCCTGCTGGCCAGGGGCGTACCCATCTATGTCTGCCCCGGATGCCTGAAGGCCCTCAACCGAAAGCCCGAGGACGTGATGCCCGGCCTGCGGATTGCCGAAAAAGAGGCCTTCTTCTCCTTCACGAAGGGACGCATCCTGACGCTCGACTACTGAGGCAGTTCGGCGCCCCGGCGGCCAACCGGGCGTTCGGAGAACCGTGAACTCGCCGTGGCCAACGGACTATCCATTACCGTACTCGTCGAGAACACCGCCAACCGGGGAGGCCTGCTGGCCGAGCACGGCCTGGCGTTCTGGATCGAGCGGGCCGGTCGGCGCATCCTGTTCGATACCGGCCAGGGGATGGCCCTCGCCCACAACGCCGACAAGCTGGGAATCGACCTGTCCGCCGTGAACGACGTGGTGCTGAGCCATGGCCACTACGACCACACCGGCGGTCTGCTGGCTGCCCTGCCGGACTTCAGCCGGGCCACCGTCTATGCGCACGGCACGGCCTTCCGTGATCGTTTCGTGCGGCAGCCGCGGACCGGTGCACGGCCGGTTCGCTCGCCCATCGAGTCCTTCGACTGGCTCAAGTCCCGCGTGCGCCGGGCCGTTCCCACGCAGAGCCGTCCCGTCGAGCTGAGCGAAGGGGTCTGGTTGACCGGCCAGATTCCGCGGCGGAATGACTTTGAGGACGCCGGCGGCGCGTTCTATCTCGATCAGGCCTGTACGCAGCCGGACAATATCGTCGATGATCAGGCCCTCTGCATGGACACGAGCGACGGCCTGGTCGTCCTGCTGGGCTGCGCCCACGCCGGCGTCGTGAACACGCTGGATTCCGTGTGCGCGCTGACGGGCGGAAAGCGTATCCACGCCGTGCTGGGCGGCATGCACCTGTCGAATGCGAACGAGCATCGGCTGGAGCAGACCATCCGCAAGCTGCGCGACCTTGACGTGCAACGAATCGGCCTGGCCCATTGCACCGGCTTTGCGGCCATGGCCAGGCTGCATCACGCGTTGCCGGAACGATGCTTTCACTGCACGGCCGGCACGCGAATCGAGTTCGGACCCGATTCTTTGAAGGAGTAGTAGCAATGTCATGTGAAAACAGACTGCCGTTGATCGGTGAAAAAGCCCCGTCCTTCAAGGCGGAGACCACCCAGGGGCCCATCGCCTTCCCCGACGACTTCAAGGGCAAGTGGGTGGTCTTCTTCTCGCACCCGGCCGACTTCACGCCGGTGTGCACGACCGAGTTCATGACGTTCGCAGCCATGCAGCCGGAGTTCGAGAAGCTCAACTGCAAGCTGCTGGGATTGTCCATCGACAGCACCTACAGCCACATCGCCTGGCTGCGGACGATCAAGGAGAAGATCGAGTACAGGGGCATGAAGGGCGTCGAGGTGACGTTCCCCGTCATCAGCGACCTGACGATGGAGGTGTCCAAGGCGTTCGGCATGCTTCAACCGGCGGCCAGCACGACCCAGGCGGTGCGGGCGGTGTTTCTCATTGATCCGAACGCCGTCGTGCGGGCCATCCTGTACTACCCGCTTTCCAACGGCCGGAACGTGGATGAGGTCAAGCGGCTGTTGATCGCCATGCAGCATTCCGATGAGCACAAGATCGCCACCCCGGCGAACTGGCAGCTTGGGGATGACGTGATTGTGCCGCCGCCCGGTTCCTGCGGGAGTGCGCGGGAACGCGTGGAGAAGCCTGCGGCGGACATGAAGGTGCTCGACTGGTTCCTGTGCCTCAAGAAGTGCCCGCACGGCAGCAAGTAGGGCCGGAGCATCGGAAAGACGGGCCCTCGGATCAGCCGGCCCAAGACGATCGTCGGCCACCAACCGCCGACCGCCGAACGGCGGAGATTTCAGCCGAGTGGCTGCGGGCAGCCGTAGTCTGCCCGCAGCGCCGCGGCAGTTAGCGGCCACGAACGTCAGAACATGCTTGCTTGCGGCCTGTTGCGCCTTCCCCGGGTTCATGGGGCCCTCTGGCATGCCGCTTGCTATCTATGCAGCCAGGTGCCGGACCGCTGTGGCAAGGGCATAACGGAGGATCTCATCGCGACTGACACAGAGGCCGGACGAACGAAAGCAAATGTGGCCCGGCGGCGTGGCCGGGCAGGGACATATGGGACAACCTCGGTTTGAGGACTGGCCATGCACAGACTGACGGCGTTGAGCGCGGCTCTGGTATCGCTGACCTTCGGGGCGGTCGGAGGCAGCGCGGTCACGGTTACGGTCTACACCGACAAGGCGGAATGGGAAAACGCCCTGCGCGGGCAGTTTCTGACGGAGGGTTTCGCTGATGAACAGCTGAACGTTGGAGTGAGCTTCGTTTCAACCGAATCCGGCCACATCAACCCGACACAGGAGGTTTACCAGGATGTCCTGGCTTCTCAGAGCCAGAATGAGCCCATGACGACCTGGAGTTTCGCCCCTCAGATAACCGCGTACGGCGGGAACTGGGTCTTGGGCGGTCCGGGCGGTTCCGGGAACAGCTTGCTGGTCTACATAGCCGATTTTTCTCTCTACGTGGGCGCCATTCCCAACAGCTACTACGGCGGATTCTGGGGTTTTATCTCTGATACTCCCTTCACCGCAGTCAGATTGATCGGAGGAAGGGGCACGAATCAGCAGAACTACAGCCTGGACGACATGGTCTATTCGCCTGTTCCTCAAAACGCCGACTTCGATGCCGACGGCGACGTAGACCTGGCCGACTTCACCGTCTTTCAGGCGTGTTTCAACGGCCCGAACCGTCCCTCCGCCGGAGGATGCGCCGTCGATGCGGACTTCGACGACGATGACGACGTAGACCTGGCCGACTTCACCGTCTTTCAGGCGTGTTTCAACGGACCGAACCAGCCGCCGGCGTGCCATTGACCTGGGTGGCTCGGTCCCCTTCATTGCGGCCCCGCCGGCTGGAGGTCGTCGAGGGCGGCTGCTTCAGGATTTCGGGCTTGTTCGTGCAAACCGGACGGAACCTTGACATGCCGCCCTCGTCCGGGAATACTTAAACAGGCAACGAAACCACCGGATAAGCCGACGGCCGGCGTTTGTGGGTGTGGTTGTCCCTGCCCGAGTAGCCGTAGCGACGGTCCCTGAACGTCAGACCTTCCGATTTGTCCCCGGCCGGCGGTGCCGTGGTTTCGCGGTTGCGGGGCTTGTGTTCGGGCCCGGACCGTTCGGGAAATCGGTTCCGGCGGGACGTGGCACCGCCGTCCTGCCGGTGGAACACGGGCGGGAATGCCGTGCCACAGAGCCTCACGGGGCAGGCCCTGAAGCCGAGGAACCGCCAAGGAGACCGCAGGCCGCCTTGCCGAAATCCACCCTTTGCTGGTAGGGTAGGAACCTTTGTGGAGGTCCCGCCGCCCGCCGTCGCCTGTGTGGCCATCGCGCACCGGGCCTGCGGCGCCCGGCCCGACCGCCAGGACCCACAGGAGGCACCACCATGGCTCAACCGACCGTCTGGGGCGTCGATATCGGCCAGTGCGCCCTCAAGGCCCTCCGCGTCCGCCAGGCCGGCGACCGCATCGAGGCCCTGGACCACGAATTCATCGAACACGCCAAGGTCCTGTCCCAGGCCGCCTCCGAGGACGAACGCCGCCAGCTCGTCAACGACGCCCTCAAGCGCTTTCTTGACAAGCACGACCTCCGCGGCGACCGGCTCGTCGTCGCCGTCCCCGGTCAGGCCACCCTCGCACGCTTCACCAAGCTGCCGCCCGTCGAGGCCAAGAAGATTCCCGACATCGTGCAGTTTGAGGCCAACCAGCAGATCCCGTTCGACATGGACGATGTCGTCTGGGATTATCAGACCTTCCGGACGGGCGATCAGTCGGAGCTGGAGCTGGGCATCTTCGCGATGCGCCGCGACCTGCTCGCCGAGCACCTGCAGCCGTTTGTCGCCGCCGGCGTTGAGCCAGTCGCCGTGCAGGCCGCTCCGCTGGCCCTCTACAACGCCGTGCGGTACGACCTCGCTCCCGATACGGCGGCCCTGCTCCTCGACATCGGGGCGCAGAACACGGACCTCATCGTCGCCGAGCCGAACGCCCTCTGGACGCGGAACATCCCGCTCGGGGGCAACCACTTCACCGAGACGCTGCTGAAAACGTTCAAGATCAGCTTCGCCAAGGCGGAGCAGCTCAAGCGGACCGCGGCGACGAGCAAGTACGCCCGCCAGATCTTCCAGGCGATGCGGCCGATCTTCGCCGACCTGGCCGCCGAGATCCAGCGCTCGATGGGCTTCTATGCCACGACCCACCGCGGCACACGGATCACGAAGGTCATCGCGATGGGCAACGCCTTCAAGCTGCCGGGCCTTCAGAAGTTCCTCCAGTCCAACCTCGGCATCGACGTCATCCGCCCGACGACGTTCGCCAAGCTCTCCGTCGCGTCGGCGGCGAACGCCCCCCAGCTCATCGAGCACCTGCTGAGCTTCGGCGTGGCGTACGGCCTGGCGCTGCAGGGGCTCGGGCTCGCCGCGATCACCAGCAACCTCCTGCCGCCGCAGATCGCCAAGTCGATCGTCTGGCGGAAGAAGATGCCGTGGTTCTGGGTGGCGGCGGCGTGCCTCGCGGCCTCCGCCGCGCTGGTCTGGGGCCGCTTCTTCTGGGACAGCAGCGCGCTGGCCCAGGCCAAGGGCGGCTTCACCGGGGTTCCGTCGGTGGACCTGAACCAGGCCACCGAGCTGGTGCGGGCCAACCGCCCGCCCGGCGAGAACCGCGCCCCGCTCGAGTTTGCGGGCGAGGTCGTCGGCATGGCGGATTCGCTCAAGAAGGGCTGCCAGGATCTGGAGCAGCAGGCCGAAACGGCGAAACAGGAAATCGAGAAGATCACCGAACTACAGAAGGACAAGACGCTCTGGCCGCGAATCTGGCTCGAGATCAACCGGGCGCTGCCCGAACCGCAGAAGGAGCTGGTCGCGGCGATGGCCGCCGGGCCCGACGAGTACCGGAAGGTCGCCGAGAGGATCCCGCGGGCCGAACGCAAGCAGGTCTTCATCCAGTCGATGAGCGTCAAGTTCAGCAAGGATGTCGCACAGGCGTACAAGCAGGAGATCAGCAAACGGTCGTCCGGCATCGTCGATACCACGGCCGGCGCGGCACCGCCGGGAGCGGCCGCCGCCCCGCCGCCGACCGGCGAGGGCTTCCTGATTCAGATCAACGGTCTGACGCCCATCCGGGACGGCGCGACATTCCTTCAGAGCGGCTTCCTCAGCCGGCTGGCGCGGCTGAACAAGGAGGCCGCCCAGAAGCAGGGCTGCGGGTTCTTCTTCGTGCTGGATCCGACGACGGGCTACCACTGCGCCCCGCTCGCCAGCCGCGAGGGGTCGGGCGCCGGCACGGGGGCCCAGCCGGCGGCGTATCGGTCGGGGGCGCCCACCTATCCGGGCGGCGCTTCCCCCGGGCCGCAGTTCGTCGACAGGACGCGGCACGGCGAAGACCCCGTGACGAAGGAACCGATGGACAAGGATTGGCAGTTCGACCTGCTTCTCCAGGTGATCCTCGACAAGGGGACGCCGGCCGACGCCGCCGGTGCTCCGGGCGGCAACGGCTGAGCGGGAGGACGGAACTATGGCGTTTATCAAACGAAACCTGGTACTGCTGTCGTGCGGGTTCGTCGCGTTCCTGTCGATCGTCGCGATCGCGGTGGGCATGTTCGTCTGTGATGTCAGCGCGGACATCGCGATGGTGCAGGACATGGCGGGCAAACTGCGCTCGGCCCGTCAGAGCCCGGCCAATGACAAGCACAGGGCCGCCGCCGAGGACAGGCTCAGGCGGGTCACAGCGGCCAAGACGCAGGTTCTGCAGATGGTTCAGAAGGCCAACGAGCGCAAGCTCCTGGTCCCCGGCGTGTTCGCGCCCAACGCGGACCTGCCGATCGTACACCGGTTTCAGAGGGCCTACGCGGAAGCCGCGGACAGCCTGATCCCGAACGTCTTGCGGGGCAACGAGCCCCCGTCGCAGCAGGACGAGGCGGCGACCCAGGACCAGATTGCCAAGGAGCAGAGAGAGGCCGTGCGCAAGGGCGAAGCGGTTCCGGCCATGCCGATGCCCGGCGCGTCGCCGTTTGAGGGACCGGCTCCCGGCCGCGGGCCCGGGGCGCCGCCGGAGGCAACTCGCTCGAATATCCCGATCGAGGAACTGGCCAAAAGGGACGCCCGCGTGCGGGCGAGTCTCGAGCGGGCGCGAGACACCCGCTGCTATTGCTCACCCTCGTCGCTCTCCATCAGCGAAATCCGGCAGATCACGAACGTCCGGCCGACCGCCGAACAGCTCTGGGATGCCCAGATGACCTTGTGGATCCAGCAGGACATCCTCGGGGCGATCGCCCGGTTCAACGAGGCCACGGCGGATCGGCTGAAGCTGGCCCCCGAAGACCGGTGGGTCGCGAACCTGCCCGTGAAGGATGTCCTCGCGATCCGGTTTACGCCGCAGGTTTATGTCCTGGGCGCCGGGGCCGCCGCCGCGGCCGGGCCCGGGGCCGCCCAGGAACAATGGATCGAAGTCAAGCCGGAAGCCGCCGCCGGCGCCGGGGTGGCCGGCTCCAGCGAGGGCCCGCCGGGCGACGCATCCGCCGTCTTCACGGGCAGGACCAGCAACGCCCTGTACGACGTCATTCAGTTCACCGTGGTCCTCGTCATCGACGCCCGCGAGCTGATCAATGTGGTGGACGCGCTGTGCGGGGCCAACTTCTACACCCCGCTGGCCATTGCGTGCCTCGCGGTGGAGAACCCGCCGAACTTCACCCCGAAGGTCTACGGGCCCAGCCCGCTCATGCAGGTTCGGATCGAGTTCGAGGGCTGTTTCTTCCGCGACCTGTACCACAAACTCATGCCGCCGGTCCTCGCGGAGCAGATCGTGAAGGGACAAAGGATGAACGTGGGGGCTCTCGGGGGCTTCGGCGGCACGGGCGTGCCCGGGCCGGGCGTCCCACCGCCGGGCGTCCCGCCGCCGGGCGGCCTGAGGAGGCCGGGGGCCGAACGCATGCGGGAACCGGGAGAGGAGCGCTAACGGATCCGCCGTGGCGGCGCGGTCGCCGCCGGGAGTTCTTGTCATGGCAAAACAGAGTATTTCGCCCATCGAGCGTCATCTGGAGAAGGCGCTGGTCGGCGTCGCCGGGCTGGTCCTGGCGGCGATGGCGGCGCTGTTCCTGTTCGGCAGCCCCAACGGCGTGGAAATCGATGGCGAGAAGCGCAGCCCCGGGGCCGTCGGCGCGAGGATCAAGGAAGACGCCAGGGCCGCCTACCAGGCTGTCGTCAACGCACCGCCGCCCAAGCCGGCCCCGCTTCCGAACTTCGTGGCCATGATGGCGACGTCTCGGCCCGTGCAGATCGATCCGCAACTGGCGAAGGCGCTCCCGGTTCCGCCGGCGCCTCTGAATGCGGCGCCCCCGGCCGCCGTCGCTGCCCGCAGGAAGGCCGGCACCAAGGCAAAGCTCGCCCAGGTCCTTGCGCCGGGCAAGCCGATCGTGATCCAGGGGCGAAACCGTGCGACCCTCGCCGAGCCCACGCTGCCGCAGGCGCTGCAAACCGGGGTGGGGGGGGGCGAAGCCGCCGCGCCCGTCGCTGGCGAAGGGGTGCCCACGAAGGATCTCACGTGGGTGACCGTGGCCGCGCCGGTCTTCCGCGCCCAGCAGACCGATGAGTTCACCGCCAACGGATATACCTTGGCGCGCGCCAGGCTCCTGCTCGTACAAGTCAGGCTCGAACGCCAGATGCTTCAGGGCGATGGCACGTGGTCCGAACCGGAGGCCGTCGCAACCTACGGTCGTTTCAAGCCGTTCAGCCCCCCCCGAATCAACCTTGTTCAGGGCGACAACGGCTGGGCGGTCGAGGGCGACCCGGAGGCGATCCAGCGCTTCCTTCAGGCCGTGTCCGACCCGGCGACGCAACAGTCGATCTGGCGGCCGCCGTTGGCACCCTACATCGACGCCTTTGAGTGGCCCCCCGCCGACACCGCCTTGATTGCCGACACCCCCTGGCAGCAATGGCTCGGGACGGAGGCGCCGGCCAGTGCCTTCAAGGGGCCGGCGCTGGCCTCTCTCATACCGGAGCCCGCCCCCGTGAGAGAGCGGCCGACGCGGGAGGTCACGCCCAAAGCGGAGAAGCCCGCCAAGACCCCGACCGCCAGGGAGAGCGGCTCCGGTTCCGGGCGAGGCTCGCCAAAACCGGAGTCCACAAAGAAGGAGCCGAAGACACCGTCGAAAACGACAGTGGACCGTGCCGCGGAGAGCAAGGCTCGTACCGAGGCTCGACGCAAGGCCGATGAAAACCTGAAGGCGGCGGAGACCGCCCTGAAGGGAAGGAAGCCTGAGGCCGCCATGGACCTCGTGAACAGGGTACTTGCCGACCAGGAACTGCTGGACCCCAAACAGGTCGCGCAGGCCGAGAACCTCAGCGAGCAGATCAAGGCGGAACTCGAGAAGACGCAGGCAAGAACCGCCCAACTCGGGCGTGCGGGACTGGGGCCGGAGGGCGTCATCGACAACTATCCGGATATCGAGCCGATCTGGGCGCACGATCTGACGGCCCAGCCGGGGGCGACCTACCGCTACCGCCTGCAGTTTGACGCCTATAACCAATACCTCGGTTATCCCACCGAACTTCTGGATCCGTCCGGCGCGGCCAAACCGGTCCTCGCCAGCCTGTGGTCCGAATGGTCCGAGCCGGTCGAGGTTCGGCCGGCTGCGTACTTCTTCTTCCTCCGCCCCGCAACCCCCGGCGACAATCAGGTCACGCTCGACGTTTACGCATGGATCGGTGGCCTCTGGCGATACCTGCCCGGCAAGAAGTTTGAGATCGGGCAGCGCGTGGCCTGCGACTACGAGTACAAACCCCAAGGCTTGCCCCGCCAGAAAGAGGTGGCCGACACCGGAATTACGATCATCGATATCGAATATAATGCCAGCCGCCCTGTCCGGGCACGGGTACGGAAGGACGGCGGGTTCGATACGGAGGTTCGTGAAACGCAAGTGCTGGTCGTGGCGGATGCTCAGGGGATGGTTCGGGAGCGGTTCAGCGCAGACGACAAAAACAATCCCGATCTGGCCCGGCTGAAGAAGGAGATGGAGGAGCAGACGCAGCCGCGCGAGCGGACCTTCGGGGCCCCGACCCCCGGCGGGGAAGTCCGGCCTCCGTTGCGGGGGCCTGGGCTGCCGCCGGCCGGCGCGAGAGAACTGGAGCGGTAGTCCTCGCGGCCGCGTGCTCCACGGGCGCCGGCATGGGGGAAAGGGGGTTGGCGTGGGGGCGGGGCTGTGGTATGCTTACCGCCGCTTGGGCCGGCGCGGCCGGCGGGCGAGAGTACGGGACTGTGCCTTCCCTCCTGATGACCCTCCGCGACGAGGCCATGGGCCGCAGCGGAACCGCCGAGGAGGAGATAGACCCTTGATCATGAACAAACAGCATCAGCAGGCGTGGCGATGGTTGTGTGGGGCGGCGTTGCTCGTGACCGCGGTGGTCGTGCCGGCACCGGCGCAGACTGCCAGCGAGCAGCTCAAGCAGGCCATTCAGCTCTTCGAGCAAACCCAGTACGACAAGGCACAGGAACTGCTCCTGGCCGTCGATCAGGGCAAGCTCTCCGACGAAGAGAAGAAGCAGCGCGACCACTACGTGGATCGCGTGACGACCGCGATCAACCAGTCCAAGAAGGCCGCCCAGGACCTCGACGACGGCGACCGCCTCTACGACGGCAACCGGTTGGCCGAGGCTACGAAGAAGTACAAGGCCGTGCAGGCCAATGCGTACGCGACCACCGACCAGAAGCAGAAGGCCGAGCGGCGGCTGGCGCTCATTCAGGACAAGAAGCGGCTCGCCGACGAGGCGGCCCCGGCGACGCGCCCGGCGGCGGCCCCGCCGGCGGCAGCCACGACGCGTCCGGCGGCGGCCCAGGACGTTTCGCGCGACCGCGTGAGCGCTCTGGTCCAGGACGCGCAGGAGGCCATCCGCAAGGGCGAATTCGCCAAGGCCGAGACGGCGCTTGCCGAAGCCCTTCGGCTTTCGCCGAACGACGCCGATGCGCTTGCGGCGAGGAAGGCGCTCGAACAGTACCGGGGCGCCGAGGGCCAGCCCAACAGCCTCCTCCACCGCTATCAGGCCGTACGAAGCCTGCGCTGGCAGCGG
The DNA here is from genome assembly GCA_964617875.1 of uncultured Planctomycetales bacterium. Lineage (GTDB taxonomy): Bacteria > Planctomycetota > Phycisphaerae > UBA1845 > PWPN01 > CAZMVY01. The sequence goes on along the minus strand of CAZUAI010000041.1, from coordinate 21,931 downwards.
ATCGAGCGGCTCTACGCCGAATACGACGCGAAGATCCGCGAACTCATGCTGGCCCACAAGTACGATGAGGCGCGTCAGGCCCTCCAGGTGGCCCGGCAGACGGTCGATGCCGGCAAGATGGACGCGGAGCCGGCCGACCGCTACGAAACGCTGCAGCGGCAACTCGGCCAGCTCGGCGAGTACCTCGACAAGGAACAGGTTCGCTACCAGGAGGACCAGGTCGCCGAGCAGATTCGCACCGCCCGACAGGAGAACATCGAACGGGAGCGGCGGGACCGCGAGGAGCGCGACCGGAAGATCCAGCAGATGATGGAGCGCGTGGGGCAGCTCCGGAAGGACCGCAAGTACGCCGAGGCAATCGCGCAGCTCAAAGAGATCCTCGTGATCGAGCCCAATTACCAGCGGGCGCGGGATCTCAAGCAGGATCTCGAAGACATCAGCGGGCTCGTCCAGGAAGGGAGGGACCGCCGGCAGGCCATGCGCGACAACCGCAACGCCCTCCAGGACGCCGAGAGCAAAAAGATCCCCATCACCGAGACCGTCCAGTACTCCGAACGCTGGCCGGAGCTGAAGATCAGCCGGGAGCGGAAGCTGTCCGCCACGGGCGACGGGCCGGAGGCGGACCGCCTCTACTCCGAGGCCGAGCGCAAGAGCAAGCTCACGATGCTCGAGATCGAGGAGAAGCTCAAGAACACCCTCATCGAGCCGGTGGAATTCGAGGAGCGCACCCTGAAAGACGTTTTCGATTTCCTCATGGCGCAGACCAAGGTGAAGATCGTTCCCAACTGGAAACTTCTGGCCTCGACGGCCCAGATCACGCCGGACACGACGGTCACCGTCAGTCTGGGACGCGTGACCCTGGAGACCGCCCTGCAGACCGTCCTGGAGAATATCAGCGACCCGGCGATCGCACCGATCGAGTACGAAGTGATCGGCGGGCAAATCCGTGTATCCACCCAGGAAGACCTGAACACGACGGCCACGATTACGCAGACCTTTGACATCAGCGACGTGGTGGTCCGTGAGGCCCGGCCGCCGCGCATGATGGGCGGCATGGGCGGCATGGGGATGATGGGCGGCATGGGGATGATGGGCGGCATGGGGATGATGGGTGGCATGGGGATGATGGGTGGCATGGGGATGGGCGGCATGGGGATGGGCGGCATGGGGATGGGCGGTATGGGGATGGGCGGCATGGGGGGGTATGGCGGCGGCTACGGCGGCGGCGGCTACGGCGGCTACGGCGGCGGCGGCGGCGGCTACGGCGGCTACGGCGGCGGCGGCTACGGCGGCGGCGGCGGGGACAGCGAGGATGAAGAAGGAAAGAACACCGAAGATCTCGTGACCGAACTCGTCGATCTCATCAAGGCGACGATCGCTCCGGACACCTGGGAGACGACCGGCATCGGGATCAACACATTCCGCAACAAAAAGCTGATCGTTCGTCATCGGCCCAGTGTCCAGCGCCAGATCGCGTCGCTCATCAAGAGGCTCAGCGTTTCGCGGCGCGACCAGGTCGCCGTGGAGGCCCGGTTCCTGACGATCCGCCGGAACTTCCTTGAGGAAATCGGCGTCGATCTCGACGTCGTTCTCAATAACGGAAATGCCGGATACGACAGCGTCGGCACCGATCCCACCACCGGGAGTGCGCTCCTGCTGCCCCGGCGGTTCAGCCAGTATGGCTTCACGCCCAACGTGCCCGCTTACGGTTCGGCCATGGGGCAGACGGCTGTCAATCAACCGTATACGAACGTGGCCCTCGTTCCACGGCCGGGCGACATCGCTCCGCACTCGGGCCGCATGACGCCCGTGCCGATCCAGAACGACACGCTGACGCTCGCGCAAGCGCAACCCAACGGAAACATCCCCGGCACGCTGGCCGGCGTGCAGCCCGCGTTCCAGCTCTTCGGGAGCTTCCTCGACAATATCCAGGTCGATTTCCTGCTCCGGGCCACGCAGGCGGACGTACACAGCTCCATCGTGGACGCCCCGCGCGTCCTCATGGCCAGTGGCGAGCGCGCCTACCTCGAAGTCTCCCAGACCGTCTACTACGTCGGGATGCAGATCCCGGTCGGCGGAACGATCGTCACGCAGGGCATTGTCCAGAACCCGGCGCTCTACGCGCAGCCCATGCCGGCCATGGGCGGCCGGAGCCTCCGCGTGCGGGCCACGGTCCCCGAGTCGCGCGATTACGTCACGCTCGAACTGGAGCCGAGCTGGCAGGACATCGTGTCCATCCGGCCGTTCCAGACGTCGCCCGGCGTCTTCATTCAGCTCCCCGAGTACCGCAGCACGGGGATTTCGACGACGGCCACCGTGCCCGACGGCGGGACGCTCCTGGTGGGCGGCCTGACACTCGCCGGCGAAACCGAGGTCGAGGCCGGCGTGCCCGTCCTGTCGAAAGTGCCCGTCCTCAAGCGGCTCTACACCAACCGTTCGCTCACGAAGGACGAGTACATGATCCTCATCCTCGTCAAGCCGCAGATCATCGTGCAGGGCGAGCAGGAGGAGCAGGCGTTCCCCGGCTTCAGCAGTGCCTCGGCGACCGAGGCCGGCAAGTAGTCTCGGCGCCCCGCCGCGTGCATTGGAAAAGACCGCGTGCGGGGCGATAATGCCGCGCGTGCAGGACAAGCCCGCCCATCATGACGAACTCGTCGCCGATCGCGGCCGCGAGGTCCTTCGCAAGGAGATCGCCGCGCTCGAGACCGTCCGCCGCGGTCTGGGCCGGGCCTTCGCCGAGGCGGTTCGGCTCATCGCGCGGTGCCCCGGCCAGGTCTTCGTGACCGGCATGGGCAAGGCCGGCCTCGTCGGCCGGAAGATCGCCGCCACATTCAGCAGCACCGGCACGCGGGCCATCGATCTTCACCCGGTCGATGCGCTGCATGGCGACCTCGGCATGGTCCGCCGCGAGGACGTCGTGCTCGCCCTCTCGAACAGCGGCGAGAGCGACGAACTCGTGCGGCTCCTGCCGGCGATGAAGGACATGGGCTGCTCGATCGTGCTGATCACCGCCAATCCCGACTCGCGGGCGGGCCGGCTGGCCGACATCGTGCTGGACATGGGACGCTTCGAGGAGGCCTGCCCGCTCGGCCTGGCCCCCAGCGCCTCGACGACCGCCATGCTCGGCCTCGGCGACGCCCTCGCCCTGACCGTTCTGCGCGAGAAGGACTTCAGCCGCGAGCAATACGCCCAGTTCCACCCGGCCGGCGCGCTGGGACGCAGCCTGTTGCGCGTCGAGCAGATCATGCGGACCGGGCCCGGCTGTCCGACGATCCCGCTGTCTGCCACGGTCCGCGACTTTGCCCGGGCGATCGAGAAGGCCGGTCGTGCCGGCGCCGCCGTCGTCGTCGGCGACGACGGGACGATGGCCGGCATCTTCACGAACGGCGATCTCCGCCGTGTGATCGCCCGCGTCGACCGGCCGGCGGACCACCCGGTCCGCGACGCGATGATCGCCACGCCCAAGTTCGCGCGGCTCGGCGATTACGTCGCCGACGCGGTCAAGCTCATGCGGCCGCACAAGATCAGCCAGTTGCCCGTCCTGGACGACAACCGCCGACCGGTCGGCATGATCGACATCACCGACCTCTGGGCGGCGGGCTTCAGCGTATTCGATGAAAGATGACGCCACGGCACTTTCTCTTCGCGGGCCCCGTCGATCGGAAGCCGCAATGACCGGCCGGCGAATCATGTGCTTCGGATACGGGGGGCCTGGGGCCCGGCGGCGGAGCGCCGCGCTTCGGGACCGGTCGTGAGCGGAAGGTGAACAGAACGGCGCATTACGGGATTCCGAAAGGAGACAGGAGACGAACCAATGGCCAAGACAAAGATCCTGATCGGTCTCAACCTGGAATACAGCCGGCATGACGACAAGCCCTTTACGTGGGCCGTCGCGCAGGCCGCGAAGCTCGGCTATCGGTACATCGAGCCGATGGTCCACTGGGGCCACGAGCTGATGAGCCTCGCCGGCTACTACCACACCGTCTCGATGTTCGACGACCCGCGCGAGGTCGCCGAGTTGTGCGCGAGGCACAAGGTCCGCTGCTCGAGCATCAGCGCCCACTGCCCCGTCGTGCAGCCCGATATCGGCGTGCGCTACCTCACGCAGGCGATCCGCTGGACGCACGAACTCGGCGCGTCCATCATCAACACGGACGAGGGGGCGAAGGCGGACTTCACCGACGTCGAGACGGACCACATCCTCGCGAAGTACACGCTGACCAAGGTCGCCCGCGAGGCCGAGCGCCGCGGCATGCTCATCGGCATCGAGCAGCACCAGATCTACAGCAAGACGCCCAGGGGCCTCGACCGGCTCTACAGGCTCGTCAAGTCGCCGGCGATCGGCATCAACTTCGACACCGGCAATGCCTACCTCGCCGGCGCCGACCCGCACAAGTGGTTCGCCGACGTGATCGACCGCGTCGTCCACGTCCACGCGAAGGACATCTCGATCGCCCACGGCAAGGCCGAGCGCGGCAAGGTGACGGGCACGCCCGTCGGCTGCGCCTGCGGCGAGGGCGTGGTGGACTGGAAGGAGATCATCCGGATCATCAAAAAGGGCAGCCGCCGCAAGGACATCTGCCTGAGCGTCGAGTGCGGCACGAGCGACCAGGCCGCGGCAAGCCTGGAGCACCTGAAGCGGCTGATCTGACGTGGAACGGATCAGGGCGGACGTGGAGTGCGGTCCCTTCGGAGACCGCGCCCCTTCCCGGCCGCGAAGGACAGGAAGGCTCCGATGACGGCCGACCCCTGAAGCGAGCCCGGCGACAAGAACCCGCCCGGGTCGGGGTTCGGGAAGGGATTCTCGAACCCGAGTCGTACCTGCTCGCGTGATACCGTGTGTGTAGCGCCGGCCGATCAGGGGCCCGGCCGTTCGCCCTTGGCCCGCATCCCGTGGGCGGGGTCGGACCACTCCGTGTAGAGCACGTGCTGGGTCTGCGGATCGAGCCAGACCTCGACGGCGATGCCCTCGTCCTGCTCCGTCCAGGTCATCCGGCCGGGGGCGTCGCTTCGCGGTTTGCCGAGCGCCGCCTTGACGGCGGCCCTGGTATCGCCGACGCGGAGGGACTCCCACCGTTCGAAGGTGAGCTTCTTCCCGCAGCCGGACGACAGCAGCAGCGCAGCGACGGCCACGCCGGGGATCAGCAGCCTTGCCTTGGTACGCACGGTGTTGCCTCGCGGCGATCAGCGGCCCGTTCCGCCGGGGCCCGTTCGGGCGCCGGCCACCTCTTCCCGGTTGATCGTCAGTTCCATCACGTACTCGTCCGTGAGCGTGTCCTCCCAGGGCGTGCGGCAGGTGACGGCCAGGATGTACTTGCGGCCCTTCGACGGCGGCGCCCCCTGCGTCCACGCGAGCGGGAACTCGTACATCTGCGCGGTCCGGTCCCAGTAGAGCTTCTGGTCGGCGGGCGTCGCGAGCGTGCGGTCCCAGAACTCGATCCGCTCGCCCTTCCGCTCGCCCGATGCCTCCTTGTAGGCGTACAGCTCGAAGTAGACGTGCCCGACCAGCTTGACCGGGTCGCCCGTCGAGTCCGTGGTCCGCACGACGGCCGCGATGCCGTCGGGGATCCGGTCGTCGTCGAAGCTCTTGATCTTCGTGAACGGCTGAATCCTGATCTGACGGGGCAGGAGCATGCCGACCATGCCGTCCTTGTCCGCCACGGCCCTGGGTGTGCTGCTGCAGCCCGCCGCGCCCATCGCCGCCAGGACGCCGACCGCCAATCGCCGCGCTCGTGGGTTCATGGCACCATCGTAAGACCGGCCCGTCGGGAGCGTCAAGCCGCGTCAGCGCGTCCGGATCAGCAGGCCCCGGTCCACACCCAGGCGCGCGATCGCCGGCTCGATGTCCTGCACGAACCGGAGGCCGTCGGTGTAGTAGCCCGCCGTCGGGGCCACGCCGGCCTGTTGGCCGCCCCAGAACGTGTTGAACGCGTACATGAACAGCTCGCGGAGGTATTTGCTGAAGATGCTGGCGAGGGCAATCGCGAAGTGGTGCTTCTCCCCCCCCTGCGTGAAGCGGATCTCCCACGTCGCCGGCCCGCGGGTCATGCGGTACGCACTGGCGCCGTCGGTCTCCTCGAGGATCTCGAGGCCGGCGTCGTCGAACGCGGTCATGAGCGGCCGGCCGTAGGCCTGGCGCCCGCCCTGCTTATCGACCTGGATGAGCATTCCGTCGCGGCCGTGGGCCTGCGCGGCCCGGTGGATCAGGCGGATCGTCTGACCGAGCAGCACGACGGACTTGTTCCGCACGCCGGCGACGAGCCGGTTGAAGTGGCCCTCGAGGAGGATCTCCGCGCCGGCGCCGAGAAACTCGAAGCCGGCGTTGCGGAGACACGCGTTGACCGCCGTCCGCTGGGTAAGGACGTCGTGGTCCGTGTTGACCGCCGGGAGCGGGAAGTCCGCCTCGCGATACCAGGGGTACTCCGCCAGCGCCGACACCGCGGTCCGGTCGAGCTGGCCCAGCAGGCCGCGGAACCGGGGCGGGAACGTGCGGGCCATCCCCTGCGGGTCCGGCAGCGAGAGAAACGTCAGCGCGGCCCGCTCGAGCCAGCGGAGGCCGTCGTGGCGGCGCGAAAGCTCCTTGCTGTCCGTAACGACCAGCCGGGGGTCGCGCGCCCGCGGCCTCGGGGCGATCGCGCCGCGGAGGACCTTCCACCAGTCGCCGTGCGCCAGCGCCGCCGGCACGCGGAACGCGACCGACGAGACGACCAGCGGACCGAGCAGCGGCCCGTAGCCGGCCTCGTCAATGCCGATGACGACGGTGGAGGGTTCCGCGCTGGCCATAGGCGGGTCATTATACCCGTCGCGGCGGATGACCGCGATGCGAAAGTGGAAACGAAGAAAGGCGGATCACAGCAGCGAAACGGGGTCCACGTCGATGGCGAACTGCTTCACCTTTGGCCGGAAGGCCGGCTCGGCACGCAGGCGGCGCAGGGCCTGCACGAGCGCGTCGGCCGTGTCCGCCCGCAGCAGGAGTTCGTAGCGGTACAGGTTGCGCATCCGCCCGAGCGGGCACACATTCGGCCCCCAGACGTCGATCCGCAGGCCGTGCCGCTTCGCGCACTCGCGGATGACGGCGGCGGTCGCGTCGGCCGCCGTCCGCACGGTCGAGTCGCGGCCGTCCGCGAGCAGCAGCCGCGCCAGCCGGCCGTACGGCGGGAGCCGGAGCTTCCGCCGCGATTGCAGCTCGCCGGCGGCGAAGCTCTCGAAATCGTGCGTGACCGCGTGGCGCAGCGCGTCGCCGCCGCCCATGAATGTCTGCACGACGACGCGGCCCTCGGCCCCGGCCCGGCCCGCCCGGCCCGCGACCTGCGTGACGAGCTGAAAGGTCCGCTCCGCGGCGCGGAAGTCGGGGATCGCCATGGCCGTGTCCGCGCTGATCACGCCGACGAACGAAACGAACGGGAAGTCGAGCCCCTTGGCGATCATCTGTGTGCCGAGGAGAACGTCGATCTCGCGTTTTTCGAAGGCCGCGACGATCTCCTCGTACTGGCGGGTCCGCAGCATCGTGTCGCTGTCGCACCGGCGGACGCGGGCGTTGGGGAACTTGGCGGCCATTTCCTCCTCGACGCGCTGCGTGCCCATGCCGAAGCGGACGAGCCGGTGGCGGCACGTCTCGTTGCCGCAGCGGTCGGGCACGGGCATCCTCGCCCGGCAGTAGTGGCACAGGGCGAAGCCCGTCGTCTTGTGGAAGATCATGTTCGTCTGGCAGTTCGGGCAGACGATCCGCTGCCGGCAGCTCGGGCACATGAGGTAGCTCGCGTAGCCGCGTCGGTTCAGCAGGAGCACGGCCTGCTCGCCGCGCGCGAGGGTCTCGCCGAGGAGCGCCTCCATCCGCCGGCTCATCAGGTGAATACCCCTGCGGGCCGCGTGCTCCTCGCCCATATCCACGACGTCCACCTTCGGCATGGGCAGGCCGGAGACGCGACGCGGCAGGCGCAGCACCTCGTAGTGCGGCAGGCGGGAGCAGTTGGCCCACGTCTCCAGCGAGGGCGTCGCCGACCCGAGCACGACCGGGATCGAGTCGAGACGGCCCCGCATGACGGCGACGTCCCGCGTGTGATAGCGGGGCGCGTGCTGGTTCTTGAAGCTCGGCTCCTGCTCCTCGTCCACGACGATGAGGCCGAGGCTCGGGCACGGCGCGAACACCGCGCTCCGCGTGCCGATGATCACGCGCTTCCGCCCGCGGGCGATCTCCGACCAGATGAGCGACCGCTGCGCGTCGGTCAGCCCGCTGTGCAGGACGACGACGTCGCGGAACCGGGCCGCGAGCCGGTGCGTCGTCTGCGCCGTCAGGGCGATTTCGGGCACGAGCAGGATCGCCTGCCGGCCGAGATCGATCGCCCGGCGGATCGCGCGGACGTACACCTCGGTCTTGCCGCTGCCGCTCACGCCGAACAGCAGGCCCACGCGGAACGACGGCGGGTCCAGCCACGACTCGATCCGGCGGACCGCCGCCGCCTGGTCCTCGTTCAGCGCGAACACGGGTTCGGCCGGCGGCCGGTCGAACGACGGCGCCGCCTGCGGCTCCTTCGTCGTTTCCTCCGTGATCAGCCCGGCCTCGCGAAGCGCCTTCAACGCGGTCGGTGCGGCCAGCCCCTCGCGCTTCAGATCGCCGAGTTCGGCCGCGCCGCCGGCCTGTTGCAGGTACGCCAGGATCGCCCGTCGCTTCGCGGTCAGTCCGGCCGAGGCCGGGTCTGCGGCACAACGCTCGCCCGCCGGCGTGAGACGGACGCGGCGGACCCGGCGGAAGCCGCTCCGGCGGCGGACGCCGGCCGGCAGCATCGCCTGCAGGGTGCGGCCGAGCGGGGCGCAGTAGTAATCCGCGAGCCACTTGCCCAGTTCCAGCAGCCGCGGCGAGAGGAGCGGCTCCTCGTCAAGCACGGCGGCGACCGGCCGCAGCGTCGTCGTCCACGGTTCCTGCGAAACGCCGATGCAGAACCCCGGCCGCAGCCGCCCGGCCTTGCCGCACGGCGTTTCGATCCGGACGCCGGCCTTCACGCGGTCCTGCAATTCCGCGGGGATCGAATACGTGTAGAGCTTGTCGATCGGCGCCACGGGCGCGACGGTGGCGACCGGTCCGATCCGCGGCTCCGGCGACTCGGCCCAGAGCCGTCCCTGTTGGCTGTCCTGGTCTCTGCGCACGGCAGGCGCCAGCGTATCGGCCCGTCCGCGTCCTGCAAGCGGCGGCCGTTCGCTCCGTCCGGGCGGTTGCACGCCGCCCCGTTCGGCCCCACAATGAACCTTTGCCGGGCGTAAGCGTTGTACCTGCATGATCCTCGCGGACGAACTGGTCAAGACGTTTCCCAGGCCCGACGGCGGCTTCACGTCCGCGGTCGCGGGGCTCAGCTTCCAGGTGCGGCCCGGCGAGATCTACGGCCTGCTCGGCCCCAACGGCGCGGGCAAGACGACGACGCTTCGCATCCTGAGCGGCCTCATGCGCCCGACGAGCGGCCGTGCCGTCCTCGCCGGCTACGACGTCGCGACCCATCCGCAGGAGGCCAAGCGCGCCATCGGCTTCCTCACCGCCAGCACGGGGCTCTACCAGCGGCTCACGCCGTGGGAGTTGCTGACCTATTTCGCCGAGCTGTACGGGCTCCGCGGGCCCGCGATGCGCCGGCGGATCGACGACCTGATCGAGTGGCTCGGGATGAAGCCGTTCGCCGGTCAGCGGTGCGGGGCGCTCTCGACCGGCCAGCGGCAGCGGACGAACATCGCGCGGGCGCTCGTGAGCGACCCGCCCGTGCTCGTGCTGGACGAACCCACGCTCGGCCTCGACGTGATGACGAACCGGACGATTCTCGAGTTTGTCCGCCGGCAGCGCGAACTCGGCAAGACGATCCTGCTCTCGACGCACTACCTCGACGAGGCCGAGACGCTCTGCGACCGGATCGGCCTGCTGCACAAGGGACGGCTGATGGCCGAGGGCGACATGGCCCAGCTCCGCGGGCTCGCCGGCCGGGAACGGCTGACGGACATCTTCCTCAAGCTCGTCGGCGATCAGGACGACGACGACGCCCGCCTCCCCGATGAGCCCGAAGCGCCGGCGGGGGCCCGCCCCGCCGTCCCCGAAGCGCCGGAGGGGCCCCGATGAACTTCCGCCGTACGACCGTCATCTTCCGCAAGGAACTGATCGACATCCTCCGCGACCGGCGGACGCTCATTGCGATGGTCGTCGTGCCGATCCTGCTCTACCCGGTCCTCATGCTCGGCTCGCTCCACGCCGCGCAGTTCCAGACGGGGCGCATGCAGCGCGAGACGGTCCACATCGCGGTGCCCGACTTCGCGACGGCCAAGCGCCTGCTCGGCGAACTGCGGGCGGACGCGAACGATGCGAGCGTGCCCGAGGATGACCGCATCGACGATTGCCGGATCTACACGCCGCTAGGCCCCGGCACGCTGTCGCCGGAGGACCAGAAACTCTTCGACGCGCCGGACCCCGGCCAGAAAACGCGCGTGTACTGCGGGGTCCTGCTCGTGTCGGACCCGACGAAGGCCCTCCGGGACGGCGCCGTGCAGGTCGCCCTGACCCTCAAGCCGGACCGCGCCGGCTGGGATCGCTGGGAGATCGAGGCCCCCTTCACGCTGCACTACGACAGCGCCGAGGTCCGCAGCCAGATGGCGCGGTCGCGGCTCGAACGGGTGCTGGAGCGGCGGCGGGCGGCGATCCGCGCCGAGCGGGTAAGCGGCCTGCCGGCCGAGCAGCGCGAGCTGTTCCTGCCGGTGCCGATCACGGCGGCCAACGTCGCCTCGCCGGAGAAGGTCGGCGGCTCGCTGCTCGGCAACGTGCTGCCGCTCGTGCTGGCGCTCATGACGATCACGGCGGCCGTCTACCCGGCGATCGACCTGACGGCCGGCGAACGCGAGCGCGGCACGCTCGAGACGCTCATGGTCGCCCCCGTGCCCGTCATCGAGATGATCGCGGGCAAGTTCCTCGTCGTGGCCGCCGTCTCGCTGATCGCCGCGGGGCTGAACCTCGCCAGCATCGGCCTGACGCTGCGCTTCGGCGACGTGCAGCAGATGCTCGCCCAGGGCCTCCAGGCCACCATCCCGTTCGCGGTCCTGCCGATCATCCTGGTGGCGATGGTCCCGTTCACGATCCTGTTCAGCGCCATCCTGATCGCCGTCGCGAGCTTCGCCCGCAGCTTCAAGGAGGCGCAGAACTACGTCATGCCGGTGATCATGGCCGCCCTCATCCCCGGCACCGCCGGCGCGCTGCCGGGCGTCGAGTTGCAGGGCGTCATGACCGTGCTGCCCGTCGCGAACATGGTCCTGCTGACGCGCGAGCTGCTGCTCGGCCACTTCGCGAACTGGCCGGCCATGGTCCTCGCGCTCGGCAGCACGTGCTTCTACGCCCTCGTCGCCGTCGTCGTGGCGGCGAAGCTCTTCGGGCAGGAGGCCGTGCTCTTCGCCGACGCCGGCTCGTGGAAGACGATCTTCCGGCGGCGGCTGTTCGTCCCGGCGGCCCATCCGTCGCCGACGCACGTGCTCCTCTACGTGGCCGTGCTGTTCCCGGTCTGGTTTCACATCCAGGGGCAGCTCGGCTCGCGGATCGGCGTGTCGGCGGTGCTGATCGCCGTCTTCTTCGGCGCCCTGCCGCTGGTGCTCGCCCGGTATCTCAAGATCGACGTGTCGAACGCGTTCTCGCTTCGCAACGCGGCGGGCGGCGCGTGGCTCGGCGCGTTGCTGATCGGGCTCGGGAGCTGGGTGCTGGCGTACGAGGTGCTGGTCCTGCAATCGCGCGTGCTGCCGATGCCGGAGGGCGCCGGCCGCATGAACGCGGAGCTGGAGCGGCTCCTCTCGGGCTGGTCGCTGCCGAAGCTGCTGCTCGCGCTGGCGATCGTGCCCGGCGTGTGCGAGGAGCTGACGTTCCGCGGCTTCGTGCTGAGCGGCCTGCGGGCGGGGTTGCGGCCGTTCGCGGCGATCCTCGTGACGGCGGTCCTGTTCGCCGCCTTTCACTTCATGCTGTTCCGCTTCGGCGTGACGGTGGTGCTCGGCGTGATGCTGGGCTACGTCTGCTGGCGGACGGGCTCGCTCGGCCCGGCGGTGCTGATTCACGCGATGCACAACGGCTGGATGTTCCTCCTGCTCCGCTGCGATACGCTGGCCCGCGCGCTGGGCGCGGCGAACATGGACGGCCGGGCGCACCTGCCGCGGGCCGTCATCATCGCGGCCGCCGTGCTCGTGGCCGCGGGCCTTCTGCTGATGCGGTCGCGCCCGGCCTGTGCGGCGAGCGGGGCAAAAGGGTCTGAAGAGTACGGCGGGCGCGAAGAGTGCGAAAGGTAACGAGAACCGGCGGGCCGTTGCACGGACGAATCCGTCACAGTTGATCGAACGCAACGACGTGGATACGCTTCGTGCTCGCTGTTTTTGTCCGTCGTTTGGCGTTTAACGCGAGGACCGGAAGATGTCCAGGGCCCAGACGAAGATCAATCGCGTTATTGCGGCGCTCGAGCATCGCGAAGCGGACCGCGTGCCCATCGGCGAGTTCTTCTGGACGAACTTCGTCCGCCGGTGCAGGCGCGAGATGGCGGTGGGCGACGACTTCGATCCGTACCGCCACTGGGACCTGGACATGATCGTCATCAACCCGAACATGGACCCGCACATCCGCGACATCGAGGTCCTCGAGGATACGGCCGAGCGGAAGGTTGTCCGCACCGGCTTCGAGGCGACGATCGAGCGGCGCTGCACCTACCCGATGCCGCACTACGCCGACTTCGAGACGAAGACGTACGAGCAGATGGCGGCGTTCCGCTTCGACGACCCCGCGGACGAGCGCCGCTATTTCGCGAGGATCAACGACCAGATCAACGCCGTCGGCGACGAGCTGAACCTCGGCTACCCGTCGTGGATTGACCGCGTCAACGCGTACGCGGACGACTTCTGCGTCTTCGGGAGCGTGTGCGAGCCGCACGAGATGATCTGGCGGATCCTGGGCACGGAGAACGTGCTGATCAAGATCGCGGAGGAGCCGGGCAGGGTGGCGCAGTTCGTGGAGCGGCTGGGCGACTTCCTCGTCGGCATCGCGGAAGCGCAGATCCGCGCGGCGAAGGGCAGGCTGACGGGCCTGTACATCTGGGGCGACATCGCGTACGCGAACGGGATGTTCTTCTCGCCGGACTACTGGCGAAGCGTCTACAAACCGCAGCTCAAGCGGATCTGCGACGTCGTCCACGCGGCGGGGCTCAAGACGATCTACCACGGGTGCGGGAACGCGTCGGCGGTCTTCGAGGACATGATCGAGGCGGGCGTGGATGCGTACAACCCGCTCGAGGCGAAGAGCGGGCTGAACGTCGTCGACCTGAAACGACAGTACGGCCGGCGATGGGCGTTCAACGGGAACATCGACGTGCGGGTCCTGGCGACGAACGACCGCGAGCGGATCCGCCGCGAGGTCCTGACGAAGCTGGCGGCCGCGAGGGGCGGCGGCTACATCGCGCAGTCGGACCACTCGATGCCGGACGACGTCGCGCCGGCGAGCTACGACTACGTGGTCAGGCTTGTGCGGGAGTGCGGACGATACCCGCTGGAACTGAGCGAGCCCGAGCAGCCCCGACAGGGACGGGATCGATGAATCCCCGGAAGTGCTCCAGGAGGATGGACATGAAACGCTACGGCATGGTCATCCGGGTTCGGCCGGAAAAGCTCGCCGAGTACAAGCGGCTGCACGCGGCGGCATGGCCGGATGTGCTCAGGATGATCTCCGCGTGCAACATCCGGAACTACTCGATCTACCACAAGGACGGCTACCTCTTCAGCTACTTCGAGTACCACGGGGCGGACTTCGCGGCGGACATGGCCAGGATGGCCGCCGACCCGACCACGCAGAAATGGTGGGACGTCTGCAAGCCCTGCCAGGAGCCGCTGCCGACCCGCGAGCCGGGCGAGTGGTGGGCGAACATGGAAGAGATCTTCCACTGCGAATAGCGCAGGCATTCAGACAGCCGGTGTTGGACACGCCGGCGGCGCGTTCGTTCTTTCACGGCCCCGTTGTGACGGCGCGGGTGGCGTAGGCCGTGTTCCCGGCCTCGTCCTCGGCGGCGATGACGAGGCGGTGCTCGCCGGCCTCGAGGTCCTCGACGGTGAACTCGACGGCCTCCTCGGGCGAGTCGAAGATGTCGTCCACGGCGGCCAGGGCCTTCCACTCGTCGTTGCTGTCGATCGCGTACTTGGCGGAAACGACGTTGGAGAGGGCGTCCTTGATCATGGCGCGGACGTGGAGTTTCTTGCCGTCGGGCGACAGCTTCTCGATCTGGATCACCGGCGGCGTGTTGTCCACGGTGACGGGGTCGCTCACGCGGGCATACGAAAGGTCCGTGCCCGGCGGGTTGTCGGGCGAGTCCCTGGCGACGACCTTCACCTCGTAGCGGCCGTCGGAGACGGTCTTCGAGTCCCAGAGCTTGAGCGTCTCCTTGTAGTCCTTCTCGAGTTCCACCCAGCGCTGCTGGCCGACGTTGCGGTAGTAGACGCCGTAGATCATGCCGTCGCCGTTCGGGTCCTCGGCGTTCCAGAAGATGGCGAAGAGATCGGACTTGCCCTCGCCGGCCCCGCCCATGCCGCCGCCCGCGAGCTTGGCGCGGATCTGCGGCAGCGACGGGTCCTGGGCGAGCTTTTTCGCCGGCCCGACGCGGAGCGTGGGAATCTTGGGCGGGCGGTTGTCCTCGAGACGCGGGATCTCGATCAGCGCGAGCACGGGCGTAAGGGTGTCCTTGTTCGTCTCGAACGTCAGGCGGTACTGGAGGAACCGCGCGCTGGGCGAGGCGACCTGTGTGCCGGCGGCGGCGTCCGCGGCGTCGGACCAGGCGTCCCACGGAGCGTTGTCGGCGTCCTTGACGTTGCCGCTCCGCGTGGCGACGGTGAGCGTCGTGCCCTCGGGGACGCGGGCGTCCCAGCGGATGCGGCCGAAGCGCACGATCTGCTTCGCATCGAGCGCGGCGGAGGTAAACGTGCCCTTTTTGGCGAAGCCGGTGCCGACGCGGACGATCGAGCCCTCGTTGGCGGTCCCGACGATGAGGTTGCCGTCTTCGAGGCGGAGGAGCGAGACGGCCTGCGTCGCCTTCAGCCTGGCGATGGCCGTCGTGAGTTCGTCCGCCGGGGCGATCTCGTAGAGGCGGCCCTCGTTGCCCGTGGCGGCGTAGATCTTCCCGCCGGCCTCCGTGATCGCGAGGATCATGACCGGCTCGCGGAAGATCTCGGTGACGAACCCGTCGCGGTCAATGCGGTAGATGGCGTTCCCCGACGCCGGCCCGGACGCGGTTGGCGCCTTGCCGCCGGCGGCCTGGGCCGCCATCGCCGCCGCCGCTTTCTCCAGCATGGACGACGGCGCGGCCATCCGGGCCTGGAGCATCCGGACGGCGTCGGCCGGAAGCTTCTGCGCCTCGGACTCCCGGGCGGCCGGCCGCGTGGCCGGCTTCGTGCCGGCCGCGGGGGCCGTGGTCTTCTCGGGCGCGCCGCCGGGCTTCTCGCCGAGTTCGAGGCCCGGTTTGGCGGCGGCCGCGGCGGCCGTCGCGGCGTAGATGTTCTGCTGGCTGTCGATGGTGAGGGAGCTGATCTCCGGTTCCTCGGCGTCGTAGAGCACGTAGGCCTTGCCGTCCTTCGGGTCGATCCGGTAGATGAGCCCTTCGGTGTCGGTGCCGGCGTAGAGCAGGCCGGCGTCGTCGGTGATGAGGCACAGGACGCTCTTCTGTCTGGCCTGGAAGAGGACCTTGCTGTCCTTTCCGGTCGGCTCGATGCGGAAGATCTTGCCGTCGGTGCCTGTGGCGGCATAGAGGACGCCGTCGCTCGCGCGGACCATCGCCCAGATGTACTTCACGTCCTCGGGCTCGAAGAACGGGCGGGCCTGCCCGTCGGCGTCGACGCGGAAGATGCGGCCGCGCTGGCCGCCGGTCCCGGCGAGGAGACTGCCGTCCTTCGCGAAGACGAGCGAAAAGACGTTCTTGTCGGGCAGCTTCGCAAAGACCCTGGTCTCGTCGTTGACGATCCGGTAGATGATTCCGTCGCCCCCGGTCGCGGCGTAGAGGGCGCCGTCCGGGCCGCGGGCGAGGGCGTTGACGACGTCCGCCTCGCCCTTGGCGGCGTGGATCACCTTGACGTCCCGGCCGAGCATCAGCTCGCCGCGCGACGTGACGACGGTCTGATCGAAGGTGCCTTCGCTGAAGTCCTTGGGCTGCGTGTGCCTCCAGGTGGCGGTCTTGACGGCGGTCGCCGGCGTGGCGGCGGTCAGCGCCGCGAGCAGGCCCCAGAACCAACCTTGCGTGCGAAGAGTCATGCGTGTTCCCTGTTCCCGGTTTCCCGCGCTTGTTACTGATCGGCCCGTTTATCGACCTTGACGGTGAAGCTCCGCGAGCCGGACACGACGAACGGCGCCGGGTGCTCGACCACCAGCGCGTCCGTGTAGCGGCTTACATCGCTCCGTTTGGCGTCGTCGAGGATTCGCTGGCGGAACGACGGCAGTTGCGGCATCGCCTCCCGCCCGAGGCTGAGGCCGCCGGTCGGCAGGCTCAGCCGCATGTACACGTGGTCATCCTGAAACTGCGCCAGGTAGCCCATCGCGTCGAGCATGTCCTTCATGCTCTCGACGCGGAAGAGGTACGGCTTCTCGGCCCGCAGGGCGCGGGCGTGTTCGCGCGACGAGCAGATCGTCAGCTCGTACGTGCCCTCGCGGAGGTCGTCCGGGAGCTTGAGCGAATAACTCTTGACGGTCGTCGGCGCGCGGTAGAGCTGCCACCAGACGCGGACCTCCAGCGTCTCGCCGGGCTTGACGCGGTCGCGGGCCAGCTCGGCGCGCTCCAGCCGGGCCAGCCGGGCGACGGGTTCGACCGTGATGTCCACGCGGACGCGCTCCGTCTTCGCCTTCCCGAACTCGTTGTTCGTCATGGCCTCCGACGGGCCGAAGACGTCCATCGCGATCGGGCCCTCGCCGTTCTGACTCGTGATGTTGGACGAACGGAAGACGCCGATGTCCTGGAAGGCCATCTCGACGGTGTACCGCAGCGTGTGCTCCCGCGGCAGGGCCGTGTGGGCCTCGACGCTGTCGAAGACCGCCATCCCGAGCAGCATCGGCGTGAAGAACTCGTGCTGAACGCACTCGTAGTGGAACTCGCGCACGCGGTCGGGCTCGCGGACGACGACGTCGCAGGGGATCATGCGCGGCTTCGGCCCGACGCGGCCCCAGATGCCCGTGTTCTCGTCGCCGAGAAGCGTGCCCACGACCTCGACGGCGGCCCCGAGCTTGTTCGAACGGGCGACGGACGCGATGACGGTGTGAATGGCGCCCGTGGCCATCGGCATCTCGACGGGGCCGTCGGAGAAGAACGCGTGGCCGAAGCCGAGCGCGCGGTCGCCGAGGACCTCGGTGCAGGTCCCGATGGCGTTCATCTGCGAATCGCCGCGCATCAGCGGGACGGCGAGCGCGGAACCGGGTTCGAGCCGGACGGGACGCGTCGCCGGCCCGGCGGCGTCTCCGAAATCGCCGGACGCGACCGGCTCGAATCCGGTGTCGGCCAGTTGCCGGCGCAGGAACTCCATGGCCCGCGGCGAGGCCCCGGAGACCATGACGGGTGTCGCCAGCGGCTGCAAGCCGGGCGCGGCGGCCTCGGGGCCGGCGTCGGTCGCCGGGGTCGCCTCCGAACGCGAGCCGAAGAGCCCGGCGTAGCGATTGCCGTCCTCGGTTGCCGCCGATCGCCGGCCCCGCCGTGCGGACGCCTGCGTCGCGGGGCGGCTCGCGGCCGGCCGCGTCTCGGTGACCCCCTGGATGGACAACATCTGGTGGATCGGCTGCACGCCGCAGACGGGGTCCTTGTTGAACGTCCACCCGTAGGCGACCGCCCCGATCATGCGGGGGTTCTGCCCGTTCTCGTCGGTGATGTAGACCGGCGAGCCGCTCATGCCGCCGATGATGCCGCTGTGTTCGAGGCCCGCCCCCTTGCAGCGAATGAGGATGACGTCCTGCTTGGGGTAGAAGGCGTTCCGCATGACACTGATGACCTCGGCCTCGAAGGTGATGATCTCGGTGCCGGCCAGGACGGTACGGCCGAAGCCCTTCATTCCACGGCGCAACTCGTTGGCGGACATGTACTTGGACGGGTCGTAGCCCTGGGCCATCAGCGGAACGGCCCCCATCGCTGCCGGGAGGAGAATCAGAGACCGCCATCGCGTAGTCGGGGTGATCATGTATGCCGCGCTCCAGGACTGCGTATGTTATCGGCGTTTCAGGGCTTCGGCAACATGCGGAAGCGGCATAAGTGCATGGCCGTTCCTGCGCGCAGAAACGGCCATGCACCCGGGCGGCATTCGGGGCGTCGGCGTTCGATTCCTGCGCGCGGAACTGTATTTGACTTGGCGATTGGCCGACAATAAACTGAGTATGGATACGAACATGGCCATCCGCGTGATGGTTTCGGCCTATGGCGAAATCCGCCCCGCTCCCCCGTTGTCGGAGCGGCTTTCGCCATCGGCCTGACGGCAAAGTCAGGTTGATGACGTGACGGAAGCAGACGCATACGAACGCGCCGAGCAGGCGCTGAAGTACCGGTTTCGCGACCGGTCCCTCCTGACCGCGGCCTTGACGCACGCGTCGATCGCGGATCACCGCCTTCACAGCAACGAGCGGCTCGAGTTCCTCGGCGATGCCATTCTCGGCATGGTCGTGTGTCACGAGCTGTACACGCGGTTCCCGGACCTGCTCGAGGGCGAGCTGACGAAGATCAAGTCCTCGGTCGTCTCGCGGAAGACGTGCGCGGAGGTCTCGCGCCGGCTGAACCTGCCGGACCTGCTGTTCCTGGGCAAGGGGATGACGGGCCGGAGCCGGTTGCCGAACTCGCTGGCCGCGGCGGCGCTGGAGTCGCTGGTGGCGGCGATGTTCCTCGACGGCGGCGGGATCGAGGAGGCGCGGCGGTTCATCCTCGAGACGATGGGCGACGAGATCAAGGACGCGGCCGAGTCGGAGTACCAGCGCAACTACAAGTCGCAGCTCCAGCAGCACGCGCAGAAGGTGCTCAACGGGACGCCGGTGTACGAGCTTCTCGACGAGCAGGGGCCGGACCACAGCAAGTGCTTCGAGGTCTGCGTGCTGATCCACGGCCGTCGCTTCCCGAGCGCGTGGGGCCCGTCGAAGAAGGACGCCGAGCAGATGGCCGCCTACAACGCCCTGGCCGCCCTCAAGCTGATCCGCCAGCCGATCCGGCAGGAAGACCCGGACGGCGCGGGCGACGACCCCGGCAGACCCCCCGCGCCGGTGCCGGTCGAGGAACCGTCGGTCAAGTAACCACTGGACGGCGTCGGCCACCACGTAGTTGTCGGCGCCCGCGGCATCGATTTCGCCCCAGCCATCGCGGCCGGTCGGAAGCGAGAACGTCCCGATGGACGCGAAGGGCGGAGTTGCCGGTGGCTTCGTCTGATTCAACACCCCTGTCTTCACGCCCTGTGTCGTGTTGATGCGGATCGTGACGTTGGAGGCGCGTTTGTTGCAGGGGTGCTACGCCACGCGAACCTCGCGGCCTCCGGCTTCGGCATCGCAGGGACGAAGCGAACGGTCTTCCCCGTCTTGTCGCCTTCGCCGCTGTGCAGGTAGTCCACGCTCACGGGCGAGCCGACGGAGGCGACGCACATCTTCTCGCAGATGTTCCCGTCGCCCGTCCGCGACCGCAGGCCCACGCACCTCGCGATGGTCATGGAGGTCGGCGGCGCGCCGACGGGCGCCGCATCTGCGGGACGGGTACTATCGCGGGAAGCGCTCAACGGGTCGCGTTGTCGGCTGCGAGACCGCCCGCGAGGTTGGTTGCGTCGTCGGGCGGGTCGGCGGGAGTTCGATGATCCGCTGCCACGAGCGCCGCGTTGTCGGCGCAAGGGGGCCCGCTTCGCCGGTGGGCGCAGGACCGCCTGCGCCATCCGCCTGAGCGGCGGCTCGTTGGCGGGTGATTCGATCGAGGGCATCCGGCCCGTTATCGAGATCGAGCGTCATGGGCTGGTCGCACACCATTGCGCCCTGCTCGTCGCCAACAAGCACGCTTGACGTTCGTGTCGGCAGGGATTTGGATCTGAAGGGACGCGGGATCCAGCGGAGCATTGAATTGCGCCGCCTCGACGGTGATCTCGTCTTGGCGAAGGAGCCCACCAGTGGCGTCCCATATGCGCTCCTCGTAGTGATGCGGATACGGCTGCCCGTCGATCGTCCGATAGTCCGAGGCCTGCTTCTCCTTGTACACCCTGCCTTCTGCGGTGCGGAACTCGGCCTTGCGGTAGCGAGATTCGAACCCCGGGTCGAGTTCGAAAGTCGCGCCGAAGCTCGATCCCTTGATCGCGACGACCGTGACGGCGCGCCCGTCCCGGTGGACGTTCCGGAAGGTGACGGCCGCTTGCGCCCTGAGTATTCGCGACGGCACGACGCCGAGGTTCAACGGCGGGCTGCGCTCCGCTCGCGGAGGAAGCGGGCAGACGCCTGCGGTGCGGCGCACGTCACTGGCGGTAATGACGTAGTCCTTTTCTCCCACCAGGATCGTCCCGGTAAGGGAAACTTGGTCCCGCACGCGTTCGGTGGCCGCAAATCTCCTAAGGTCTCGGAGGTCGGCCGTTTCGAGTTTCCATCGCCCACGACCGGCATCCCACAACAGGTGGTTGCGAACCTCAGCCGCACGATTCACCTCGAGTTGAAAAGCCAGGTGCGGCGATTGTCGGGCGATTTCCTCGGGTGTGGCGGGCGGCGACTCGAACGACGCCCAGTTGTACAGATATCGTACGTCGGCTGTTCGGATGGCCTGCTCCGCGGCCTCCGATGCGCGTGTTAGGGTGGCCAGATCCAGGGCAGCCGCATAGCCAGTGCTGACGGGCACGAGGCTGAGGACGACCGCCGTGAAGGCCGAAACCCCGTTGGGCCTATGAAGCATCGCGCTGAGTCCCACTTCCGGCATCCTTGCGGCGCTGTGGCTTGCCCCAGGCAATCCGTCCACACTCGCAGCCCGCACCCCAGATGGTCGCCGAACCGGTGATCGGGCGGTGACACGGGGGCACGTAGGGCCCAGCGCGGGACTGCGTCCACGCAAAGACTACACCGACTGCCACCAATGCCGTCTGGGCCAATCGACAGGAACTAGCCCGCGTCGATCGGCCGCTTGCGGAGGTCACGTTCGCGGAATCCATTAGACCATCCTTGTCCCGAAGGCGACTGAACCTGCTACCCCACCAGGAACCCGCTCGCAGACTACCCTGCGCCCCGGCGGGCGCGCATGTTCGTGTTCGCGACGTCCTGCTCATCCGGTGTCGGAACAGGCTCCGGCGCGACGACGCCCTGCAGTTCGCGCGCGGTCGCCCGTGCGCAGCTTTGGGAGGACTGCGGGCACGTCCCCGCGCGCGATGTACCGGACTACAGTTGTTTCCTTCTCTGGGACCGACGCTATCTTCATTGCCTTCGCGGCTGCCTTCGCCCGGCCCGCCGGTGTGTCGTCCTCGCCAAACTGCAGTTTGCCCGGGAAACGCTTGCGGTACACCACATCCTCGAACTCGTTCGTCGGGCCGAGTTCGGCCGTGATATCCTCCAGAAGCCAGGCATTGTTGGGGAGCCAGTCGGCCAATGTGAAGAAGTTGCGCTCCAGGAAGCTCGCCATGCCATCCTTGTGCCGGAGACGCTGACGGAGCCGGTAGTATGAGTCCCACTCTGTCGCGCACGCGAGGGCAACCGCAGACTCCGTGAACACCACGCAGTCGGATTCGCTCAGATCGAACATCGCCGCGTTCAACCGGAACGCCTGCCCGAGCGCCTTCGTCGCCCAGTGAGCCACCTCGTCCGCCGGGTTCGGCGTCTGGCCATTGGCGGTGAAAACCTTGCTCCGAAGCGCCAGGTAGTCCGCCAGATCGACGCTGGTGAACGTCTGGAACGGTCTAGCCCAACCTTCGCACGCGGCCGGCGTCAAAGCGGCTGGCGATAGCGCCAGGG